>DASRCT010000091.1:0-91701 GCA_035652975.1 Bryobacteraceae bacterium | reverse complement strand
TGCGCGATTGGGTGACGAATGTCGAATCGACGCACTATCTGCTCGGGTCGGCGCTGGGAGCGCACCCGTATCCGCTGATGGTTCGCGATTTCCATCGCGTGATCGGCGACGAGACCCGGCGCCAGATTCTGGAGCGCGAGCGCAGGCTGCCAGACCGGGTGTTTGCCTGCGTTGGGGGCGGCAGCAACGCGATTGGAATGTTTTCTGCGTTTGTTGCGGACCAGCCGGTCCGCCTGATCGGAGTTGAAGCGGGCGGACGGAGCGGGGCGCTCGGCGATCACGCGGCGCGTTTCTCAGGCGGCGCGCCCGGGGTGCTGCATGGCGCCTACAGCTACCTGCTCCAGAACGACGACGGCCAGGTTTCGCTGACGCACTCCATTTCGGCGGGCCTCGACTACGCGCTGGTCGGACCGGAGCATGCGTGGTTGCATGATCGAGGGCGGGCGGAATATGTGAATGCTCGCGACGCGGAGGCGCTTGAGGCCGCCAGACTGCTGGCGCGCACCGAGGGCATCCTTCCGGCTCTCGAATCCGCGCATGCAGTGGCGGAAGCGGTCCGGCAGGCGCCCGAGGCGAAAAACGAGATTTTCGTAATTAATGTTTCCGGCCGTGGCGACAAAGACACAGATATCTATCGAGAGAACCTCCCGGAGCTGGATGCCGCCGACCCGAATTCGCTCATTGTTTGAGCGGCTCAAAGGCGAAGGGCGAGCCGGCCTGATCGCGTACATCACCGCCGGAGACCCCTCGCCGGAGTACACAGCGCGGATTGTCGCTGCGCTCGAACGCGGCGGCGCTGATCTGATCGAGCTCGGCGTGCCGTTCTCGGATCCGATCGCGGACGGACCGGTGATCCAGCGCGGGTCGGACCGCGCCCTGCGCGCGGGGACCACCGTCGCCAGGGTGCTCGGGATCGCCCGCGAAATTCGCCAGTCCTCACAGATCCCGATGGTGCTGTTCAGCTATCTGAACCCGCTGTTGCGCTACGGATTTGAGCGGCTGGCCCAGGATGCTCTCCAGGCTGGCGTGGATGGCGCACTGTTGACCGATCTGAGCGTGGAAGAGGCGCAGCGGCATGTCCCCGCCCTGCGCTCCGCCGGGCTGGATACGATCTTCTTAGGAGCGCCGACCAGCACGCCGGAGCGGCTGCGCATGGTCGCGGAGTATTCGAGCGGGTTTGTCTATCTGGTGTCGCGCACGGGCGTAACGGGCGAGCGAACATCGCTCTCAGAAAGCGTGCGGCCGCTGGTTGCCTCGATGCGCGCCTTGACCGATCTGCCGGTTGCAGTGGGATTCGGCATTTCGCGGACGGAGCATGTCGCCGAGGTTGCGCAAATCGCCGATGCCGCTGTCGTGGGCAGCGCATTCGTACGGGTGATTGAAGAGAACCGCAACAGTCCGGCGCTCGAACAGAAGATGGAAGAATTCGCGCGCGAGCTGGCGGCAGGGTTGAGGCGGAACACATGACCAAGGCGGAACAAGATGGTCTTGCGCGACTGGCCGAATGCCGGCGGCGCATTGACCAAGTCGACTTGCGGCTGCTGAAGTTGCTCAACCTGCGCACCAGCATCGTCGAGGAGATCGGACGCATCAAACAGGCGCTGTCGCTGCCAATCTATGAGCCGAACCGGGAGGACCAGGTGTTTGCGAATGTCGTCTCACACAATCGCGGCCCCCTGGCGGCGGACGCCGTACGGCGCGTGTTCGAGCGGATTATCGATGAGATGCGCAGCATCCAGCGGGAACAGATGCTGGACAGCGACCGTGCGCAAGACGTCGAACCGGCGCATCGCGAAGCCGCCGGGAATATTGAGGAATAGCAATGCTGGTAGTGATGCAGGCGGGCGCCACCGAGGCGCAGATTCAGGCAGTGATCGACCGGCTGGTGAAGCTGGGCTTTACGATTCACCGCTCCACCGGGGTGGTGCATACGGTGCTCGGCGGCGTGGGACCCATGGACGACTTCGACCCGGCAGACTTCGAAGTGATGGAGGGCGTGAAGGAGTGCCACCGCATCATGTCCCCATACAAGCTGGCGAGCCGCACCTTCCGCCCTGACGGCACGGTAGTGAAGGTGGGGGGCGTGGAGTTCGGCGGCGACCGCATCGTCGCCATGGCGGGGCCGTGCAGCATCGAAAATCGCGACCAGATCGAATGCATCGCGGAGATGGTCGCCAAAGCTGGCGCCACGGTGATCCGCGGCGGCGCGTTCAAACCACGCAGTTCGCCCTGGAGTTTTCAAGGCCTGGGCGAAGAGGGCCTGCGGCTAATCCGCGAGGCAGCCGACCGGAACGGACTTCTGGTGATCAGCGAAGTCATGGATCCGTCGCAACTGAGCATGATGTGCGACTACGTCGACATCCTCCAGGTCGGCGCGCGCAACATGCAGAATTTCAATCTGTTGAAAGCGATCGGAACCACCTCGAAACCCGTTCTTCTCAAGCGCGGCATTTCCGCGACGATCGAGGAACTGTTGCTCTCGGCCGAATATATCTTAAGCGGCGGCAACTACGACGTGATCCTGTGTGAGCGCGGCATCCGAACCTTCGAAACCTACACGCGCAATACCATGGACATCTCGGCGATCCCGGTGGTGAAGAAACTGTCGCACCTGCCGATGGCGGCCGATCCGTCGCATGGGACCGGACGCAGGGACAAGGTGCTGCCTATGGCGCGCGCCGCCGTGGCCGCGGGCGCGGACGCCATCCTGGTGGAAGTACACCATGATCCCGATCATGCCCTGAGCGACGGAGCCCAGTCGCTGCGCCCCGAACAGTTCACGGAGCTCATGTCGCAGTTGCGGATCATTGCGCAGGCCGTGGGACGGACCATCTGACGGATGGATACGGTCGCTATCGCCGGCGTGGGACTGATCGGCGGCTCTTTCGCTCTGGCGATCCGCGAAGCCGGTTTCCGCGGAACCATTCTCGGCGTGAGCTCGCCGGCCACTATAGAAACCGCCATGCGCATGGGCGTGATTGATGAAGGCGTGACGCTTCAGAAGGCGGCGGAACGCGCGGACCTGATTTATCTGGCGCAACCGATCCTCTCGATCATCGATGCGCTGACCGAGATCGGCGATCGCGCGCGGCCAGAAACGCTCATTACAGATGCCGGGAGCACGAAGGCGCAAATCATGTCGGCGGCGCGGGATCGGGTCAGCCGGGCTCTGTTCATTGGAGGACATCCGATGGCGGGAAAGGAGACCCGCGGCGTTGCAGCCGCTGACGCATCTCTGTTTCGCGGCCGTCCCTACGTGCTGACGCCGCGCCGGCGGAGCGATCTGGATGAGCCTGCCGCCGCGCAATTTCGCGAATGGCTCGAGCGGATTGGCGCCCAACTGGTCGTACTCGATGCTGAAGAGCACGACCGCAGGACGGCCCTGGTGTCGCACGTTCCACAACTGCTGTCCACAGCGCTCGCGTCTTTGCTGAGCGAGCGCGACGACGCGACGGAAGTCGCTGGTCCAGCCGTCATAGAACTAACGAGGCTTGCCATGAGCCCCTGGGATGTCTGGCGTGACATCATTGTTACCAATGGGAGGCACATTAACGACGCGCTTGAGCAATTAATTGCTAAGCTGAACGATTATCAGGCGAAACTGTCCACCGCAGATCTCGAACCAGAGTTCCGCGCTGCGGGAGCGCTCGCCAGCCGCCTGCGAAAGCAGGCCGGAACGTAAAATTTTTTTTATATTCTGCTTCACTGAAGTCTTGTAAGTCATATAATGTTCTGACAATGTTATGAGCGCAGGCTTGTCAAGATTAATCCGCGACGAATTACTTCAACTCGAAGGCGTTCGGAGACACGCGCCCACGCGCCGCGCAATGACGCTCTTTGCGGGCGACGCGACGGCCGACAGCGTATTCTTCGTCGAATCGGGTTACGTGAAAACCATCAAACGCTCCGAGGACGGTAAAGAGGTTCTTGTCAGCATCGTCGGTCCAGGTCAGATCTTCGGTGAGCAGGCGCTGTACGTCGGCGGGCAACGCGGGCTGTGGGCGGAGGTGATGCAGGAAGGCGTCGTGTATGAGGTTCCGCGAGACGTGTTTCTGCAATTCTGCGAATCGCGGCCGGAAGTCTGGCGTCACCTCTCGGAGGCCTTGATCCAGCGCCAGCGCGAGCTGGAGCAAAAAATCTCGCTGCTGTGCCTGAATGACGTCGAGTCCCGCATCTTGCATTATCTGGGATCGCTTTCGACGACCTTCGGCATCAACGCCGTAAACGGGCAGGAGTACGCCTTGCCGCTGTCGCAAAGCGAACTTGCGAGTCTGATTGGCGCGACGCGCGAGACCACGTCAACCACGCTCAACGCGCTGGCGCGTCGCGGGCTGATACGGCTTGGCCGACGACTGCTGATCGTGAACTCGGCTGATGCGGTTCGCTCCGCCGCCCGGGAGCGCGGCGCGAAAGCCGCGCATCAGGCGCTCGGCGCATAAAGCGGCGCGGCTCGAAGCCGGATCAGCAGGAGCTCCGAGTCAACGGCCGTAAAACGCGGCCAAAACCGGTACTGAGCGCAGACGCTTCTCATCGGGAAGCGATGCGCGCGCTACAGGTGTGATTGGCCATCACACTGTTCCGGGCGTTATATAATTGTTATTCAATCAGATACGCACGGCTTCTTACGTGCTTCGCTCCTGCCGTATGTTTCGCGCAGCAGTTCTCGCCCTGATCGCAGCGCCATTATTCGCCTGGAGCGAAGACCCGGACCTGAACGTCAATTCCCGGTACACGGTGGAGAGCGTTCGGGTGTCCGGGAAGTGGGCGTCTCGTCTTACCGCCGATCTGCGTCATGACATAGACAGCGTAGTTGGCCAAAAACTCGACCATGAAGTGTTGAACCGGCTTGCGGACAGGATCCGCCGCCAGTTGCGGGCCGCCAGAGTTTCCGTGCTGACCACCCGCGGCGACATGCCTGAACACGTGAAAGTGACGTTCGAAGTCGAAGGTGAACGGCTGAGAAAATTCGATATCGATGTGCCGAAGCTGGCCTATCACTCGCGGCAGGGATGGAGCGGCGAAGCGGACGGGACGCTTTCCATCGGCCAGACAGACGTGGCATTCGGCGTTTTGAGCGACGGCGACGAACTGGTGGAGCGATACTCCGGCATTCGGGCTCGGGCGGAACGAAAAGCGATCGGGGTGGACTGGCTTCGTTTGGGCTTCGAATTCGACAGCTTTCACCAGCAGTGGAATCCGTCAACGCTCCAGGCCGCTGGACTTTTGAGCAGCGGCGGGGCGCTTTATCGCGCCCGGAACAGCTTCAAGCCGGAGGCGACCATTGTTTTCGGCGAGGGCATCACGCTATCCTTCGGCGCCATCTTCAACCAGATCGATCCGGAGCTGGATGGCGCTGCGAGCGCGTGGTCCAACGCCGCGGCCGCCAGTCTGCGGCTGCACAGGCGCTGGGAAGATGCGGACGCGAACCAGCACGAGCTGGACGCGGGCTACAGCATCAGATCCGCAACGGCGCTGCTTGACAGCGATTTCGCCTATGCGCGGCACGCCTTGAAGGTGCGCTATGCGCTGCGCCACGACCATCACTCCATGGACGTCGCCTTTTTGGCAGGACGCATCACCGGAACCGCGCCGCTCTATGAGCGGTTCGTGCTGGGCAATGCGGAAACGCTGCGGGGATGGAACAAGTATGACCTGGACCCGCTCGGAGGCGATCGAGTGATCCACGGCTCGATCGAGTATCGATATCGCCTGTTTGACGTGTTCTATGACGCCGGCGCGATCTGGGACCGGAGCGCGGATCGAAGCGGCAAGCACGGGATCGGCTTCGGCCTTCGCACCGACGGGCGCGAAGGGTTTCTGATTGCAATCGCCTTTCCGGTGAACGCCGGACGAGCTGATCCCGTATTCATAGCGGGATTCAGTTTCTGAATGATGCCGCGATCCGGGCCAGCATGGTTGGCGGTCAGTTTCCTATGCGGGCTTGTGTTCGCAATGTGGGCCGAAGAGCTCACGCTGCATTCGCACAACGGCGAGCTTCGCGTTACCGCGCCGCGGCTCCACTTCATTTCCGGGGCTGCATTGGAGCGCCTGAAAAACGGCGCCGCCGTTTCCTACGATTTCCAGCTCTCGCTGGCCTCGGGATCGCGCGGCAACGTGGTGAGCCGCGCGATACAGCGCTTCGTGGTGAGCTACGATTTGTGGGAGGAGAAGTATTCGGTCACGAAATTGAAGCCGTCCTCCATGCGGGGACTCGAAGCGCCGCCGCCGAACGAAAGGCGCTCGGCTTCCCACCTGTCTTCGGAAGCGGCGGAAGCCTGGTGCGTGGATCATATTGCAGTTCCGCTGTCTGGAGTTTCTGCGACCGATCCCGTGTGGGTCCGGCTGGACATACGCACCGCCGACCAGGCCGATCCACCCTCGCTGTTCGGCGAATCGGGCGTCGCGCTGTCGCGCCTGATCGAAATATTCAGCCGGCCGGCGCGTTCCGACCAGCAGCACTGGAGCGCGGAGACCGGTCCGGTTCGTCTGAATGAAGTGCGCGCCGGTCCAATGCAGAAAAACCGGCGTCCATCGCCATCCGTTGCCACATGAAAGGCGCGCGAGGTCTGCGGAGCCGGCTGATTCTGATTTACTTCACGGCGACGGTTCCACCGCTGGCGCTCACGCTGTGGACCAGCGTCGAGCTGTTGAACCGCAGCCTGGATATTTCACCGATCAGCGAGCTGGACACGACATCGAAGTCTTTGGAAAGGGTGGGCCGCGAATATTACCAGCTTCAGCGGGACAATCTCAAGGCCGACGCCCGCGCCGGCCGCGCGCCTGCGAAGATATATGCGATCAAGGACCGGCAGGTCTGGCCGCCGGCGCTCGTGGATTTTTGGGAGAGCGGCGCGCCGGAAGCCTTCGAGACGAGTGGGGAGGGCGGCGCGCGGCTGGAGCTGCTGGAGCGGACTGCCGCAGGAGTCCGCGTCTACTGGCGGGAACTGGGCGCTCCGCTGCGTTCGTTGTCGGATGAATACGCCAAGGCGCGCGCGGCCATCGATTCGGCGCGCGACCGCAACTTGCGGCGGGGGTTTTTCTACACGCTGCTGGCGGTGTGCTCCGGCATCTGGATCGCAGGATTCGCCGCGCTGGCATTTTTCGCCCACCGCGTGAGCAGCCCGATTGCGAAGCTTACGCGCGGACTGGGAGCGGTGGCGGCAGGCGACCTGGCGGCGCGCGTTGAAAGCGATCGGAACGATGAGATTGGCGCAGCCATCGCCGCCTTCAATGATATGGCGGACCAGCTCGAGAAATCGCGCGAAAAGCTGGTCCAGGTGACGCGGCTGGCGAGCTGGCAGGCCCTGGCCAGGAAGACAGCGCATGAAGTGAAGAACTCATTGACGCCGATCCGGCTGACGGTGGAAGAAATTCTGGCGCGGCAGACTGGAGAAGACGCAGAGTTTCTCAGGCAGGCCGCCCAAATCGTTATTGATGAGGTGAACAGCCTGGAGCGGCGCGTACGAGCCTTCTCCGAACTCGCTTCCGAGCCGCCGGTCTCGCTCGAACCGGCTGATCTCAACGCCGTTGTCGAGGAGCGCTGTTCATTTTTGAGATCCGCGCATCCGGACGTAGTCTACAACCTCGAGCTTGCGCCGGAGCAGCCCGCGGTGATGGCGGATCCGGATCTGGCCAAGGCGGTGTTCACGAATCTGCTGGAAAACGCGGCGGAAGCGGCAGGACCTGGAGGCGTGGTCCTGGTTCGCGCGGCGCAGCGGCGCGGCGCAGCCGCCGTCGAAATACACGATTCCGGTCCAGGCCTGAGTCCGCAGGCCCGCGCCACGATTTTCGAGCCGACGATTTCATTTAAGAAGGGCGGTATGGGCATCGGCCTTTCGATTGCGCGAAAGAGCGCGCTGCTGTGCGGCGGAGACGTCGAGCTGATCGACAGCGAACTCGGCGGGGCGGCGTTCCGCGTCACATTGCCGCTTGCGCCGGTAGAGCGCGTCACGGAAATGGCCGCCCCAGGCGGCGCCGTTAAAGCGAGATGAAAAAAGTTCTGATTGTCGATGATGAAGAAAACATCGGGCGCTCGCTCAAGCTGATACTTGAGCGAGCGGGCTATTCCGTCGCAACGTGCGCCACCATTGCCGAGGCGCGGGCTTATAACAGCCGCGTGGATGCGTGGCTGCTGGATCTGAAGCTACCGGATGGCAGCGGCATCGATCTGCTGCGGAGCATCCAGGCGCAGGAGGGCTGCGCCCCGGTCATCATGATTTCCGGACACGGAGCGATTGCGGACGCCGTGGAAGCGACCCGCGCCGGCGCCTTTGATTTCCTGGAAAAGCCGCTGAGCCGCGATCGCGTGCTGCTGGCGTTGAAAAACGCGCTGGAGCACTCGGCGTTGCGCAGCGAGAATCAGCGTCTGCGGGAGCTGGTGGGACCGGGCGAGCGGATGATCGGATCCAGCCCGGCGTGGACGCGCGTGGTGGAGCAGGCGACGATGGCGGCGCGCGCGGACGCCCGCGTGCTGTTAATGGGCGAATCCGGAACCGGCAAGGAGTTGCTCGCGGCCCACATACACCAGCACAGTCCTTTCGCGTCAGGTCCGTTTGTCAAAGTGAATTGCGCGGCGATTCCAACCGAGCTCATTGAGAGCGAGCTGTTCGGACACGAAAAGGGCGCGTTCACGGGAGCGGCCGGAATGCGGCGAGGAAAGTTCGAGCTCGCCGATGGGGGCACGCTGTTTCTGGACGAGATTGGCGATCTGCATGCCGGGTCGCAGGCGAAGCTGCTGCGGGTGCTGCAAGACGGCGAGTTTCACCGGGTCGGCGGCGAGCAGCCGATCCGCGTGTCGGTCCGCGTGATTTCCGCGACGAACCGCAATTTGCAGGATTTGATTGCGCAGCAAAAGTTTCGCGAGGACCTGTACTACCGGCTGTGCGTGGTTCCGATCCGCGTTCCGAGCCTGCGCGAGCGTCCGAGCGATGTGCGCGCGCTGGCGGAGTACTTTCTGGGGGAATTTTGCGAGCGCAACAATTTCAGGCCCAAGACGATCGATGCCGAAGTTTACAGTCTTCTTGAGAAGCATCACTGGCCCGGAAACGTCCGGGAGTTGCGGAATATCGTGGAGCGCATGGCTATTCTGACGCCGGGAGATCACATCGACATCGAGGCTGCGCCGGTCGAGATCCGAGCGCCGCGAGACTCAGCTCCCAAGTCGAACCTGCGCGAGGCCCGCGAGAGCGCCGAACGCGATCATATCCGCCGCGCACTCGAGGATTGCGGATGGAATGTTTCGCATGCGGCTCGTGCGCTCGGCATGGAGCGCACGAATCTGCATAAGCGCATGCGGGCTTTAGGTCTGAGCCGGGCGTAGCAACTCAAGGCGGCGCCTAGGCGCGCTCCCGAAGCCGGGGAGGCAAATTGCGCAAATTCAGCGCGAGCGGTTTGTCGTGAAGCGCCTAGAACTGGAATCGGAGTTGCAGCTCGATCTTCCGGTTGCCGGCCGCGCTCCCGCCGCCGAAGCCGCCGCCGCCAGGTCCGCCTGGACCGCCGCCGCCCGGCCCCCCGCCAGCCAGCGTCGTGGAGGTTCCGAAGAACGGCGAAACCAGGACGCCATTCGGAGGGCCGAAATTCACGTGATTGAGCGCGTTCCGGGCGGAAATCGTAAACGTCAGGTTATAGCGCTTCCCGGTATTGCCGCCGCCGAAGCCGCCCATCATTCCGCGCATTCCGCCGCTGAATCCGCCGCCGCCCGGACCGCCGCCGCGCGGTCCGCCGAAACCGCCAGGACCGCCGGGTCCGCCAAAGCCTCCGCCCGTAGCGCCGGATCTCTTCTCGCCCCAGCCCCACGTGCGGCTGAGCCGTATGTTGACCGTGAACTGTCCAGGTCCTTCCCCGTAGTTGTAGGGGATGATGGTTTCGCCCGGGAGAGGGCTGGCGTCGAAGACGCCCCAGCGCGTACTATACACATTCTTGGGGTTGGATGCGCTGGTGGCAAACGCGGGCCGCGCATTGAAGATGCCGCTTCCATTGAAGGCGCTGCCGGTGGTGATGTTGAAGGGCGCGCCGGAACTCATCGTGATGAAGGGCGCCGCCATCAACCTGAACGGCAAGCCGACTGTGCCTCCGATAAATGCGCGGTGCCGGATATCGTAATTCGAGCGGCCCCAGTCCAGGTTCGCATTGTACTGGTCCATTGGAAAACCATTGGCATTGCTGTGAGCCTGGCCGTAGACGTAAAAGCCCTGGAGCATCAGATGGCTGTTGAGCTGGTTGCGCACATTTATGATCAGTTGCGTCTGCTTGAACATGCCGGCCGACTCGAACAGATAAATGTCATCGTTGATCGGATACGGACGTATTCCCGTGCCGGGCCCGGTGTAGGTGCCTGGCAGGAACGCGTTGATGTTGCGCGTCCGCAGCGTATGCAGTCCGCGCGTGTTCACGTAGTTGACCGCGAGCGTGGTTCTGGCGGGGAGCGTTCGCTCCAGGCCGATGGCCGTCTGCATCATGTATGGCGCATGAAAGTTGCGGTCGATCTGGTAAATGGCCTGATTCTGCACGGTCAGAAGAGAAACCGGCGGAACGAGGGGATAGTAGGCGAGCGCGGCCAGCGCCTGCTGCGTCGCGCCTGCTACGCCGCCGTTGACTACGTAGTTTTGCTGCGTGACGCCGTTAAAGCGCAGAGCGAGCAAAGTATCTGAAACATCAAAGCGGTCGTAGAAAATTCCCCAACCCGCTCGAATCACGGTTTTGGCCGCCCTGTTTCCCTTCGCTCCTGGCGCCCAGGCCAGAGCGATGCGCGGGGCGAAATCCAGGTGATCGCGGATGTTATTTTGAGTCTCATACCGAAGCCCGGTGCTGATGGTCAGGTTCGGGCGAAACCGCCAGTCGTCCTGAATGAACACCCCAAGATCCAGCTGCCGGACGCCCTGTTCAGGAATGCCGCCGCTCAACGTGAACTGGGTAGGTCCGCAGCCCTGAGCGATGATTGTGGACATTGGCACTCCTTGAGCCAGCAGGAGCTGGGTCTGGCGGTAGAGGTCCAGCGACGTGGGATTGGCGATGCCTGCCAGACAGGGTGCGCCCGCAGGGGGCTGGCCGAAGGTATAACTCCCGTTGAAATTCGATGTCGATTTGCTGGAGAGATCGTTCTGGCGCAACCGCGCGCCAACCTTGGTGGTGTGCGTACCCGCCGTGAGCGTCACGATATTCTGCAACTCGTAGAGTCGGGTGTGCGTGAAGTTGGACAACAGCGGCGCGCCGCCGGAATTAAACGAACTGGCAACATTGATGCCGGGAATCGTGAAGTCCCCCACGCCATTCTGGTTGTTGTGGTTTTCAGAAAACTGGAACCGCGTTTCATCAATCGCCTTTGTGCCAAGAATCGCGGTTTCGGTGACTTGCACCACATTATTTTTCGTCGTTGAGTTGATCTGCTGGCTGGGAAGGTTGAACTGTCCCACTCCGGTGACTCCGGAGTTGTCCATGTGGTGATATCGCAGGACCAGCGTGTTATTGGCGTTCAGCTGGTAATCGATGCGCGGCGCGATCATCCACAGACGTTGCGGAGTGGGGTAGGCGCCGTTATACAAAACTTCGTTGAAATTGTTGTCGAGCGTTCTGGCGTTGATCAACGAACTTTCGTTGATTTCGCGCCGGAAGAAATCCAGGAAAAATGAAGACTTTTTCGTCAGCGGACCGCCGATATTGCCGGAATAGAATTTCGAGCTGTATCCGGGCTTGTCTGTTGTCAGCAGTGGATTGCGGCTGTCGAAAATGGAGTCTCCATAGTTCATGAAGGCGCTTCCATGGAACTGGTCCGTGCCGGGTTTGGTAAAGATCTCGATTCGGCCAAAGCCTGGGCGGTCGAATTCGGAAGAAAATGGGTTGGAATTAATTCGGATTTCGCGGATGGAGCTTTTGGGCGGCAACTGGCCGCCGCTAAAGCCGTCGACGAAAAACTGGCTGCCGTTGGGACCTGCCGCCGGTCCGGCAAGCGCCTCAAGATCGGACTGGAGATCGTCCGGATCATCGGGCAGAGCCTCGAGATCTTCGGTTTTGAGGACAATCGAGCCCACATTGCTTGAGGGATCCACAGAGACCTGTCCTTCCGCCTGCGCTGTCACCTGGACCTGCTGCGCTTCCGCCACGATTTGGAGCGGGATGTCGAGGGAGGTGGTCTGCCCTGCGGAAATGTTCACATCCGCCTGTGTAAAGTTTTGAAATCCGGGCGCGCTGGCCTGTACGGAATATTTGCCCGGCGGCAGCGTCAAAGAATAGCGGCCTTGGGCGTCGGTTTTCGTCGCGCGAGTAACGCCATTTCCGGCGACCTGAACCGTTACGCCCGCCACCACCGCCGCGGACGGATCGATGGCCTGACCGCGCAGCGTGCCAGTTGCCTGTGCGTTCAGGCCAGGGACAGCGAAGGATGTTAAGAAATAGGCAATTGTTACTACCCGGCTTTGAATTATTCGCATCTGGATTTCTCTATACGGTTGCAAATGCAAAGACGCTGGGAAGCGCTTCATTGTCACCAGCCGGGACCCTCCCGGCGCCTGATTATTTGTAAAGAATTGATAAGCGAGCCAGGTCGGGAGGGCAATGCGCAGCCTATGAAGACCTGTGGTATGCTTTTGGACGCCTGATGATGAGGCACTGGAGGCGCCGCGATGAAGTCGACGAAGACGCGCTACGCAGTATTCGCCGCCATATCCTGCTTGGTTTTAGACAGCCGTCTGCCGGCCCAGCAGTCCAGTACGAACAATAACGACTTGTCGTACTCCACGCTGGGCAGACGCGCAACTTCCATTAATAACGATAACGGTTCCCAGCCGCATCTGGGGACGCCCTTATCGAGCCGGCGGAACACAACCGGCGAGCCGACCAATGCTGGCGGCGGAATCGATGTCGGGCCGTTCGGGGCGAGCGGGGTCGTCGACGGCGATTTCGTCTGGGCGGCCGGAGTGAGCGCCTTGACGGAAATCGAGCTCGGCAAAGTCGCAGCGGAAAAAGCGCAGAGCGAAGCCGTTAAAAAGTTCGCCGACAATGTCGTCAAGGGCCATCAGAGAATGCGGACGGCTCTGGAAGCGATTGCGACGGAGCATGGCTTAAGCTTCCCCAAAGAGCTCGATGCGAAGCGCAAAGCCAGAATCGAAGAAGTTTCAAAGCTCTCAGGCGCTGATTTCGACCGGGCTTACTTGCGGCACGTTCTTTCGTATTATGAGCGGTCGCTCGGGCGCTTTGATTTCGAGGCCGCCAATGGCGCGATTCCCGAGCTGGCAGCCTGGACTCAAAGAGTCCTCCCGCGCATCCGGCATCAATTGAAGCTGGCGAAAGAGGAGTTCCGAGCGCTTTCCACGAGCCCGCCGCTGCAGTCGAAAGCGACGCCCGTTGCACGTTAGCAGGATGGACGCCGGGGCGAGTCGCCCTGGCTGTGGTTTGGTCCTCAACCCGCTGGAGCATTGAGCAGCGCCGCGGAGGTGGTCAGAGCGCCGCCTGCCGCTTTGAATTCATTCAGAACGCGCTCGCCGTCGCTTTCATTCAGACTGCGGATCGCGTCCGTGACGATTTCCACCTGTTTTCCCGTTTTGAGCAGACCGAAAGCCGCAAGCCGCACGCAATACTCGGTCACGACGCCATAGACGACGTAGCGGTCGGCGTCGAGCGCCTCCAGGATCCACCGGAGGTTGGAGTTTGTGAACGCATCCAGATGCTGCTTTTCCAGTAGAATCTGCTGATATCCATCGATGCGTTCAGCGACCTCAGCGGTTGGTATCACGATTCGTTTTGCGAGCAGGGTGGAAGCCGGTTTCTGCTGGCCCACTGTACCCACAACACAATGCGGCGGCCACTCGCGGAATTCAGGATCGTTCTCGCTATGAGCGTCCATCGAAGAAATCACGACGGCCCCGCTGTCTGCGGCCTGCTGATTCAACCTGGCGATGAGCGGCAGAATACGCTCGGCGCCAGGCGCATACAGCGCGCCCGCCGGATACATGAAATCGATTTGGGTGTCGACATCGAAAAAAACCGTTTTCACGCCGTCACCTCCTTCAGCCCGGAGTGAACCCGTTCGGCCAGAGCCAGCATATCCCTGCTGTACTCCACTCGCCACGGGTCTTCGGCAGCATGCAGGCTCCGCAAGTGCGAGGGCAGCCGGCGGACCGCCTGCGCGCAATATTCGCGGGCATCCCGCGCGCTGGCCGGCGGGTCGACCAACTCGCCGCGCACAATGACCGGCTTGAGCAGGGCTTCGACCGGGAGGTCGTCGCCGCAGCCGAAGCACTCGCCCGCGCAGGCGATCACATCGTGATCGGGATACCGGAAGATCTGCTTTGCGCCGGGCATCGTATTCTTCTCGGGGCTGTATTTCGCCGTGTAGCGCCGGGTTGCGCCCGCTTGGATCTCGACCAGCTTGTAAACAGCGCTGAGAGCCGGCGCGTCAGAGGAGGTCGCAAGCGAAGTGCCCACTCCAAATGCATCGATGGGCGCCTTGGCGGCGACCAGCTCGAGAATTTTGTACTCGTCGAGATCGCCCGTCACCATGATCCTGGCGTCCGTCAGCCCGGCGTTATCGAGGAGACGGCGCACGGCCGGCGCAAGCTCCTTGGGGTTGCCGCTGTCGAGCCGTACGCCCCAAACCGGTTTGCCCAGCGCCGCGGCCTTCTTGGCGCCTTCGATCGTGTCGTAGGTGTCGATGAGATACACGGTCGCTGGTCCAAGGAGCCTCTGCAACTGGCTGAAAGCCTCCATCTCATCGGGAAAGGATTGAATCCAGGCGTGCGCGGCCGTCCCGAACACGGGGACGCCGAAGCGAAATCCTGTTTCGGTGTTGCTTGTTCCCAGGCATCCGCCGATGTAAGCGGCGCGGCCGGCCAGCGTCCCAGCGGCGGGCGAGTGTGCGCGCCGCGTGCCAAATTCCACGACGTCGCGCCCGCACGCCGCCTCGACCACTCGCGACGCCTTGGTCGCGATCATGGTCTGAAATGAAACCGTAGCCAGCAGGTACGTTTCAGCGATCTGGGCCTCCATCAGCGGCGCGCGAACCGTCAAAAACGGCTCTCCTGGAAATAGCGGCGTTCCTTCGCGAACGGCCCACAGGTCTCCGGTGAAGCGCAGGCGGCGCAGCTCGTCCCAAAATCCCGGCGACACGCGCTCGAATTGGCGGAGCCCCCGCAGATACTGTATCTCTTCGTCCGAGAAGCTGAGGTTCAGGAGATAGTCGACCACCTGCTCGAGCCCCGCCGCGATCAGGTAGTTGCGGTTGTGCGGAAGCCTGCGAACGAACAACTCGAAGGTAGCGGTTTCATGGGTCTTGGCGGCCTCATAATAGCCCGCGGCCATGGTGAGCTGATAGAGGTCGGTGGTGAGGCCGTACATGAGCTCGTTGCGTATGGCAGACCGGCGGAACTATTTCTTTCCGGACGTCGGCTGCGCCTCTTTAATGTCCTTGGCCGCATTGATCAGGTCCTGGGCAGCCTTGGAATCCAACTGGTAGATCGACGGCTCGTTCTCGCGTTTCGCGAAGTAGTTATCGCCGTTCTTGGAGATCAGCGCTTTTTCAACGCGCTTTTCATTGTTCGACGTCACGGTAACTTCAAAAATGGGCGTCGTGAAGCCGCTATCGACGAACTTGGTCGCGGAAAGATCGCGCGCTTTGTCCACGAAGTTTTGCAGGCTGGTATTATCGATCTGCTTGGGTCCGGAATACCACTTATCGCCCGATTTCGCATAGGTCGCCTGCTTGCCCGCGACGTCGTCTTTGATCTCGACCTTCGTCGGATCGCTGAACCCGAAATCAAAAATTTTCTTGTTGCGGAAATCGTCGAGCCCCTTATCGAGACCCTGTCCGAGATCAGAACTCACTTTGTAAACGCCGGCTACGACGCTGGATTTGGCGTAGTAGTCATCTTTGTTCTTCCGCACCTCGATGGTTTGCGTGCCGGATGCATCCGTCACCCTGGCGGTTGCGACGGGCGCGCCGCTGGCAAAAGCGGCCGCCGTCTTCTTCGCATCCGCATCGGTTGACGACAGATCCATTTTTGCGTCGTGCAGCTTGCGGATCAGCTCCTCCACCTGCCAGTTGTCGGCGCGCAGCGGCTTGGGCTTGACAATCTGCCATTCGTTGGCATTGTTCTTGCCGAACTCGATATCCTGCTTCTTGGCTGTCAGCTCGACGCGCGTCAGCTTGTCTTGATCGAAAGTCAGCAGACGTTTGTCCCGAAGATCCTGCGCGGTCTTGTCGAGGCTCGATTTGAGCGAGGTCGACATCGTATAGACCTTCGGATCGCCGGCGAGCTTTACATACACGTCCCCGCCGGTCGGGACCTCGTCGCCGATCTGGATCTGCTGCGTCTTGCCGTCCTTCTTCGTGATGGTCAGCTCAAAGGCGGGCTGCGCCAGTCCGAAAGCCGCCAGATTGGATCCCTTCTCGTCGATGAGTTGATCGCTGGTGAGCGGATTGAGGGAGCTGACCACGCTCGAGGCTGCGTCCTGGTCCACGGGCAGGGGGCTCGGCGCAGTCATTTCCCACTTATTGCCGGCGCCGCGCTTGATGATCGTGGGCGGGGAATCCTTGCGTTTGAATTCGAGCTGCGTGATATCGCTCTCAGGAATCGAAACGATCTTGGGGCTCGCGTCCTTGGGAGGTCTGGACTCTTCCGCCTTTTTCTCGCGGTTCGACCAGATCACGCCTCCAATCAAAAGAACGCAAGCAACTCCCGCTATGAGCAGACCGCGCAGCCGCATGCAACTACCTCCTGCGCCACCATACGCTCAGACCCGAGACAATCACAATCAAAGGCAACCCGATAACGCACGAATAGAAAAGAATACTCGCCTGCCGCGCATTCATGGTGAGCCGCCGGTCCTCCGGCTCCTTGGGCCGGATCGAGATCAGATCCTCGTCCGACGACAGCCAGTTCATCATGTTCAGGAACAGATCGCGATTTGCGAAGTTGCGGACAGGCAGGAAGTCGTTCTCCATCCAGCGCGAGGATCCCACGACGACGAAGCGTCCATTATTGCCTTGCTGGCCGTTGTTGTACGTGCTGGCGGCTGCGAGCGTCAGCGGACCCTTTCTGTTCTTCGGGTCGTTCTGACTGGGCGCCGCCAGATTGACCGCGCCGAAAGCGTCGGCTGACGATTCGAACAGTTTTTCGGGCGACGACTTGTCAACCGATTTGATTTCCATCGACCGGGTCAATGGAAACGCGGTCGCCACGTCCTTCATATCGCGCACGATGGGGTGCGTGCCATAGCTGCCTACCAGCACCACCGCAGCGCTGAATCCGAACAGCCGGTTGACGGGGTTGGGATCGATCACGATGTCTTTGTCCAGCGTTACGCCCCAGCCCGCGATGGTATTTACCAGCGCGGTATTTTCCGCCACCTGCTGGTTTTTGGTATTGAGCGGCGGATCAATGGCGAACAGCGCGCGACCGCCGCCCTCCACATAGGTCTTGATCGCCTGAACAGCCGGATCAATATAGTCCAGCGTCGGACCGCCGACCAGCAGCACCGTGCAATCTTTCGGGATCTCCGGCTTCTGAATCAGGCGGACAGCCTGCGTCTTATAGTTGTTCTTTTCGAGCAGTTCTTTAACGTACGAGTATCCGCTGTTATTTGTGTCGTCGATGCTGTGTTCGCCGGTCCCCGCCACCACGCAAACAGTTCGGACATTGCCCTTTACGACGCGGATGATCGCTCCGGTGACATCCTCTTCGCTCGATGACTTGGCTTCCTGAGTGCGACCCTGGTAGGACACCTGAATCGTCGCGCTGGGACCTTTAAATCCCTTCTCGCGCGCGACGTCCGGCTTCTTGACGGGGTCGATATAGTCAACGTGCACCTTGGGAGAAAGACTGGCGTACCGGTCGAGCGTGTCCTTGGCGCCGCCTGGATTGCTGAAATTGCTGGTGCGATCGAAGTCGATGATCGTCAGGTCGCTCTTGAGATTTGCGATCACCTTCTTGGTCTGATCTGAGAGGCTGAACTGCTTGTTCGCTGTCGAGTCATACGACTTGTTGTAGCGGTTCGACAGGAAGTTGATCATCACCAGCACGGCAACAACGATGATGATATAAACCGCGGCGTAGGCGGTGTACCGGGTCTGCCGGGTCTTGATCCAGTCCGCCTTCATCTAGGCCCTCCACCGCGTCGATTCGATCGATCGGGCCGTGAGGAACAGACCGAAGAAAATCATAGTCACGTAGAAAATGACGTCCTTGGTGTCGATGACGCCTTTTGAGAAGGGCTCGAAATGGGTCAGCACCGACATATAGGACACGACCTTGGCCGCGGTCGACAGCGCATACGCCGTCACCCAATCCAGCACCCACAAGAGCAGGCAGACGGCGAACGTCGCCACGCCCGCCACGATCTGGCTTCGCGTAGTTGTGGAAATGAATGTGCCGATGGCCAGCAAACATCCTCCCTGGAGCAGCAGCCCGAGATAGCCGACCAGCATCGGCCTCCAGTCCGGCTTCCCGTATGCGAATAAAATCAGCAAGTCGAGCAGCGAGATCCCCAAGATGCAGGCGTACATGATCAGCGCAGCCAGCCACTTGCCGAGGATGATTTCGATATCGCGAACCGGCGATGTGGCCAGCAGCTCATACGTGCCGGAGCGTTTCTCTTCGGCGAACAGGCGCATCGAGATCATCGGAATCAGAAAGAGCCCAATCACGCTGACGTTGGAAAGAACCGGCCGGATCACCCATTCGTTTACGCTCATGGGCATCCCGCCGCCGCCCATCATCGATTCCATCGAGCGCTGTACGAAGATGGCGGTGGCCACCCAGAAGAAATACCCGACGATAATGGCGAAGAAGGCCATTAACCCGTAGGCAACCGGCGAAACAAAATAGCTGCGCAGTTCCTTGCGGCAGATAATCAGAATGTTTCTCATTGCGAATCTCCGTTGCGCGCCGGCGCAGCGGCGGCTGTCTCGGCGGCGGTCAACTCCAGGAAGATTTCCTCCAGGCTCAAGCCCGCGGCGTGAAGCTCATTCAGATTCCATCCGGATTCGACCACAGCGCGCGCAATGTCCGCCCGCACTGACCGGCCCTGCAGGCTCTCGACTTCAAACCGCGCACGACCATCCCGCGAATCTTTAAAAATGACGCGGCTGACGCCTGAAACCTGCTCGAGACGGCGCTGGATGCTGGTCGCCTCCAGAGGCCCATCCCGGCCCTCCACTTCCACCAGCACGGTCTCGGATCCGCGCAGCCGATTCGTAAGATTGCGCACGGAATCTGTCGCCACCAGCTTTCCTTTATTAATAATGATCACCCGCTCGCAGGTGGCTTCCACTTCGGGCAGGATGTGCGTGCTCAAGATGATGGTGTGACTTCCCGCCAGATTCTTGATCAGTTCGCGCGTCTCGATGATTTGCTTCGGGTCGAGACCGGCGGTCGGTTCATCGAGAATCAGCACGTCGGGATTGTGAATAATCGCCTGCGCCAGTCCGACGCGCTGGCGGTAGCCTTTGGAAAGCTTGCTGACCAGCTTGGTGCGGACATCACCGATCGATGTGCGCTCGACGACTTCATTGAGGCGGCGTCCGAGTTCCGGATTCGACAGTCCCTTGAGCCGCCCGACGAAGTTCAGGTACTCGACAACCTCCATCTCCGGGTAGAGCGGCGGGGTTTCCGGAAGGTAGCCGATCCGCTTTTTTACTTCGAGAGGTTTTTCGAGAACATCAAAGCCGGCGACCTGCGCCGTGCCGGAGGTGGGCGGCAGAAAGCACGTAAGTACGCGCATTGTCGTAGTTTTGCCAGCCCCGTTAGGGCCGAGAAAACCCACGATCTGCCCCTTCTCTACTTCGAAAGAGATGTCGTCGACGGCGACGTTGCGCGCATAGCGCTTCGTGAGCTTTTCGACCTTAATCATAAATAGCTCGGAAAGTGGTACAGCGGCGTGCTGTGTGGATTTCAACTCCATCATAGAAATGGGTTTTCTGCGCTGTCAATCACGCCGCAAAGGTACGCCTCTCCTGGCGCCGCTCGCTGTCAGCTATTTTCAAAAGCCTTCCCAAACGTAGGCGGCGAAGGCGGTCCGCGCCCTAAATCCAATGCTTTCGTAGAGCCGGATCGCCGAGTCATTGGCGGTTGTGACAGTGAGGCTGGTTTTGCGGCAGCCGCGGCTCGCCAGCGCCTGTAACGAACGCCGCAACAGTTCATATCCGACGCTCAGCCCGCGGAACTCCGGGGCCACGCAGATCTGCGTAATATGGCCGACGTCGGCGCTTACGACGCTGGCCAGGCACAAGCCGCACAGACGACCCGTATCCTGATCGAGCGCCACAAACGAACAGGGTTGCAGGAACACGCCGCAGCCGGGATACTGCACGATGTTTAACAGGAACCGGCGCGCGCCGCTGGCGCTGCGGTATTGATCGTTGATATCGCTGTCGACATGACCGCGGTACGCCGCCGCGATCACCTGGGCCGCTTCGTCCTGCCGCCGCTCATTCCAGGCGTCGTAGGCGACGCGCGCCGTCCGCTTCGCAGCAGGAAGGGAGGCGGCTTGCGTCATGTCAATTTCCATAAAGCTCCTGGGATACAAGCGAGCTTTGTTGGCAAGTGGCAAGATCCTGTTAAACGGAGAACCCAGCATCATGAGCTGGGATTCGATGCGCCGCACCCATGGGGCGGCGGCAAGCGCGTCCACCACGGTTGAAAGCAAGAGGTCTTCATTCGCAATGGTCCGATAGGATTCGAGAACATACAGGTCGCCGATCAGACCTTTGCGATCTTCACAAACGTAGTAGGTGTAACCGACAACGCTATTGGCCGCGATCAGGGCATATCCGGTGAGCGCGTGCATATCGAGGAAGCGCCGGACGAGTTCCGCCGAACCGGCGAAGTCCCAATCCAGCGCCCGCCGCCAGGCCGCTGTTTCTTCGGCAAGCAGCGCATGCATGTCGTAGGATCGCAGCTGGCGCAAGTCCATCACGCGCGGCGCTACGATCTCGGACACGGCGGCCATACGCTGATTGTGACGCAGATCTGTCAGAACCGCCAGGGCGGCGCCGGGCCAGCGCTTTTGCGGGTCCCTGGCCGGTGCGGCGGCCCGCCCGGCGCGCGAAATCGTTGTGGACGGCGGTCAGCGCGCTCCGGCGGTCACTCCCGCACGATGCGGCCGTCGCGCATCTCCACAATCCGGTGCGCATAAGCCGCCGCCTCCGGATTATGCGTAATCATCAGAATTGTTTGGCCGAGCCGCTCATTGAGTTCGCGCATCAGATTCAACACGGCGGTCGAGTTTTCCGTATCGAGATTTCCAGTGGGTTCATCGGCCAGCAGAATCGCCGGGTGATTTACGATTGCGCGCGCGATCGCGACCCGCTGCTGCTCGCCGCCGGAGAGCGCTCTCGGCTTGTGTTTCAAGCGGTGAGCGATTCCGAGCAGATCGAGCGCGCGCTCGAACTGCTCATCGTGGTCGGTGTGGTTGCCCGCGATGTCCTTGGCGATCGCAATGTTGTCGGCGGCCGACAGGGTCGGCAACAGATTGTATTTCTGGAACACAAATCCGACCTTGTTCTTCCGCAGATTGGTCCGGTCGGCGTCGGACATTTTCGACAAGTCCTGGTTTTCGATCAGAACCGAGCCCGCGGTAGGCGGCGTGAGGCCCCCCAGGATGTGGAAGAGCGTAGATTTTCCGGATCCAGACGGTCCGATGAGCGAAACGAACTCTCCCCGCCGGATGCTCAGGTTCACGCCGCGCAACGCCGGAACGTCGACCTCGCCGACGTGGTAAATCTTTTTGAGGTCGCGCGCCTCGATAATGGGCGCTTCAGTCATACGCGAGGGCCTCGATGGGGTCCTGCTTGGCCGCTTTGAGACCCGGATACGCAGCGCCCAGCATCGCGCCCCCGATCGCAAGGCCGCCCGCGATCGGCCACCACTCCGGCACGATGGCCTGCCGAAGCGTGGGGACCGCCGTGTCAATCAGCCACTTTGTCCCGTACGTCAATACAATGCCCAGCAGCGTGCCGGCGACAGCGAGCACGGCGGTCTCCCGCAGCAGGATGCCAATTACATACGCCGGGGATGCTCCGAGCGCCTTGAGAATGCCGATTTCCCGCGTGCGCTCCAGCACCGACGTGTACATCGACAGAAAGACCACGATAAATCCGATCAGGACGCCGATCGTGATGATCACCCAGATGAATTGCCGCAGCATCGGGACGCTGTCAACGGATATCAGGGAAACGAACTCCTCCATGGAATAGATTTTGTAGTCGGGCAGCTTCCGTTTGAGCTCATCGATGACCGCTTGGGTATTCGCCGGATTATCCAGTTTGAGGTATGCGGCGGTGATGTTGCCGGTATTTGAATACAAATCCTGGAGCACTGCCAGGTCTACGAACATTCGAGACAATTTGCCTTGCTCGACGACGCCGGCGATATGCCAGGTATGATTGTTGAGAACGTAGCTCTGGCCGGCGCGCAGCTTGTGCTGCTCCGCATAAATATTGTCGATGAGCATGTCATTCGGCGCCTGAAACGGCCCGCCCTGCAGATACCGGAAGCCGCCGGTGACGCTGTCAAAATCCTTCAGATTGATCCCAGTGATCGAATCGATCCCGCCAATCGGCTGGACCAGGGCGCCGGCGACGGCTACGACATGCGGCTGTTTACGAAAGAATGGAATGAACTTTTCGGAGAAATTTGCGCTGAATCCGATCAGTGAGCTGCCGGGCGCTCGAACCAGCACATCCGCTCCGACGCCCCGCGATCGCTGAGCGACATCACGCAGCATGCCCCGGCTCACGCCGACCAGCGTCAGCACCATCGTGACCTGGACGCCGATCGCCATAATGCTCAACAGCGTTCTCAGCGGGCGGTGCTTAAGATTTTCAACTACCAGCTTATTAACCAAACCACATTTTAATTCGGGCGCGGGGGACGCCCGCGGGACGGCGTCCCGGCGTTCGCCGCCAGCCGCAGCGTCAATTCCCCGGACGAGGGCGCGTTGGCGTACACTCTCACCAGGAGGCGACGGCGATGGGCGGCAATTTTCAAAGGCGCCGGGCTGACGTGGAGTCTGATTTCTTGAACGCCGACCTCGAAACCGGCTTCGCTTTGGCGCGTCTGGCGGAGCAGGCATGGCGTGAAGGCGACTGGCGGGCGGCGCGGCGCAGTATCGAGGACGCCCGAGCTGCGATGAAGGATGCCGCGCGCCTATGGCACAAGCTCAATGCGCCTCCCCGCTACAGGATCCGCCTGCGAGAACTGGTGTTGGCGGTTCAGGGAATCGAGCGCCGCGCGGGCTTTTTTGTAAAGCTCATCTATAACTGAGCGCTGACACAATCAGCGGCGGCGCTCCTCCCACGGCTCCTGGAGGGCGGTCTTCGCATCTTCACCCGCAGCCTCCCGTGCGTTTCGCAACATTGTGATCGCATGTTCACGGTATTGTAACCGCAATCGGGTTACGGTCGAGTTGATGAGGAGATTATTACTGTTCGCCATGTGTGTCGCCGCTCTCGGGCAGACCGATGTCGGACGCATCGTAGGAACGGTTGTCGACACAACGGGAGCTGTGATACCCGGCGCTCAGATCAGGGTTAAGAACGAGCGCACGGGGCAGGAGCAGATTGTACGAACGAACGATCAAGGATACTACATCGTTACGCAACTGGAGCCCGCTGTTTACACGGTGACCGGCAAAGCCGAGGGGCTCGGTCCGCAGGAGTATCGCGAAATCCGGGTGGGCGTGGGCCAGGAGCGTACGGTCAACGTGATTCTGCAACCGGCGGCGCTGGAGACGGAAGTGAATGTCTCAAGCGGCGAACTTGCCGTCGTCGATACGAGTTCCGCCCGCGTTGGCGCAAACATCAGCGAACGCGAAGTGGCCGAGCTCCCTATGAACGGGCGTCAGATCTCACAGCTGTACTTGATGGCGCCAGGCGCCGTGAACAGCGGCGCGGGCGCGTTCGACAACATCCGGTTCAGCGGCCGCTCAAACCAGGAGAATGTCATCCGCTTTGACGGCGTCGAGGGCACTTCCATTGTGGATGCATCGCCCGGCAATCTCAACGGCGAAACGACGTCGCTGTTCCGCCTGCAACAGAGCCTGGAGAACGTTCAAGAATTCCGCATCGATACGAGCAATTATCCCGCCGAGTACGGCACGGGAACGGGAGGACAGATCAGCTTCATCACGAAGTCCGGCGGCAATGAGACTCACGGTTCAGTGTTCCACTACCTTCGCAATGACGCCATGGACGCGCGCAACGTTTTCGACGGCTCGCGAAAATCACAGCTGCGGCTGAACCAGTTCGGCGGGTCGGTGGGCGGGGCGTTCGTCAAAAACAAAGCATTCTTTTTTGCGAGTTACGAAGGACTGCGCCAGCGAACCTCAAGCCCGTTCGTCGAATCGACTCTGAGCGCGGCGGCCCGCGCCAAAGCCGCGCCTGCCATCCAGCCTCTTCTGGGCGCGTTTCCCCTCGGACAGATACCCACAAGCGATCCCAATCTCGACATCGTGCGCGTGGACGGCCCCGGCTACGTCGATGAAGACTCCGGCGGTATACGGCTCGACTACAACCTGAGCGACAAATACCGGCTCTACGCGCGCTACTTTCGGGACCAAGGCCGCGCCTCACAAACTCAGAACTCCACGCTGAGCCAGTATCAGACCGCCGCCGTTCCACAGAACGCCGTCTTGAGTCTGAACCAGGTGTTTTCCCCGACATTGCTGAACGAGACCAAACTTGGATTCAACGGAGCGAAGACGCGCGTCGCCGGCGTCCCGGGTCCGAGCCCGAATGCAAACATCAACGGCGTCACGATCAACCTGACCGGCAGCGTAGCCCTGGGCGGCATCGCCGGCCAGGTTGGCAGCGCCGCAATCGCCCAGCCTACGGGCTTGATACGGCTGGCGAGCGCGTTTAACGGCCGCGGCGCCCCGTACACGAACGACTCCATTTCCTTCATTGACAACCTGTCCGTCATTCGCGGCCAGCACAACCTGAAGTTCGGCGCGGAGGTGCGCCGCATAGAGCTGTACAATGATCAACTCGGCGGAACGACATACACGTTCCCCAGCGTCGATGCATTTCTCAACAATCAACCTTCCTCTATTGCCTTCAACGGCGACCTGAGCGCGCTGAGCCCGTTCACCGGCCTGTCAGGCCCGGCGCATTTGCGGCAAAACTATTACATCTTCTACGCACAGGATGAGTGGAAAATCCGGCCCAACTTCACGCTCAGCTATGGACTGCGCTACGAGTATTACCAGCCGCTGCACGAAACCCGCAACAAAGATGTGTTTTTCGACATGCTGGCCGGCGACATCCTCCCAAGATACTCGGGCGACTGGTATCACAGCTCCAAGAACAACTTTGGCCCGCGGCTAGGGCTGAGTTGGGCGCCCCAGCGCTTTGACGGCAAGACCGTTTTGCGGGTCGGCGCCGGCTACTTCTATGGTCCAGGCCAGACGGAAGATCAGCTCCAGCCCGAGGCCAACGATCGCATCGGTCGGACGATCACAGCCGGACCGCTGCTGGCGTATCCGCTGGACATTCCGGCGGTGTATGCGAGCTACAACATCAGCGATCCGAATCTCGGCTATCAGCCTCGCGCCTACGCGCCTGGCTACACGATTCCGGAGAGAGTGCTGGAATACACGGCGTCGGTGCAGCAGACCCTTCCGGGCAACGCGGTGATCACTGTGGCCTATGTTGGCTCACAGGGCCGCAACCTGTTCCTGCGCAGTATCACCAACCTGATCACGGGCGTCGGCATGAATCCGTTGACCGGGGCGGCTGTAATTCAACGCCAGTTCGGAAACCGCTTCGCCGAGATCGACTATAAGACCAGCGGCGGAACATCGCATTACGACTCGCTCCAGACGACCCTGAACCGACGCTTCGCAACCGGTCTTTCACTGAGCAGCCAGTACACCTTCGGGCATGACATCGGAACGTCCGGCGGATCGAACGAAGCGAACACTGCGCAAAATCCATTCAGTTTTGCGGCCGATCGCGGCAACAACAACTTCGATATCCGCCACAGCCTGAATCTTGCGGCGCTGTACGATCTGCCGTTCGGCCGCGCGAAGCGTTGGGGCAAAAACCTGTCCCGACCCGCGGACTTGCTGGCGGGAGGATGGCAGCTTGGCGGGATGCTGAACGCCCGTTCAGGAATACCCATTGACGTGCTGATCGTCCGGCCCGATGTTGTATACCGCGACAACCGTACGGGGCAGATTTTCTCGTCGCCGGTGGTGGATACGAACGGCGTGATTTACACAACGCCGATCATCAACACGCCAGGGGGCGGCGCCTCTCGCAACGTGCGCCGGCCCGATGTCGTCGCGGGAGTCAACCCGTATCTCAAGCAGGGCCTTCAGTTCCTCAATCCAGCGGCGTTCTCGATGCCGGCGCCGGGCGCTTATGGGAACTACGGTCGCAATGCGCTGCACGGCCCCAACCTCGCGCAGCTGGATGTGACGTTGAGCAAACGGTTCCACGTGACCGAGCGGTCGAATATAGAGTTCCGCGCAGAGATCTACAATCTGCTGAATCACGCGAACTTCGCAAATCCCGGAAACCTCCGCCTCAGCCAGTCGCTCCCGGCCGGCTGCACCTGCGCCGGCGGGATTGTCCCGGCCAGCAACTTTCGGAACACGTTGCAGCCAGGACAAACGTTTTCGGCCGCGACGGCGGGCGCTCTTTGGGGCGCGTTGAACTCGACCGTGTCCAACCAGATCGGCCTGGGCACAAACCGCCAGATCCAGCTCGCCCTCCGCTACAGTTTCTGACACAGACGATCAGCTTCCTCGCGCCTGCGGCATCATAGCCGCGGGCGTTTGCCTGTCCGCGCGCAGGCGCTGACATCGTGAGCACAACCGCTCGGCCGCGGCGCCGCAAGGTCAGTACTGCGGAGCGCGCTTCGGAAGCGAGAGCGCATCTTCCAGCGCCGCTCCGATCTCCAGCAACGTGCGCTCGCAAAATGCCGGTCCGATTAGTTGCAGTCCCACCGGCAGTCCTCCGGCTGTCAACCCGCAGGGCAGCGAAAGCGCCGGAACTCCAAGCGCGTTGACGCCGCGAACCAGCCGCGTCGTCGCAAGCCGCACGTCCTGCTCGACTCCGGCAATGGAAATCCTGCTCTGGCCGATGCGCGGAGCGGGCGTTGGCGTGGTCGGGGCAGCGAGGAAATCCACCCGTTCCCAGACGCGGCTGAAGTCGCGAATGAACATCCGGCGCAGCCGCTGGGCTTGAATGTAGGCCGTTGCGGGCAAAACGCGGCCCTGATCGAGCAACGCCAAAACATCGGAGCCGATATCCTCGCGCCGTGATGCGTGCGGCTCCAGCGCAGCGGCCGCCTCCGCCAGCAGGATCACCCGCGCGATCGCATTCAACTCATCGACATCCGGCACGCGAACGGGGAGGATCTCCGCGCCCAGCTCCGCAGCTTTTTTCAGCGCGTTCTCGATTGCCTGCGCGACTTCGGGGTCAAGCGGCGCGTAGTAGCAATTTTCAGGCCGGCCGATGCGAACGCCGCGCAGCGAGGGCTGCTCGGGGCAATAGTTCTCCACTGGGCGTTTGGACGTGGTGGGATCCCGTGGATCGTGTCCGGCGATCGCATTGAGCGTGATCGCGCAATCGCGAACGGTTGGCGCCAGCGGACCGATGTGATCCAGGCTGAACCCGAGCGGAAACACGCCGTACTTGCTCACGCGGCCGTAGGTGGGTTTCAGCCCGGCGCAGCCGCAGAACGAGGCGGGAATGCGAATCGAACCGCCCGTGTCGGACCCGATGGCCATGAATGCCATGCCGGCGACGACCGCTGCTCCGGAGCCGCCGCTCGAGCCGCCGGGGATCCGCTCGGGATCCCACGGATTGCGCACTGTTCCAAAGTGCGGATTGTTGGAAGTGATTCCATAGGCGAGCTCATGCAGGCCCGTCTTTCCCACCACCACCGCCCCGGCCTGCTCCAGCATGGACACGATGGTGGCGTCGCAATCCGGAACAAAATCGGCGAACAGCTTCGATCCGGCCGTGGTGCGCACGCCTTTCGTATACACTAGGTCTTTCAGCGCCACGGGAATGCCGTGCAGCGGGCCGCGATCGCGTCCCATCGCCAGCTCTGCATCCAGGGCCGATGCACGCGCGCGCGCTCTATCGCCCGTGACGGTCACGAAGGCGTTTAAGGCGGGATTGAACCGCTCAATCCTTCGCAGGCACTCCTCGGTCAGCTCAACGGAAGAAATCTTTTTGTTCCGGAGTGCGGCGGCGGCATGCGAAATCATTCGCCGATGTCCTCCATGAGCGGGGTGGCCGTAAGCGCCGGCTCTGAACCGGGCGCCAAACGCGATATCAAGGGCCGGAACTGCTCCTCCAGACGCGCCAGCGGCTCAAGCGTCTTGTTCAGTTCAGCCTCGTTCTCATGCACGCCGAGAGCGAGCGCAATCTGCTTCCAATCGGTCATGGGAAAACCATTCTACAATTGATGCTGCCATGCTCGATGTGCAGAACCTCGCCATTCGTCCCCTTACGCAACTCACCGAAGACGAAGCGATGTTCCAATCCACTGTCCGTAAATTTGCGCGCGAACGCATCGCTCCGTACGTCCGCGAGATGGATGAAGCCGCCGTGTTTCGGCGGGACCTGATCCAGTCCTTTTTCGAGCTCGGGCTGATGGGCATCGAAATTCCTGAGGAATACGGCGGTCAGGGTGGAAGCTTTTTCCAATCGATTTTGGCTATCGAAGAACTGGCCGCCGTCGACGCATCCGCTGCGGTGATTGTCGATGTTCAGAATACGCTGTTCGTCAACGCGATCCTGCGCTGGGCGAACGACGATCAGAAGCGGCGCTACCTGCGGGAGGTCGCTTCCGGCACGGTTGGCGCCTATGCGCTCTCAGAAGCCGGGTCCGGCTCCGATGCGCTGGCCATGCAGTCGCGGGCGGTTCAGCGCGGTTCGGAATGGATACTGAACGGCCGCAAGCTCTGGATCACCAATGCGGCTGAAGCCGGTCTGTTTCTCCTGTTTGCGAACGCCAATCCTGACGCTGGCTATAAAGGAATCACCTGCTTTCTCGTGGAGCGCAATTTCCCCGGCTTCTCCGTCGGCAAAAAGGAGGACAAGCTCGGCATCCGCGCTTCCTCCACCTGCGAGCTGATTCTGGACGATTGCCGCGTTCCCGAAAGCAACGTTCTTGGCGAAGTCGGCAAGGGTTACAAAATCGCCCTTGAGACGCTCAACGAAGGGCGGATCGGCATCGGCGCGCAAATGCTCGGAATTGCGCGGGCGGCTCTCGAGCATTCGCTGCGCTACGCGCGCGAGCGCAAGCAGTTTGGCCGTCCGATCGCCGAATTTCAGGCCATTCAGTTTGACTTGGCGCAGATGGCCACGGAAATCGAGGCCACGCGTCTGCTGGTCTACAATGCGGCGCGCCTGCGGGAAACCGGGAGGCCCTTTTTGACGGAAGCGGCGATGGCCAAATATTATGCCTCGCAGGTGGCTGAGACCGTCGCATCGAAAGCCGTTGAAATCTTTGGCGGCGTTGGATTCACAAAGGATTACCCCGTCGAAAAACTCTATCGCGACGCCAAGATCGGCCGCATCTACGAAGGCACGAGCAATATGCAGCGACTGACGATCGCCAAACAGCTCCTTTCCTGAGGCCTTGGTAAGCTTGTGGAAGGCGGCGCCTAGCGTAACCCGTGCGGTGCGGCGCGCGTCGGTCAAGGAAGAGACACGCCTATGCGCAGGTTCCCTATCGCGTCCATTTGGTTATCCTGCGCGGCCACGCTGCTGGCCGCAAGTCTGCCGGATCCCAATCCGGCCCAGGTCGATGAAATCATTCAGAAGTTCGCGGCCAAGGAAGCAGAGTTCCAGCGGGCGCGCGGCAACTATACCTACCGCCAAACAGCGCGCGTGCAGGAACTCGATGACAGCGGCGCTCCGCTTGGCCGCTGGGAGGAAGTCACCGATATTATCTTTACGCCGGACGGCAAACGCACGGAAAAGGTGGTCCGCGCGCCGGTGTCGACGCTCAGCCGCATCCAGCTCGATCCCGGGGATATTCAGGACCTTCGGGATGTACAGCCCTTTGTGCTGACAACCAACGAACTTCCGAAATACTACATCCGCTATCTCGGACGCGAGCAGGTGGATGAGATCGGAACCTACGTATTTGCGGTAAAGCCCAAGAAGCTCGAACCTGGTCAGCGGTATTTTGAAGGCGAGGTCTGGGTGGACGACCGCGATCTGCAAATCGTGAAGACGTACGGCCGCGGCGTTGGTCTGCTCAAGAAGGGCGCCGACAATCAGTACCCGAAGTTTGAAACATATCGCGAACAGATCGACGGTAAATATTGGTTTCCGACGTACACAATCGCAAACGATACGCTGCAGTTCCGCGAAGGGCCTCAGCGCATCAAGATGACGGTGCGCTACGAGGACTACAAGCAGTTCAAGAGCGACATCAACATCAAGTACGGCGACGAAGTCGATCTGTCGAAGCCGCCAGCCGCTACAAATCCGCCCGCGAAGAAGCCCTGATGGCGATCCGTATCGCCGGGGAGCGCCTTTGCGCTGGGTTGCGGGTTGCCGGAAGAAGCCGGCATCGCGGGCCCTCATTCGACGTGCTACCGTGTTCACGTGGCGTGCCCGTACTTCTACCCGGTCGATCGCCTGGACGACGGGACGTGGATGAAGCCGCCGCGCCTGCCGCTCGGAGCGCTCTACCGAGGACTCTGTCATTCGGTGGAAGGCCAGCAGTTCGAGCCGGATGCGCGCGCGGCGCGCGAATGCTGCAACACGGGCTACGCGCGGGGGAAATGTGCGCGCTTCCCAGACCACGCCGTTACGGATGCGCTTCGGTTCTCCATCGAAGCGGACGCGAACGGCGTCATCGAAGTCGTTTTTGTTCTCGAAGCAGGATGGTCGCCTGCGCGTTTCGGCCGCGCGCAATGGATCCGCGGCGCACTCCGCTGTGAAGAAGCGCTCGATCCCGTGCTGCGGCGCCAGATGGAAGTCTTCATCGTCAATTACCTGGAACGTCGCGCCCGCTCCGCTCATGTATAACTCGGGTCCGCATCTTCAGCGCACGCTCTCCCGTTCCGGCCGGGGCTGGCGCGGCCGCGGCGTCCCGCGCCGGAGCGGTCCGGATGCGGGGAACAAGCGCTAGCCATGCCGGAGTGGATCTCCCCAGCGATCGCCCGTCAGATGGATCGCCCCGCGACTCGGGCCGAACTCGCGCGGCAGGCTACCGAAGCAGCGCGCGCTGCGGCGCCGGGCGTGGACATCGAAATTTTATGGGATGACATGTGGGTCCGGCGGATTGGGCCCGACTACTTCCCCGATCCCGAGATGTGGAGCACGCCCGCGCCAAACTGGGAGCGCTGGACGCGAACGGCGGAGAAATTCCACCGCGATGCTGCTGACTACTGGTTCCATGTATATAAGCCGGAGCGCGGCGACGCCATCGTCGACATCGGCGCCGGGCGCGGGGAGGACGTGTTTGTATTTTCAAAAGCGGTAGGCCCGTCGGGACGCGTGTGGGCCATCGAGCCCCATCCGGCGTCCTTCGCCGCCTTGAAAAAGCTCTGCGAGCTGAACGGGCTGTCGAACGTGATCGCTGTCAACTGCGCGTGCGTCGACGCGCCCGCCAACCTGCAAATCGAGACCCTTCCTGTATGGGAATCGAATTACGTCCGCCCGGGCGAACCATCGCCGACGAGCTGGCCGGTCAAGGGCGTGCGGTTTGACGACCTGTGCCGGGAATTCGGAATCGGCGCCATCGACTTCCTGAAAATGAACATTGAGGGCGCCGAAAGGCTGGCGCTGCCGGGTTGCCGCCAGGCGCTTTATCGCACCGGGACCGTTTGCGTGGCGGCTCATGATTTCCGCGCCGAGCGCGGCGAAGGAGAACACTTCCGCACGTTAGAGTTCGTGCGGCGGTTTCTGACCGATGCCGGCTTTTCGCTGATTACGCGCGACGAGGATCCGCGATATTACGTCCCATACCACGTGCACGGACGGCGCGAGTAGAAGCGCGTGCAATCGGGCTCATCCCGCCCGTTTCGTCCGGCCCTTTCGCTCTCCTGCCGCGACCTCCGCCGCCGGCTTTCGCGCCGCCTTCAGACTGTTCTCGAGCGCTTGGAGGATGTCCACAACCGCAGCGCTCCGCCGCGGCTGGGCGCGCTCTTCGGCGATCTGGCGCCCTTCGATCCTGGCCTCGATCATCTGCCGCAGGCGTTCCCGGAAAGCGTCGCGAAATTTCTGCGGCTCAAACGGCCCGGCCAACGCTTCAACCAGCTTTTTCGCCAGTTGCAGTTCGCGCGGGCTGATCTGCGAACGGCCGGCATGGAACTCGTCAGCCGAACGAATCTCATCCTGGTAGTACATGGTGTGCGCGATAAGGCCCGACTGGCCCGGCCGCACCACGACAATGTGCTCGCGCCTGTGCATCGCCAGTTGCGCCAGTCCCACGAATCCGGTTTCGCGCAGCGCCTGGTAGAGCAGAGCATAGGGGCGCTCGCCCGGCTCGTCGGGCGCAACATAGTATGAGGTTTCGAAATAGATCGGGTCGATTTCAGAGAATCGCACGAATTCCAGAACGTGCATTTCCTTGCTGGTCTGCGGCGCGATGCTGCGAATCTCTTCGTCGTCCAGGACGACGTAGCGGCCCTTCTCGTATTCAAATCCGTGCGCCAGGCGGTGGCGCGACAGGGGTCGCCCGCCCGCTGCGGAAACGATCTCGTTGCGCGTGCGAAGCACTGGTTCCGGATCTGGCGCCGGCGGGCGCAGCGGCCCGGGAAGCGAAGCAGCGCGCTGAGCGGCATCAGGCGGTTGCTCTTGAGATCGGACGGGCGCGGGGCGTTCCGTCGCCGGCTCAGCCGCGGCAGCGATTCGCGGCGGCTCGGACGCCGGCCGGTACAGCCGCCGAAAGCTCATCCTCTCCGCGCGAGCCGCCCGATAGAGACGTACCGGGAATGAAACCAGCCCGAAGGCGAGATGTCCCCGCCACACCGTGTTCGCCATAGCGCCTCCCTTAGTTCGATGCCGTTTCAGCCTGGTGGTTTCCCGCTGGCGCCGGCCGTCCTCTGCATATGCGTAAGAGCGGTTCTTTCAGACCTCCTTGATACAATGAAGTAACCCCCGGCATGGCGATTCAGACACTCTTCGGCTCGGTACCGCAGGAACCTAATCTGCTTGACCGGCTCAAGGCCGGCATTCAAAAGACTCGCGCGGGCTTCGTAGAGCGCGTCGAGGATCTTATAGCCGGCAAGAAGGAGATCAGTCCGGAGCTGCTCGAAGAGCTCGAGTACGCTCTCATCACCGCCGATATCGGGGTGCGCACGACCACGGAAATTCTGGAACGGATTCGCGAGCGCGTCGACCGCAGCCTGGTAAACGACGCGGCTGAGTTGAAACAGCTCATCCGCGAGCATCTCCTCGAAGTGCTCCAGGCGACGGATCGGCCGATGGCGCAGGTGAAGACGCCGCCCGCCGTGGTCATGATCGTGGGCGTGAATGGATCGGGGAAGACCACGACCATCGGCAAGCTGGCCACCCGGTTCAAATCCGAGGGCCATAGCGTCCTGCTGTGCGCGGCGGATACGTTCCGCGCCGCGGCTATCGAACAGCTGGTCGTTTGGGGCGATCGCACGGGAACCGATGTGATCCGGCAAAAGGCGGGCGCCGATCCGAGCGCCGTGGTCTTCGATGCGCTCCAGGCCGCAAAGGCGCGCAAGACCGATTATCTGATCGTTGACACGGCAGGGCGCCTGCACACCAAGGAAAATCTGATGGCCGAGCTCGAAAAAATGCGGCGAACAGCGGGCAAGGTGGTTCCGGGGGCGCCGCACGAAGTCTGGCTCGTGCTGGACGCCACCACGGGTCAGAACGGCCTTGAGCAGGCGCGCAAGTTTACGGAATCGAGCGGCGTGACCGGCATTGTTCTGACCAAGCTGGACGGCACGGCGAAGGGCGGCGTGGTTGTGGCGATCGCGCGCGAACTGAATCTTCCGATCCGCTTCATCGGAGTTGGCGAGAAGGCGGATGATCTGCTCCCGTTCGAGCCGGAGGAGTTCATCAACTCGCTGTTTGAAAAATGATCGCGTCCTACATGGAGGAGGCCCTGGAGCTGGCGCGCCAGGGCGTAGGGCGCACAAGCCCGAATCCCGCCGTGGGCGCCGTAGTCGTCAAAGACGGCGTGGTTGTGGGGCGGGGGTCGCACACCTGGGCTGGCGTGAAGCACGCCGAGATCCTGGCGCTCGAGGAGGCTGGAGAAAAGGCGCGCGGCGCCACGCTCTTCGCCACTTTGGAGCCCTGCTCGCATTACGGCCGCACCGGGCCATGCGCGGACGCCGTGATCGCGGCCGGCGTGCAACGCGTGGTCGTGGCGATGGAAGATCCCAATCCGGCGGTTCGCGGCCAAGGGCTGCGGCGACTCGAACAGGCTGGCGTCGCCGTGGAAATTGCTGCGGAGTACGCAGCGCAGGCGGCGAAAATCAACGAGCCTTTCATACACTTCATGCGCACGGGACGCCCGCTGGTGCTGCTTAAAGCCGCACTGACGCTCGACGGAAAGATTTCGGCGCCGGAGGACAACACGGGCTGGATCACGAGCGAGACCGCGCGCGCGCATGTACAACGCCTGCGGCACGCAAGCGACGCGATTCTCACCGGCATCGGCACCGTGCTCGCCGATGACTGCCGTCTGACCGACCGCTCGGGAATGGAGCGCTCGCGGCCGCTGCTGCGTATCGTTCTCGATTCGCAATTGCGGCTTCCGCTGACGTCGAAGATGGTGCGGAGCTGCCGCGATGACGTGCTCGTGGCGACGACTTCGGCGGCGTCTCCGGCGCGGCGCAAAGCGCTCGAAGAGCACGGGGTCAAAGTGATTACCTGCGACGGGCCGGGCGGCCGCACGGACCTGCGCGGATTGATCGAATGGCTGGCGCGCGAGCGCTATCTCTCGCTCATGATCGAGGCCGGCAGCAAGGTGAACTGGGCCGCTCTGGAATCGCGGGTTGTAGACAAGATTTTCTTCTACTATGCGCCGAAGATCCTCGGCGGCATGCAATCGCTGCCCGTCGCCGGAGGCGCGGGGCGCCGGCGGCGCAAGGACGCCATACAGTTTCACGACCTCACCCTGCACTCCATCGCTCCGGATGAGTTCGCTGTCGAGGCCTGGATGGATAAAGACTGATATGTTCACGGGCATCATTGAAGAAGTGGGCGCCGTCGCGGCTCTCGAATACCGCGCCGCTGGAGCGAAGCTGCGGGTCCGCGCGCGCCTGGTGCTTGAAGACGCGCGCGAGGGGTCGAGCATTGCGGTGAACGGAGTCTGTCTGACCGCTCTCGACGTCGCAGCGGACGGCTTTTCCGCCGATCTTGCCCCCGAAACGCTGCGCCGCACGAATTTGGGTTATCTCGCAGAAGGCTCGCTGGTTAATCTGGAGCGCCCGCTGCTGCCGACCACGCGCCTGAGCGGCCACATCGTTCAGGGCCATGTCGACGGAACCGGCGAGGTCATTTCGTTCGACCCGATCGGCGATGGAAACTGGTGGCTGTACATCGCTGTTCCGCCGGAACTGAACCGCTATCTTGTCTATAAAGGCTCGGTTGCCGTGGACGGGGTCAGCCTGACGGTCGCCACGCTCGACCAGGGTCTGCTGGGCGTCACCATCATCCCGCACACCTATGAACGGACCTGCTTCCGGCAATATAAGCCCGGAACGCGCGTGAACATCGAGTGCGATATTCTCGCCAAACATGTCGAAAAACTAATGGCATTGCGCGCCCCGGCTACCGTATAATAGTTGGCTATTCTGTCCCAGCCTGAATCGCAACGCGCGGCGCCGCCTGGAGATGCGCGCGGCTTACGCGGATGACTGCGTTGGCCGGGCCGCCGTCCAGGGAGCGGTTACTTCCCAATTTGGGGTCGCACGATCGAGAAGAACGGGTGTCCATGCGGGTGAGAGTACTTTATCACGACCACTGTTTTGACGGGGCCGCGTCGGCTGCCTATTTCAGCCGCTTTATCCGGGAACGATTTTATCCCGACGCCCGCTTTTTCTACACCGGGATGGCGCATAAAGCCTCCCAGATATTTGAGGACAGCCTGTTTGACGGCGACGAAAACGCGATTGTCGATTTCAAATACTCGCCGAATCCGCGGCTGACCTGGTGGTTCGATCACCATCAGAGCGCGTTTCTCACTCCGGAGGACGCCGAACACTTCCGCCGGGAGCGGAGCCCGAAGAAAATGTACGACCCCAGCTTCCGATCATGCACCATGTACATCGCCGCGAAGACCAAGGAGCACTGGGGCTACACGGCGTCGGATCTGGCGGAGTTGGTGCGCTGGGCCGACATCGTCGATGGGGCGCAATATCGGAATCCCGAAGAGGCAGTGAATCTCACCTCGGCGGCGACCAAACTGACGCTCGTGATCGAAGGCGCCAAAGGCTCCGACATTGTTCAGGAAATCATCCGGCGCATGCAGACGCAGCCGCTCGAAGCGATTATCGAGGCGCCGGAGATTCAGGCGCTTTACGGGCCGCTGTATGAACGGCACCTGCGCTCGATCGATATCATACGCAGCCGCGCGTCCTGCGATAACGGCGTGGTGTACTTCGACCTGATCGGATACGACCTGGAAGGCTACAACAAATTCATTCCTTACTATCTGTTTCCGCAATCGGTGTACACGGTCTCGGTCAGCACATCGAGCTTCCGGACCAAGGTTTCGGTCGGCTCCAACCCCTGGGTGACCGGGGCGCTGAAGCACAACCTGGCCACGATCTGCGAGCGCTATGGGGGGGGCGGCCATCCGCGCGTTGGCGCCATCAGCTTTGAGATCGGCGCGGTGGAGCAGGCGCGCCAGGCTGCGCGCGAGATCGCGGCCGAGCTGAAGGAGTGATGCAAGCAGCGCGCCGGCTTCGGATCGGAGTGCTCGGCGCCGGACCGATTGCGCAGTTCGCCCATTTCGAAGCTTGTCGCCGCGCCCGCAACGCGGAACTGTACGCGGTTTGCGATGTTGCGCCCGACCTGCTGGCGCATGCGGCCGCCCGGCACCGTCCGCGCCGGACGTTTACGGCGTTCGACGCGATGCTCGCCGATCCAGAGGTGGAGGCTGTGATTATCGCCACAGCAGACGCTTTCCATGCGCCGCTGGCGACCACGGCGATCCGCGCAGGCAAGCACGTACTGGTCGAAAAGCCGCTCGGCGCGAACGTTGAAGAATGCGACCGGCTGGCGCGCGCGGTTCGCGACTCGGGTCTTACGCTGCAAGTGGGCTTCAACCGCCGGTTTGATCCGGCGCTGGCTTTTGCGCGCCGGTTCGTCGAGGAGGAGATCGGCCGCGTGTGCGCGTTGAATGCGTGGTATTGCGATTCGGTGTCCCGGTACACGATGACGGATAATCTTCAACCGGTTCCGATCCACAGCAAATTCGCGCTGCGGCCTGAACAGGATCCCAAGGCGGACAAGCGCCGCTATTTTCTTCTGGCGCATGGCAGTCACCTGTTCGATACAGCACGCTTTCTGGGCGGGGCTATGGAGTGGGTGCAGGCGCGATGGCAGGAGTCGGCGGGCGCACACATCTGGTCCGTCGAAGCGGCATTCGCCAGCGGATGTTTCGGACACCTGACGCTGATCGTTCCGGCCCGCTCGGATTTTGAAGAGGGCGTGCAGGTGTTCGGCGACGGCGGCAGTCTGGCTGGCCGTCTGTATCTGCCGTGGTATCGTAAGGCCGGCGTGATCGAATGTTTTTCAGCGCGCGACGGCGTGTACCGCCGCCCGCTGGGGGCCGATGCGGACACGTACCGGCTGCAAATTGAATCTTTCGCTGCGGCGGTTCTCGACGGCGCCCGGCAGCACGGCGCCTCGGTGGACGACGGCGCTGCCAATGTACGAGCGCTCGCCGCAGTGGCGCGGTCGGTCGAGACCGGGCGCGCGGTCCGGCTCGATGAAGCCACCGGCGCGGTATGAACGAGCTCGGCATCTTCTCGAAGACCTTTGCGCGCCCGCGGTTCACAGCCGTGCTGGATGCTGTGCGGGCGCACGGGCTGGCGTGTATTCAGTTCAACTTCGCGTCTGCCCCGGGGCAAAGCGTTGCGGACATCGGCGCAGCCTTGCGCGCGAAGGAGGTCGCAGCGGCGGCCGTATCGGGAACCTTCAACCTGATCCATCCAGACGCTGCGCGGCGGCGGGAGGGCATTCGCTGGCTGGGCGGCGTGGCGATGGCGGCGCGTTCACTCGGCGCGCCGGTAGTAACGCTGTGCACCGGCACGCGCGACCCTGAGGATATGTGGCGCGCGCATCCGGAGAATGCGACTGCGGCGGCATGGCGCGACCTGGTGGAGGGAATCAAGGCATGCCTGGAGGCGACGGAATCATCCGCCGTCTCGCTTGCGATCGAGCCCGAGCCGGGCAACGTGGTTTCCTCGGCGCAGCTAGCGCGCAGGCTGCTCGATGAAGCGCGACATCCGCGGCTGCGCGTCCTGATTGACGGCGCGAATCTGCTGTCTGCCGATCCGGATGCGAATCAATCTACGCTGTTCGGCGAGGCATTCCATCTGCTCGGACGCGACATCGCCCTGGCGCATGTAAAGGCGCCCATTGCGCCGGGCAACCGGGTGAACTGGCAGCTCTATTTTCGTCTGCTGACGGAGGCTGGCTACGGCGGTCCCGTGATTCTGCACGGCGTCAGCGAGGAGGGCGCCGCCGAAGCGATCGGTTTCGTTCGCTCCCGGCTTGGCGCCTCCTGTGGCCGCGCCGCTCAACGGTAGCGGCTCGCTTAGAACAAAATCTTGGCGCCAATCTGAATCTGGCGCGGACTGTTCAGAGTGGATGTGACTTTGCCAAAATCGGCTGAGTTTACGTTCGCGTTGCCGTAGCCGAAACGGACGCGGTTCAGCAGATTAAAAGCCTCGCCGCGCAGCTCGGCGGAAAAGCGCTCCTTAAAGCGGAACACTTTGGCGATCGACAGATTTTCGGTGTAGTTCGGAAATTCGCGGAGCTTGGGGTTGAAACGCGTGGAGTTCCCGATGGCGAGCACATTCTGATTGGGGAACGCCGCGCGATTGAAGAAGCGGTCAACGTTCGGATCGAAGCTTCCGTTCGCCCATTTCGGCTGCCAGTTGTCATAGCTGGTAATGAAGGCCGGCAGGCGTCCGCTGAAGATGTTCAAGCCCGTGCCGCCGGAAATCGGGACCGGACGGCCGCTTGAATAGAGCTGAATCGAGGCGATGCGCCACCCGCCTGCGAGCCAGGCCAGCGGACCGGAGTTGAGCATTTTCTTGCCCGGTCCAAAAGGCAGTTCGTAGGTGAGGCCGAGCTTGAAGTTGTGCGTGACATCGTAAGCGCCGATCGATTTTTCAAGCCTTCGATTATACTGATCAGCGGCGCGCGCCTGATCGGTGATCCAGTAGCTGTCAGAGTCGGTCAGCAGCTTCGAAAAGACATAGGAACTGGTGAATGCCAGGCCGGAGGCATAGCGTTTATCCATTTTCACGATCAGCGCGTGATAGCTGGAATGGCCGCTATGGTCGCCTGCGCCGTTCCAGGTATCGATGTCGGTGTACTGCGGCAGGGGACGCAAGGCCTGGGCAAGCGTTGCGTTGTTTCCGAAATCCTTGACGAAGTTGGAATAGGGCACGCTGAAGCCCATTGCGGCGAGGGTGGCGGCGTCGGCAGGTTTATTGAAGTTGAGCGCCAGCGTCTGCGGACCGTAGCGCTGGAGGACTGAGAACGGCAACTGGTTGTAATTCAGGATGCCAGATTGTAGATGCGTCCCCACCACGCCGTTATAGCCGAGATCGACGACCAGCGAACTGGTCAGCTGCCGCTGGATGGAGAAGTTAAAGTTCAGCTGCTCCGGCAGGCGCGACACCTCGCCATTCTGCCACCACGGCATGTCCTTTCCGTTTTGGAAGGACGGAGAGATGAACGGCGGCACAGGGTACGGCGGCAGGCCGTCCTTGAGCAGGAAAGATGGAGACAGTCCGTTGGAGCTGTTAGGGAAGCTGGTGGTTTGGGTGAAACCTTTCTGATGCGTCGATCCGGTGGTGGTGGTCACCTGCGAGAACGATCGGGCGAAACTGGCGCGGATCACAGTTTTGTCGCCAAAGTTGTATGCGAGGCCAATGCGTGGTCCGAAGCCCCAGAACCAGGAATCGGCGAGGGTGCGGCTGCCCTGCCGGCCGGGCCCCGACCCGGCATAGATCAGAGCGCCGAGGCGATTATCGGCGCCCGGATTCGGGGTGGTAAGCGAGAGATCGCTCCAGCGGTCCTTTTCCTCGTAGGGCGGCAGAGCGGTTTCCCAGCGGAGGCCAAGGTTTACCGTCAGACGCTGCGTCACGCGCCAATCGTCCTGGACATATCCGGCCCAATATGGCCAGTTCTGGCCGATGTAGCGCACAGTGTCAATCTGCCCGTTGGTGGCCCAGCCGAGCAGGAATGAGGCAAAGGCGTTTCCGCCGGCCGCGGCCTGGTTGGTTACGCCAGCGGCGCCGGTTCCGATGAAGCTGAAATTGGCGCAGCCCATCACGCACTGGCGTCCGAAACCGTTATATTGGCCGTGCTGATACATGCCGCCGAATTTGATGGTATGGGCGCCTTTGATCTTGGTCAGGTCGTCGGCGAAGGAGTAGATGTTATTCTCCGATCCATTGTTTGCGTCGGCGCCCCATTTGGTGTAATTTTCGTCGAACCGTATCTCGCCGAGGCTGTAGTCGCAGTCGGGCGCATTGCCCATGCAGAACTTGTCCTTCCAGTGTCCGATCAGCTCCTGCGGCGAGTTATGGCTCTGGGCCCAATCGTTTCCGCCCCCGCGGAAGTGATTGAGCAGCGTGGGCGTGAAGTTGTGATCCCAGGTGAAGCGATAGACGTTGCTCGCCTGATTCAGGTCGTTGTAACTGGTGTAGTAGCCGGGCAGCGTGGGGGGTCCGTTGGGACCAGGCGTCTCGAGGTTGCGATTCCATCCGAAATAGAACGTGATGTGATCCTTTTCCTTGATGTACTGGTCCATCTTGACGCTGAACTTGTCGGCTGGCTGAATCAGGGAGCCGTTGTTGATGATGTAGTTGTTCAGGATATAGTCGACGGTTCCGGGCGAGGCTCCGTTGTTCGGCTTGATGGCGCCGCCCGGTCCGGAGGAGAAGGCCTGAATCGCCTTGACGGACTGGGGATCGAACCGGCTCTTGGGAATGATGTTGCCGACAAAGGGATCGCGAACGCCGTCGTGCAGGCTGAACGGATCGTAAATTTGCAACATCTTCCCGCTGGCGTCGACCCAGTTGTGGAAGTCGCCGTCCAGCATCTCCGGCGTGGGGACGGTGCTGCGAGTGGAGGTCGCGCCGTTGCGGTTGCGAAAACCTTCGTAAGAGGCGAAGAAAAACGTTTTATTCCGGCCGTTGTAAATTTTGGGCAGCCAGACCGGCCCGCCGATGGTTCCACCGAAGTCATGCTGCTTATAAATGCGGCGCCGGGCTTCGAAGAATCCGCGCGCATCGAAGTCATCGTTGCGGGCGTATTCGTATACGTCGCCATGGAAATCGTTCGTGCCCGATTTCGAAATGAAGTTGATGGCGCCGCCTCCGGCGTTTCCGTATTCCGCTTTGAAGCCGTTGGTTTCCACCGTGAACTCGGTGAGCGCTTCAAGCGAAGGCGTGTTGGTTGCGACCCAGGAATTCGACAGCGCGCGCGTGGTATTGGCGGAGATGCCATCCAGGTTGACGCCGAAGCTCGCCGCCTGCCCTCCGCCGATCTGGAAATTGTTATCCCCGAAGTTTTTCGATTCGGGCGTCAGGATCGCAAGGTCGAACGGGCTTCGGAGATTGCCGCCCACGACCGTCGGCAGATCGCCGATGAGCTTGTCGGTAATGACAGTCTGGCTCTTGGCGTTATCGGTCTGGAGCGCGACCGCTTCCGCTTTGACTTCTATGGCCTGCGTTGAAGCGCCAACTTCCAGCGATACGTCGTTGCGCACGTTTGCGCCAGCGTCAATGGTGATGCTGGATGTGACCGCGGGGCGAAACCCTTCTTTTTCGACTCGCGCCGAGTACGTGCCTGGCGAGAGATTAGGGACCGTGTACTGGCCGAGATCATTGGACTCGGTCGTAAACGTGGTGTTGGTTGCGGTGTTGGTGACGACCACCTTGGCGCCGGGAATTACGGCGCCGCTTTTATCTGTGACAACGCCCGCCAAAGTACCGCGCTCGGCCTGACCAAAGAGCGGTATAGAGGACAGAAGCAACAAAACAAAAAATGCGCGCAAACTGACCATGCGCAGCAAGACTTGCATAGACCCTCCCCTGAACCCGTGCGGGTTCATGCGTTACCTATCAGGATGAGTCTCACTCTACCACAACCGGGTGGTCGCCAGCCGTCGTTTTGGCGACCACGATCCCTGATCAGCAGGCAAGGGGTGGCCCGGCGGCCAGCGACGAAACGAACTGATATTCGTCTGTAAGTGATTGAGGGGAGAGCTAGATTGAGCGCCGCCATGGCTTTGGGAGCGGTGGAAGCGGCGCGTGCCGGCGGGGAGAGCAAAGAACGAGCGACTGTGGTATAGCCGTATGAGTGAAGATCGTCAACATCCGTCCGACCACGGTTACCGTTCCCCTTGAGGCTCCGCTTCGCCATGCCAATGGATGCCATTGGGGCCGCTTTGTACGGACGATCATCGAGGTCGAGACAGACTCGGGCATTATCGGGCTTGGGGAGATGGGCGGCGGCGGGGAGTCCGCCGAAGCGGTGTTCCGATCCCTGAACCGCTATCTCTACGGGCATGATCCGGCCCGCATCGAGGAGATGCGATTCCGCCTGGCGAACCCTACCGCGTCGCTGTACAACAACCGCACGCAGGCGCTGGCTGCCCTGGAGTTCGCGTGCCTGGACATTCTGGGGCAGGCCTGGGGCGTCCCGGTGCACGCGATTTTAGGCGGAAAGCTGCGCGATCGCGTTGCGTTTGCGTCGTACTGTTTTTTCCGCTACGCGGATCCGAAAACCGGGCGCGGCGAGATCCGCACGATTGACCAGGTGATCGACAATGCGCGGTCGCTCAAGCAGAAGTTCGGATTCACGACGCACAAAATGAAGGCGGGCGTGTTCCCGCCAGAGTATGAGCTGGAGGCGTACCGGGCGCTGGCCGAAACATTTCCGAACGATCGCGTGCGATTCGATCCGAACGGCGTGTGGTCGACGGAACAGGCGATCTGGTTTGGCCAGCACATCGAGGATCTGCGCAACGACTACCTGGAAGATCCCGTATATGGAATGAACGGGATGCGACGAGTGCGCGAGAAGGTCCGCACGCCGCTGGCGACGAACACCGTGGTGGTGAACTTTGAGCAGCTTGCGGCGAATGCTCTCAATACGGCGGTGGATGTGATCCTGCTCGATACCACGTTTTGGGGCGGCATCCGCGCGTGCATCAAGGCGGCAGGAGTGTGCGAGACCTTTCAGCTTGGGGTGGCCGTACATTCCTCGGGCGAGCTTGGGATTCAACTTGCCACCATGCTGCACCTGGGCGCGGCGTTGCCGAACCTGTCCTTTGCGGCCGACGCACACTATCATCATCTGGTGGACGACGTTATCCAAGGCGGGCTGATGCGGTACGAGGATGGCGCCATTGCTGTTCCGGACGGACCCGGGCTGGGTGTTCGCCTGGATCGCGACAAGCTGAAACAATACAGCGAGCTGTACAAAGAGCTGGGGAATTATCCGTACGATCAGGATCCGCTGCGCCGCGATTGGGTTCCGCTGATTCCGAACGACCGGTGGGCCGACCCGCGGGACGGGCGCACGCCGGAGCTGGACGTCGTACCAAAAGCACTACGGTAATGCTTCGCTGTCTGAACCTACTGATGGCGCTTGCGCTGCCGGTCTGCGCGGAGACCGGATATGACGCGTGGCTGCGGTGGGCGCCGCTCGACCGCGCGGCTCGCGCGGAGTACGCTCATCTTCCCGCGGCGGTGTACGCAGCGGATTCCGGACCGGCGATAGAAGCGGCAAGGGCGGAGCTGGCGCGGGGCGTTCGCGGGATGCTGGGCAGAACGCTTCGAGTCGAAACAGAGTTGCGGGATGAGGATGCGATCGTCCTCACGACGTTCCGTCATTTGAGTCAAATCGCGCCGGGCGTTCGCGAACCGTTGACGCGGACCCCGGGCGCGTACCTGCTGCGCGCTGGGGCGGCGCGGGGGCGGTCGCTTCTGATCATCGCTGGAGAGGACGAGCGCGGCGTGCTTTACGGCGTATTTGCTCTGCTGCGGCGCATGGCGTTGCACCGCGGGCTTCAAAATCTGGATGAGCGCAGCGAACCGTACGCGCCGCTGCGTTGGACGAACGAATGGGACAATCTGGATGGCAGCGTCGAGCGCGGATATGCGGGCCGTTCGATTTTCTTCCATGGCGGCCGGGTCGTTGATGATTTGACGCGCGCCCGAGACTACGCGCGGCTGCTTGCCTCCATCGGCCTCAACGGCTGCACCGTAAACAACGTGAACGCGAATCCGCGCGCGCTTGCGAGCGATTTCATACCACAACTGGCGCGGCTGGCCGGAGCGTTCCGGCCCTGGGGCGTGCAGATGTCCATCGCCGTCGATTTCAGCAGCCCGAAATCGATTGGAGGACTGAATACGTTCGACCCGCTCGACCCGCGCGTGAGCGCATGGTGGCGGGACAAGGCGGCTGAAATCTATCGCGCGATTCCAGACCTTGGCGGATTTGTGCTGAAAGCCGATTCTGAGGGCCGGGCAGGTCCCTCGGCATACGGCCGGACTCATGCAGACGCGGCCAACGTGATTGCGCGGGCGCTCAAGCCTTACGGCGGCGTGCTGCTCTATCGCGGCTTCGTCTACAACCATCACATGGACTGGCGCGATCTCAAAAACGACCGGGCGCGGGCCGCCTACGACATCTTCCAGCCGCTGGACGGCAAGTTTGACGACAACGTCATCGTGCAGATCAAGCATGGCCCGATCGATTTTCAGGTGCGCGAGCCGGCGTCGCCGGTTTTTGGCGCATTGACGCATACGAACCAGGCGATCGAGCTGCAGATCACGCAAGAGTACACAGGACAACAGCGGCATCTGTGCTATCTGGCGCCGATGTGGAAAGAAGTCCTCGATTTCGATCTGCATGCAGAGAATCGCTATACGCCGGTAAAGGACATCGTTTCCGGGCGGGCCTTTCGCCGTCCGAGGGGCGGTTTTGCGGGCGTGTCAAATGTAGGGCTGGACTCCAACTGGCTGGGGAGCGACCTGGCGATGGCGAACCTCTATGCGTTCGGCCGGCTCGCATGGAATCCGGACCTGGATCCGCGGGCGATTGCCGAGGAGTGGACGCGGCTGACGTTCGGACACGAGTCGCGCGTTGTGGACACGATCGTAGGCCTACAGATGGACTCGTGGCCGGCCTACGAGAACTACACGGGACCGCTGGGCGTGGGCACGCTGACTGACATACTGCATGCCCATTACGGGCCGGGGATCGAGTCGTCGGAGCGGAACGGCTGGGGGCAGTGGCACCGCGCCGACGCGCACGGCATTGGCATGGACCGGACGGTTGCCACAGGGACGGGCTACATCGGCCAATACCCGCCGGCCGTGGCGCGCGAGTATGAGTCCATTGAGAGATGTCCGGACGAGCTGCTTCTGTTCATGCATCACGTTCCCTATACGCACGTGCTGCATTCCGGCAAGACGGTCATTCAGCACATTTACGATTCGCATTACGATGGCGCCGCTCGCGCGCAGACGTTTCCCGAACGGTGGCGCCTTCTGCGCGGCGCGATCGACGATGCGCGATATCAGGCGGCGCTGGCGCGGCTTGAGTATCAGGCGGGGCACGCCATTGTGTGGCGCGATGCGGTGTGCAACTGGTTTTTGCGCATATCCGGCATACCGGACGCCCGGCAGCGCGTGGGACGCTATCCCGGACGCAAGGAAGCGGAATCGATGACTCTCGACGGCTACGTCATTGAAGCGGTGACGCCGTGGGAGACGGCGTCGGGGGGGAAAGCGGCAGTATGCCTGCAAGCGGCGTGCGGGGCCGCATTTCGTTATGAGGGCGAGCCAGGCTGGCGTCGGATTGCTGTCCAATATTTCGATGTCCGCGGCGGTGCGGCGAAGTATGCGCTGTCGATCGCGGGCCAACGCGTGCTGGAGTGGACGGCGAATGACGCGTTGCCGTCGGATCGGCCGGACGGTCATACCAGCACGCGGCGCGCGATTTCCGGCATCGCGCTCCGGACCGGCGACCTGATCCGGATCGAAGCCGCGCCGGAGGGGAATGATCGCGCAGCGCTGGATTATATCGAGATCGAACCGGATCGCTGAGTCAGGCCGGGCAGCCGGACCGGGCGCCTCCCCAGGGAGTATCATTCTGTGTGTGAAGAAACCGGTTCTGATCTCCGCACTGGCGCTTGCGTGCGCGGCAGGGGCGCAACCGCCGCAGGCGAATTATGACGAATCCAGGGTAGGCAGCTACACGCTGCCAGACCCTCTGCGGTTTAACAACGGAAAGCCGGTTCGCACGGCAAAAGACTGGCAGCGCCGGCGCGCCGAGATCCTGGAGCTGTTTGCCGAGAACGTGTATGGTCACACGCCCGCTGCGCCGAAGGAACTCAAATACGAGATCTTCGACGTCGACCAGCGGGCGCTTGGCGGCAAAGCCATCCGAAAGCAAGTAAGCATCAGCCTGACGCCGAATCCTGACGGGCCGAAAGAGGATCTGCTGATCTATATTCCGGCGGGAGCGGCGAAGCCGGCGCCGGTAATCCTTTCTCTCAATTTTTTCGGGAACCAGACCGCGGCGAACGATCCGGCGATCCGGCTCGCGACGGTGTGGAATCCGAGGACGCATGAGAAGCAGAAGGCGCCCGAAGAATCGCGAGGCCGGACGGCGGATGCGACCGAAAAGGTCCTGGCGCGCGGATATGCGTTTGCGACGCTGTGCTATCAGGACATCGAGCCGGATTTTAACGGCGGATACATTCACGGCATCCGCCCGTCGTTTCTGAAGCCGGGACAGACCGAACCTGCGCCGGACGATTGGGGGGCGATTGGGGCGTGGGCATATGGGCTGAGCCGCGCCCTGGATTATCTGGAAAAGGACAAAGATTTGGATGCAAAGCGAGTGGCGGCGATGGGCCATTCGCGGCTGGGTAAGACAGTGCTATGGGCAAGCGCCATGGATCCGCGTTTCGCCCTGGTGCTGTCGAGTTGCTCCGGCGAAGGCGGCGCGTCGCTTTCGCGACGCAACTACGGCGAGACGGTGAAAAACCTGGTGGACCGTTTTCCTTACTGGTTTTGCGCGAATTACCGCAAGTATGCAGACCAGGTTGACAAGCTTCCCGTGGATGCGCATGAGCTGATTGCGCTCAGCGCGCCGCGGCCCGTCTACATCACCGGGGCAGAAGAAGATCAATGGGCCGATCCGCGCGGCGAGTTTCTTGCGGCGGTTGCGGCTGGACCCGTGTACCGATTGCTCGGCGCGCAAGGCTTGGGGACCGACGAAATGCCGGCATTAAACACGCCGATTATGCACACGCTCGGTTTTCACTATCGCACCGGCAAGCACGAGGTTACGAGCTTCGACTGGAATCAGTTTCTGGCCTTCGCGGACATGCACTTGGGAGGCGAGAAGCGCTGAAAGCCGGAGCGATTTCGAACGAGGCGGAGAGCGCGACGCCGGCCAAGAGGCGGGTTCTTTCCACACGGCTTCAAGCCGCGATCGTGCTGGGCGCAGTGCTAGCGCTGCGTCTTCCGCTGCTGAATCAACCGATTCAGGGCGATGATGTCTACTACCTGAAGGGGGCGGAGCATGCGCAGATCGATGCGCTGCATCCCACGCATGCGCGCTACATTTTTCTTGGCCGCGAAGTGGATATGCGGGGGCATCCGCATCCGCCGCTGGATGCGTGGGTCCTGGGCGGTCTGCTGGCCGCATTCGGGGATGTGTACGAAGCCCGGTTTCACGCGGCGTACATTTTCTTTTCCGTCGTGGCGGCGTTCAGCATGCTGGCGCTCGCGCGGCGATTTTGTGACCGGGCGCTTTCGGCTACGGTTGTGTTTCTGGTCACTCCGGCGTTTGTCATTAACGGCGGCTCGCTTGAGTCCGATGTGCCGTTTGCGGCTTTCTGGCTTCTGGCTGTTGCGCTTTTCGTATACGAGCGGTACGCGTGGTCGGCGGCGGCGGCGGCGATTGCGGCTCTTGCCGCGTACCAGGCGGCGCTGCTTGCGCCAGTTCTATGGCTGTGGCTCCTTGTGCGCGGCGAACGCAGAAAAGGGGCGTGGACGGCTACTCTGGCGGCGCCGGCGGCGATTGCGCTGTGGCAGCTTTACGAGCGGTTTTCAAGCGGCGCGCTGCCAGCCGGGGTGCTGGCGGGCTACATGCAGACCTATAACCTGCAGGCCTTTGCGCAGAAGGTGAAGAGCGCGGTTGCGCTCACCGGACATCTAGGCTGGGTTGTGTTTCCACTCCTGGCCGTGATCGCATTGCGACGAGCGCCGAAATGGCTTTACGCCTTGACCGCGGCGTGCGCTGTCGCGGCGGCGGCGTATGATCAGAATCCGCTGTTCTGGGTTTCTTGCGCCGTGGGCGTGTATGTGCTGAGCTGGTGCATCACGCGGATAAGCGCGCCCAACCGTGAGACGAGATTTTTGGCGGCGTGGATCGTCCTCTTTTTCGGCGGCGCGCTGGTTATTTTTTTCGCGGGCTCGGCCAGGTACCTGCTGCCGGTGGCTGCGCCGCTCGCGATCCTGGTGGCGCGACAGTCGGGCGCAGGCTGGATCTGGGCGGGCGCGGCATTGGAGGCGGCGCTCTCGATTCTGCTCACAACGGTCAATTACCAGCATTGGGACGCATATCGCCGGTTCGTGCGGCAGATCGAGCCCGAAATGGCGCAGCGCCGCACGTGGACCAACGCGGAGTGGGGATTCCGCTACTATCTCGAATCCGACGGCGCGCTGCCCGTAGCACGCGGCCAGAGTTTCCGTCCGGGCGATATGATCGTCACCACCGCTTACAGCGGTCCGGTTGCTGCTGGACCCCAGACCGTGATCGCACAGCGCACGATCGAGCCGGCAATCCCGCTGCGCTTGACCGCCCCGGGCGCGCGGTCGGGATATTCATCCGTGATGTTCGGGCTGCGCCCGTTTGACGTCTCGCGGGCGCCAGTCGATGTGATCCGCGCCGCCATTGTCGAAGAGCGGAAGCCGGAGCTGAGCTGGCTGAAGATCGGCAGACCGGAGGCTGCCAGTCAGATTCTGTTCGGGATATACAACAACGATGGATGGATGGCGGCGAAGGCGGGCGTTATTCTCAAACGCCCGACAGGCGCGACGCGGGTAGAGGCCGTTGTGTTCGTACCGCCGCAGGCCGCGGCTAGGCAGGTGAGCTTATACGTGGATGGCGCGCTCGGGGCGAGGCGGCAGATTGGAAGTCCCGGGCGATATGTGATTGACGCGCCTGCGCCGGCGGATGGAGAGACGGCGACGGCTACGCTTCAGGTGGACCGCACATTTTCGGCGCCCGGCGATCAGCGGGAGCTGGGGATTGTGCTGCTCGAACTGGGACTTCGCTAGCGCCGAAACGATCCATTTGCCGCCCGGCAGGGCGTACACCACCGTGGTCCGCGACCGAGCGGCTGGCATTCTGACAGGCGTGCGACCAACGTCTCCCGCGAGAACACGTGTGATAGGATCGTGGTTTAAAAATTCTGTTGTCTTCTCTGAGGAGTTCGATCCCGTGAAAGTCTATGAAGGTACAGATGTCAGGAATGTTGCTCTGGTCGGGCACGGCCACTCCGGGAAAACATCTCTGGCTGCGGCGATCCTCTACACCACCGGCGCGACGAACCGTTTGACGCGCGTCGATGAGGGAAACACGATCACGGATTTCGACGACGAAGAGGCTCAGCGAAAGCTCACGATTTCCACGGGCATTGCGTACGCGGAATGGAACAAGACAAAAATCAACCTGCTCGACACGCCAGGATTTAACATTTTTCTGAACGACACCCACATCTCGCTTGCGGCGGCGGATTCGGCGCTGGTTGTGGTGGACGGAGTGGCGGGCGTTGAAGTGGTTACTGAGAAGGTATGGAGCTTCTGCGAGGAGTTCAAGCTGCCTCGCGCGCTGGTGATCAATAAGCTGGATCGCGAACGGTCGAGCTTTGAGCGATCGCTCGAGAGCGTGCAGAACATGTTCGGCCGCGCTGCGGTGCCCATTCAGCTCCCGATGGGAGCGGAGCGCGAGTTCAAGGGCGTCATTGACCTGATCCGGATGAAGGCGTACACGTATACGTCCGATGGCAACGGGAAGGGCGCGGAGAATGAGATTCCCGCCGAGCTGGCGGACGCCGCCTCCAAGGCGCATGAGGCGCTGGTGGAAATGATCGCCGAAGGCAATGATGCGCTGATGGAGGAGTTTTTCTCTGAAGGCACGCTGCCGATGGAGCACATGATCGAGGGGTTGAAGCAAGCGGTTCGGGAGCTGCGCATCTTTCCGGTGCTGTGCGCATCCGCGCTTCACAATCAGGGCACGGACCTTTTGCTGGACTTCATTGCGGCGCACCTGCCGGCCCCGGTGGACCGCGGCGCCGTGACGGGGCGGGTGAATGGAGAAGAGAAACAGCGCAAGATCGCCGACTCGGAGCCGACTTCGATCTTCGTTTTCAAAACCGTCGCCGATCCGTTTGCAGGCCGCGTGAGCTACTTCAAAGTCATGTCCGGCGTCCTGAAGAATGACGCGAACCTGACGAACTCACGCACCGGCGCCGTGGAGCGCCTGTCGCATATCGGCGTGTTGCTGGGAAAGACGATCACCCCGGTTACGGAGATCAAGGCGGGCGACATCGGGGCTGTTGCAAAGCTGAAAGATACGCTGACGGGCGACACGCTGGCCGACAAATCGGCGATGATCACGTATCCGCCGGTACAGCTTCCGGAGCCATCGATCGCATACGCGATTTCCGCCAAGACCCGGCAGGACGAGGATCGCATGGGCAATGCAATCCAGCGCATTCTGGAAGAGGATCCGTCGCTGCGTTTCTATCGCGATCCGCAGACCAAGGAGTTCCTGCTCGCCGGCAACGGGCAGCAGCATCTGGAAGTAATTTGCAGCCGGCTGAAGAAGCGTTACGGCGTCGATGTTGAGCTGAAGGCGCCGAAGATCCCGTATCGCGAGACCATCCGCGGCAAGGCCGAGGTGCAGGGCCGGCATAAGAAACAGACGGGCGGCCATGGCCAGTTTGGCGATTGCTGGATCCGCATGGAGCCGCTCGCCCGCGGCGGCAAATTCGAGTTTGTCAATGACATTTTCGGCGGCGCGATTCCGCGGCAGTATATTCCCGCGGTCGAGAAGGGCATCCTGGAGGCCGCCGAACGCGGCTATTTGGCGGGATATCCGGTGGTGGACTTCAAGGTTACGGTTTTTGACGGATCGTATCACGAAGTTGATTCATCGGAGATGTCGTTCAAGCTGGCTGCGCGCAAGGCGTTCAGAGCGGCGATGGAACAAGCGAAGCCGGCGCTGCTGGAGCCCATCATGAACGTCGAGGTCCAGGCCCCGGTGGAATACGCCGGCGATCTGATGGGCGACTTGAACGGGCGGAGGGGGCGTATCTCAGGCATGGAAACCAAGGGCGGAACCCAGATTATTCGCGCGCAGGTTCCGATGGCGGAGATGCTGAATTACCAGAACGACCTTACCTCGATGACGCAGGGGCGCGGCTCATTCACGATGGAATTCGACCATTACGATTTTGTGCCGTCGCAGCAGGCTGAAAAGATCATCGCGGCCGCCAAAGCGGCCAAGGCGGGCGAAGAGGAAGAAGAAGAGTAAGGGCCCGGCTGCCGGGCCGCTCATTCGCCGAGTTGAGCCAGGAGGAGGCGTTGCGACTCATCCATGCTCTTTGCGGCGCGCAGATTGGCGATATAGCTGTTGCGCGCCTCGAGCATCGCAACCATGGCGGGCGATAGCTCAATTACATCCTGGGGCGGTTCCTGGACCGAGAGCGGCGCCTGAGCAAGGCAAGACGCGGCTCGATCCAGCGCCGCGCCGGCGCGATTGAGTCCGTTGAGCGGGATGGCGAGGTCCACGCGTATTTTATCGGCGGGACGGCGAGAATCTATAGGAAAACTGAGCCGCCGCTTTGGGCGTTGCGGCACTAGGTGCGCATGCGCATGAGAAAGTAGAGGCCGGTGAGCGTGAACAGCGCGTCGGGCGACCACGCGGCCACCTCAGGCGGCAACTGGTTCAGGTTGCCGATCTGCTCGAACAGCATGCTGATGCTCCAGTAGGCGATGGCGATGGCGAAGCTCACCCCGACGCCGGCCATCGCGCCGCGCGTTCCGGCGACGAACGAAAACGGAATGGAAATCAGGGCCATAATGACGGCAAACAGCGGCACCGAAAATTTCTTGTGATACTGCACCTGAAGGGCGATGGTATTAAAGCCGCTTTGTTGCAGCTCCCGTATGTAAGCCGCCAAGGCCTGGAAGTTCATCTGGAAGTACTGCTTGACCTCCTTCATAAACCAGCTTGGCGGCTCGTTTAACTCGGCGAACGTCCTGGTCTGACCGGAGAAGTCGTCGAACTTGATCACCTTGACGCCGTCGATATCGGCGCTCCAGCCGTTTTCGAAAATCCATTTGTTGAGCGCCGGCTCCCAGTGCGCCCGCTCCGCCTGGATCTGCCGCGTGAGCCGGAATGAATTTTTGTCGATTTCAAATACGCTGACGCCGGCCATGATCTGCTGGGCCGTGTCAAAGTACTTGTAGTAGTAGATCCGGTCGCCGCGGCCGCTGATCCATTTCCGATCGGGACGGTAATACGTCTGAGCCGGATGTCCCTTGATGATGCTTCTCAGCGCATCCTGTCTGCGGTTGGCTTCGGGGATGTAGTAATGGTCGAAGGCGAACAGGCCGCCGCTCAGGAACATGCTCGCGGCGAGGATCGGCACGGCCAGGCGGTACAGGCTGACGCCGCAGGCTTTGAACGCGGTCACTTCGTTGTACTTCGTGAACACTCCGAAGGTGATCAACACGGCGACCAGGACGCTGATGGGAGCAAAATCGTAGATCAGTTTCGGCGTGAGGAAGAACAGGTACTCCAGGAACTGGGACATCGGGATGCCGTTCTTGATGATGTCGCTGAGCAGCTCGAAAAAGGTGAATACATGAAACATCAGCACGAAGCTGGCGAGGAACACGCCGAGATAGAACAGAAAGCTGTTGAGAACGTAGGCGTCCAGGATTTGGGGCGCGAGGGGGAATTTCACGCCGCCGCCGCGCGGCGCGCTGGATAGCCGGCCGCGCATGGCCGCCAGGCGGGACAGCATCCACGCGCGCGCGCGGCCGATCCAGTCGCGATCGCCCGGAATCTCCAGCCGGGCCATCAGCGCCACGCCGACCATCGCCAAGATCGCATCCGGCGTCCACACCGCCAGAGGAACAGGCACGGCGCCCTGCTGCGCCAGCTTGATCAGGCTCATCAGGCCGAGGTAGTACAGAAAGGCCACGCCAACCGTGAGCACGAAAGCGCCGGACTTGCCGCCTTTGCGCGATGAGACGCCGAGCGGGATTCCGATCAGAGCCAGCAGAACACAGGCCAGCGGGAGCGCCAGGCGCTGGTGAAACTCGATCTGGGCCTCGAGCCGGCGCTGCCTGTCGGCGGCCGGATCGCGATAGGCCAGCCGGTAGAGCGGTCCCATGTCCATCTCCACGGCGGGATGGGTGGCGCGAATCTCATTCGGCTTTTGGGCTTCCAGAACCTGCTCGCCCTTCGGAAAGAAGCTGATCGAGTATTCCTTCGCATCTTTTTCGTAGGAAGAGCCGTTGACGATCGAGAGTTGAATCCGGTTGCGAGCGATGTCCGGCGTGGCGATGGCCGACGCCGCAACGGTTATGCGCGGCGTATCGGTATACTCACGGGCGGTCTTCGGGCGCTGCTCGGGGGGAGTGACGTCGGCGATGAACACATTGCGCCAGCGCACCACGGTTCCGGGAATCACGTCGCCGACGTACAAAATACGGTTGGGGAACTGCTCATCGAATACGCGCGCCTGAATCTCGGCGGTCAGTTGTTCGGCCGCCAGCTTGTTCACGATGCGGTAGTATTCGCGGTAGCTCCAGGGCGTAAGCCAGAGCGAGCAGCAGAATGTTGCACAGGTGGCGAGGGCCGCCGCCGCCAGGACGGGATGTGTGACGATCCGCCCCGGAATGCCGGAAGCGCGCAGAGCCGTGATCTCCGAATCTCCAGACATCCGGCTGAGGCCCAGCAGGACGCCGACCAGAACTCCCAGCGGCACCGTAAAGGTCAGCGCTTGCGGCAGGACCAGAGAGAACAGGTACGCAACGGTTTTCGGCGGCGCCGAGCTTCGCACCAGGATGGCGAACAGTTGCGGCGTGTTCCGCAGAAAGAGAACGAAGGTGAAGAGAATAACGCCAAAGAATGCGCCAGTGGCGATTTCTCTAAAAATCGTTCTGCTTAAGACGCGCATTTCGAACTCAAGGCGGATGAACGCGGGTGAGAGCGGCGTCGGTCCGCGTTCATCCCGACTACTCGGTCATTGCCGGCGCAGGGACCAGCGGGGGCCTCTGCTGTTCCTCTTGCGGGCGATACAACTCCATATCTTCAAACAGCACCGACGGCGCAATCACAGAAGTGGGCGCGACGTAACCGCCGAAGCCAATCATCGCCAGCGGAGCGCCGTTGTTAATGAAATCGAACACGTAGTTTTCATCCGACGCGGCTACGATGTCGCGCAGCGATCGCGTCGAGACGGCGCGGAACTGCAATCCGCGGACAAGCTCCTCACGACCGTCCGGGTACACGCGGTAGACCATCAGCGGCGGGCTGATCGGTCTCGAACCCGCTTGCATGGATGACGCCGCGAGCGACTGAATCTCGCGAAAGGAGGCCGCGGAGGGATAATCGAGCTTGCGCACCAGCATGCCGTAGGGCTTGTTGCGGCGCTTCACCATGTCAATGAGCTGCTGTTTGAGCGCTTCGCGGGTTTCGGTCTGGGAGGCTTTGATAAACAGATTTCCGATGGCCGCAGTGTTGGTTCCGTATGCGCCGGTGAGTCTTGCGTGCCCGTTTGAGCCCGTCACGCCGGAAACGGGCTGTCGCGTGGTCAGAAATGTCTTGAGAATTCCTTTCTCCACGGCGACGACGGGCTTCGGGGCGACGCCTTCAAGGTCAAACGGATAGCACCCGAGCAGCTTCCGGCCGCGCCACTCTGTCTGCGTCGGGTCGTCCACCACGTCGATCCACTCCGGCAATATGCGCGAACCGACCTTTGCTTCCAGCTCGCTGGGAACGAACGGCGCCGGGCGGCCGCCGTCAGACACGGGCCGGCGCGGCAATCTGAGGTTGTCCCCGAGCGTCTGGGCGAACAGTTGCGCGGCCGCGCGGGCTTCGAACAATACCGGGCCGGAGTAGGCGTCCGAAACGGGCGCTTTGACCAGGGCGCGCAAATCGTCGCCGACCTCCCGCACGAGTCGCGACAATTCGGCTTCGGACGGCAGACCAGCAATGTCCATCGTGGGAATCACAAGCGCTTCGTGAAGCGGACTGCCATCCGGCGCCTGGGCCTGGGCGCGTATACGGACCGCAAGGAGCGTGTCGACATAGCGCTCCACGGTTCCTTCCGAGTTCACAAAGCGGGCAATGCCCTGGTTCGCTTCAAGATCGACGAAGGCGAGAGCGACTTCGGGGTATGCTGTGAACTCGGCCGACAGCTTCCGCAAGCGGGCCAGCCACGGCTCCCAAGGGAACGGCCGGATGGCGACGTCCTGGATGCTGCGCACCGGCTCGACCGCGGAGAAATCGGCGAGCGTATCCGCGGGCGCGGCGTTGCGGAGCGATGCGCGCTTTCTGGCAATCGCCTCAACCGCGGTCTTAAAGGCGCGGTCTGTCGCAAGCCACAGGTTTTGCCTGAGAGCCGCATAGTTGTTATCGATCGGCCACTGGTCCGAGTCGTAGCGGGCGCCGCTGTATCGGCCGGACTGCACATGATTGGTATTGTCGAACTCGTAGCTGCCGACTCGAACCTGAACGCGAGGGAACCGCGCGCGGATGTGGTTTTCCGATATCAGGCCGCCGAACGTGGCCGAAGCGTTGAATCCGTACAGATCTTCCAGCGAATATTCGAAATAATACGGGCGGTCGAGATCGACGACGCGCAATGCGCGGGAGTGATCGAGCTCATCGAGCATCGCCTTGAGAACCGGATCCTCGTCGATTTTCGCCGATTGGGCCGGCAGGAGCCCGCCTTGGAGCAGCGCAAGCGCGAAAACCACGCGCTCAATTCGCATCACTGTCCCTCCGTGGCCGGACGGGGCAGCAGAGGCGGCCGGTCCTGAGAACGGTCCTTCCGCTGGACCTCGATTTCGGAGATCAGCAGCGCCGGCGAGACCGCCGAGACCGGGACATTGCCCGATTCGGCGCCGCAAACGCCGTTGAAAACCTCCAGCTTATCGGAAGTCGCCATGATTTTCGCGAAACTGGCGAGCGGAGTTCCCACGATATCCGCTCCCCGCACCAGCTCGTCAGGCCTTCCATCGGCGTAGACGCGATACACCACCAGTGGAATCACCGTGAAGGCCTGAAGGCCGCGCCGGCCGGTCGTCGTATATCCGCCGGTGACCTGGCTGAAGTAAAGCCCGTAGGGCTTGTTCTGGCGTTTTAATTCCTCGCGGAGCATCTCGCGCAGCTTCGCTTCGGGCACGCTCTTTGCGGACTCAACAATGAGGTTGGACTGACGCGACACCACAGGAGCGCCGGGCTGATGCCGTCCATGGCCATTGGAATTCGGGAAGCCTTGGATCGGGGAGCGGGACAGCAAAAAGGTCTTCAGAACGCCGTGATCCACAACAGTCACTGGCCGCGCCTTCACGCCTTCGTCGTCGTATTCGTAGTAGCCGTTCAGGTAGGTATTATCGATATATTTGCGGGTCGGATCGAATACAACGGAGAGAAAATCCGGAAGCACCGCCTGGTTGACGCTCTTGGTGAAAGTTTGACCCTCGGTCTCGTCTTTCTGGCGGTGGCCTTCGATGCGGTGGCCGAAGATTTCGTGAAAGAACACGCCGGCCGCATTGCCGGACAGGATTGCCGGACCTACGAAGGGATCGATCACGGGCGCGCGGAGGAGAGCATCGAGATCGGCGCCCGCCTTCTCGACTGCAGCGCGAAGTGCGCTTTCTTTGGGAAGGCGGCCAGGATCCTCGGCCTCAAAGCTCCGGTGCACGGTCAGGTCCATGCCGTCGGAGGCCTTGCCCCGGGCGATCATTGCGATCTGCGCGATGGTGCGACCCTGCTGGATTTTGGAGCCTTCGCTCGAAACAAAATACTTCGTTTCGCGCTGAACGATCAGACTGACGGTGGAATTCAGCACTCCGCCGTACTTGCCAAAAATGGCTGACAGCGCGCGGATCCGCGGCGCCCATTCCTCCGCATTAAAGCGTATGCGGGGCTGCGGCCCGGCGAAGGTAGCGGGCTTTTCCTCAGAAAAATCGGCTGAATTGTCTTCAGCGGCCACTTTCACCTGCTCGTTGGTCTTAACCTGGATCAGCCGTTCGACCCCGCTGCGGTATGCGCGATCGGTTTCCAGCCAAGCGATGCGTTGAATGGCGTTCGGAGCGTCGTCAATGGGTATAGGGCTGCCGAACGCAATGCGAACCCGATCGCCGGTGCGGTGGTAGTTGTCGAGCGCTGGGCTGCCGACGCGAACCACCACGTCCAGATAGCGGCCATGCGAATGATTGCTCGCCGTAAGCGCCCCCATGCTGGCGCTGACGACGTCCATTTCCTGTTCGGTTACTTCGTAACTGATGAAGTACGGAGGCGGGTCGCCTTTCTGACGGAGTATTTGGAAATTGCGGCGAAGCTCGTCGTCCAGGATGTGACTCAGAGGCGACGTCTGGGCCCAGACCCCCGGGATCGCCAGGGCAAGAAGCGCCAAACGAGGTGCAGTGGCCACGAAAAGACCAGGATAACAAGAGCGGCAGGCTTCGAGGCCGACGGCCGCGACCGGCCTCCTCCAGTCGCTTTTCCATCTGGGCTCGTCGATTGAAAACCGCCGCCGTGCAACAGAGGTGCACGTATTTGCGACCGAGGCCCGACGCTGACCTCGGTCCGCCGCGGGTGTTGCCGATTGTGGCAGCAAGCAACCTTGCGCAATTACGGGAAGACGTGGCGTCTGTGAGCGCCAAGCTCACAGACGCCTAAATGGTAAGGTTGGACCTTGCGGGCAATCCCCGCATGGCTCAAGCATGGCTTCGATAGCTGTCAACGGATACAGTTCAACGGCCGGAGAGAGCAATTCAGGCCGGGAACCTTTTTAATTTATTTTTAGAATGCCGCTTTCAGCACAACCACACGCGTCGTTTTGCGGCTAAACGAGGCCGGCATAGCGCGCGGTTGGCGTCAGCGGCAACCGCGCACGGCGCTATTGCGTCGGCAATGAGAGCATGCCTTTGTCTTTCAGCCCGTTCAGGGCAAGTCCATACCGTCCTCTAACGCCCGTCTTCTCGAAAATATGCTTGAGGTGGATCTTGACGGTTCCGGGACGAATGCCCAGTTCGCCGGCGATTTCCTTGTTTCGCATACCCTGCTCAACCAGCTCGAGCACCTGCTGTTCCCGAGGCGTCAGTTCGGAACGGGGGTAGCGCTCGGCGCGAACCGCTGTCCTGAAGACGTTGTCCTCCATCCAGTTCTGGCCGGCGGCGACGGCTCGCAGGCAGGCGACCACCATGGGCAGTGACGCGGTTTTGCGGATGATGCCACGCGCGCCAGCCTGGAGGAAGCGAAGCGCCTCGGCTTCGGTGATGGACACGCCCCAGACGACAATGGAAAGGCGCGTGTGGGTCAGTCGCTGCTCGGCGATCCAATCGAGCACGGATTGCATGCCGAAGGCTTTGTCGACGACAGCCACGTCCGGCGCGCGGCGCCGCATCAGCTCAGTTGCGGCGGCCAGGGAATCGGCGCCATCCACAAAGGCGAGATCGTGGCAAGAGGCGACCAAAGTGCGTAAGCCTTCAGCGGTGAGCGGCTGCGTGTCGCACGCAGCAATGTGTTTCTTGTCGTAGATGGTCATATCTGGGCGGTATCGGTGAAAGAGCCTCCCGGCCACGTTGAGCCCGGGTTGGCGCTCCTGACATTCTTATCGCCTCTGTTTCAGAGATTTAGTTGAAAAATCCGCGGCGTACTCTCACGGAATCGGCGCCGCGACCGATGAGACCTGATGGGATGAACGGCCGGCCCGGAGCGCAACAGGTCCGGACGCTCGCGTCAAACGATGTTTAACCTGAATGCATCCAGCGCGCCTCCTGGCGGCGGAGAAACGGAAGCACGGTGTGGGCGGCTGGTTCAGTACATCGTTCCGAACCGCACCGTTCTCGATGAGCTGGCGCCTGTCCTCGTGCGATGCGTGCCCGGCGCGCCCATGCCGGACGTACGCCCCTACCCGGCGCCGGCCGATGTCGCGCGGACCGTGGGATCCACGCCGGGAACGCTCTGTTTTTTGGACGCCATTACGGACCAAGGCCGGGCCCTGTCTCTGATCCCAAATATCGTCGAAGCCTGTCCGGGCGTACAGATCATTGTTCTACTCAGCGGCAATTCGCCGGAGTTGCTGCTCAGGTGCCTGCGGCTTGGCGCAGCGGAATTCCTGCTGCGGCCGTTTACGGCCGACCAGTTGCAGGCCGCGATGGCGAAACTGGCCCGCCTCCTGCCGAAGGATAAGCTGCCTGCGCCTGCGCCGGCCAAAGTGTATAGCATGATGCCCGCCAAAGGCGCATGTGGGGCGAGCACGCTCGCTTGCAATCTCGCCTTTCAACTCAAACGGGCCGGCGCAAAGCGAGTCCTGCTGGCGGACCTGGACGCGCTGACCGGAACCGTTTCATTTCAGCTGAAAATCAAATCCTCGTACAGCTTTCTCGATGTCCTCAGCCGCGCCGATTCGCTGGATGCGGATCTGTGGAGCGCGATGGTGACCAGCCGCGCCGGAGTCGACGTTCTGCTCTCCCCCGACGCGTTGCTGGAGGGCGCGAGCGAGCTCCGCGATTCGGCGCCGATTATCGACTATGCGCGCCAGAGCTACGACGCGGTGGTTCTCGACGCCGGCGGAGTGTACGGCGCCTGGAGTCTTTCGCAGGCGCGCGCAGCCGATGAGGTTCTGCTGGTTACAACGAATGAACTGGCGGCTGTGCAGTCGGCTCAACGAGCGCTTGTCTACCTCGACAGCAACGGCGTTGGCCGATGGAAAACGCGCCTCCTGGTCAACCGCTACGACGACGACATTGGCTTGACCAAGGAGGTGATCGCCGCCGCGCTTGAGCTGGACGTATACCATGTCGTACCCGACGACTCGGACGCGGTGCACAAGGCCTTGATGGAAGGTAAACCGCTTGCGCCCAATACGGCGATCGGCAAAAACCTGGCTGCGCTCGGCGAGCGGCTATACGGAAAGCCGCCGCAGGACGCCGCGCCGAAGCGGGGCTCGTCGCTGACCGGGCTTTTGTCGCTGTTCTCGCGGACCAGCTCTTGAGGGCCAAACGCCCTCGATCGCAACGCCCTGAAGCGCCCGGCCCGGCTGGGGCGCCCGCGTCAGTACAGTCGTGCTATAAAATGGTATTTACGTTGGAGGTGAGTCTTCTCCAGTCGCCACTTCGACCCTGAGCTGGCGGTGAATTCGTTCTCTCTCCCGCTGCAATTTCTGCGGCAGTTCCCTTCCCGTTGCTTCTCGCTCGTTTTCCCCGATAATTGCAGGGTTTGCGATGCTCCGCTGAGGCATTTCGGACGTATTCCTGTCTGCGCAGATTGCCTGAAGCGGCCGGCGCCGCTGGCGGCGGAATATGCGTGCGCCGCGTGCCGGACCCCCTTTGTGAACCAATGGCCGCTGGACGAGAACGGCCTTTGCGGCCTGTGTCGCCGCGGCATGCAGGGATTTGATGCCGCGTTTTCTTATGGCGCGTACGAAGGTCGGCTGCGCGAGCTCATACGGTTGCTGAAATACGACGGCATCCGGACGCTGGCGGGACCGCTCGCCGAGTTGCTCTCGGCGGCCCTGCCGCGCGGGCAGCGTTTCGACTTTATCGCCCCCATGCCGATTCACTGGCGGCGGCGCTGGACGCGCGGCTTTAATCAGTCCCAATTGCTGGCCCATGCGCTATCGCGGCGGACGGGGATCCCGGTGCGCGAGGTGGTTTTCAAGCGGAAGGCGACAACGCCGCAGGCGGGCCTGACCGCCGCGCAGCGGCGGGCAAATGTGGCGAGCGTTTTCGAGGTTCGCAAGCGGGATGCGGTGGCCGGGCGACGGGTCCTGGTCGTCGACGATGTCCTCACCACGGGCGCGACGGCCAGCGCCTGCGCCAGAGTTCTAAAACGCGCAGGAGCCGCGTCAGTCACGGTTTTGACCGTCGCCCGCGCCGACCGGCGCGTGTGGGCGCAGGAAGCCGCCGGAGCCGGAACGCCGTCCGAGAGCGCCGAACCCGGGGTGTAGGAGCATGATCGATGGTAAGTCCCGATCGATTGTATAAGCCGGTGCTGGTGCTGAACGCCAGCTATGAGCCGATCAATATCTGCGCGGCGCGCCGCGCGCTCGTGCTCATATTGAAGGGGGTCGCTGCGGCGGAGGAGCACGGTCCGGCGCATATCCACTCGGCGCGGCATTCAATCCGCATCCCCAGCGTCATCCGGCTGCTCGAGTATCGCCGCATTCCGCATCAGACGCGCGCTCTTTCACGCAAGAACATCCTGATGCGCGATCGCTACACCTGCCAGTATTGCCATCGCACGCTGCCGTCGAGCGAGTTGACGCTCGATCACGTAGTTCCGCGCTCGCGAAATGGCGAGACCACGTGGGAAAACCTTGTGGCATGCTGCCATGCGTGCAATAACCGCAAAGGGAACCGGACGCCGGAAGAGGCGGGAATGCGGCTGGCCCGCGCGCCGCGCCCATTCAGCTTGCACACCAGCCGTCATCTGATGCGCCTGCTTGGTAAGAGCGACGATCAGTGGCGGAAGTATTTGTTTTATTAGCACGCAGGGTTACGCGCCTGCCCGGATTTCACTGCCGCCGCCGGACTCCTCCAGCTCTTTCAGCAGCCGGTACACTCTTGCGACCGGCAGTCCGACGACGTTGAAATAACAACCCTCAATGCGCTCGATGAACTTTGACGCGAGCCCCTGGATGGCATAGCCGCCCGCCTTGTCCATCGGCTCGCCGGAGTCAACATACGCCTCAATCTCCGCGTCGGTAAGCGGCGCGAAGCGGACCATGGTCCGCTCTGAGTCGATTACCGTGCGGCGGGCCGATCGCAGGCAGACGCCGGTAATGACGAAGTGGCTGCGGCCAGCGAGAAGATACAGCATTCTGCGGGCGTCGGCGGCATCCTGCGGCTTCTCCAGCACGCGTTCGCCGACCGCTACGACCGTATCGGCGCCAAGCACGATATCGTCTGCGCCCGCCGCGACGGCCTCCGCCTTCTCGCGCGCCAGGCGCCGGACGTACGCCTCGGGCGACTCCGCATCCGAGCGCAGTTCGCAGATATCCACGGGCCGCGGTTCGAACAGGATTCCGGCGTTGCGGAGAATTTCACGCCGGCGCGGCGATTTCGAAGCCAGCAGGAGCATCAACTCCCATCATCGCGCGGACTCCGCAACCAGCCGGTTCAGGATGGCGATGGGCGCGCGCTCGGGCGAGAGAAGTTTTTCGCGGCGCACGATCACCGTCTGCTCGAGCGCGTATTGGCCGGAGATGACCGCGTGTGGAACGATGTCGGTAAACACGATCCATGCCGAGCCGGGCGGAAACTCCCAGCGGTATTTGGCGCTGTTTTTCTGGTATTCCTCGTTGCGCTTCAGGTAGTCGTGAAAGCGTAACATGAACCGGTCATATGGGCTGCGGCGCGCAAAGAGCCGCGCGAGAACGGATGGCCGGGCCATCTTCGCCCATCCGGCGGGTCCGGCATATTGACGCGCGAGCGGCTCAAACGGATCGGAGGTCAGCCAAACGCGAGAACGAACGGGATTGATATTGACAAACGTCCGCAGAATTAGATCGCCGCCCGTAGGCCGGGTCGGGAAAGCGTCAATGTGGAGCAGGTCGTTGCGCTTGTTCAGGCTCAGACTGCGGCCCTCTTCTTCGACGGAGCGGAAGCTGGCGTAGTCGATCCGGCAGTCTTCCATGTAGCGGGGCAGCAGGGATCGCAAACCGTCGAGCACCGCCAGGGAAAAGGCCCGCATGATCGAGCGCAGCCTGCCCGGATCGGAGACGCCTTCGGGATCGAAACCGGTGACTTTATCGGATGCAGGCCGATAGGCGATGTTTTTGTGATACGCGGAACTGGTCTGCGAGAGACCGCGCAGATATGCCTGGTCCCCTGCCGGCAGCGGCCACGGCATGCGGCGGAAGAAGAGAATGTCGCCGGCTTCCAGGCCGCGATACAAATCTTCAACGGAGGCGACTTCCTCGGGTGCGATCAGTTGCATTGCTGCGCAAACTCAATCATCGCGCACGCGCCGCCGGCGCGGGAAGCGCCTTTACAATTTCCGAGACGAACGATTTGGCGTCGCCGAACAACATGAGCGTTTTATCCATGTAGTACAGCTCATTGTCGATGCCCGCGAAACCCGGACTCATCGAGCGCTTGATGACCATCACCGTCCGCGCCTTATCCACTTCGAGAATCGGCATTCCGTAAATCGGGCTCGATTTGTCGTCGCGGGCGGCGGGGTTCGTCACGTCATTGGCTCCGATGACCAGCGCGACATCGCACTGCGCGAATTCGGAGTTGATCTCCTCCATCTCGAACAGACGGTCGTATGGGATATCCGCCTCGGCGAGCAGCACATTCATATGGCCAGGCATTCTGCCCGCGACGGGGTGAATCGCAAACTTTACGTCGATACCGCGACGCGTGAGCGCATCGAACAGCTCGCGCACTTTGTGCTGAGCCTGCGCGACAGCCAGTCCGTAACCGGGGACAATGATCACGGACCGGGCCGCCTCGAGAATGGAGGCCGCATCTTCGGGACTGGCGCTGCGGACGCTGCGCGCCTCGGCTTGGACCTGCGAGGGCTGCAATTGGCCGAATGCGCCGAACAGGACGTTCGTGAACGACCGGTTCATGGCTCTGCACATTATCACCGAGAGGATGAACCCCGAAGATCCGTCGAGGGCGCCGGCGATGATGAGCAGCTTGTTGTTCAGCGCAAAGCCCATGGCGCACGCCGAGAGCCCGGCATACGAGTTCAGTAGAGCGATCACCGTCGGCATGTCGGCGCCGCCGATTGGAAGAATCAGCAGAACGCCGAACAACATTGACAGCCCGGCAAAGACAGGAAAAATGCCGGATTGCGTTGGAACCAGGATGAGGCGCACGCCGAGCGCGACTGCGATCGCAAACAGGCTCAAATTAATGAAATTCTGGTTGCGGTAGACAATGGGCCGGGTGGGCAGGATCTCCTGGAGCTTCCCAACGGCCATCAGGCTTCCCGTAAAGGTGAGGAACCCGAGCAGGGTTTCGACGACAAGCGCGACCATGACGAAGCCGTGCGGCGTCTCCCGATAGTACTCTGCGGTTCCGACCAGGGCGGCGGCGAGGGCGCCGCAGGCATGCGAGAGCGCCGTTCTCTGCGGCACGGCGGTCATGGGCATAAGGTATGCGATCGGAATGCCGATCGCAGAGCCGACAAAAAAGGCGGCCAGGATCCACTGGTAGTTGACGACCTCGTGGCGGAGCAGGGTGCCGACTATGGCCATGAGCATTCCGAGTTCGCCTGCCAGCACCCCGCGGCGCGCCGTGGCGGGCGAGTTCATCCACTTCAGCGAAAGTATGAACAACGCCGCCGAAACGATGTAGATGTAGTTGATGACGTGATCGACGGTCACTTGTCAGGACCTCGGCGTTTGAACATCTTCAACATGCGGTCCGTGATCAGGAATCCGCTGACGATGTTCGTTACCGACGCGGTGACGGCGATAAAGCCCAGCGCCCGGCTGAGCGCGGTGGCATCGGCCGCCCCGGTGATCGCGATCGCGCCCACGACTGAGATCGCCGATATGGCGTTCGTCAAGGACATTAAGGGCGTGTGCAGGAGCGGCGACACCTTGCGGATGACCTCCAGGCCCAGGAACGTGGCCAGCATAAAAACGTACAAGGCCAGCTCGAGGTCAGTAGACATTTGTGATCCCCGCATTCTTCATACGTCGACTCCCAACAGCTCGCGCACCCGGGGATGCACCACCGCGCCCGCATGCGTGACCATCGTCTCCCGCACGATCTCGTCATCCGGATCGATCGCAAGCCGGCCATCTCGGATCATATAGCCCAAGAACGCCGCAATATTGCGGGCATACATTTGGCTGGCGTGATAGGGAACCGTGGAGGGCAGGTTCACTGGGCCAAGGATGCGAACGCCGGCCTCTTCCACTTCTTCGCCGGGCCGGGTCAGCTCGCAGTTGCCGCCGCGATCGGCCGCGATATCGACAATCAGCGAACCGGGCTGCATTCGCCGGACCATATCGCGTGTGATGAGCACCGGCGCTTTCTTTCCGGGAACCGCCGCAGTTGTGATGACGACATTGTTCTCAGCCAGGACCGCCGCCATGAGCTCTCTCTGGCGGCGATAAAATTCCTCGCCCATGGCCTTGGCATACCCGCCCTTGTCTTCCGCGTCAGAGGACTCAAGATCGAGCACAACAAACCGTGCGCCAAGGCTCTCGACTTGCTCCTTGGCGGCTGGACGGATGTCGTAGCCGCATACCACGGCGCCGAGGCGCCGCGCGGTTGCGATCGCCTGCAAGCCAGCGACGCCAGCGCCGATTACCAGCACCCTGGCCGGCGCGATCGTGCCAGCGGCGGTCATTAGCATCGGAAACATGCGCGGAAGGTGATTGGCCGCAATCAGAGCGGCTTTGTATCCGGCAACCGTCGCCATCGAGGAGAGAGCGTCCATGCTCTGCGCCCTAGTAATGCGCGGCATGAGTTCTACAGCGAAAAAGGTCACGCCCCGACGGGCGAGATCTTCGGCGATGTGAGCCGAAGTCAGCGGCTCGCCGAAGCCGATCAGGACATGTCCGCGGCGCAGAAACGGCAGATCAGCGCGGCCCAGGTCCGGGTTCGCGCCCGGAGCCCGCACCTGAAGGATGATGTCGGCGCCCTCGAAAACCTCCTGGCGAGACTTCGCGACGCGACAGCCTTTAGCGGCATACTCGGCGTCCGGAAACCCGGAGAATTCTCCAGCCCCAGACTGGATCAATACTTCCACTGACGATTTTCTGAGGAGCGTCGTTGCAGCAGGAACCAAAGCCACCCGGCATTCACCGGGGTAAGTCTCCGCAGGAACTCCGGCGACAATGCCCAAGACCTTCCTCCAGCGCCCGCGCGCTCTGAGCGGCGCAGGCTTAGTTTGCCCCGTGTACAGTCGATTTTATCGCCGGGCACATTACGGATAGGAGCGTCTCCTAAAAAAAAACCGGACGCAATCAAGCCGCGTCCGGTTATTTGAGTCTCCACTGCAAAGACTGCTGCTCAGGGTTGCGTCTTTTCCTGCACTTTGTTCGCGCCCTTCTCGGTTTCGCGCGCGGCTTTATTTACGCCCTTCTTCGTGGTCTTCTTCGCCTTATGTCCGGCCTTTTTGGCGCCGGAAGCGACATCCTTGCCGGCGTCCTTAGCGGCGTCGCCGACGTCCTTCGCCCCCTCTTTTGCGTTGCGCCCCGCCGACTTCAGGTCATCCTTGACCTGCGCGAGAGCCGGAATCCCCGTTAACCCGCACGCCAGAACGGTCGCCGCAAGGACGTAGCTGATCTTCATTCTGCATCTCCTTCCGCTGAACAGGTAGCAATTGATCCGCCAGAGGCGAAAACAGCGATGTTTCAGAAACTTACTAAGCTGATCTCGCATCCGCGCAGAAGAAATTACGCGGTCATGCCGGAACGGTTGGTTTAACAAGGCTTAATGCGCACGATGGCGAGCTATTCCTGTTCGCGGATCTGCTGGGTGAGATAGCGCTCGTACCCCATCTCGGAGATCTGATGAAGCTGCGCCTCCAGCCAGTCCACGTGCTCCTCTTCATCCTTCAGCAGTCGCTCAAACAATTCGCGGGACGCATTATCGCCTTCGTCGCGCGCAACCCGTACAGCCTCGTTGTACATCTGAACGGCGTTGATCTCGAGTTTTAAGTCATTTTCGAGCTGGGCTCGGACGTTCTGTCCGATGTGCAAAGTCATCAGCTCCGACATGTTGGGCATCGCATCCAGAAACAGCATACGCTCGATAATCTGCTCGGCGTGCTTCATTTCGTCGATGGATTGCTTTTTGATGTAATCGCCGAGTTTGCTGTAGCGCCAGTTCTCGCACATCTCAGCGTGAAGAAAGTATTGGTTAATAGCCGTCAATTCCTCCTTGAGGGCCTCTTGCAATTTGGCGATAACTTTGGGGTTGCCTTTCATATAGCGTCAAAAACAAGGTTACACGATCCTACGCTTCCACTCGCGCGGCAAAACGCGTCTGCTCCGAACGGCGATGGTTGTACAGCCGGCGATTGAGCCGGCGGGCTGAGCGCGGCGACTGCGCAACCGCCGACAGAGCGCCGAGCGATGGCGCGCGTCGTTCCGCGACAATCGGTGCGCAAGTTGCGGGTCCGCTACACTGGAGTCATTCGGGTCCGTATTGTTCATGCGCGAGTTGCGTCCGCCGCGCTCGAGAGTGCGTCGGAATGGATGCGTGATTCCGCCGGGGCGGAGACGCTGATCCTGGCAGCGACGCGGAGCGCGGCCGATGAATTCGCGCGATCGCTCGATGCTGATGCGCTGCTCGGGGTGCGACGCCTGACGCTGACGCAGGCTGCGGCAGCCCTGGCCGCGCGCCGCATGGCTGAGCACGAGCTGGCGCCGGCGACGCGGACGGCGACGCAAGCGATCGCGGCGCGGGTGGCGTTCACATTGAACCGGCGCCATCAACTGCCCTACTTTGGTCCGGTGGCGAACACGCCGGGCTTCCCGGCTGCCCTGGCATCCACGCTGAACGAGCTGCGACTGGCTCGGATATCGGCGAAGGCCGTCGAGCAGAGCGGGGCGCCGGGAGGCGACTTGGCGCGAGCGCTGCGTCTGTACGAACGGGAGCTCGCTGAGCGAAACCTCGCCGATCTTGCGCGCCTGCTGGAGCTGGCGACAGCGGCGGCGGGCGAGGACGAGAGCCCGTTGACGGGCGTCCCGCTGCTGCTGCTCGATCCAGCGCTTGAGTCCGTTTCGCACGTGGATTTTGTCGCCGCGCTGGCGAGCCGCGCGCCCGCGGCGTTTGCGACGGCCAGATCGGGGGATGCGCGCACGATTGACGCGCTCGAGAAGGCGTTGGGCGTTAAAGCGCAGGCGGCGCCCGCGTGTGAGGACGGCCGCGCGCTGGCGAGGCTGCGCACATGGCTGTTTGCCGAGGGGGCGCCGCCGCGCGGCGTGTTCGATGAGTCGGTCGATCTGTTCTCGGCGCCAGGCGAAGCGCTGGAAACGGTCGAGATCGCGCGGCGAATCCGGCAGCTTGCGGAGCAGGGCGAGCCGTTTGACAGCATGGCCATTCTGGTTCGCGACGCCGAGCGTTACCAGCCGCTGATCGAGGAGGCGATGCGGCGAGCGGGGATTCCTGCGTATTTCAGCCGCGGCGCAGCGCGACCAGACCCGGCTGGGCGGGCCTTTCTCGCGTTGCTGGCGTGCGCCGGTGAAGGTTGCTCGGCATCGCGTTTTGCGGAGTATCTTTCGCTCGGACAGGCGCCGGAGGCGGACGCGACTGGCGCGCCGCCGGCGCGGGCGCCGGAATGGGTTCCACCAGAGGACGACATGTTCACCGGAGCGGGCGCGGCGCCGGCGCTCGAACCCGAGCCGGATGAGCCTGAGGCGACGATTGCCACTCCGATTGCCTGGGAGAAGCTGCTGGTGGACGCGGCGGTGATTGGCGGGCGCGAGCGCTGGTTTCGCAGGCTGCGCGGGCTCGCGGCGGAATTTCAGAAACAGCTTCAGTCCTTGGGCGACGAAGATGAAGCGCGCCGGGCGCACATCGCGCGCCAGTCCGAACGCCTGGCGACGCTGGAGCGCTTCGCGCTGCCGCTGATCGAGGATCTCGACGCGCTGCCAAAGCGCGCCTCGTGGGGAGTGTGGCTGGATGCGCTGGCGCATCTGGCGGCGCGAAGCCTGCGGCGGCCGCAGAGCGTGCTCAGCCTGCTCGAAGAGCTGCGGCCGATGTCGGAGGTTGGACCGGTGGAGTTGGACGAAGTGACTGGCGCGCTCTCCGAGCGCCTGCGGTTTCTGCGCCGCGAGCCGCCGCAGCGCAGGTATGGCTGCGTGTTCGTAGGCGCCATCGAGGACGCCCGCGGGCGCGCCTTCGATACGGTGTTCACGCCGGGTCTGGCCGAAGGCCTGTTTCCGCGGCGCGCGTTTGATGACCCGCTGTTGCTGGACGAGCGCCGCAAGAGCATTTCGCGGGAGCTCCGCACGCGCTCGGACAAGGCGCACGAGGAAAGACTGCTTTTGGCGACGGCGCTGGGGTGCGCGCGCCGGCGTGTAATCGCCTCCTATCCGAGCATCGACATTGCACAGGGCCGCCCCCGCGTGCCGTCTTTCTACGCGCTGGAAGTCGCGCGCGCTATCGAGGGGCGTCTGCCGGCGTTGCAGGAATTCGAGGCGAAAGCGGCTGAAAAGGCGGAGGCCAGGCTCGCGTGGCCCGCGCCCAAGGAACCGTCCCAGGCGATCGACGACGCCGAGTACGATCTTGCTTGGCTGGTGAAGAAGCGCGGCGTGCGATCGGGCGCAGCGTACCTGATGGAAGTGAGCGCCCCGCTGGCGCGGTCGCTGCGGGCGCGCTACATGCGGTGGGAGAAGCGCGAATGGCAGTCCGCAGATGGGCTGATCCGGCAGGACGCGGCGACTCGCGCCATTTTAGCGAAGCACCGGCTGAGCGAAACTGCATATTCGCCCTCCTCCCTGCAGTACTTCGCAGCGTGTCCCTACAAGTTCGCGCTGCATGCAATTTACGGACTGCGCCAACGCGAGGAGGCGGCGCCCCTTCAACAGATGGACCCGCTCACGCGCGGCGCGCTGTTCCACGAGGTTCAGTTCCGCTTCATCCGGCACTGGCAGCGGTCGCGTGAATACGATTTCAACCGGCTGCTGGAGCGCCTCGATGAGGCGCTCGATTCCGTGCAGGCTGAATACCAGGAGGAGCTCGCTCCCGCCATTCCGCGCGTGTGGGCGACGGAGATCGAGGATATCCGGACGGATCTGCGGGGCTGGCTGCGCAAATGGGTGGACGATCTATCCGAGTGGACCCCGGCGCATGTGGAGTTCGGCTTTGGACTTGCCGACAACCTTGCGGACAAGCACGATCCGGAGAGCCGTCCCGAGCCGGTTGCGACATGCGGCGCTCGAATGCGCGGCTCAATTGACCTGATTGAGCGGCATCGCGCGCGCAACGTCCTGCGGGTCACGGATTACAAGACCGGCAAGGCGCCGCCGCGCGGTCCGGTGCACGTCGGCGGCGGAGCGACCCTGCAACCGCTGTTGTATGCGCTCGCTGCGGAGGCCATCCTGAACGTTCCGGTGGAATCCAGCCGGCTGTTCTACTGCACCCAACGGGGGATGTTTGCCCAGCACGCGATCGCCGTCAATGACCTGGGGCGCGCGCGGTTCGCGCAGGCGTTGAAGATCATCGATGGAGCAATCGAGCGCGGATTTTTGCCGGCCGCGCCGCAGAAGGACGCGTGCTCGATGTGCGAGTACGCGATTGTGTGCGGGCCTTACGAGGAGCGGCGAGTGCAGCGCTGGAAGGACCGCGCGGCTCTCGACGAGCTGATGCAGTTAAGGAGCCTGCCATGATCGCCGCGCCTGAGAGCAGCGACGAACGCGCACGGGACATCATCCGCAGGGAGCTGGATCGCAGCTTGCTGGTGGAGGCAGCGGCAGGGACGGGCAAGACGACCGAGCTGGTGAACCGCATCGTCGCCGTGCTGCGGAGCGGGCGGGCGCGCGTGGAGCAGATCGCGGCGGTGACGTTCACGCATAAGGCGGCTGGCGAGCTGAAGCTGCGCCTGCGGCTTGAACTCGACGCCGCGCGCGCGGGCGCTTCGGGCGCGGAGCTGGACCACCTCAACGATGCGCTGGCTCGCTTGGAAGAGGCGTCCATCGGGACAATTCACTCCTTCTGCGTGCAAATTCTACGGGAGCGTCCGGTGGAGGCGCGCGTCGATCCAGCATTTGAGGAGGCCGGCGAGCCGGAGCAGCGCCGGATCTACCAGCGCGCCTTCCGGAGCTGGTTCGAACGCGCTCTTTCGGAAGCCCGACCCGGACTGCGACGAGCGCTTTGCCGGCTGGCATGGCGCGATTCTTGGGAAAGCGGCGCTCCGATCGAACAGTTGCAATACGCCGGCAAAGCCTTGATCGAATGGCGCGACTTCCCAGGCGCGTGGCGCCGCGCGCCCTTCGAGCGGGAGCGCGAGCTGGACACGCTGTGCGACGCGGCGCGGCAGATCGCGGCCGCCATCGAGCGCTGCCCGTCCCCAACCGACGCTCTGGCGCAGAGCCTGCGCCCGGTCGAGGAGTTTCTGGCGTGGGTGGACCGGCAAAGCGCGAGGCGTGCGCGCGATTACGACACCATTGAGGCGCTGACGCTCAAGCTGGGCCGCGATCTGAAAAAAGACGCGAGAACCGGCCGGGGCCCGTTTGCCAGCGGCTTGCCCCGTGAACGCGTGGTCAGGGCGCGAGAGCAGTTAATCCAGGCCATCGGTGATTTTAAGACCCGAGCCGACGCGGACCTGGCGGCTGCGCTCCGCGAAGACATGCGCGATCTCATCCTCGGCTATGAAGATTTGAAGCGCCGCGCGGGCAAGCTCGATTTTACGGATCAGCTGATCTATGTCCGGGACCTGGTAAGAGGCAACCGCGAGGTGCGCGCATTCCTTCAGCAGCGCTTTACGCACCTGTTCATCGACGAGTTTCAGGACACCGATCCGCTGCAATCGGAGATTCTGCTGCTGCTGGCGGCTGCTGATCCTGCGCAGGACGACTGGATGGAAGCGACGCCCGCGCCCGGAAAGCTATTCATCGTCGGCGATCCGAAGCAATCGATTTACAAGTTCCGGCGCGCGGACGCGCTGGTCTACCAGGCGATTCGCGACAGGATCACCAAGCGCGGCGTGCTGCTGCTCTACCTGAACAGGAGCTTTCGGGGAGTGCAGCCGGTGCAGCAGTGCATCAATGCCGCGTTCGAGCCTCTGATGCAGGAGGATCGCGACGCTGGGCAGGCGGGTTACGTGCCGCTGACCGGCGGCGCGCCCGCAATTCCCGGCCAGCCCGCGGTTGTCGCGCTGCCCGCGCCAAAAGCGTGGGGCTGGCGCACAGTGGAGAAGAAAGCGATTAACGAGTGTCTGCCGGACGCAATTGCGGCGTTCATCGCCTGGCTGTTAAGGGAGAGCCGGTGGCGCGTGCGGGATCCGGGCGAACCGGAGAAGCTCGAGCCGCTCAAGGAGCGCCACATCGCAGTGCTGTTCCGCAGGTTCGTCAATAGCGGTCAGGACATGACGCGGGATTATGTGCGGGCGCTTGAGGCGCGCGGGATCCCGCATCTGCTGGTTGGTTCGAAATCATTCCACCAGCGCGAAGAAGTGGAAACGCTGCGGGCCGCCTGCGCAGCGATCGAATGGCCGGATGACGCGCTGTCGGTATATGCAACGCTGCGCGGAACGTTGTTTGCGATACCGGATCATCTGCTGCTGCGCTGGCGCTTCGAGCTGGCGCGGCGGTTTCATCCGCTACAGCCGCGGGAAGGCGAGACGCCGGCGGAACTCGCCCCCATTGCGGAGGCCCTGGATTTACTGGCGGATCTGCACCGGCATCGCAACCGCCGCCCGATCGCCGATACCCTGAACCGGCTGCTTGAGGCGACGCGCGCGCATGCCGGATTTGCGTTCCGCCCGGGCGGGCGGCAGGCGCTGGCGAATGCATATCGCGTACCGGAGCTGGCGCGAGCGTTCGAGCTTACCGGCGGGATTTCGTTTCGCGCCTTTGTCGAGGAGCTGGAGTCGCAGACCGACCGCTCGGAAGCGTCGGAAGCGCCAATCATCGAAGAGAGCGCGGATGGGGTGCGGCTGATGACGGTGCACGCGGCTAAAGGGCTCGAGTTTCCGGTGGTGATTCTGGCCGACATGACGGCGAATCTGGCCGCCGGCGATCCGGACCGCTATATTGATCCGCGGTCGCAAATCTGCGCCATGCGCCTGCTGCGTTGCGCGCCATTCGAACTGCTGGAGAATGAGGCTATCGAACGGGCCCGCGAGCGGGCGGAGGGCGTGCGGATCGCGTACGTAGCGGCGACGCGCGCGCGGGACTTGCTGGTGGTTCCAACGGTGGGCGCAGGGGAGCTTGAAGGCTGGCTTTCGCCGCTGACCGAGGCAATATATCCGCGGCTGAAGGAGGCCCGGCATTCGCGCCCGGCCGACGGCTGCCCGGAGTTCGGCGACCTGACGTTGCTGAATGGTCCAGTAGGTCAGGAATGCGTCAAGCCCGGGCTGCACCGGCCGCGGCGCGGCGAGCATGAGGTTGTATGGTGGGATCCAAAGGCGCTCCGTCTGGAGGTGGACGCTAAACTGGGGCTCAGCGACTATGACATGCTGGCGGCGCCGGCAAGCGAGTCGCTGGCCGCGCATGAAGCCTGGAAGCAACGGCGGGCGGCCGCCATTGCGCGCGGCGCCGCGCCGTCGTTCGCTATTTTCAATCCGAGCGAAACCGCCGCGCCGCCGCCGGGGTTCGAATCTGCTGTGCAGTTTGAGACGACGCTCCGGGCGGCAGGGCGGCCGTTCGGGCCGCGCTTCGGGACGCTCACCCATGCGATTCTGCGCGATTCAGAACTGCGCGCCGAGAGGGTTGAGGCGCTGGCGGCAATGCACGGACGGAGCGCCGGGGCGACACGGGACGAAATCAGCGCGGCGGCAGAAGCGGCGAAGGCCGCCCTGGCGCACCCGCTCATCGCGCGCGCCCGCGCGGCGGAACGAATTTTGATCGAGACGCCGTTGATGGCTCGCATCGATGGTCGAGCGCTTGATGGAACGATGGATCTCGCTTTCCTGGAGAATGGCGTATGGCACATCATCGACTTCAAAACGGATGCGCACATTGAAACGCGCCGCAAACATTATGAGACGCAGCTTGGATGGTATGCTGTGGCGCTGAGTCGAGCGACGGGGCGCGCGGTGGAGTGTCATTTGCTGGCAGTCTGAGGCGCTGCGGCGTCTTATACAATTAAGGTCTCTTCTGTTTTTATGAACACGGCATGGCTGCGGCTGGCGTACGCGTTTGAATTTTTGCTGGCAACGGCAGCCGTGTTCACGCTGTGGAGTCAGATCGGCGGGCAGGGGCACCTGGACATGATGGCTTGGCACATCAAACTCGTGCTGGGAGTGGGGATGAGCGTTGCGATTGTAAAAATGACGGCCGCGGCGGTGGAGCATGAACGAGCCTGGAACCGGTCGTCGCTGCTGTGGCTGGCCTTGATTCTGGCGATTGCGGCAGCGATGGCCGCGGCCACCTTCTACTATCACATCAACGAATCGAACGAGGAACAGGACGAGGAGGGGACGACAGCCACGCTGGCGTGGACCAGCGAGTATGCGGGAGACGCTCCGCGCGGCGGCTGAGCCGGTTCTCAGGCTGAGGAAACCAAGATGGCTTCCGCCAGGCGGCGGCTGACCCGGACGGGATCGCCGGCGGTCGGGATGTGGACAAGCAGCGAGGCATTTCTCGAGCCTGAAGCGACGACGAGCTGCACGCCGGGCGTAAGTCCCAGACGCTCAATTTCCCGCAACGCGGCGGGGTCGCGATCGGAGACGCTGCTGATCCGCGCAGGGACGCCGCACGCCCAATCAAGAAGCGGCGTTTCGCTGCGGAACGGGAGCGAGCCGCTTCGTTCCGGGATCAGGTGGCCGTGCGGATCGATATTTGGTTCGCCTAATTTAGCGGCGATTCGATCCTCAAGGCGCTCCGATATAAAGTGCTCCAGGCGCTCGGCGTCCTCATGGACTTCATCCCAGGAGAACCCGAGGCATTCGTGAAGAAATCGCTCGAGGAGACGGTGATGCCGGAGAACCTCGAGGGCGCGGCGCCGGCCCGCTGCGGTCAGGCGCACACCCCGCCGTTTTTCATATTTGACAAATGAGGGCCGCCGGGCAGCAAGTTTCTGCAGCATGCCGGTGACCGAGGCCGCCCGCACGCCGAGGCGGCCGGCGAGGGCGTTTCCGGTCACGACGTCTTCCGACGGGCCGCTCAACTCAAAGATGGCCTTCAGATAATCATCAACGGCTTCCGAGGTGAAGAGCGATTCGTATTTTGGAGCCACCAACACGATTGTAATCCGCTGCGGGGCGCCGGCGAAGGCTGCTACAATCCGCTTTAGCCATGCCTAATTTCGCCCGATGGGAGCTGTGCGCCGTCATACACGTCATCGCCGTCGCCGCCGCGCAAGGGGGCGAAGGAATTCTTCGGGGCATCGTGTTGGACGCCTCCGGAGCTCCGGCGCCCGCGGCCAGGATACAGGTTTCCGGCCGCTCGACGCGCTACTCGGTTGAGACGCGCAGCGGGGCTGATGGCGTGTTTACGATTCCGAATCTTCCAGCGGGCGCCTACCTCGCGCGGGTGCGGCTGCCGGGGTTTTCAGCCCGCGACGTTGAAGTCGTCGTCCGCGAGGGATCGCGCACGGAAATGTGCGTACGACTGGAGCTGGCGTCTGAGCAGAGCAGCGTAACGGTCAGGGCTGGCCTTGAGGATGTTAGCGACGGCAGTCCCTCTGCCGTTCAGACGCTCGATCGCGAGCGCTTTTCGGGTCTTCCGACGCTGTCCGCCGACTCGGCTCTAAACGACGCAGTCACGCACATGTCTCCAGGCGTGGTTGCGGACTCAAACGGTTTCTTTCATCCCGCCGGGGATCATGCGCAAGTCAGCTACGTCTTGGACGGGCAGCCGATTCCTGACCAGCGCAACAAAGTGTTTTCCACATCGATACCGCTCAACGCCATTCAAACGATGGATGTCATTTCGGGGTCGCCCGCGGCGGAGTACGGCGATAAAACGAGCCTGATTCTCAACGCCACTACGCGGTCCGGACTCGGCCAGAAGCCATCCGGCAGTTTTGCAGCGAAATACGGCTCATTCGGCGCCGTGGGAGAGGAGGCGACGCTCGGAGCGGGAGGCGCGCGCTGGGGTAATTTTCTGGCGGCGAATTCCGAACGGACCGGCCGGTTTCTCGATTCACCGGAGTTCTGGCCGATGCACGATGCGGGAAACACAGCGACGATATTCGACCGCTTCGATCTTCATCGAGGCGCCAAGGATGCCGCGCATCTGAATGTCCTGGCCGCGCGCAACTGGATGCAGGTTCCCAATACGTACGATCAGCCGCGACAGGATCAGCGGCAGAAGGTAATTTCGTTCAACATAGCAGCCGGGCTCGAACACAGTTTGAACGCGCGGACGCTCATCGCGGTGAATGCGTTCTTTCGCCGCGACCAGGTGCAATACTTTCCCAGCCGCAGCCCGTTCGACGATTCACCGGCGACCGTCGCCCAGGACCGTTCGCTGAGCAACCTGGGGTTTCATGCGAAGGCGTCGGGGGCGCAGGGGAGGCATGGCTGGAAAGCGGGATTTACAGCGATGCGGACGCGCCTTCAAGAGGCGTTCCAGCTGGGCATCACCGACCCGGAGTACAACGCTCCCTGCAAGGGGGGCGCTCCGGAATTGAGGGATCCGTCGCAGTGCGCGGCGGCGGGAACGGAGCCCAATCCGGATTTTGTGAGCGCGCTGGCGGCCATTGATCTGAGCCGTGGGGGACGGTTGTATCAGTTTCGCGGCAGCGCCGTGATCCGGCAGTTTGCGGCGTTCGGGCAGGATTCCGTGACACTGGGCGGCGCAACGGTGACGGCCGGATTACGGTTCGATCGCTATCGAGGGCTGACGAGCGGGGATGCGGCGCAGCCGCGGGGCGGCTTGTCCTATCAGCTCCGGCGTACGGGCACGGTGATTCGCGCAGGCTTCAGTCATACCATGGAGACTCCGACCAATGAGAATCTGGTTGTGTCCAGCTCCACGGGGCCGGGCGGCCTGGCCAGCAGCCTGTTGGGCGGCGCCGTTCAGCAACGGGCGATCGGGCTCGGCCGCCGCAACCAGTACGACGCCGGCATCGGGCAGACGATCGGGAAATGGCTGCTGGTGGACGTGAACTATTTTCGAAAGTACACCCGAAACGCTTTCGATTTCGATGCGCTGTTCAGCACGCCGATTACCTTTCCCATCGGCTGGAGGCGATCCAAACTGGACGGCATATCGGCCCGCGTCAGCGCCGCCGAGATTCGGGGGCTGCGCGTATTTGCCACGATGGGACACGCGAATGCCCGTTTTTTCGGTCCGGAGAACGGTGGAATCATATTCAATTCGGCGCTGGCCTCAGGCGCCTTCCGCCAGGACCACGATCAGGTTTACCAGCAGAACGTCCACGTGCGGTATCAGCGTCCCCACAGCAGGTGGCGCGTGGATTTCACCTGGCGTTACGACAGCGGCCTGGTTGTGGGCGCGGTGAATACGCTTGAAGATGCGTTGTCGCTGACCGCCGACCAGCAGTCCATGATCGGATTCTATTGCGGCGGGGAGCAGGCGTCGCTTTCGCGCCGCATTACGGCTTGCAGCGCAGCGGACTATGGGGCGACGCGCATCCGGATTCCGGCGCCCGGGACGGACAACCCGGATCATCATCCGCCGCGCACGCGATCGCGCCACATATTCAGCATCGGGGCGGGAACGGACAATCTGTTTCGCACGGAACGATTTCGCACGATCCTGCAATTCAGGGTGGCGAATCTTACAAATGAAGCGGCGCTGTATAACTTCCTGTCGCCCTTCGGCGGCACGCACTGGGCGCCGCCGCGCATGTATGAAGCCCAGGCGGGGTGGACGTTTTAGAAGCCCGGAACGCTGATAATCAGGAAAAATGGACTGGAAAACGACCGGCGATTTGAATTACTATGAGCCGATATGAGTCCGGCTCGAAATCCGCAGCCCGCCCCTGAGGGAGCGAATGCAAACGCGATTCTTGGAAAATCCGTGACGATAAAGGGCCAAATTATCGGCCGCGAAGATTTGATCATTGACGGCGAGGTGGAAGGCGATATCGACATGGCCAATCACCGCCTGACCATCGGGCCGGCCGCCAACGTGCGGGCCGGGATCAAAGCCCGGGAGCTGATCGTTTACGGAGCGGTCCAAGGTCGCGTGGAAACCACGGAAAGGACCGACATTCGGAGCCAAGGCTCGATTGTCGGAGACGTAAAGACCGCGCGCATTGCGATCCAGGACGGAGCATATTTAAAGGGCGCTGTGGACATCACCAGCTCGGCGCAGCCCCGGACAGCCGCGCAAGCCAGCGGCGAGCAGAGTTGACAGGCAGGTCGCCCGCAACGGTGTACGGCCGCCGCACGCTGGATTTTTTCCGGGCCGCCCGGCTTCTGCAGCGCGGCGGCAGTCCCCGATGAGGGCGAGCAGACGTGCGTGCGCGCCCGTATTGGGCATGGCGTACAGTCCCAACCTGGACGGTTGATAAACTGATTCTAAATGCGCCAATTCGCGTTCCTGTGCGCTATCCTCGCGAGCGCCGCGTCAGCCTACGCCTCCGATCCGATCGCGCGGGACGAGTACCGGTCGCGCCGGGCGGAGCTGCGCAAGGGGCTTGAAGGTCCGTTAGTGCTGTTTGGACGGGCCGAGGGTTCGGACGACGTATTCCGCGGCTTTCAGGAGCCGAACTTTTACTATCTGACCGGCTGGGAAGAGCCGGGGGCGATCCTATTGCTGACCAGATCGGAAGAAATTCTATTCCTTCCGCATCGAAACAGCCGCCGCGAGCTGTACATGGGTCGCCGGACGGCAGCCGAAGACGCGAACGCCGCCGCGGAAACGGGCTTCGACGCAGTGCTGCCGCTAGAGCGCTTCGAATCACAATTCGCCAAGGCGCTGGAGACCGGGCCGGACGTATACGCCCTTCCGGATCATCCGGAGACGGAGCGGGTAAAGGCTCTGGCGCCGCTGCGCGATATTCGCGCCGCAAGCGCGTTGGTGGCGAAGCTGCGCAGCAAGAAATCGCCTGCTGAAATTGCGGCGATTCAACACGCTACTGACGTCAGCATTCAAGCGCAGCGGGAAGCCTGGAAACATGTGCGCGCGGGCGGCGCAGAGTATGAGGCTGCGGGCGCATTTCTGGGCGCTGTGATTGCAGCAGGATGCGAAGGTCCGGCGTACTCGCCAATTTTCGGATCCGGGCCGAACGCGACCACCCTGCACTACAGCGCCAATTCGCGCCGGATGGACGCCGGAGAGCTGATTGTTATCGACGCAGCAGCGCGGTGCGGGGGCTACACATCCGATATCACGCGCACCCTGCCGGTGGATGGGAAATTTACACGGCGTCAGCGCGAGATTTATGACATTGTCCTGGGGGCGCAGAAGGCGGCGATCGCCGCAATCAAGCCCGGCGTCACCTTCAGCTCGCTGACCTCGGCAGCGCGGGAATACATCAACGCGCACGGAAAGGACGCAAAGGGAAATCCGCTAGGAAAGTATCTGCCGCATGGCGTTTCCCACTCCGTAGGACTGGACGTACACGATCCGACGGGAGGCGTGAGTACATTGTCCGCGGGAATGGTTATCACGGTGGAGCCAGGCATTTACATTCCCGAGGAGAAGATCGGGGTGCGGATCGAGGATACGGTGCTGGTAACGGACAACGGCGCGAAGATCCTGAGCGGCGCGCTGCCGAAGGAGCCTGACGAGGTTGAGAGAGCGCTGGCCAAGTAAGCGCCTGGCAGCGTATGCAGGCGTGCTGCTGACGTGCCTGATCATTGCGGTGGTCGCAGGCTGGACGGCGCCCGCGGCCCGCATTGATAACTACGCTTATGATTTTCTGTTCGGTTTGTATCCGCAGCCGGAGCGGCGGGCGCAATCGGCGATACTGGCGATCGATGAGGCGACGCTTCGACACACTCCGGGGGGCGCGCGCCGGATCCGAATGATTCTGGCGGAGGCGCTGGAATTGATCGCGGCTGCGCGGCCCAGGGCGGTAGCGATCGACGTGATCCTCGCGGACCAGGGCGAGGATAGCGCCGAAGACGAACGCCTGTCGCGGGCGATGCTCGCGACCCGCAATCTGGTGTTACCCTGCGAGCTTACGGACCTGCGCTGGGAGGATCCGATTCCGCTGTTTCGCAGGCGCGCCGCTGCGATCGGCCATATCCACGCCGATCGGAATCCGTATGACAACGTGAGCAGGCAGATTCCGCTGGAGCAGACGGCGCCGGGCGAGAGGCGCTGGGCGCTGTCGCTCGAAACATTTCGGCTGTCGCGCGGCGCCGCGGCGATCACGGAATCGCCGGACGACATTGAGGTGGGCGGCGTGAGGATACCCGCCCCCAGGGAGGGCGACCAGCGGCCCATGCGAGTGCGCTTTCGGGCATCGATACCCGTGGTCGCCGTGGATGAACTGCGCCACAATGCCGGACTGGCGAGGACGTTTCGGGACCGGGTTGTGTTCGTTGGCGTGACCGCGCTCTCGTATGCGTACGACCGGCTCAAGGATCCGCTCGGGCGGAACCTGCCGGGAGTGGAGATTCATGCGCAGGCGTTCGAAACGATGGCTGGCGGCGATTTTTTGACGCCGGCCTCTAACCTGAGCGTACTCGCGCTTTGCCTCGCGCTGGCCGCAGCCGCGGGGATAACCTTCTGGTTTGCCTCCGGCTGGACGGCGTACGGCGTCGCCGCGGCGCTGCTCGCAGCGGCGCACCTGGGTCCGGCGGCGTTCTTCCGCCACGGCGTCGTGTTTCCTTACTTCACATCTGTTTCGGCTGCATGGCTTCCCATCGTGGGCGCCGGGGCGTTCCAGTATTTCTCGGTGCGGCGGCAGCTGCGAAAGTCCGAAAGCGACAAAGCTCGATACCAGCAGGCTATCCATTTTGTAACGCATGAGATGCGCACGCCGCTGACGGCGATCCAGGGGTCGAGCGAATTGATCAGCCGCTATGACTTGAACCAAGACAAGCGACGCCAGATCGCGGGAATGATCAACTCGGAATCGAAACGGCTGGCGCGAATGATTCAAACCTTTCTGAACGTGGAGCGGCTCTCGGAAGGGCATGTCGAACTCAAGCGCGAGACCTTTCCGGCGCGCGAGCTGATTGAAGCATGCCTGGCGCGCGTGCAGACGCTTGCGGACCGCAAGCAGATACGCGTATTTGCAGAGGATATCAGCGAAGATGCAATCTCCGGCGACCGCGAATTGATGGAGTACGCAATTTACAATCTGTTGACGAACGCCATCAAGTACTCCCCCGCCGGGACGGAGGTTCGCGTGACGGCGGAGCGTGAACGCGATCGGCTGCGGCTCTCCGTGCGCGACCAGGGCATTGGAATGGACGCGCGCGAGCTGCGAAACATCTTTAAGAAGTTTTATCGGACCAAGGGAGCCGAAAATTCGGGCGAGGCGGGCGCCGGAATCGGGCTGTCCATCGTGGAACAGATCGTGACCCACCACGGCGGGCGCGTCGAAGTGGCCAGCTCGCCAGGTCGCGGCTCGAAGTTTACGATCGTGCTGCCGGCGCAGGCCGCCATGACTGCGTCCGCCCACGTTCGGAAGCCGTAATGACAGGCGGTGAAACCCTATTGCGGAAGCTGCTCGTAGTTGAAGACGACAACTCGGTCCGGACGACCATTACGACCTTTCTCGAGCTGGAGGGTTACGCGGTGGACGCGGCGTCGTCGACGCGCGAAGCGCTGGACCGGCTGAGCCGCGACACGTATCCGATCATCATTTCGGATATTTATCTTGACGAGCGCACTGGCATCGACGTGCTGCGCAAGGCGCGCGAGCAAAATCCGAACTGCGCCGTGATCCTGATGACCGCGCGGGGCAGCATGGAAACGGTGATGGCCGCCACACAGCACGGGGCGTTCGACTACATTGCGAAACCGTTCGAGCTCGACGATCTGCTGGCGACGGTGAGGCGGGCCGAGGAGGCGCTGGCGCCAGGCGACGCGGAAGACGAGAGCGAGATTGACGATCTTCCGGAGACGGAGATGATCGGCAGGTCCGCGAGCATGGTCGAGATCTATAAAACGCTTGCGCGGGTTTCGCCAACAGACGCGACCGTGTTGATCGAGGGTGAAACCGGAACCGGCAAGGAACTGATCGCGCGGCTTATTCACCGCAACAGCAGCCGGTCCGCGCAGCCGTTCGTGCCCGTGGATTGCGGATCGATCGCGCCGTCGTTGCTTGAAAGCGAGCTGTTTGGAGCGATGAAGGGCGCCTACACCGGCGCAGACCGCGACCGCATCGGCTTGTTTGAATCGGCGAATCACGGCACAGTGTTCCTTGACGAAATCGGCGACATCGACCTCGGATTTCAGCTGAAATTGCTGCGTTTTTTACAGCAGCGCGAAATCCGTCCCGTTGGGTCCTCGCGATCAAAGCCGGTGGATGTACGGATTATCGCTGCGACGAACAAAGAAGTCCAGAAACTGGTGGATGAGGGTAAGTTTCGCGAAGACCTGTGGTTCCGTCTGAATGTCGTGCAGATTTTCGTCCCGCCGCTGCGGGAGCGCCGCGGCGACATCGTCCTGCTGGCGCACTATTTTCTCAAAAAATACAATGAGCGTTACCGCCAGGCGACAAAGCTTCTCGATTCCGGCGTGAGCGCGCTCGAAACATATAGCTGGCCGGGAAATGTGCGGCAGTTGCAACATATGATGGAGCGGCTTAGCATCCTCGCGCCGAACAACCGCATCGATGAATTCGCGGTCCGGCAGGCGATCGAGGCGATGGAGCCGCGCGAACACGCCAGCGAAACGCTGGCCGACACCGAGGCGGAGCAGATTCGCCGCGTGCTCGCGGCCACGGGGGGGAACAAGAGCCGCGCGGCGAAGATTCTGGGGATCGAGAGAAAGACGCTGTACCGGAAGCTGGAGCGGATGGGAATCTCTTAGCGCCACGGGTGCTTGCGCGAGACCATGACGTAAACCGCTCAGGACAAATTTGTTTTCTCGCTGGGCCCGGCGAGGCCCGCAAACTCCAACCTGCTCGGCTGCCAAGAAACCGAACCAGAGCGGCGAAGCTCTATATGCTGGATGCTGGATGTCGTAGCGATCACCAATGCCAGCGACTGGCAGGAACTTGCGCAGGAATGGACGGCGCTGATTGAGCGCTGCCCCTGTGCAACGCCGTTCCAAAGGCCCGAATGGCTGCTGCCGTGGTGGCGCTGGTTCGGCAGCGGCGAGATGGCGGCGCTCGCGTTTTATGCGGAGGGCCGCCTGGTCGGCCATCTCCCGATTTTCATTCACTGGTGGGAAGGCTGCCGGCGCGTCACACTGATTGGAAATGGAATTACCGATAACCTTGGCTTGACGGCGGAGCCGGAGTACAGCGCCGAATGCGCAAGACTCGCCTTCCAATGGCTCTGGCGACATCGCGGACGCTGGGACCTGTGCGACTGGCAGGACCTGCCGGCGGATTCACCACTGCTTGCAGCCCAGTTCGGCGGATTGGAAGCGACCGTCGCACCACACCTGAACGGAACGGCGGCTCCGATCGGGGCAGACTTCGAAAGATACGTCAAAGCGCTTCCCCACGGACTTTGCAGGACAATTCGCCTCGCCGCGCGACGCCTGGAGCGAGCAGGAGAACTGCGTTTCCAAACGCTGCGAGCCGATCATGACGCTTCGGCTTTACGGGCCCTGTTCCGGCTGCACGAAGAACGCTGGCGCGACAAGGGCGGACCGGGCAGCATGATGAGCTCAAACTCCACCCAGAGCTTTCTGTTCGACGTCACTCAAGCTTTCAGCGCGCGAGGCATGCTGCGGATGTACATCATGCGCTTTCGCGGCGAGCCAGCTGCAATGATCTACGGCATCCTCGATGGCAGCCGCCTGTATGGTTACATCACGGGAATGGATCCGGAGCTTGGCCGGTATTCTCCGGGGAGCCTGCTGCTGCATTATGCGATTCGCGACGCCATCGCTGACGGCGCCCGGACCTGGGACTTTCTGCGAGGCCAGGAATCATACAAATTTCAGTGGGGCGCACAAACGATTTTCAAGCGGCGAATGTTCATCTGGCATTCGGCCGAATTCGCGCCGGCGGCGCCGCTGGCGCCGGCGGCGGTATGGGCGGCTTTGAGAATGCGGAAAACTTCGAGCTCGCGGCGCTCGTGACCGGCAATGCCAGAGGAATTGGTCCGGGCGGAGACGCCGCCGGCGAGAAGAATCCTCAGCGCGCTCAGACGGCGCGATACACGAGCTCCATCCATGGCCCAGTCAACTGACCGCGAGCGGCGAAAGGCGCCAGTTCACTCCAGTCTTGTAGCGCCGCAGCGGTTGCCCGGTTCTCTTCGACGATCCAATCGAGGAGCTCTGGGAAAGGAAGCGTGATCAGCTCAGAATTGATCGCCGATTCGCATGTGAATCCCTGACGCCGAGCCATTTCGTCCAGAGTCATGCTGGTGTACCCGTACAAATAGGGAAATGCGAGCAGGTTGTTGTAGCCGAGAGCCCGGATTACCCAATTGGAGACCTCGCCAGGATCGCGCGAGCGCATGAAACGTTCGCAAACGGAGTAGAACAGCGCATTGGGCGTGCGAATCACCAGCGGCCCGCCCGGGACGAGTATGCGATGAATCTCGGCAAGCGTTCGGCCGGGGTCTGGGATCTGCTCAAAGCAGTTCCACACGAAAACTCCGTTAAAGCATCCGTCTGGAAACCCGCATTCCTCGAGACGCTGGTTGTAGGCGATATATCCATGGTCGATGACGAAGCGCGTCGTGTCCTTGCCGACATCCACGCTTACCGGCTTCCAGCCCCATTCGGTCGCGACCTGAAGAAACGCGCCCAGGTGCGGTCCGATTTCGAGGACTTCCGCAGCCGGTTTCAGCAGCGCCCGATACGGCGTCTCGCGGCTGCGGAAGGCTGCGACGTAACGCGGGAGCAGGCGCTCGAGCACGACGGGGTCGTACTGATCCTCCACATAGGCGGCGACAGCGCTGGATTGGTCTTCATCGCGCGCCAGGATCGCGCACCGGCGGCACTCAAGCAGGCGCGCGCTCGCGCCATGCGCAAATTCCGTGAGATCCTTGCGTTCCGTACGGCCCGGATTCCGCTCCGTCCGGTCCAGAACAAACAGCGCGCGAATCAGCGCCTCGATCCGCATATCCTCGTTTGAGAGGAACTCGACCAGATCTCCCGAGCCGCAGTTGGGACAGGCGCATGTCATCGCAGATTGGACTCCCAGACCCGCGCAAAGTGTTCGAGCAACCGCTACCTGGCCCGCTTCACCAGGTGAATCCGCGGCGGGTCGAACGCGAAGCGGAACCCGTTGCGGATAACGCCGTGGAGTTCTGATTCGCCGAATCCGAAGCGCTTCTGCGCGATCTCGTATTCTTCAAGGAGCGACGTCCGGAACAGCGCTGGATCATCAGTGTTGAGAATGATCGGCACGCCGAGCTCATAGATGGTGCGAACTGGATGTTGATCGAGCGACCTCACTACGCCCGTGAGCACATTGCTGGTCAGACAAATTTCGAGCGGCACCTGGTTGGCTCGCAGAAATTCCATCAGGTTCGGATCGCGGATGGCGGAAATTCCATGCCCGATGCGTTCGGCGCCGATATCCAGCGCCTCCCAAATGCTCTCCGGGCCGGCGCTCTCACCGGCATGCGCATGCAGTCGTAATCCATGGTCGTGGGCCCAGGCGAACACTTCCCCGAACAGCCGCGCGGGCCCACGGGCTTCGTCGCCGCCGATCCCGATGGCGACCGCGCCGTCGCCTACGCGTTCGGCGGCCAACCGCGCCACTTGCCACGCGTCCTCGACCGGAAACTGCCGGACGGCGTCCAGGATCCAGCGCACATCGACATGCGACCTCTCCGCTTCCCGTTGCACGGCGGCGTACACCGGCGCAAACTCCTCTCCCTTCCACAGCACCACGCCCGCTGATATCGTAATTTCAGCGTAGGTGACATTCTGCTCATGCAGCCGTTCGAGCAGGCGGCGCGTCGCTATGGCGTAGTGCTCAGGCTTGGACAGCTTTCTGGCGACCCAAGCGTAGGCTTTCAGAAATCCAAGGAAGTCCGTGTACGCGTAACCGGCCTCCAGTTCCTCGCCGGTCAGCGAAGGGTCGATCTCGCGCAGCGTTTCCGGCTCGACGGAGCCTTCCAGGTGAACGTGGAGCTCGGCTTTAGGCTCTTGCCGTAAGTCGTCAAACACTAACTGCGATAATAACGTCTGTGACGAGCGCCGAAGTGGAAGCGATAGTTGGGGGCTATCACGGCGACCCCTTTCGCGTTCTTGGACCTCATCTCGTAAAGGGAACAAACCCGGAAGGAAGATGGCAGATCCGCGCTTTTCTTCCGCAGGCTGAAAGCGTCGAACTGCTCGCTGACGGCTCATCGGCGCCGATGATCAAGAAGCATCCAGCCGGTTTCTTCGTGGCGACCATCAACGGCGATCCGGGCTGCTACAAGTATCGGCTGAAGCTGTGGAACGGCGCCCTCGTGGAAGCCGAAGATCCGTATCGGTTTCCTCCCTTGCTCACCGATTTCGACCTTCACCTGCACGCCGAGGGCACGAACTACGAGAGTTACAACATGCTCGGCGCCCACATTGTCGACGTCGCGGGCGTAACCGGCGTCCGTTTCGCGGTCTGGGCGCCCAATGCCGAGGTCGTTGCGGTCGTGGGCGATTTCAACGACTGGGACGACCGGCGCCACCCTATGCGCCACCGCGCCAGCGGCGTCTGGGAAATCTTCATCCCCGGTCTGGGCGAAGGCGCCGCCTATAAATACGCCGTTCGTTCGCGGTTTCATGGATATCGTCAGCAAAAGGCCGACCCCTATGCGTTCGGAACAGAAGTGCCGCCGAAGTCCGCCTCCATCGTGCGCAACCTCGGCGCTTACCACTGGCGCGACCAGGCCTGGATGGAGCAGCGCGCCTCCGGCAGCTTGCTGAACAAGCCCGTGTCGATTTACGAAGTGCACCTGGAATCGTGGCTGCGCGGACCGCGCAACGAGTGGATGAGCTACCGCGAGCTCGCCACCTCATTGGTGCAGTATGTGAAGGACCTGGGTTACACGCACATCGAACTGCTGCCCATCATGGAACACCCGTTCTCCGGCTCCTGGGGTTACCAGGTGACGGGCTACTTCGCCCCGACTGCGCGCTTCGGACCTCCCCAGGACTTTATGTACTTCGTCGATCAATGTCACCAGAACGGGATCGGCGTGATCGTGGACTGGGTCCCCGCGCATTTTCCCAAAGACGCGCATGGTCTGGCGTATTTCGACGGAACCGCGCTCTATGAGCACGCGGATCCGCGCCTTGGCGAGCATAAGGACTGGGGCACGCTGATCTTCAACTACGGGCGCAACGAAGTCCGCTGTTTTCTGATTTCGAACGCGCTGTTCTGGCTGAAGCGTTATCACATCGACGGTCTTCGCGTGGACGCCGTCGCCTCCATGCTGTATCTCGACTACTCCCGTAAACCCGGCGAGTGGATTCCCAACATCTACGGCGGGAATGAAAATCTCGAAGCAATCGACTTCCTTCGCCGCTTTAACGAGCTTGCGCACACGGTTCCGGGAGCAATCACGGTGGCGGAAGAGTCTACCGCGTTTCCCGGCGTTTCGCGGCCTGTGTACATGAACGGGCTCGGCTTCACGATGAAGTGGAATATGGGGTGGATGCACGATATGCTGGGTTACTTTTCCCAGGACCCCCTGTTCCGCAAGTATCATCACAATGCGATCACGTTCAGCATGCTGTATGCGTTTTCGGAAAACTTCGTGCTGCCGATCTCACACGATGAGGTCGTGTACGGAAAACGCTCGCTGCTTTCGAAGATGCCCGGCGACGAGTGGCAGCGCTTTGCCAATGTGCGCGCGTTTCTGGCATATATGTACGCGCATCCCGGCAAAAAGCTGCTGTTTATGGGGTCCGAAATCGGGCAGTACGAAGAATGGAATTCGAGCTCCAGCGTCCGCTGGGAATTGCTGAATTTCGAGTACCACCGTAAGCTTCAGACCACCGTGCGCGAACTGAATCGCTTCTATCGAAGCGAGCCCGCGCTGTACGAGGTGGATTTCAGCTATCAAGGCTTCGACTGGGTGGACTTCCACGACGTGGAGAATTCGATCATTGCCTTTCTGCGGTGGTCCGAGGGACGCAAGCAGTTTATTCTATTCGCCTGCAACTTTACGCCGATGCCAAGAAAACACTACCGGCTGGGCGTGCCCAAGCCGGGTCTCTACCGTGAGATCTTCAACACCGACGCGGAGATGTTCGGGGGCAGCAACATGGGCAACGGGCCGGAACTGATCCCCGCCGAACCCGTGGAGTTCCACAATCGTCCGCAGAGCATCTCGGTGACCCTGCCGCCGCTGGCCGTCGTGGCGTTCCGGTGGGCTGCCGAAGGGATGTAGCCCGCGGATGAATACCGGCGAACCATCTCTTATCTGGGTTCCACAGCGGTCTGACCCAAGACAGGCGCCGCATACGGCGGCGTCACGCGCAGGTTCTCTTCATGCTCGATGCGCGCCGTCGTTATGCCCGGCTTGGCGACAAATGTCATGCGCGCATGGAAATCCGTTCCGTGGCGCTCGTCTCTCCACGAAGTTCGTTGCCCGTCGACGGAGGCGCGATGGATCCTGACGTCAGGCGCGAAGGCCGGAGCAAACTCGACCGTCACGGCTGATTTTCCGCTGTTGGTCACGTTCAGCTCATAATATTGCGCAACATGCCGCAAAGCGAGACTGACTCGCCGGTCCGCTATGGGGATGCCGTTCACGTGAACGGAATCCCATTCGCCAGGCAAATGCGGCTCGAACGTCAGCCGGGCGCCAGGCGCGTCCAGGCTCAGGCCCAGCAAGCCGCGCAGCACCGGGGAGACGACCATCGCAGCGGACCAGATCTGATGCGGCGACGCAGTCGATAGCGGGTTGTAGGTCAGCCCCGAGAGCACTTCCGTGACATTCCCGCCCGCGCCGTCGAGCGCCAGCCACGCATTCGCCCGCAGATTCGCAAAGGCGGCCGCGGCTTTGTGAACCTTGTATTCGCCAACCGAGGCCCACCCCGTAAACAGGGGCCACACGGATCCGAAATGATAGCCGGCCGGACCGAATTTGGAACTCTTCGAGCCAATGATTCGCATGCCCCACGGAGTCATGTGCTCGGGGCTCGCCAGCACGTCCGCCATTTGCTGCGCCTTATCCTCGTCGAGCAGCCGGAACCACATCGGAACTGTGGCCAGCACGCTCGGTTCGTTTACCGGCTGGCCCTGTTCGTCCAGCGCGAACGCAAACACCTTTGCTGCCGGAAGCCAGAACAGGCGATTGAGCGCGCTGCGCTTTTCTTTAAATTCCGATTCGAAACGTGACGCCGCGCCAGCGTCTCCGAGCGCGCGCATCAGGACCGCCATGGACTCGAGAGCCGCTACATAACATCCCGCCTGATACAACTCCGTTTGAACCGGCAGCAGGGGGCCTCCCTCCACCCATCCGTGACCAACTCCCGAATTTTTGGCAAACCCGCCGGCGCCGAGCGTTGAATGCATAAACGCCATCGCGCGGTTGAGCCGCGGCAGAAGGCGTCGCGCGAACTCCACATCCCCGCTGTGGTCGACATAATCCCGGACGGCGATGATGAATAGCGGCGTGGCGTCAGCCGAGGCGAATCCGTAGGGATACTGTTTAAACCAGTCCACGAGCGTTGCGCTCTGGGAAATTTCGTGCGGCATTTTGCCGTCCTCGCGCTGGAATTTCGCAACGAACTCGATGGCTGCGCGGGCGTTTTCGTAGTCGCCCTCGGACGTCAGCGCCAGGCTGCTCCAGAACGCGTCCCGCCCGAAAAACCACGCGAAGCCGGGACGATACGCGCCCTTGGACAGGCCGTAGCCTGCAACCAGCCCGCGGCCCATCAGAGGGTTGTCCACCATGCCCTTCACCAGGCTTACCCGCGCCCAATCGTAGGCGCGCTGAAGCATGGCGTCCGGAAGTTCGAGCGCAACTGTGCGCTCGAGATATGAGCGGTAATACGCATCGGCGTCAACCAGGGCCTTGGGTCCCGCGGCAATCAGACGTTTGTAGGCGGCCAGGGCCTCGTCCCGCGAGCGAACGGAGCCCGCAAGCGCCAGCCACCGCTCCCCGGTTCCCCTGATGGTTCCGAGCGTGAACGCATTAAAATTCTGCGATGAGTAGTTAGTCGCATACTCGGCATCGACCAGCTCCATGTCCGGAGACCCGAATACGGCTGCAAAGGGTTCGCCGTCGGCGCCGAACAACCAGGCTCTCAAATCGCGGCTCCATTGCGAGTATGCGGAGCCGAACGAGGCCGGCCACATGAGTTGAAAATCGCGGGTGAACCGTCCGTCGATGCGCAGCGGCTCGGCGGAGCGCGCGCGCAGCCGCATGAGCAAGCCTGCCTCCGTCATCGACGCGGCGACGGTCTGTTCCACTTGAAACGCATCGCCCGCGTAGATGATCGTGTACGAGCCTGGACGCGACTGGATCGACCTTGCGACCGAGGCGGCCGGAATGCGTTGGCCGCCCGTCTGAAACTCCAGGCGCAGGCCTTTCAAAATTTTCAGAGGGTACACATAGGCCTCGAACGTACCGTCCTCCAGGCCGAAAAACGCCGCCCTGGGGCCGGTTGCGTCGACGAACTCCCAGCTTCGAACCGGACGCGTAATCTCGGGCTCTGCCGCAAACAGCGGCGCCGCAATCATCAGGATCGGCAGCACTCGCATCACTGCCGATCTTAGAACGACGCTTGAGCCGACGGAGCGCCGGGCCCGGCGCCCATGATCCCCGAGCGCCGCCGCTTGTACAAACGGCCCTCAAACCGTCATCATCAGGATGAGCGGAGTGCGCTTTCGCAGGCGAATCCGGCATGCGCAGCGAAGGCGTTGTGCAGGCCGCAGACTGAGGTTGCCCCTTGGCGCAGCGATTTGACGTAATCATTGTCGGAGGCGGTCACAACGGACTGGTTGCAGCCGCATATCTGGCGCGCGCAAACCGGAAAGTGCTGGTGCTGGAGGCGCGCGAGCTGGTCGGCGGCTGCTCGGTCACCGAAGAAATCTGGCCCGGCTTTCGGGTCTCCACAGCGGCCTACCTGGCGAGCCTTTTACAGCAGCGCATTATTACCGACCTCGATCTGCCGCGTCACGGCTACGTTGTCGACGCCAAAGATCCTGCGTTCTTTTCGCCGTATCCTGATGGCCGTTATTTGTTCTTCTGGCAGGACCGTCAGAGAACGCTTGCCGAAATCGCGAAGTTTTCGAAACGCGATGCAGAGGTTTATCCCAAATACGAAGAGCATCTCGAGCGTCTGGCGCGCGTGGTGGAGTCGCTGCTGCTGACCGCGCCTCCGCCGTTGCCGCCGCAGTCTCCCGCCGCCGTGCTCGAGTGGCTGAAGCTGGCGGCCAGAATGCGCGGGCTTTCCGCTCGCGAACTCGCAGGATTGGTCCGTATTTTCACCCGGAGCGCGTCGGACTTCCTCGATGATTGGTTCGAGTCGCCGGAAGTGAAAGTCACGCTGGCCACTGACGGCGTCATCGGCGCCAACGGTGGACCGCGCTCGCCCGGAACGGCGTACATTCTGCTGCACCACACCATGGGCGGCGTCGCCGGTCATCGCGGTCTGTGGGGATTCGTGCGCGGCGGCA
>DASRCT010000090.1:0-2398 GCA_035652975.1 Bryobacteraceae bacterium | reverse complement strand
CTCGAAGGACTGCATTCTGGCCTGGACCGAGGGGCTGGGATGGAAGGGGCCGACGCTGTTGTTCAGCAGCAGCGGGGCGGTGGACCAGACGCTGACGAGCGAAGCGGGCCGGGTATAGCCGCGGCCGCCGGCCGGCATTTTGAATTTGCGCGGCTCGCCGGTGTAGGGATGATAAATCGTGATCTCGCCGACCGAGGGGAGATCCTTATACGACTGTGACGAGAAGTTATCCCAGATGTTGCCGGCAATTGCATTGGAGGCGAGCGGGCTGCACGCGTTGGTCTGAAGGAGAGTCACCGGAATGCGGGCGTCGGTGGAGAGCAGATTGTTCTCGAGAAAGTCATCGGCGAGCACGATCCTGCGCATAGCGTCCTTGAACTCGTCGGTTTTGGTGTAGGCCCAATAGCGGTTCCAGCAGTGCAGATACCCGGGGCCGGCGCAGCCTGCGAGATCGACGGAAGCGGGCAGCGGGGGCAGCTTGCTTGAGTGGCAGCGGGCGCAACGTTCCGCAAAGACGATTTTTCCGCGGGTCAGCACGGCGTTGTCCGTGGCAAGATACGCCGAGCCTCCGGGGGCATCGGCGAGCTTGTGCGGCGCAGTGCTCTTAAGAAAGAACAGGGCCATGTCCGGCGTTTGCGCTTCCGTGGCGGTCCAGTAGGCGGAGTTTTCGCGCGCGACAGCGATCTGAACAGGAGTGACGCGTTTACCGCCGATCAAGGGATTGAAGTGACGCAGCCACTCTTCGCTGTACAGTCCGATATTCATATACACGCGATTGAGGGCGCCGAGGGCGCCTACCGAATCGGCGCCGTCTTTGAGGACATGCGGAGTCCAAACCGTGGCCGGCGCCGAGAAGAACTGGGTGAGGGGTCCGCTGGATACATACTGGTTGAACTGCCGGTTATTCAGAGCGCCGCCGCCGAGCGTTTCCTTGCCCCAGCGACGGGCCATTTGGAGGCGCGGTCCGAGCTGGTAAACGGCGTTCATGGAGCGGGGATTATTAATGTTGTCGGTGGAGACGAGCGAGGTGTCGAGCGAACCGGGGCGCGAGGTATGAAAGACCTGGAAGGCGAAACTGGTGGGGTCGGCTTCCCAGGCGAAGATGCGATCGATCCAGAAATACTGGGCGCCGACGTTGGAGCTGAGGTTGGCCCATTGCGGATGCTCCGGATCGGCGGGCGGTTTGAGCGGATTGGGCCCGATGTGGCAGAAGCCGCAAGACATGCCGACGCGATAGGGTTTTACAAGGTCCTTCGAAAGATAGTAAGCCGGGTCGGTATAGTAGCGGACCGGATCCCATTTTTTTGCTGCGGCCTCATCGAAATCGGGGTTGGGGAACAGGCGCAAGCCGACAATGCCTGTGGCGTACCCGTAGTAAGAGCCGACGGGAACAGTTTTGCCGCGGGCGCCGATGCGCACGCCGGGATATTTCCGCTCGTTCTCGAAGGGGTCAGGGGGGCAGTCGGACCGGCGCTGATCGAGCCACAGTCCAAAGCGCCGGGGATCGGGTCCGGCGGCCTTTTCAAAGCACGGCTCATTCACCAGGCCGAGGTAATTCCAGCGGTTGTCCCGGCTGAACTTGAGGCTGGGGTGCGAGGAAACGGTTTTGAGCAGGTCGAGCGCGCCCAGGCTGGAGCGAGAGATCAGATCCCAAAAACGGTCGTTGCCTCCGGTCCAAACGATCCAGGTGTTGCGGCCTCTGATTTCGGCGGGTGAAAGAGCGATCCCCGAGTCCATATCCTGGAAGTAGTCCTCGTCGGCAGCGCGAAACGAAGTTGCGGTGCGGTTGGCGCGACGCGCTTCGTCGAGCGCGGGCGATGCGGAGACGAGCGTGCCCCAGACGACGGCGACCGCGAGAATCGCGAGCAAGGCCGCGATGAGAAGTGTCCAGTGTTTCCGGCGCATGTGATCCTTTGTGCGCTGACAACGGTCAGCGATGGGCCTCAGCTTTCGGCTTTAACCCCGTAGGGTCTTAGAGCGGCAGCGGGTCTATGTTAGTTAATCACAGTTGATGGTGGAAACAATAGAGGCGCCGTTTCATGTCAGCGGCTGGCAGGCGCCGGTGGTTGTGGACTGGTTTCCTGGGTTGCCAGCAAACCGCCGCTAGCTGATAGCGGGGCGTCGGGAAGGGGTTCGACGCGGGCTGACGAAACGAACTGGGTCGAGGCGGAAATGACGAGGGGCGAAGCGGTTGCGGCGAGCGACCGGGGTTGAGAGGCTGCCAGTTTGCGGCGCGCCGACTGGGTTTCGCGCAGGCGGACCATGGCGCGGTTGAGCTGGCGCTCGATGGCGCCCATGTAGCGCAGCAGGGTTTCGAAGCCTTTGCCCAGTTGATGGCTGACGAAGACTTCGAAGGAGCTGGTTTCGAGGACCTTGGATTCGTAGCGGCGGGCGCGCT
>DASRCT010000089.1:0-2239 GCA_035652975.1 Bryobacteraceae bacterium | reverse complement strand
GGTCTCTCGCGCGGCCCCCACCGACGCCACCGTGGTGATCGAGGGCGAAACCGGAACCGGCAAAGAACTGGTGGCCCGCATGATCTGGCGCCACAGCCTGCGCGCGGACAAGCCCTTCAACGTCGTGGATTGCGGCTCCGTCACCGCGTCACTGCGGGAAAGCGACCTCTTCGGCGCTATGCGCGGCGCCTACACGGGCGCCGACCGCGACCGCATCGGCCTGCTGGAAGCCGCTAACCGCGGAACGGTGTTCCTGGATGAAATCGGGGATATCGACGCCGATTTCCAGGCGGCCCTGTTGCGCTTCCTCGAGACGCGCGAGATCCGGCCCGTCGGCGCGGCGCGCTCCAAAGAGATCGACGTGCGCGTGATCTCGGCGACCAACAAAGACCTGCAGCGGCTGGTCGACGAAGGCAAGTTCCGCGAAGACCTCTGGTACCGGCTGAACACCGTGCGCATTACGCTGCCGCCGCTGCGCGAGCGGCGCGGCGACATCCGCCTGCTGGCGCAGTTCTTCCTGGACAAATACAACGGGCGCTACAACCGCGAGGTGAAGCTGATGGAATCCGGCATCCGGGCGCTGCAGGATTATACCTGGCCCGGCAATGTGCGCCAGTTACAGCACCTGATCGAACGGCTGACGATCCTGGCGGACCGCGTCGATGGCGCGGCCGTGGTCCAGGCGCTGACGGTGATGGAGTCGCGCGAGAAAACCGTCGAGACGCTCGCCGATGCCGAAGAGGAGCAGATCCGCCGCGTGCTCGCCGCCACCGGCGGCAACAAGAGCAAGGCCGCCCAGATCCTCGGCATCGAGCGGAAAACGCTATACCGCAAGCTGGAAAGAATGAAGCTGTAGCTTTGACGCAGAGACACCGCGACGCAGAGAATTCCTCCGAAATTCTTCTCTGCGTCTCCGCGCCTCTGCGTCAAAAGGAATGCCCAGGCGAAAAGAAAAACCGCACCGGATTCGTCCCAAGACCTGCGGGACTCATCCGATGCGGCTCGCCCAGGTTTGGGCTGGGATCCGGCGTCGGGCTATCTGGTCATCGATTCCACCAGTCCGTTCCTGATCAGGTCCGCGTCCAATCTCCTTAACCAGAAACGCCAGACAAACTACCGCTACCTGTGATCCACCGGAGAGACACTATAAAGCCGTAATAAGCCGTGATCGGCGCATCAAACGATAAAAAACCCCTCTGCAGCAACCCGCAGAAAAAGAGTAGTGAGCTAAACTCTTGCAAACATCGGCTCCCGCAAGCACGCTGTCTCTTCGGCTCACTCTTCTTCCGCCTGCCTGTTGCAGCAGAGGGCAGGTTGAAGTGTTACTTCGCCAATTCAGAACCATATTTAGCAACCGGCCTTCCATGTGTCAATGTCTCGAAGGCCTTTTGTTTCAAATATTTTGTCCCGAACCTAACGGCAGAAATGGGGTCGCGCGCGAAAGCCGGTGTGTCGGGATGACACAGCACTTCCGCCACTGCCCCCTGCCCTGCCTGTGACACAATCGGAGGATGAGGCTGCTGGCCGCAATTCTGGCGCTCGCGTCTTGCCGCCCGGCGCCGGCCCAGGCGGCGCCGCCGCAGAACGACGAGCCCATCACGGTTTCCACGGAACACCCGCGCCTGCTGCTGCGGCCGCAGCGGCTGCGCCTGCTCCGCCGCGAACGGGAACGCGCGTCGGCACGGTGGCAGCAGTTCGCCGCCCTGGTCGAAGGCAAAGCCCCGTTTGAGGAGCGCGGCTTCGCGTTGGCCCTCTATTACCAGGTGGCCGGAGATGAAGCCGCGGGACGCGAGGCTGTGCAATTCGCGCTGGGGCCGTCGGCGGATCTGCGCCAGCAGGCCTTAGTTTACGACTGGTGTCGAAATCTGCTCGACGAAACCCGGCGCACCGCGCTCGCGGCGAAGCTCGATCGCGCGATCGCGGAAGCCCCAAAAGACGAAACCGTCGAAACCGCCCGCAGCCGCGCGCTGGCCGCCATCGCGCTGTTCGATGAAGTGGAGCGGACGCCGCAGCGGGAGCTGGAGCGGCTGGTGCGCCAGTGGTGGATGGGCCGGATCGTCCCGGCGCTGAAAGCCGGACGCCCGGCGATCTCGCGGGACGACGCCTATCCGCTCTTCGAGTTCCTGCACGCCATGCGGGACAACACGATTCTCGACCTGCGCGAGCAGGCGCCGCAATTCTTCAAGGAATACCCCATCGAGCATCTGATGAGCTACTATCCGGCGGTGTACGAAGAGTC
>DASRCT010000088.1:0-3917 GCA_035652975.1 Bryobacteraceae bacterium | reverse complement strand
AAGCACCGGTTTTAAACGCCAAGTGATCGCCGGTCCGGACGGGACCTATACTGCGCCTCTACTTCCCGTCGGCACATACACGGTGGTGGTTTCTCATCCCGGTTTTTCCACCACCACTGTCACGGGGGTCAGGCTGGGCGTCGGCGACAAACGCGAGCTCGACATTAAGCTCCCCATGAGCGCCGTGGAGTCAGCCGTCAAGGTGGAGGCCTCTGCCATTGTCCTCAACACGACGGATGCGACGATCGGCAACGTCATCACCACGGAACAGATGCGCGAAATTCCGCTGAACGGCCGTCACTGGGCAAGTCTAATGGCCCTGGCGCCCGGCGCCATCAATACGGGTGAAGGCAACCAGCAATCGATACGCTTCGTGGGCCGCGCCCGCGACGATAACAATTGGACCTTCGACGGTCTCGACGCGACAGGCGTGAAGGACCCGCGTCAGGAGTCCGCCCTCCGGCTGGTCATCAGCACGGACAGCATCGCCGAATTTCGAGTGAACTCTACGCTCTACTCGGCCGAATCCGGGAGCGGCGCCGGGGGCCAGGTAAACATCGTTTCCAAGTCAGGCGGGAACGACTTTCACGGCAGTCTTTTCGAGTTCTTCCGCAATGACGCGCTGGATGCGCGCAATCCATTTGATATTTCGAAGCAGCCGTTCCGTCTCAATCAGTTCGGCGGCAACCTGGGCGGACCGATCGTCCGCAACCGAACGTTCTTTTTCGCCAACTACGAAGGTCTGCGCCAAAGAGTATCCCAGACGTTCACCAATGAGACGCCGAGCGCCGCATTTCGCGCCCGGGCCGCTTCTCCGGACATCCGACCTCTGATCAACGCGTATCCACAAGGCTCCCTCCACACCTCGAATGCCGATATCGACCTGGCGCAAGCGAACGCGAGCCAGTCCTGGAGTGAAAACTCCGCAACCATCCGCGTGGATCACCGCTTCAACGACAACAATTCAATATTCGCGCGCTATAACGTCGACGACGGCGTTGTCGTTACGCCGCGCAGCGTGATCCAGTCAGACCGGCAGAACGACAACTTCCGGCCATCCAATCTTGTGCTCGAATATCAGCGCATCTTTTCACCGACCCTGATCAACGAGTTCCGATCCGGATTCAACCGCTCCACTCTGCACCGGTTCACGTACGGCCCCTTGCCCTCCGCCGTTGTGGTCGCAAATTTCATGACGCTGAATCAGAACAACACGCTCGTGGAGAACGGCACTTCTTACAGCAGCGCCGACAATTTCACCATCAACCATGGCGCCCACACGATCAAGGTCGGAGGCGAGATCCGCCGCGCTCACGTCAATGTCGCCGATCCCGGCATGGATGCCATCTCGATTACGTACGCCAGCCGTCAGGCTCTTCTGGACAACAAAGTTGATTCCGTGGCGATCACCGGGGGCAGTCCCGTGCTGGGCACGCGCAAGTGGTATTCCTACGCGTTTGTGCAGGACGATATCCGCGTGCGGTCCAATCTGACGCTAAATCTCGGACTGCGATACGAGTACTACGGCGTGAACCGCGAGGTTCACGACCTCTACCGCGTGTTCGATCTCTACGCGTGCCACGGCTTTTGTCCGCATGGGACGCCGTGGTATTTCCCGGATCGCAACAACTTTGATCCAAGAGTTGGAATCGCATGGTCGCTGGGAAAGACCGTGATTCGGACAGGCGCCGGCGTCTACCATGGCCCCGGGCAGATCGACGATGTCAACGCCGCGCTCGACAACGTGGCCGAACGGTTCTCGCTCACCACGGTGGAGGCGCCGGACCTGTCGTACCCGATCACGCCATTCCTGGGCTTAGCCAGAGACGTCGGCGTCACGCCCCGATCGCTCCAGCGGGATCGCCGTGATCTGTACACGATTCAATGGGGCCTGTCCATCCAGCGCGAGCTGGGCGGCCGCTCTATCGGTCAAATCGGATACGTCGGCAGTTCGGGGGTCCATCTCTTCGCGCGCCAGTATATTAACAACATCGATCCGGTTACGAAAGCGCGTCCACTGCCGAATTTCGGCCGCATCGACGAAAAGCGGCAGGACGGCAAGAGCAACTTCAACGCGCTGCAAGCCTCGCTGCACCGCCGCGCGGGAAGCGGGCTGATCTTGGGGGCGGAGTATATGTGGTCGCACTCGATCAACGACGGCAACATCGGCGGCGGCGAAGGAGCGCAACCGCAAATTGCGAGCTGCCGCGCCTGCGATCGCGGAAACAGCGCGCAGGACATTCGCCACACAATGACGGCGAACTGGATTTACCAGCTTCCGTTCGGACGCGGCAAGAGGTTATTGAACTCCGGCATCGCCTCCAAGATTTTTGGAGCATGGGAAACGAGCGGCCTGTTCACGGCGCGAACGGGACGCATGCTTACGGTCACGATTGCGCGCAGCGCCAGCGCCGTACCGGACGGCAACACATCCGGGCAGCGGCCGAACATTGTACCGGGCGTATCCGTCTATCCCGCCGGCGGTCCAACCTTCAGCCAATGGTTCAATCCAGCGGCTTTCAGTATTCCAGCAAACGGCGCGTGGGGCAACGCCGGACGCGTGGTGGCAACCGGGCCGGGTCTGGTTCAGTTCGATCTGGCTGTTGAAAAGATTACGAGAGTTGCCGAGCGGAAAGAAATCGTTTTCCGCGCGGAAGCGTTCAATCTGTTCAACCGAGTGCAGGCCGGCAATCCCGGCACGACATTCACGTCTCCGGCCACCTTCGGAGTGGTCACCGCCGGTCTGAACCGAACCATCGGAACCGGCACGGCGCGGCAACTGCAGTTCGCCTTGCGACTGAACTTCTGACGGCTATGCGTCTTCGATGTGTTGTGTTCAGCGCTGCTGTGGCCGCAACGCTCGCGCCCGTTGAAGTGCGACCGGTGCTCGGAACGGACCCTGTATCCAAAGATCCCGATGATCCCGCCGTGTGGGTGAATCCCGTGAACCCGGCGTCAAGTCTGATCGTGGGGACCAACAAAACAGCCGCCCCGGACGGCGCGGTGGTGGTGTTTGACCTGAATGGCAAGACCAAGCAGACCATCTCCGGCATCGACCGGCCGAACAACGTCGATATCGAGTATGGATTGAGGCTGAACGGTCGAAATACCGATATTGCCGTACTCACAGAACGGCTGAAGCAGCGGCTGCGCGTGTTCGCCATTTCGGCAGCGGGCCTCCGCGATATCTCCGCCGACACAGATCTGTCGGTATTTGCTGGCGAGCAGGGACCGCGCGCGGCGCCCATGGGCATTGCCTTGTATCGGCGTCCGAGGGACGGCGCCATCTTCGCCATTGTAAGCCGCAAAACCGGTCCACTGCACGGCTATTTGTGGCAATACCGCCTGGAGGACAACGGTTCGGGCCGGGTCCGCGCGGTCAAGGTGAGAGAATTTGGAGACTTCAGCGGAGACGGAGAAATCGAGGCCGTCGCCGTCGACGATGAGCTCGGCTTCGTCTACTACGCAGACGAAAATTTTGGAATTCGCAAGTGGTCAGCGGATCCTGATGATGTACGAGCCTCTCGCGAGCTAGCCGTCTTTGGACAGGAAGGGTTTCGCGGCAACCGCGAGGGCATCGCGATCTACCACCGACCGAGCGGCGCAGGATACATCGTGTGCACGGACCAGATCCGCGGCGGATCCTTGTATCGAATTTATCCGCGCGAGGGGTCTCCAGGCCGGCCGCACGAGCACCCGCTCATAAAGGTGGTTCAAGGAGGCGCCGACGCCACCGATGGCCTTGACATCACCGCGCACCCGCTCGGAGCGCGTTTCCCGTCAGGCCTCATGATCGCGATGAACAGCTCCGGCCGAAACTTCCTGCTGTATAGTTGGCGCGATATCGCAAGGACCGGAGCGCCCCGGCTGCTGGAATAGAATCGAATTAAAACCATGCGCAACCTGATCTCGGCCCT
>DASRCT010000087.1:0-4230 GCA_035652975.1 Bryobacteraceae bacterium | reverse complement strand
ACGGTGAAGAGCCGGTTGAACCGAGGGCGCGCGGAGCTGGCGCGGGTGTTGCGCCGGCAAAATGTTACGGTGTGACAGTGGTCAGCGATCAGAGGCAAAAGGCCGGCTGCTCTTCTAAGCGCGCTTGGACGCCAGTGCGTCCGGGCGTCGCCGGCGGCTGGCAGCCAGCCTCTGGGCGCCGGCTGCGGCGGACTGGCCCCTGGCGGCTGCATTTATGAACTGCGCAGACATCGACGGCCTGTTGTGCGATTACGTGGACGGGACTCTGCGCAGCGAGCAAAAGGCTGCTGTGGAGGAGCACCTGGCCTCCTGCGTGGCCTGCGCCGAGCTGGCGAAGGATTGTGCGGGGGCGGTGGCGTTCATGGAGCGGGCGGCGGCCGTCGAGCCTCCCGCGGAGCTTCTTACGCGCATCCTGTTCGACATTCCGCAGGGCGGGCATCACCACGCGGCGCGGTCTTTGTGGAGCCGGCTGAAGGCGAAATGGATCGAGCCGGTATTGCAGCCGCGGTTCGCGATGGGCATGGCCATGACGATTCTGTCGTTCGCCATGCTGGGCCGCTTCGCCGGGCGCTATGCCGGGATTGAAATGCGGCAGATCCGGCCGTCGGATCTGAATCCCGTGGCGATCTGGACAGCGATTGAGGATCGCGCCCTCCGGGCCTGGGAACGCGGGGTTAAATACTATGAGAATTTGCGTCTGGTTTACGAAATACAGACCCGGTTAAAAGACTGGGGAGATCAGGCGGAAGCGGACCGTCCCGACGCGGGCCGGTCCAAGGGCGCGGCCGGCGAGAGCCGCGCGGTTTCAAATACAGGAGGCGCCCGCTGATCGGCGACGGGAAGAGATCAGAGGACGCCAGCGGAACGACGCTGTTCCGGAGTGACTGGCGAGAGTGACAGGGGAGACGACAATGAACTGCGCGCATCATCCGGACCTTCCGGCCGTTGCTTATTGCCGTGCTTGCGGCAAGGCTCTCTGCCAGAGCTGTCAGCGGACGGCGCAAGGCACGATTTACTGTGAGGAGCACATGCCCAGGGAGCAGACCATGAATGCTGGCGCACCGCCGCCCGGCGCATCGCCGTGGTCCGCGGCGCCGCCGCCCGCCAGCCCGCCCCCAACCTGCCGAACGGATCTCAGCGTGTCGCCGGGCATCGCATTCCTGCTTGGCTTCATACCCGGCGTGGGCGCCATTTATAACGGCCAGTATGCGAAGGGTCTCATTCACGTTGTCATTCTGGGTCTGCTCATCAGCGTTGCGTCGAGCTCCATCACTCCGGAGCTCGACGGTCTGATCGGTCTGATGATCGCGGCCTGGTTCTTCTATATGGCGTTTGAGGCCTACCATACGGCGAAAAAGCGACAGCTCGGATTGCCGGTTGACGAATTTTCCAGCATCGCGCCGCTGCGCGGGCGGCCGGGGCGACTGCCGGTTGCGCCGGTGCTGCTCATCGCGCTGGGGATCCTGTTTCTGTTGATCAACTTCGACCTGATACGGTTCCGCGACGTGATCCGGTTCTGGCCGGTGTTTCTCATTGCGCTTGGCGTATATATGTTATGGGTGCGCCTGTCCGGCGATTCGGCCGTAACCGCAAACCGGGAGGCTGCGAATGAACACCGCTAACCTCATGCAGGCCTTGCGGGGGCCGGTCCTGCTGATCACGCTCGGCGTACTGCTGGTGATGGATCATTTTGGAGGACCGGGCTTCTGGCGCATGTCGCCGCTGCTGCTCATCGTCTATGGCGTGATGAAGCTGCTCGAGCGGATGGCGCGCCCGGCGGCGTACGACCCGCAGTATCTCGATCCGGCGGGTCCGGGGGCGGGGAGGGGCGCATGAGAAGGGGATCCGTGGTCGGTCCGCTGATCCTGATTCTGATCGGCGTGCTGTTTCTGGCGCGCAATCTGTACCCGGCGCTGCCGCTGCTCGATTTTCTGGCTCAATACTGGCCATTTCTGCTGATCGCCTGGGGTGCGCTGCGCCTCGTCGAAATCCTGTACTGGGCGGCGACTTCGAAGCCGCTGCCGGTGAATGGCATCTCGCCTGGCGAGTGGGCGCTGGTGTTTTTCCTGTGTCTGGTGGGCTCCGGGCTGTGGGCGGTGCGCCATAACTGGCGGTGGTCCCCGGGCAGCGTTCGTATCGGCGGCCTGGAAGTGTTCGGCGAAACATTCGATTATCCGCTCAGCGGCGAGAAAGCTTGCAGCCGGGCGCCGCGGATTCTCGTCGAGAGCTTTCGTGGCAACGCAAGGATCATGGGCGGGGATGTGCAGTCCGTCAAGGTGGCAGGCCGGAAGACGATTCGCGCGATGAACCAGGCGGACGCGGATCGCGCCAATGAGAATACGCCGTTTGAGATCGTTTCCAATGGCGACCAGATCATTATCCGCACCAACCAGGACCGCGCCGGGAACGGCGCGCGCGTTACCGAGGATATGGAGATCACCGTCCCCAAGAACGCGGCGCTGATCGATGTGAACGGGCGCTACGGCGATTTTGACGTGACGGACATTGCCGGCGAAGTGGATATCGTGAGCGACAATGCGGGCGTGCGACTTCAGAATATCGGCGGCAATGTCCGGGTGGAGACCCGCCGCAGCGACATCGTCCGCGCGCAGGATGTAAAAGGCGCGGTGGAGTTGAAAGGGCGGGGCGGGGACTTGGAGCTTGAAAACATCGCCGGGCCGGTGACGATTACAGCGTCCTATACGGGCACCGTTCAATTTCGCGGATTGGCGAAGCCGGTGCGGTACGATGGCCCGCAGGGTGAATTTTCCGCCGAGCGGATCCCCGGACAGGTGCGAGTGACCCGGGGGGATTTTACCGGCTCGAACGTGATCGGTCCGGCGCGCATCACCAGCCGTACGCAGGACGTACAGCTCAGTGATTTCAGCCAGGCGCTCGAGATTTCCCTGGATCGCGGCGACGTGGAGTTGCGGCCCGGCAACGTTCCGATGCCGAGGATCGAGGCGCGGACGCGATTCGGCTCGATTGATCTGGCGGCGCCGGACAAAGCGCAATTCCAGATCAACGCAACCACGCACAGCGGCGAGATCACCAACGATTTCGGGGGCGGCCTCGCGCCCGAACCGCAGGGCCGCGGAATGTATCTGCGCGGCTCGATCGGGCAGGGACCCCTCGTCGTGCTGGAGACGAACCGGGGGTCGATAACGATCCGAAAGGCGTCGGCGGAGCAGACGCGAGCCGTTCCGGAGCAGCCCCCGGCGCCGCCGAAGCCGGCGGAGCCGTTGCGTGCAATTGAGCAATAGACGCGTCGCGTGGACGGGTGAGCGCGGCTCCCGCCCGCGCCCGGCGCCATCGCGCCACGCTACGGGCGAGCGCTATGGAATCGTCAGCTGCTGGCCGGGATGAATCTTGTTCGGGTCCTGAATCTTGTCCCGATTGGCTTCGAAGATCTTCATATACTGATTCGCATCGCCATAGACGCGTTTTGCAATTACCGACAGCGAATCGCCGGGCTGCACGGTATACACCCTCCCGCCATTTCCGGCGGACGCGGCAGGCTGGGCGCGGCCCTGCTGCGCTTCCGCGCTCGCATCCACTGTGATATCAGCCGTAATGTCGTCATAGCTGGGATTCACCAGCTTGATCTGATCCCAGACTTTGTTCTTCGCATCCTGAGAAGGCGCAACGCCCTGCATGAAAAGCTTCCCGTCCTGGATGTGAAGGTGACTCAACCGAACCTGCTGTTGTTGAATGACAGTCAGCACGGACGCATATTTTTGCTTCATCTGCTCTAGTTTCTCGTCAGCCATGAGTCCTCCCAATGAACATCGCGCCGCCCTGGTTTCGTGGGCGCGGTCAATAGAGTGGATGCCGGGGGCGGGAATTGATTACGTTTGCTTTTCGACCCTCGCGCCCGGCCGCTTAGACCGCTGCGCGCATGGTGGTGAACCGTTTGGATTCGCTTTGCCGGGCGCGGCGCTTGTGGTTGTTTTATCTGGAGCGCCTGACCAGTTGTTCTGCCGAGGCAGGCGCTCCGAGGGGGAGTTGCAACTTCAGAGCCTGATGGCCTCCGTTCTCATCGATAATCGAAAGATTGTCAAGCGTCACGTCCCACGTGAAATCCCGCCCGCCAAACGCTTCGAGCACCTGCGCCAATCGATGCGGCGCGAGGTCCCCATAGCCGAGCGTGATGTGCGGCGACCAGTGCTCGCTCGTATAATGCGGGCTCGGCTCAATTGCCGCCGCGCTGGCCACCGACAGTATACGCCG
>DASRCT010000086.1:0-58696 GCA_035652975.1 Bryobacteraceae bacterium | reverse complement strand
TCCTTTCCTGCCGGCGGCCGCGACGGATTCCTGGGCGAAATTGCGATTTCACTCGACCGTGCGCAGGAGCAGGCGTCAGAATACGGCCATAGCGTGGAAGATGAGCTTTGTATTCTCATGCTGCACGGCGTCCTGCATTTGATGGGACTGGACCATGAACGCGACCGCGGTCGGATGCGCAGCCTGGAGACGCGGTGGCGCAGAGCGCTCAACTTGCCGGCGGGCCTGATTGAACGGACGCACGCATGATTCTGGCAGCCACGGGCCTCATTATCGCGCTGGCCGGCGTGCTGACCTTTGTCAGCCTCCTGCAACTGCTGTATCTGGAATCGGTCCGGTTGCGGGCGCGGGAATACCGCTCGCTGGCGTATTTCAAGGAGAGGCTCCAGGAGGAGATCGGGCTCAAACTGGACGACGGCGCTCTGGCATTTTCTCTGATCAAACACGCCTGTCTGGCCTTGATGGGAGTGGCGTTCGCCGTGGTGGCGGCGCAAGCCGGGCGCGCGCTGGAGGGCGTCGCCGGCGCCTGCATCCTCAGTCTGCTGGTGATGCTGGCGGCCACCTACGTTGTTCCGCAGATCCTGTATCGCCGCAGCTCCATGCGCTGGCTGAGCCCGTTGACGCCTGTCGCCAGGGCGATGGCGCTTCTGACGCGGCCGTTGATGTGGTTGCTGAATTTCATCTACTCGGTTTCGGATTTCGGCGCCCGCGAGCCGGCCGAGCAGGAGCCGGAAAACGCGGCCGAGCACATCGAAGCGCTGATCTCTGCCGGCGAGGAGGAGGGCATCATCGAGGAGGAGGACCGCAAGCTCATCCAGTCGGTCGTGGCCTTCGGCGACAAGACGGTCCGCGAAGTTATGACGCCCCGGCCCAACATCGTGGCCATCGAAGCCGATAAGACGCTCGAAGACTTGCGGCAACTGGTGCTGCGCGAGCAGTACTCGCGCATTCCCGTCTACGAGGGGGGCATTGACCAGGTGATCGGCTTCGTGCACGTCCGCGATATGTTCGAGCTGGACCAGCAGCATCTCGAAACGCGCAAGGTCCGCGAACTCATCCGGCCCATACGCCTTGTTCCGGAGACCAAGCGCGTCAACGACCTGCTTCGAGAAATGCAGCAGGACGGCGCGCACATGTCGATCGTGGTGGACGAATACGGCAACACGGCCGGACTGGTCACAATGGAAGATATGGTGGAAGTCATCGTGGGCGAGATTCACGATGAACATGAGCCGGAGCGCGACATTGCCGAAGAGCCCAATGGGGCGTACGTGGTCTCCGGCAGCTTCGATGTCGACCGCCTGCGCGCCCTGGTCGAATTCCGGCCGCACGAAGATACGGAATCCACCACCGTGGGCGGCCTGGTGACCGAATGGCTTGGCCGCGTGCCGCGGGTTGGCGAATCGGTGGAACGGGACGGAATCCGCATTGAGGTGCTGGCTGGAAACGATCTGCGCGTCGAACAGGTGCGGGTTTCCAAGGCGCCGCCGGTCGTTCCGGATCTAGAGCACGCGGAGAAGCAATAGGTGTTCCGCGCCGGTTTTGTGTCTATTCTGGGCCGGCCGAACGCGGGGAAGTCGACGCTGCTGAACGCCCTGGTGGGCGAGAAGCTGGCCATCGTCGCCAAAAAGCCGCAGACTACGAGGACCGCGATCCAGGGGGTCCTGAATACCGGCGATGCGCAGGTGGTCTTCGTGGACACGCCCGGTATTCACAAGTCCGACACGCTGTTCAACAAGCGCATGATGGACACCGTGCGCGCGGCGCTGGAGGACCGCGACCTGCTGCTCTTTGTTGCTGACGCCCGCCGGCCGCCCGGCGAGGAGGATGCGCGCGCCGTCAGCATCCTGAACAGGAGCGGCGCGCCCGCCTTCCTGGCGCTCAACAAAATAGACCGCCTGCCGAACAAGGCGGTTCTTCTCGAGCGCATCGAACAATACCGGGCGCTGCATGATTTCCGCGAATATTACCCCATATCAGCGCTGACCGGCGACGGCCTGAACGAACTGAAAAAGGGCATTATCGAATGCCTGCCGGAAGGGGAGCCCCTGTTCCCGGCCGACTACATCACCGATCAGCCCGAACGGTTTCTTGTCGCGGAGCTGATCCGGGAAAAGATTCTGGAGGCCACGCAGCAGGAGGTGCCGCATTCGACAGCCGTGCTCGTAGACCGGTGGGAAGAGACTTCGAGACTGACCCGGATCTACGCCACGATCTACGTAGAACGCGAGGGCCAGAAGGCGATCGTCATTGGCGCCGGCGGCGCCAGGCTCAAACAGATTGGCACGGCGGCGCGGACCGAAGCCGAGCGGCTGCTCGGGCGCAAAATCTACCTGGAGCTGTTCGTGAAAGTCAAGCCGAACTGGCGCGAAGATCCGCAATTCCTGAGTGAGATCGACTGGCGTTCTATGGCAGGATTGTAGATAGCGTATGCGCATTCAAACGCTGGCCGCCAGTTTTGCGCTTGCGGCCGCGATGGCCCTGGGTCAAGGCAACCCCGCCGACGACCGCCTCTACGACCAGGTCCGGCTCAAGCTCGCCGGCGACCGTGACATCGGCAGCAATGCCATCGAGGTCGAGGTCCACGATGGCGTGGTCACGCTCAAAGGTAAAGTGGCCAAGGCCAAGCAGAAGACCAAGGCGGAACATGTCGCCAGGAAGGTCAAGGGCGTGAAAAACGTCGTCAACCAGCTGGTGGTCTCGCCGTGAATCCCCCTTGCGACGCCCTCCGGCCGCAAGACCCTGCAGCATAGGCGCGGCGCGGAGCGTCATACAGGCGTGAAGATCATTACTCCGCTGATTGCGCCCGCGCTTCTCTGGACGCTGCCGCTTTCGCCTGCCGCCGTTCCCGGCGATGTTGAGCGCGCCCGCTCGATTCTGAGCAATGGCGCGCAGGACGGCAACCCTGAAGTCCGCAAGGAGGCTGCGCTGGCCATCGGGCTGATCGGCAAGCGGGAGCGGGCCACGGAACTGGTTATTCCGCTGCTTGATGATTCCGATGTTCAGGTGCGCGTGGCAGCCATCGCCGCCGTCACGGATCTGGCCGATCGCCGCGCGATACCGCAATTGAAGAAAAAGTTGGAAGATCCGGTTCCGGAAGTCGCCTTTGCTGCGGCGAAAGCTCTGTACGCTTTCAAGGATCCTGACGGGCGGGAGGCCTTGCTCGCCATTTTGGAGGGAGAAAAGAGCGCCAAATCGAACCCGATCCGATCTCAATTCCGCGAAATGATGCGCATGTTCCACACGCCGAAGACGGCAGTGTTATACGCAGTCCGGCAGGGCATCGGGATGGTTCCGGTGCCGGGATTGGGCGCGGGCGTGGGCGCGCTGGAGTCGCTGCTGTGGAACACAGATCTCTCGCCGCGGGCGTCGGCGGCGCTAATGATGGCCAAGGACAAAGATCCGGAGACGCAACGTGCGCTGGTGGAAGCGCTCTCCGACGGGGACTGGTCGGTGCGCGCCTCCGCAGCGCAGGCGATTGCGCTGCGCAATGATCCGGCGCTTCGCTCGGCGCTGACGCCGAAGCTTTCCGACGATGACCGGCGCGTGCGGTACCGCGCTGCGGCGGCGTACTTACGGCTTGTGAATCTGGCCAATCGCCGGCCGGGCAAAAAGACCGCGAGGGGGTAGTCAGCCGCTCTTACGATTCTTGACAATGCACGCGTAACCGGGGGAGTCGTACAGAGCGCCATTTTAAAGTAATGAAGTACGGTATAGCGTTCGTGTGCGCCTGCGCGCTCCTGCTTGCGCAAACCGAGGCGCCCAAGCCCGCCGCGGGCCGAGTGATTGGGGAAGTAACGGCGAAAGATCCGTCAGGCAAACAACTTACGGTCAAGGCGGACAATGGGACGGTTTACACGGTTACGCTGACCGATGCAACGCGCTTTCTGAAAGTCGCTCCCGGCGAAAAGGACCTTAGAAATGCGGCGGCGATCAGCGCCGCCGATATCGGGGTCGGCGACCGCGTCATGGCTCGAGGCAGCGTGTCGGAGGAGCAGAAAAGCCTCCCGGCATCTTCGGTCATCGTCATGACGAAAACGGACCTGGCGCAGAAGCAGCAACGCGAGCGCGAGGAATGGCAGCGGCGCGGGGTTGTGGGACTGGTTAAAGAGATTCACCCCGAGGCGAATGAGATCACCATCGAAACGCGCGGGCGAGACGGCGTGAACCAGATCATGGTGGTGACGACTCCCAAAACGCAGTTCCGGCGCTACGCTCCGGACTCAGTGCGGTTCGCCGACGCCAAGCCGAGCTCGCTTGCCGAGATCAAGACCGGCGATCAGCTGCGAGTGCTCGGCGAGAAGCCTCCGGAAGCCAACAAGATTACAGCTGAAGCGGTGGTATCGGGTTCGTTTCGCACCATCGGAGGCACTGTCATCTCGGTCAACCCGGCCAACGGGGAAATTCAGCTGAAGGATCTCGACACCAAGAAGCCGATCACCATAAAGACCAACGCGGACACGCAGTTCAAGAAGCTGCCGCCGCAGGCGGCGATGTTCCTGGCCATGCAGTTGAATCCGGACGCGGCGGCCACGATCCGGGCGAGAGCGGCGGAAGCGGGCGGCGGCGCCGATCGCGGCGCGGCAGGGCCGGGCCCGGGCGCCTTTCAGCGAAGAGGGCCGGGCGGGGGTCCAGCGCCAGCCAGCGACCGGCCTGCGGGCGACCGTCCGCGTTTTGGCGGGCCCGGAGGCCCGGGCGGGCGCAATGCGGATATTCAGCAGATGCTCGAACGAATGCCTTCTTTCTCCCTGGCCGAGCTGAAGCCCGGAGATCCGCTGATCGTTTCGAGCACGGTGGGCGCGGACCGGTCCACAGCGCACGCCATCACGGTTTTATCAGGAGTAGAGCCGATCCTCACTGCGGCGCCCCGCGGCCAACTCAATCTGGGCACGTGGAGTCTCGAAATGCAGATGCCACAATAAACCGGCATTTGCATCAGTGAACTGCGATCAGCAGACGTACGGAGGATATGCATGAATAGAAAGACAGTAGCGATACCAGCGTTGCTGCTGTTTCTGATTGCAGGGGCGTCGTTTGGCCAATCAACTCTCGGAACGCTGAAAGGGCAGGTTACTGACGAATCCGGCGCCGTGATCCCCAATGCGAAGATCACGATCACGGCCGGGCGCTACACGCGCACGATCACGTCCGGCGTTGACGGCGCATTTTCCGCGGCGGGCATCCCCACGGGCACGTACACCGTGCAAGTCACGTATCCGGGGATGGCGCCCTATCAGAACACCGCGGTCATTATCAATGCGGGCGGCGCGACGACCCTCAACATTCAGATGCGCGTCCAGCTCGAAACGCAGCAAGTCACCGTTCAGGAGACGGTGCAGAACCAGGTGAGCACGGATCCTTCCAGCAATGCCGGCGCGCTGGTGCTCAAGGGCGACGACCTGGCCGCGCTTTCCGACGACCCCGATGATCTTCAGGACGATCTTACCGCGCTGGCCGGCCCGTCAGCAGGGCCGAACGGCGCGCAGATGTTCATCGACGGATTCACGGGCGGCCGCCTTCCTCCCAAAGAATCGATTCGCGAAATCCGCATCAATCAAAACCCCTTCTCGGCCGAATACGACAAGCTCGGCTACGGACGCATCGAGATTTTCACCAAACCCGGCACGGATAAGTTCCATGGCCAGGCGTTCATGAATTTCAGCGACGGCGTTTGGGACGCGCGCAATCCCTTTTCGCAGAACAAGGCCCCGTTTCAATACAAGCACTACGGCGGCAACATCAGCGGCCCGGTGAGCAAAAAATCGTCCTTCTTTATCGACTTTGAACGCCGCGACATCGACGAAAATGCGGTCGTGAACGCGTTGACGCTGGATCCGCAGACGCTGTCGCCGGTGAGCGTCGCCGAATCGATCGTTACGCCGCAAACGCGCACCACCATCAGTCCCCGGCTCGATTACCAGTTGACGCCCAATATCACGCTGATGGGACGTTACACCTACACGGACACATCCTTTCCCAACGCCTTTCGCGGGCAGTTCGCGTTGCCCGAAACGGCTTCCAGCAGCCAGTCGACCCAGCACACCGTGCAACTGACCGAGACGGCCGTGCTGGGCGCCAAGGCGGTCAATGAGACGCGGTTTCATTTCATGGACGACAACTCCACGCAGCGCGGGTTCAACAACTCCATCCCGCAAATCAATGTGCTGCAATCGTTCATCGGGGGCGGATCGACCATCGGTCTGAACCAGAGCAACTCCAAGCATTACGAATTTCAGAACTATACTTCCATCACCCACGGCGCTCATCTGTTCCGGTTCGGCGCCCGCGTGCGCGCTGTGCAGGACAGCAATTTTGCGCAGACGAATTTTAACGGAACATTCACTTTCGGCAGCGCCTTCAACGTGCCCGAACTGGACGCCAACGGCGAGCCGACGGGCAATATTCTTGAATCGATCAATTCGCTCGAGAGCTACCGGCGGACGTTGTTGTTCCAACGCATGGGCTATACGCCGGCTCAGATTCGCGCGCTGGGCGGGATGCCGACCCAGTTTTCCATTTCCGGCGGCAATCCGTACGCCGCCGTGAGTCAGATAGATCTAGGCCTGTTTCTCCAGGACGACTGGAGGCTCAAGCCGAATTTGACGCTGAGTCTGGGGCTGCGCTATGAAACGCAAACCAACATTCACGACTGGACGGATTTCGCTCCTCGCGTGGGATTCGCGTGGTCGCCGGACGCCCGGGGAAACCGCCCGGGCAAGACCGTGATCCGCGGCGGCGCAGGCATTTTTTACGACCGGTTTTCGGAAAGCTATACGCTGGACGCCATCCGGTACAACGGCATCAACCAGCAGCAGTTCGTTTTGTCGGGTGAGCAGGTGAATTTCTTCCCCGACGTGCCCAGCATTGCAACGCTGACCAGCGCCAGGCCGCAGGCGATTGACATGGTGTACTCGGGTCTTCAGGCGCCCTACATTATTCAGAGCGCGCTGGGCGTCGAGCGCCAGCTTCCGTTCAGCAGCACGATTGCGGTCACGTTCACGAACTCGCATGGGCTGCACCAGCTTGTGTCGCGCAACATCAATGCGCCCCTGCCCGGGACCACGCTGCGGCCCAACCCCAGTCTGGGCGAACTGCAGTTGTTCGAGTCGTCGGGCATTTTCAATCAGAACCAACTCATGGTGAATCTGAACACGCGGATGACCCGCACCTTGACGCTGTTTGCGATGTACGCGAATAATCATGCCAAAAGCGACACGGACGGGGCGGGTTATTTCCCTGAGAACCAGTACGATCTCAACGCCGAATACGGCCGGTCGTCACTGGACATCCGGCATCGGTTCGCGCTCGGCGGCTCGCTCATGATGAAGTGGGGATTGCGGCTGAGTCCGTTCATCATCGCGCATTCGGGCTCGCCGTTTAACATCTTCGTAGGGCGTGATCTGAACGGCGACCTGATCATCAACGATCGGCCGGCCTTTGCAACCACAGCGCAGTTGGGCCAGCCCAACATTGTTCAGACGGCGTGGGGGATCTTCAACCTGGCGCCGAAGCCGGGAGATGTGATCATCCCCCGCAACTATGGTGAGAGCGCCGGATTTTTTGCCGTCAATCTCCGGCTCAGCAAAACCTGGGGCTTTGGAGCGGAGCGCGGCGCCGGCGTACGTCCGACCGGCGATGCCGGCGGCGGTCGCGGAATGCGCATGGGCGGCGGGGGCATGCGAGGCGGCGGAATGCGCATGGGCGGCGGACGAGGGCCGGGCGGCTTCTTTGGCGGCGACGCGACCAGCCGGAGATTCAACCTGATTTTTTCGATTAACGCCCGCAACTTGTTCAATACCACCAATTTCGGGCCGTACACGGGCAATCTCGGTTCGCCCTATTTTGGCACGGCAAATTCTATTTCGGGCGGCGGGTTTGGAGGAGGCGGCGGAGGCGGCGGCTTCGCCGGGGCGGCGACCAACCGGCGCGTCGACCTGAGCCTGCGCTTCATTTTCTAGCCCGCCGGCGGGAACTGCGGGCCTTCGTCATGCGCTGGGTCTCGAAGGCGCGGTTTCCGGCCGAGAGCGGCCGGAATGGGTTCTGCCGCGCGCACCGGCAGGTGCGGATCTGAATCGATTCACATTCCGGACTCCGGCATGGTATGTTTATCGTTGCGATGGCAACCATCAAGGAAGTCGCGCGCCGGGCTCGCGTGTCAGCCGGCACGGTGTCAAACGTCCTGAGCGGCGCCATTCCAGTCAGCGAGCGCCTGAAACAACGCGTTCTCGAGGCCGTCCGTGAGCTGGATTATCACCCGAATCACGTAGCCCGCAGCCTGAAGCTGCGCCAGACCAAAATGCTGGGGCTGGTGGTGTCGGACATCACCAATCCTTTCTTTCCACAGATGGTGCGCGGCGCCGAGGACGCAGCGTGGAAGCACAACTACATTCTGATCACCTTTAATTCGGATGACCGGCAGGACCGGGAGCGGCAGCTGCTCTCGGCGCTGAGGACGCGGCGCGTTGACGGCATTCTGCTGGTAGCCGCCGCGACCGAGGGCGATCTTTCTCATATACAGTGCGTTATGGAGGCCGGCATTCCGATCGTGGCCGTCGACCGCGCGCTGGAGTCGCTGCAAGTGGATTGTCTGACTGTGGACAATATTGCCGGCGCGCAGGAGTGCGTCCATCATCTGATTGAACGCGGCCACCGGCGGATCGGCATTATCACTGGACCGCCGCACCTGCCCGTCGCCCGGGACCGCCTGGAAGGGTATCAGCGCGCGCTCGCGGCGGCGGGACTGCCGTTCGATGCAGCTTTTGTGCGCGATGGCGCTTTCCGCGCCGAAGGCGGCTACCAGGCGGCTCTGGAGCTTCTCAGCGAGGTCCGGCCGACGGCGATATTCACCTCCAATGCAGTGATGGCCCTGGGGGTGCTTCGCGCTCTGAACGAGATGGATCTCGAAAGTCCGCGCGATGTCGCTGTGGCGACGTTTGACGATCCGCCGTTCGCCGAGGCCGTGCGGCCGCAACTCACATCCGTGGCGCAGCCTTCCTACGATCTGGGATACAAAGGCGTGGAGATTCTGTTGCGGCGCATCCATGAGCCGAATCGCAAGCGCGTGAGCCAGGTGCTTAAGACCGAGCTGAAAATCAGAGCGTCCACCGAGCCGCGAACAAGCGCGATGGAACACGACTGGCGCCACACCAGCGCTATGGGCTGAGGATGTCCTCGAGAGCCGGCTGGAGTTCCGGAAAGCGGAAGGCGTAACCGGCTTGCAGCGCGACCTGCGGCAGAACTCGCGCTCCCCCGAGCAGCACGCCCGCCATTTCGCCGAACAGAACCCGCAACGCCAATGACGGAACTGGAATGACGGCCGGGCGCCCGAGCGCCTGCGCGAGCGCGCGCGTGAAAGCGGCGTTCGTGACCGGGTGAGGCGCGGTGACGTTCACCGGTCCGTCGAGACTCTGCCGCGACACGGCCAGCAGGATCAGGCTGACGGCGTCTTCGATATGGATCCAGGACATCCACTGGCGGCCCGATCCGAGCCGCCCGCCTGCTCCGGCGCGAAACGCCGGCAACATTTTCGCCAGAGCGCCGCCGCCTTTGCCGAGCACGATGCCGATCCGCGGGTTGACGACGCGCAGGCCATAGCGGCGCGCGCGCTGCGCTTCGCGCTCCCAATCCAGCGCGACCGCGGCAAGAAAATCGCGGCCAGGGGGCGAACTCTCGGTGAGTATCTCGTCGCCGCGATCGCCATAGATCCCGATGGCCGACGCCGAGATTAGCACAGCGGGCTTGCGCTCGAGCCTGCCGATCGCACTGACGAGACGGCGCGTGCCATCGACCCGGCTGGCGCGGATGCGGCGCTTGACGTCTTCGCTCCAGCGCTGCGCGACCGGTTCGCCGGCCAGATGAATCACCGCGTTTGCGCCCTCGAGCGCTTCGAGCGGCGGCTCGGCGACCGCAAGATCGCAGACGAAGCAGCGCGGGTTCTCGCCTGGACGCGCCCGTCTGCTGAGCAGCGTCAGGGCGTGGCCCTCCAAGAGGAGGCGCTGGACCACGCGCTGGCCGATGAAGCCGGTGGCGCCTGTCAGCGTGATTCTCACGCGCGCGCCTCCAGGTCCGCGATCTCCTGTATGTATGCCGCCGCGTTGGTTTTCCGGCGCATGCCTTCAAGCGACATATACCGCACTTTACCGAAGATGGGGCGTTCCGGCCAGGGCCGGTCGTGCAGGCCGAAACACCACAGAATATTTGCGTAGGTGTTCGGATCGCGCCCGTCCAGCGCATAGCGGTCGTGCAGATAGACCATCGCGTTGAACGCATCCTCGCAGGAACGCGACCACTCGATAATTTTCTTGCCCCAGTACATGCGATAGTAGCCGTGGATCTTGCCCCGCAACAGCAGCTCCTTCTGCGTGGCGTTCCACAACTCGTCATAGGTCGCGGCGCGCTCCAGTTCATCCAGCGAGTAGATTCGCGGACGCGGGTCGGCGGCATGATCGCGCAGCGTTTGCAGCGCCCACCGGGGGAGATTCTCGAGGGACGCCGGATTCTCCGCGTAACGCGCGAAATTGAACGCAAGCTCACGGCGTACAATCAGCTCTTCGAGGAATTCATCCGCAATGAGCCGGTTCTCGTCGGCATAGGATTTCACCTGAAGAGCGACGTCAAGCGCCGAAATATGCCCGAAGTGAAGATAGGGGCTCAACTCCGAAGTGGCGTGCGCGGACGGCTCATTCCGATCGCGGGCGTAGCGCCAGAGCTTGTTCTCAAGAAACTCCCGCAAACGGCGTTGAGCGGCGCGGGCGCCGCCCGGAAAGCCGGCCGCGGGCTTGACCGAGTGATCGATGTCGCAGCTCGCCGCCAGGCTCGCGATGTTCTCCGCCGTCACCTCAGTGTGAAACGCAGGCGCAGGGCCCTGGAACCGCCGGCGCATTCGCAGCGGGCCGACCGGCTGCAAGCACGCGGGCAGCAGCCGGGCGATCTTGGGGCGCAGCGTGTAGGCTGCGTATTCGCGCTTTTCGATCGCGCTCATGGGGACCACGCAGCTTGAGTCCACCGCGATATATGGCGCATCGAGGCGCTGCGGCGCGCGGGCGTTGTGGACGCGCGCAACGAACGTCGGGTAATCGTCGGTTACTACTGCGCGCGCACGCCGGGCAAGCCGATACAGAATATCGTTCGGATCGGTGTGCCGGCGTCTCAGATAAAAGATGTAGCCGATGCCCAGCGAGCGCAGCCGCCGGGCCGTGTCCGGCGCGCCTTCGAGCAGAAATGTGTGCAGACGGTCGCTGGCGTATGGATAGTCGTAGGTGAGTCCTTCATACACGAGCAGCGGCAGGTCGCTCTCGTTCGCCAGGCGGGCGGCATACTCCAGGGCATGATTTGATTGCGCCCGGCGATTCATCTGGGCCCAGTACAGGACGTACTCAGCATCGGGCCGGAACGCCCGGTCATTGAGAATGCGCACGCGCGAGTTCACAGGAGATGAGATGAGCAAAAACAACCCCCGGCTACAATGAGAGGAGTCGATTCATGCGGTGTTTTAACCGGTGGAAGCTGCTTGCCGCGTATCTCGCCAGGCGCGAGCGCGTACCGGCGCTTCCGGTGGAGTTTATTGTCGAGACCACGGCCAAGTGCAATTTGTACTGTCCAATGTGTCCGCGCGAGACGCACCGGCAGCCCAAGGAAGATATGACCGACGAGATCTTCGAGCGGCTGGTGCGCGAATCCGGCGGGAGCGCCGAGCATATGATGCTGATCGGTCTCGGCGAGCCGTTCATGGACCGCAAGATTTTCGATCGCATCGAGTATTGCGCGCGGCACGGCGTCTCCACGCTGCTGTCGACCAACGGCACGTTTCTCGACGAAAAGACTTCCGAGCGGCTGCTGGCGACGCCGCTCGAGCACATCACGCTGAGCTTCGACGGCGCCACCAAAGAAACGTTTGAGTACTACCGCAAGGGCGCCCGGTTTGAGAAGGTGCGGGACAACTTTGTGCGCTTCGCGCGGATGAAGAAGGAACGCGGCGCAAGGGTGCAGGTGGTTGTGCAGATGGTGCGGATGGACGGCAATGCTCACGAGGTGGACGACTTCGTCCGTTTTTGGAAAAGCGTGCCGGGCGTCGACCAGGTCCGCGTCAAGGCGGACGAGACCAACCTCCTGCAGCCCGAAGCGGGCCACGCTGCAAACGACTGGAAGCATCCGTGCCACTATTTGTGGCGCGGTCCAATGTACGTCAAGCATAACGGTGACGTCTATCCCTGCTGTCAGAGCTACATGCTGGATGGCGCGCCGGTCGGCAACATCGGCCGGCAGACGCTTGAGAGCATTTGGAATTCGGCGGAGATGATGCGCATGCGCAGACTGCATGCGGGCGGGCGCGCGGGCGAAATCGACGTCTGTTCGCGGTGCTGCACCACCATCCCGCACCCGGCGCTGGTTGCCGGCAGCCTGCTCCTGCACGGGCGCACGGTGCGGCGCGCGCTGCCGGCGGTCGAGCGGTTGACGTACTTTTCGAAGCTGCCGTTGCGTCTGCTGCGGCCGCCGAGCAGGCCGGCGCGCCGCGAGGACCTGGTGCAGATCGCGAAGAAATAGGGCCGGACGCCTCGTCCGGCCCACCGACTATTTGTAGTTCACCAGCTTGCCGCTGCTGTTGGCGGCCGCGATGAAGCCATTGTCGAGACCCGGCGCCGTGAACCGAACTGGCTGGGCGCTGAGGCTCAGCGACAGCAGGCCGGTCGGGACCGAGACGCCGCTGATGGTCATGCTGGGCGTCATGGCCAGCAGGACGTACGGCGGCACTGTAAATGCGCCTGCGCTATAGGGCGCCATGCACTGGAATCCGCTGGCGATCGCGGTCCTGGGATCGCTCGGATTCGAAGCCGTGTAGGAGTTGCCCATGATCGTTACGAACCCGGAGTAGGGATTCGTTTTGTCCCAGGTCACCGTCACGCCTGCGCCGCGGTTCACATCGGTGATGCTGTTGATGTTGGTCCAGTTAATTGCCGGCGGCAAAGTAATGCTCGCGCTGAAGGGGCCAACATCCGCGCCGGTGTTGCTGAAGGTGAATTGCCCTCCCGAATCGGGAATGAACAACGGCGACGTCGATCCAGTGGCGTTGCTGCCGCTGAGACTGTAGCCGAGGTTCTGACTCTTGGTCAGGTTGATGGTGGAACCATTCGGGACTTTCATGGACAGCGTTCCGGCATCCAGGGCCTTTGATTGAATCCCGACGTTCAGGGATGCCGTCTGGCTGCCCTGCACCTGGTAGACGGTGCAGCTGCCGAGCGAAATTAACTGAAATTGGGGAAGCGCCTGCGCCGCATTGACCTGGTTGATGATCACTTCAGAGAAGCTCGCGCTGGCGAAGTCGACTGCGGTGACGCTGCCGCCAATGGTTGGCCCGCCCGGGATCGAGATGGCTGGCGTTTGGGACGTGGCCTTGCCGAGTATAATGGCGCCGCCGCGATATGTCCCCTTCGCGAGGAGGTCCCGCAGATCGCTCGAGGTAAGTCCGCCAGAAGCCGGGTCGGAGCAAACGCGCCCGCTCGCCGCGACAGGAATAGTGGCCGTGTTGCTGACCATGGTCGAGGCGCCCGTTCCGGTTTGAACCACGACGGAAACGTTGCAGCCGGCAACTCCCGGCGGCACGACAACGTTGATCTGGTCGACTCCCGGAAACTGCGAGCGTCCCGCATATGAGGGTTTTACGAGCTGTCCGCCGATATACACCTGCACGGCGCTGGCATTCGTCTGATCCACTTGCGCAAACGGGTACTTCGTTTCGTCGCCTTGCGCCGGCCCGATCCCGCTCCCCCACAGCACGAGCGTCTCTCCCGGATTGGCCGCCGAGGTTGCGCTGAGCAGCGAGTAGCCATCGCTTGCGTTCTGCGCGACCGCCGGACCCGTGCCTGCGCCGTTCAGCGTATCGATTCCGAACGCGGCCGGTACAACCGTGATCTGACTCTGTGAGCTGGCGACGTTGTTAAAGGTGACGGTTACCGTGCCGGTCCCGACCGGCGTGCGCGAGGGCAGGATCGCGGCGATCTGGGTTGCCGATACGTAATAGGGAATGGCTTGAACGGTTGTGCCATTCACGGTCACCTGCACCGTGACGCCTTTCAGGTTGGTCGCCAGCGGTCCTTGTGAAAGATCCGGCAGCACAGGCGTCTGCGCCGGACCGAGATTCGACCCGAAGATGGTAAACACCGATCCCTGGGCGATTCCGTAATTTGGCATGCCTCGAATGATGTTGCTGTAGTTGTTCTGGACGGCGGCGATGCTCGGCTGAGCCAGCGCCGCGCCGGCAAGGAAAGCCGGCATCAGACAAAACCTGAGGATAATTTTCATTTAGTCTCGTATCTCCCAGTGCTGCGGCATTCCCGTGGGAATGCTCCAAAGATATCGCCGTTCCAGCGCAGAATTCGGCTCAGAGACGATATCTGTCCAAAATTCTGTATCTGGCGACGCACTGTTGGAGACGGGACGCCGCCCGGGGAAAGACCCCAACGCACCGGACGGGGTCCGCCCGGCCAAATCAATCCATGATACCCCGTGGAGGCGAGCGCTACCGCCGCCGAGCGTCGCCATCGGGCGCCGCTGCGGCTTGGGGCCGAGAAAAACCGGCAATCACAGATTTCGTCTCGACTCTTTTTCTTTTAGTACAAGCACTTGCGTGACATCGAACATCGCTATGAACCATGCTTGCCCGTATCCTGGAGGCGGAAGGACACGATGAAACGAACCATTCAAGCCATGATCGACGAACTGGCGCCGAAGCCGAAGGCGCCGCTGCCGACGGATCTGGACAACCAGATCCTCTCGCGCGATCCGCTGCAAAGACAGCGTCAGCTCGATCAGCGGGCTCAGGAAGACGAAGAGCGCATCGCCCGGTCGTAGCCGGACGGCGCGAGCGGCGCCCGGCGCGGCGCCGCTATCCTGGAGGGGGATGACCCCGATCGAAATCACGCCGACTGAGGTCAAACGGCGCATGGACGCAGGCGAGCGCATGATCCTGATCGATGTGCGCGAGCCGGAGGAGCACCGGGCTGCTCGCATCGAAGGAGCGCATCTGATTCCGATGCGGACCGTTCCGGCCAGTCTTCAGACCATTGAAGGCTGGTCCGACGAGGCTGACCTCGTTGTATTCTGCCATCACGGAGTTCGCAGCTTGCAGGTGGTCAACTGGCTGCGCGAGCAGGGCGTAACCAATGCCAGTAGCATGGCGGGCGGCATCGACCGGTGGAGCATCGAAATCGATCCAGCCGTCCCGCGCTATTACTGAGAAGCCGGCTGATCGTCGCGATGGAGGATATAGCGCTCCTCGGTGTTGTGCTCCACAAACTTGCGTGAGTAGGCCATGGGATGATACACGCCGTATTTCCATTCTTCGAGCAGGTCGTCATAGTAGCGGCTGCGCGGGTCGCCGGATTCCCCGGGCGCGTTGGTCATTTCTGAGCGGTCCCAATCGCTCAGATCGATAATCTCGCGATACGACGCCCCGCTGGACTGGCGGAAGTTCGCCCCGCTCGTGGCGTTGATCGTATTGGCGTCGCCCGGGCGCGCAAAGGGCCCGAAACTCCATGGCTTCACTCCGAGGGGATGCCGGAAAAAGATCTGGTGGATGCGGCCCCACTGCCGCTCGCCGGCAGGCAACGCCTTTTCGATTTGCGCCAGCGCAGCGTCCAGCGACGACTGAAGCGCCTTCGTATCCAGGCCGGATTCCAGCTTGCGCAGCACAGTCTCCAGGTTCACTCTGGCGCCGAGGCCATCGCCGAACAGCGCCGGACCGAGCTTGGAAATCCACACTTCGTAAATCAACGCCGGTTCAGAATCGACCCGCATCTGTCCGTCCCACCGGATCATCTCGCGGACGATTTCCGCTTCGCGGCTGCCTTCAGGCGGTCTCCATTGCCGCAGAAGGGCTTGGAAACGCCGGGCGGGCAGGCACAGGATGTCCTGTTGCATTCGTTCGAAATCCATGCGGTCGAGACCGGAGCGGCCGGTCAGCATGGCTTCGATCCGCTCGAAGCGATAGGGCAGCGCCCATTCGAATCCGAGCTGGTGCGCATATCCCGGCGGCAGGATATTGTGATTGGCGGTGGCAATGAAGTGCCGCTGGGGATTGTAGAGCTGCGGATGCTCGCTCAGGGGCAAATAACCCTGCCATTCGTATTCACCGGAATCGCCGGGAACCGGAAGAAGGCCGGTCCACCCTTTGCGCACCGGAGCGGCGCCGGCGGCGATCCAGCCAATGTTGCCGTCCGTGTCGGCGTAGACAAGATTTTCAGACGGAACCTTATAGCGCTCGACCGCCTTGAGGAACTCGGACCAGTTTTTCGCTCGCATCAATGATAAAGCCGGCAAATAACCGGCGCCGCCGGGCTCCGCGCCGACCCATTTCAGCGCATAGGCGAGATGATGCTCGCGGTCTTCGTGGATGATCGGGCCATGGATGGTATAGCGCAGTTCAACGCGCTCCGGCTGTGCGCGGCCTTTGACCTTAATGTCCTGTTGCTCGCGCTCGACGGGCCGCCAGGCTCCGCGGTATCGATATTCATCCGGGTTTTGCGGATTCAGCTTCTCGACATAGAGATCCTGCTGGTCGATGCCGACGATGGTGAAACCCCAGGCAATCCACTCGTTATGTCCCACGGCTATGCCCGGAAGCGCCGGCTCGCCCGCGCCGAACACATTGAGACCCGGCGCAACCAGGTGCCACGTCTTGCGCAGCGACGGCAGCATCACCGGGCGATGCGGATCGTTCGCAAGCAGCGGCTTGCCGGTGTGAGTCATCGTTCCGTCGACCACCCAGTTGTTGCTGCCCTGCTCCCCATCGCCCGTCGTCTCGGAGGCTTGCAGCGCCAGCTGTGGCGTGGCGATGGCCGCCTCGTAGTCGCGCAGGATCCCGCGCGTGATGAGCGCAAGGTCGACGCCTTTGGGAATCGCAAGCTGCACGAACGGATCTGGCGGCAAATAGAGCTGCACGGCTTGCAGCCCGAAGCGGCAGATATCCTGAGCGCGCTCCACTTCGGACCGGACATTACGCGTCATCAGCAGGCCCGCGATTCGTGAAACCACGTCCTCAGCCGCCCAGGGCTGTGGATCGTAGCCTGCGAGCTGAAACTCGATTGGGCGCTGCCCTTTGAGCGACTTTATGTAGTGATTGATGCCGGCTACAAATTGCTCGACGATGCGCTTGGCGTCCGGCGCATAGCTTTTCCACTCGGCGTCCCAGTCCCCGCGGAACCGGACCAGGCGCGCCAGGCGGTCGCGGGGAATCGCCTCGGGGCCGAGGATCTCAGCCAGTTTGCCGGTCCCCTGCCGCCGCCAGAGATCGAGTTGAAAGAGGCGGTCCTTGGCGGCGAAGTAGCCTTGGGCATAAAAGACATCGTCGATCGAACGGGCATAGATGTGCGGCACGCCCCAGCGGTCGCGCAGAATTTCGATGTCCGACGCCTGGCCGCCCGCAATGCAGAGGCAAAATGCAAGTAACGTGGTCCGAACTCGGGTCACAACTGAACTCATCATGCCACTGTCCGCATCGATACACTATAGAGAGCATGCTAGCCGCAGGCGACTCCGCCCCCGATTTCGAACTGATCAGCGTGGAGGGCTCGAAGCGCCGGCTGACCGATTTCGTTTCCGGCAAGCCCGCCCTGGTGACCTTCTTTAAAGTGAGTTGTCCGGTCTGCCAGCTGACGTTGCCCTTTGTCGAACGGCTCTCGAAGAGCGACAACCTGGAGTTTATCGCTATTTCACAGGACGATTTGGACGCCACCGAGCAGTTCCGCAAGCAGTTTGGCGTCACGTTTGAAACGCTGCTCGACGAGCCCGGCAAAGGGTATCCGGCAAGCAACGCCTTCGCGATAACTCACGTGCCGTCGATGTTTCTGATTGAACCGGATCGCAATATTTCGCTTGCCGTGTCAGGCTTTTCAAAGCGGGATTTGGAGGCGATCGGCAAGATCGCGGGCGTTGAGCCGTTCCGTCCGGGCGAAAAGACGCCTGATTTTAAAAGTGGTTGAGGGTCGAAAAACTGAGCCTCCGGGAGAGGCTGAGCGAGTGCGTTAATCTGGTGTCAGATGCCTGGAAAAATTGGAGTTCTTGAATCGGCGGCGGCGATTGTCAAGGGGATGGGCGTCACCTTCCGGGAGATGCTCAATCCCACGATCACCGACGATTATCCGGACGCTCCGCCGAATTTTGAGGAGCGCTATCGCGGCGTGCACGTGCTTCAGCGCGACGAGAACGGCCTGGAAAAGTGCGTGGTGTGCTTCCTGTGCGCTGCGGCCTGCCCGGCCGATTGCATCTACATCGAAGCCGCGGAAAACACCGACCAGTTGCGCATCAGCGGCGGGGAGCGTTATGCGAGCGTCTACAACATCGACTACAACCGCTGTATTTTCTGCGGCTACTGCGTCGAGGCGTGCCCCACCGATGCGATCACGCACGGCCACGGATTTGAAATCGCGAGCTACAACACGTCGACGCTGATCTACCGCAAGGAACAGTTGCTGGCGCCGATTCCGGAGGGCGCGCATTTCCCGCTAAAGGCGCAGGAAGTTGCCCCGGCCGGCGGCGGGCACTGAAATTCCCGGCTGTGGCCGCGGAGCTTGCGCGCGGCGGGAAAGCGACGCTCGCCCACTGACGGGAGCAAGGGCGGGGCGGGTTGTACACTGCCAGTATGCTGCTTGTCCTCGCGTCCGCGTTCTGGATGCAGGCGGTTCCGCCGGACGCTGCTGGGGAGCACGCCCGGGGCGTCGAACTCTACAAGCGTCGCCAGTATGTCGAAGCCGCCAAGGCGCTCGAGCGAGCGGCGGCGGCCGAGCGGCAGGACACGCCTGCGTACAGAGAATCCATCCTCCTGCTCTCCCAAAGTTTGTATCTTGCGGGCCAAATGCCGGAGGCGGTGCGCGCGCTCGAGAAGGCGATCGCGGCGGGCGTTCAGACCAACGAAGTCTACTACATGCTCGGCAACGCATCGCTGCATTCGCGCGAACCGGTCAAAGCGCGTCGGGCCTTCGCCGTTATGTATGGCGTGCCCGAAGACTCGGCGGCTGCGCATCTATTGACGGCGCAGATGATGATCCGGCAACAGTTTGAAGCTGACGCTGACCGCGAGCTGGCGCGGGCGCTGGAAATCGACCCCCAGCTCCCGCAAGCGCATTTTTTGCGCGGCGAGCTGGCGATCTTCCACGGCGATCTGGACCGCGGCATCGAAGAGATGCGGCGCGAAATCGGGCTCAATCCTGATTTCGCCATGGCCTACTACCGGCTCGGCGACGCATACGGGCGGCGCGAAGACTGGGACGCGGCCATTCCGGAACTCCAGCGCGCGGTGTGGTTAAACCCGACCTACAGCGGACCATACATCCTGCTCGGGAAGGCGTATCTCAAAAAGAAGGAACTGGCTAATGCTGAAGGGATGTTGCGCCAGGCCATCCGCATGGATCCGCAGAATTCGTCGGCGCACTATCTGCTGGGGCAGACGCTGACGGCGGAAGGCAAGACGGAGGAGGGCCGCAAGATGCTCGAGCGGTCGCAGGAGCTGCGGAAAGCGGAACCGTGACGGGCTGGGAAGGGAGCCAAGCGGCTATGGATCGGGCGCGGGCGGCCGGACATGCGCGCCGTACAGACCTCGCTCCCGAATGTAGTCGAGGACGGCCGGGGGCAGCTCCGGCGGGGAGCCCCCGGCGGCGAGTCTGCGGCGGATTTCTGAAGACGAGACCGGCAGCTCGACATTGTCGAGCCGGTGGACGCGCGCGCCGGGCGGGGCCGAGTAGCGGCAGCCGGGCCGCGTCACGACGATAAAATCCACCGAGCGGACGACATCCTCCCAGCGATGCCAGGAGCGGATATCCGCGAAGGCGTCGGACCCGATGATGAAATACAGCTCGTCGGAGGGGTCCTGCATCGAGCGCACGCGGCAGATTGTATTGATCGAATAACTGCGCTCCGGGCCCGCCTCCAGGCGGGAGGGCTCGAACCGCGGGTCGCCCTGACACGCCAGCTCGACCATCCGGTAACGATCCTCATAGGGCGCAACGCTCGCGCGCGGCTTATGCGGCGGATTCGCGGCCACGACGAAGAGAACGCGATCCAGGGCGAAGCGCGCCGCGGCTTCGCGCGCAATGGCGAGGTGGGCGCAGTGAATGGGGTCGAACGTGCCGCCGAAGATAGCGGTCTTCAAGCCGCAGCCTCGCCATGCGCGCGCACGCGCGCCGATAGGATTCCAACGCCGTCGATGCGCGCGCGCACCGCGTCGCCGGGTTGAATGCGCGCGCCCTTTGGGCAGCCGGTCGAGATGAGATCGCCAGGATGCAGCGTCATGTAGTCGCTGTGAAAGCGAACAAGCTCGTAAGGACGGTGGCGCATGTTGCGGACGTAGTCGCGCGAGCAAATGGCGCCGTTGTGTTCCGTGATGACTTCCAGCGAGTCGACGTCGGCGATTTCGTCCGCCGTGACAATTACCGGCCCGAAGCTAAAGAATGTATCAATGCTTTTCGCTCGCGTCAGATAGCGCGGGTTTTTGCGGAGCACGTCGAGCGCGGTGAGATCCAGCGTAGTGGTGTACCCAAAGATCACCTCGCGGACGCTTTCGGCTGGAAGGAAGCGGCATTTCCGTCCGATGATGACGCCCAGTTCGCCTTCGGCGTCGACGTCGTTGGATATCCGCGGCGGAGGCAGGACGATATCGCCCCCCGGCTGAAACATGCAGGAGGCCGGCTTCATGAAGCTGCCGGGCTCTTCGGGCTGCGCCGCCTGGATGTCTTCCGCATGGGATTTGTAGTTGAGCCCGATACACCAGATCTTGGGCGGCGCCTCGTAGGGCAGCAGCGGCCGGACGCGGTCCAAAGGGAGGGCGGGCGCCGCCTCGGCGGAGCGCAGCGGTTCGAGATCGCCGGACTGGATAATGCCGAGCAGATCGTCCGGCGTGCGCGAACCGAAACGCGCGTTGAGTTCCGGTATGGGGACCACGCCTCTCGACGTCAGAACCCCGGCGTGAGGGAGACCATCGTATTCGAATCGTAGAAGTTTCATAGGCTGCGAGCTATGTCGACAAGGTCGCTGAAAATTCCGTAAGCAGTTTGCTCCACGCCCGGCGAAATGGAAACCGTTCCCACCGTACCCAGGAGGTCGGTGTGAAGCAGCAGCAGGTTGGACGTGTCGCGGACGGCGGCAAGGATGTCGGCATCGTTCAGAACTTCCGCGCGAACCCGTACTCTGACGCGATCCTGGGCGCGCCAGCCGCGCGTCACGAGAGCCACTGTTTTTCTTTTCGACGCAAGCTCCTGCACGCGTTCCGGCGTCAGGCGGCCGATGCCGCGGCGGTCCACGTCGAGCGGCGTGAGCTGGGCTCCAAGCAGCACGTTGGCGAGCGCGGCGCCTTTCGCCGCCGAATCCCAGCCGTCGATGTCGAAGCTTGCATCGGCTTCGGCGACGCCGAGGCGCTGCGCGCGGCGTATGCCTTCTTGCAGCGTGAGCCCCTCGCGCATGGCCGCGATGACCACGTTGCTGGTGGAGTTCAGAACGCCGGTGAAGCCCAGGATGTTCACGCCCGGCAGGTTGTTGCGCACAGTGTTAAAAACCGGGGCGCCGTCCAGGACCGTGGATTCAAAACGGAATTGAACGCCGGAGCGCGCGGCCTCGGCGCAGAGGGCCGAGTAGGCGTGCGCGATCGGGCCTTTGTTCGCGGTGACCACGTGCATGCCGCGCGCGAAGGCGGCGCGGATATGCGAAATAGCCGGTTCGCCGGCAGCGGGGTTCAACGTCGTCAGCTCTACGGCTATTTCGGCGCCGGCGCGGTCGAGAAACTCGCCGACGGACGGCGCCGCGGGGCCGAAAACGGGTTCGAGGGGAAGGCCGTGAGCGTCGAATGCGCTGCCGCGTCTGGCCGTATGGATCGCCACAATGCGGAAGGGAAATGCGGAATGGCGGGACAGGAGCAGGCGCGCGAAGGCGCGTCCGACATTGCCGTAGCCGATGAGCGCGAGGTTCAAAGTACAGGCTAACGTGCAGCGTGACCAGTTGCTAGTGGCTGCCGGTCACGCGGAACTTCAGTTTTTGCTCGCTCTCCACCCAGGTTCGGGCGCCGCGGCGAAACAGGACGACGCTGACGGTGTGCGTTTCAGAACCAAGCTTCCAAACCGGGCAGGTCCACTCAAACCCGGCGTTAAGATACTGCGGGCGGTTGTAAATGGCCGCGACGTCAGGACGCGCTAGTCCCAGCCTGGCCGGGTAAATGCGGCCGTCGAGCTTCACATAAACGGCGTCCGGCAGGCGCTCGAGCAGGGCATCGACGGCCGAGCCGGTGAAAGTGATGTAGCCCAGCTTGCCGCTCAGCTCAATCACTTCGCGCGGGCCGCGCATGAGGACGCCTTCGTTGTTGATCATTTCGATCCGGGCCGCGGCGGTCGAGCCCCGGAAGCCGAGGCCGTCGAGCGTGACGAGCTCCGGCGCCGCGGCGCGCAATGTGACTTCGGGCGCTTCATACAATTCGACGCGGGATGCCGGCTCAAACAGGTCCGCGCCGGGGCCGCCGATGGCGAGGGCGTTGAACGGGGCGGCGACCGTGTTGTCGGCAAACAGCATTTGAAGGCTGTCCGGATCGGACGGGAGGAAGTTCACCGGCAGGCCGTCCAAAGCGACTTCGGGCGGAATTCGCGCCGAGAGAAAGGCGCCCGATTCGGAGGCATAGGTCGCGCGCACCTCCGGAATATTGAAGAAAAAACGCCGGAGGCGGCCGGCGATGTTGTAGTCCAGACGGATGCGCGCGATGACGGGGTGATCCAGACGGTCGATCCGAACGGGCTGATGGGCGGTAACGTGGACTGTCCTGAGCGGGCGCCAGCTTGTGAAGCGCGGGCGAGTTCGCCGGCGCAGCAAGATGTGGGGTCCGTAGCGCCCGTCCACATCGTAGCGGCGGTACAGCTCCATAAACATGGCGGGAACGTCCAGAAGCGGATGGCGGCCGTCGATCGAGGCCCAGTCCATCAGGACGAATTCCGGCGCGCGCGCGGAATCGCGAAAGAACGCGGCGTTCCACTCGTCAAGAAAGGACGTATACGCGTCATAGCTCTGAAATATCGGGAACGGGCGGTAATTCAAGCGGTTCGCCGCGGCGTAGGCGCACTCCCAGGGAAAGATCGCAACCGGAGACTGGCCGATTCGGGCCAGGAGTTCGGGCGGAAGCCGGTCGGAGGCCAGCGCGGTCGCGGAAGTCGCCGCCAGACGCGTCCGCGTGGCTGTCCAGTTCCACAGTTCGGGGATGACCGACAGCCGGTCAAAGCCGTAGTACGGATGCGTAAAGGGCGGGTGCATTCGCGTCGCCAGCAGTGCGATGGCAAACGCTGCCAGGATGGGCCAGCGCGCCTTTTCGCGGAAATCACTGAACAGGAACACGAGGCCAATGATGAGCGGCGCGAAGCAGAAGAAGATATCAATGTGTCCCGGGGGTCGTATGAAGGCATGTTTGAACTCAAGAAACAGAGGCCCGATGCAAGCCGCCGCGAGGACGAACGCGCGCTGGCGTAAGAACAGCAGCAGGATGGCGACAGCGATGTAAGCGAGCCCGATCGCGAGGGCGGCGACAAGGTCCTGCGGCGTCGCAGGCTGACTCATGCCGCTGCTGTGCCCGCTGGAAATCTCAAAGCCGGAACGCAGATATCGCAGCATGTCGCCGAAAGAGGGGTTGTATGCAGCATAGGCGATGGCGAAAGAGACGGGCGCGCCGATGAAGCCAATGAGAGCGGCTACGGCGGCCTTGCGGCGATCGACCAACGCCAACGCGAACGGGAACGTCAGGCATGCGCTGAGCGCCAGAATTCCCGAGCTGAGTTTTACCAGCATCAGGCCGGCGCCGACGATGGCCGCCGCCGCGTAGAACATGCGCCAGCGCCGACCATCGAGGGAGCAGCCAAGAAGCAGCAGCGCGACGATTCCGGCGAAAATGTCGGGTCCGGCGTAGCCGAACTCGTCAAACGTGCGCAGTCCGAGATAGAAGCACGCCGCGAAGATGGCGAGCGGCGCGAGCTGAATATCGCGTGCGTAGACGACCCAGGCGAGCAGCGCGCAGAATGTGATCCACACGCACGTCTGGAACACGACGCCCTCGATCAGGTTGGCGCCGACATCCATGGGCGCGATCAAGAAGGACAGAGGCCCGTAAGTGAAGCCTATGTCGCGACCGTGGATCAGGCCAGCATTTCGGAACAGATTCAGGCCGACCGCCCAGGACGGGTCCAGGCCGCCCTCCATCGGGTAGAAGCGTATGGTGATGGCGACCAGGCAGACGTACGCCAGCAGCACGACCCGGGCGCATGCGCGGACGCGGCCGACGACCTCAGCCCGGTTGGCGCGGCGATGAACTTTGGGCTTGGCCGAAAGCCGGGCGCGCCGGGCCGCGGCGCTACTGCGGGAGGGCATTATGGAAGGCTTATTGTAACAGCCAGCGGCGGCAGATGAGCGCAGATCCAGGCGCAGCGCCCTTGATCGACGCCCCGCTGCGCTGATCTGCGGGCGCTAGGGCTGCGGGTTCTCTTGCAGCATTTCCAAAAACGCCTTCGCTGCATGACTCAGCGCCCGGCGGGCGGGATACGCCAGCCGTATGGGCCGCTCCATCTGCAACTCCGGCACCCGAACCTCGCACAATCGGCCCTGTTCAATTTCCTGCTCCACGCACATGCGCGGCAAGAAGGCTACGCCCAGGTTGCGCTGCACCATCTTGCGAATGGTCTCCACGGTCGGCATCTCAATGTCCATGTTCAAAGGCGCCCTGTAGTGCTGGAATGTCTTGATGACAAGGGCGCGGTATGGAGACACGACGTTGTGGGCAATGAACAGCTCGCTGCCGAGTTCCGTGATGGACACTTCGGCGCGACGGGCGAACCTGTGCTGTGGCGAGACCACAAATGAGAGGTGATCGGTGTAAATGACGGTGGTCACCAGGCGTGGATCTTCAGGATCGTAGCTGATCAGTCCCAGCTCGAGGTCGCCGTCGAGCAGTTGCGCTGGGATCTTGCTCGACAGACTGCGGCGCACCTCGATTTTGACCTTCGGGTACAGCCCGCGGTAGCGCTCGATGTGCTTCAACAAATAGAGAGCGGTGGATTCGTTCGCGCCCACGATCAGCCGCCCGGCGGAGTGGTCGCGCAGTTCTTTGAGCGCATTTTCCAGGTCGCGTTCAATGTTCTCAAAGCGCCGGGCGTATTCGAGCACGATCTGTCCGGCGTCAGTGAGTATGAGATCCTTCCCGGAGCGATCAATCAGCTTCTCTCCCAGTTCTGTTTCGAGCCGCTGTATGGCGAGCGAGACCGCTGGCTGAGTGCGTAGCAGCTTTTCGCCAGCGCGGGAAAAACTCCTTTCGGAGGCTACGGTTAGGAAGACCTTCAGTGGATACAGCTCCATAGCGGCCTAATTATTAAAAGACATAATACCATAGCTAAAAACTATAAATTTGCTAAATCGCATAGTGCTTTTGATAATGAGGCATGGGGACGCGGCTGACCGGCCGGTCCTCAATCCTGGAATCCTCATCTGGAGGGTCGGTCCGTGAGCAACCGCGTATACATTTTCGACACCACCTTGCGTGACGGCGAGCAGTCGCCCGGCTGCAGCATGACCGTGCACGAAAAAATGGGCATGGCCGCAAAGCTTGTGGAGCTGGGCGTGGATATTCTGGAAGCCGGTTTTCCGATCGCCTCAGATGGCGATTTTGAGGCCGTGGATGCGATCAGCCGCGAATTTCCGTGGGCGCACGTGGCGGCATTAGCTCGCGCCAACCGGTTGGATGTGGAGCGCGCCGCGGCGGCGTTACAGCATGCCCGCCGGCCTCGCATCCATACGTTCATCGCAACCAGCGACATTCATCTTAAATACAAGCTGAAGAAGTCGCGGCAGCAGGTGCTGGATGAAGCGGTGAGCGCGGTGGAGCTTGCGCGCAGCTACGTTGACGACGTGGAGTTTTCGGCCGAGGACGCAACCCGCACGGATCTCGAGTATTTGGAACAGGTCTGTAGAGCCGTTGTCGCTGCGGGGGCGCGCTGTGTGAACCTGCCGGACACCACCGGGTATTCGATTCCTGGGGAATATGGCGCGCTGATTGGCCGGATGGTGCAGGCGCTTGGCGACAGCGCCATTGTCAGCGTCCACTGCCACAATGATCTTGGGCTGGCCGTGGCGAATTCGATCGCGGCGGTTCAAGCCGGGGCCCGGCAGATTGAGTGCACCATCAACGGCATAGGCGAGCGGGCGGGCAACGCCGCGCTGGAAGAGATTGTGATGGCGTTCAAGGTGCGGAACGATCTGCTGCCGTTTGAGACAAAAATTGTCACGGAGCAGCTCTATCCGGCGAGCCAGCATCTGGCGTCGGTTATCACCTTTGGGCCACAGCCGAACAAGGCAATTGTGGGCGAAAATGCATTCGCGCACGAGGCGGGCATTCACCAGGACGGATATCTTAAGGAGCGAACAACCTACGAAATCATGGACCCGCGCTCGGTGGGCGTGCCGGAAAGCAAGCTGGTGCTGGGCAAGCACAGCGGGCGGCATGCGCTGGCCAAGCGCTGCCAGGATCTTGGATTCGAGCTCACGCGCGAGCAGCTGGATGACGTGTACCGGCGCTTCACCACGCTCGCCGACCGCAAGAAGGGGGTGCGCAATGACGAAATCGTCAGCCTTGTGCACAACGTGCTCGGCATGGCGCACGCAGCCGCTGGGGATGATTGATCCGCATCGTTAGCTGACCATGAATTTAAAAATACTTATTCTGCCCGGCGACGGGATCGGCGGGGAAGTCACGCGGGAAGCGGTCCGCGTATTAGAGCATGTCGCCAGGGCGTTTGGTCACCAGATCGCGCTTTCAGAAGGGCTGCTGGGCGGCGTTGCGATTCACAAGACGGGCAGCCCACTGCCGCAGGAGACCGTACGGCTTGCGCAGGAGGCGGACGCGACGCTGCTCGGCGCCGTCGGGCTTCCGGAATTCGACAACGCGCCGCCGGATCGGCGGCCGGAGCGGGGGCTGCTCGGCATCCGCAAGGCGCTGGGCGTGTTTGCAAACCTGCGTCCGGTGCGGGCTTATCGCGCTCTGCTCGATTCGTCGCCGCTTAAAAACGCGCTGGTCGAAGGCACGGACATGATCATCGTGCGCGAACTCACAGGCGGCATTTACTATGGCACGCCGCGCGGCGTCAGCGGCGACGGGGCCGAGACGCGCGCCGTGAATACGATGACCTACACGCGCGCGGAGATCGAGCGCGTGTCGCGGATGGCGTTCAACCTGGCCCGCGGCCGTCGCCGCAAGGTTACAAGCGTCGACAAATCGAACGTGCTTGAAAATTCGCAGCTCTGGCGCAAGGTGGTGACGGATGTGGCGGCGGAGTTCGCCGATGTCGAGCTGGAGCACATCCTGGTGGACAATTGCGCGATGCAGCTGATCTTGAATCCGCGCCGGTTCGACGTGCTGCTCACGGAGAACATGTTCGGCGACATCCTGAGCGACGAAGGCGCGGTGCTGGCGGGTTCGATCGGGATGCTGCCCTCGGCGTCAATCGGCGAGCGGAAGGCGTCGGGGGCGTGGGTGGGGCTATACGAGCCGGTGCACGGCTCGGCGCCGGACATTGCGGGCCAGAACAAAGCGAATCCGCTCGGCGCGATCGGGTCGGCGGCCGCGATGCTCGAATACAGCTTCGGGCTCAAACGCGAGGCCGATGCCGTGAACCGGGCCATCGAGCAGGTGCTCGATAGCGGCGTGGTGACCGCGGATTTGAAACCAAAGGGCGCGCCTGCCACGACCGAACAGGTGGGCAAAGCTGTGTGTGATGCAATAGAAATCAAGGGAGCGCGAGGCGCTACGTAAACTGCTGTTATGCCCCGAACCATCATTGAAAAGGTGTGGGACGACCACGTCGTGGCGGAGAAGCCCGGCGCCCCCACGCTTTTATATATCGATCTTCATCTGGTCCACGAGGTGACCTCGCCACAGGCCTTCGACGGGCTGCGGCGGCGCGGTCTGAAGGTGCGCCGGCCGGACTTGACGCTAGCGACCACGGACCATAGCACGCCAACCACGGACCGTTCGCTTCCGATTCTTGACACAGTCGCCGCGGCTCAAGTCGCGCGGCTCGAAGCCAACGCCAAGGAGTTTGGGATTCCGTGCTTTGGCTATCACAGCGATAAGCAGGGCATTGTGCACGTGATCGGTCCGGAGCAGGGATTGACTCAGCCTGGAATGACGGTCGTGTGCGGCGACAGTCACACGGCCACGCACGGCGCCTTCGGGGCGCTGGCGTTCGGCATTGGCACCAGCGAGGTGGAGCACGTGCTGGCGACGCAGTGCCTGCTGCAGCGCAAATCGAAGACGTACGAGGTGCGGTTTGAGGGGTCGCTCAAGCCCGGAGTGACGGCGAAGGACCTGATTCTTGCGCTGATCGCGCGCATTGGCATCGGCGGCGGAACCGGATGCGTGTTCGAGTATCGCGGTTCGGCGATCAGCGCCCTCTCGATGGAAGAGCGGATGACGATTTGCAACATGTCGATCGAAGCCGGCGCGCGCGCTGGCATGATCGCGCCAGACGATACCACCTTCCAGTTTCTCTACGGGCGGCCTTACGCTCCGAAGGGCGCCGAGTGGGACGCGGCAGTCGCGCGCTGGAGACAGTTGCCGACCGATGACGGCGCAAGCTACGACAAGTCGATCGCCATTGATGCCTCCGCGCTCGAGCCGATGATCACCTTCGGAACGAATCCGGGCATGGGAATTCCGATCACCGGCGCGACGCCGGATCCTGCCTCGGTCAGCGATCCGCTGGAGCGCGACACGCTGGTGAAGGCGCTGCGCTACATGGACCTGCAACCCGGCAAGCCGCTGCTGGGGCATCCCGTGGACGTCGTGTTCATCGGAAGCTGCACGAATTCGCGCATTTCGGACCTGCGCGCCGCGGCTTCGATTCTTAAAGGCCGCAAGGTCAACCCCAGGGTGCGCGTGATGGTGGTGCCGGGCTCGCAGACCATCAAGCGTCAGGCGGAGGCCGAAGGCCTCGATCGCGTGTTCAAAGAGGCCGGCGCGGAGTGGCGCGAAGCGGGCTGCTCGATGTGCATCGCTATGAACGGCGACCAGCTCCGGCCAGGCGAGTACAGCGTCTCTACCAGCAATCGCAACTTTGAAGGGCGGCAGGGGAAGGGAGGACGCACCTTCCTGGCGAGTCCATTGACGGCGGCGGCGAGCGCGGTCACCGGCGTGGTGACGGACGTGCGGACGCTCGTGGCCGGAGGGGCGCAGGCGAGGTCATAATGGAGAAATTCACGGCGTTTGAAAGCAAAATGGTTCTGCTGCCGGTGGATAACATCGACACGGACCAGATTATCCCCGCCCGGTTCCTGAAAACGATTTCCAAGGACGGCCTCGGCGATCAGCTTTTTTACGACTGGCGCTATGAGTCAGACGGATCGCCAAAGCCGGAGTTCGTGCTGAACCAGCCCGAATCCAAGGGCCGCAGAATTCTGCTTGTCGGCGACAATTTCGGCTGCGGCAGCTCGCGCGAGCACGCGCCGTGGGCGCTCTTGCAGTACGGCTTCCGGGCGGTGATCAGCACGTCTTTTGCAGATATTTTCAGGCAGAATGCGCTCAAGAACGGCCTGTTGCCGATCATCGCGCCCCGCGATGTGCATTCATGGCTGTTTACGAACCCGGAATCAACGGTGAAGGTAGACCTGGCGGCGCAGACAATTACGCTTGAAGACGGGCGCAGCGTCGAGTTTCCTGTGGATGCGTTTGCCAAGCACTGTCTGCTCGAAGGAGTCGATGAGCTGGGCTACATTCTGCAGCAGGAATCCGCCATCGCCGCATTCGAAGCGCGGCGAGTGGGCTCGATCAATACCTTGGCGCCCGCATAGCCGGCCTTAGAAAAGAGCCGGGCGCGGCGCAATGCAGAGCGCCAAGGCCCGGCCTTCACGGTACAAGCCTTCAGAGCGCCGCCTGAACTTTCGGGACGGGCGCAGGAAGCTCCCGCGCCTCACACACGGACTCAAAGGAACAGGACTTGTGACTTCCATCGCAAAACGGCTTGTTTTGTGAATGGCCGCACCGGCACAGCGAAATCGCTTTCCGTCCGGCCAGTCCATACGGCCGGCCTTGCGCGTCAACGATCTCGAAATCGCCCTCAATGCGCACGGGACCGTTGTTCAAAACGGTTACTTTGGTTGGCATCGATCAGATCGTAGCATGTGTGCGACGCATTTCAGAGAAAAAGTCATGCTCCAGAGCACTCTTTGTCATGGCTGATGTGCAAACGGCGCATATTCCGGTGAAAGATCTTCTCGACTACCTGTCAGAACAGATGACTGTGGACCTGGAACGCCGTGTAAGCAACCACCTTGAAGAGTGCGACGACTGCTGCGTCATCCTCGATCAGATCGACGACATGTGCGACGACGGGTGCGAAGTTCTGGATCTGCTCGCCGGCCTGGATGAGTCCGGCGACCGAGACGGCGTCTGATCAGCGCCGGGCCGGGAACGGCTTGTCGTAACCCTTGGCGTCCCACCATAGAATCCGGTTGAGAATTTCCTGTGGCGCATCGTCGATATCGCGAAAATTCATGGCTAGCGACTGTTTGGCCGCCCACAATTGCCTTCCCGACAACGCCTTAAGCGGCGGATTCATTTCATCCAAAGGCTGTTCCGGCGTGAGCGCCTTGTACGGCGTCAGATCGGCCTGGGCTGTGAACACGCTGTTCATGGCGCGTGCGCTGCGAGCGAAGCGCGTGCGCGGCGGAATGCCGAAAATATCCTGAATGGTGCGGATCATGCTGGTGTGGTCGTAGAAGTTGGAATCGACGGCATTGCGGCGAACGCGCGGGCCGATGGCCAGCGCGACGGTGCGGCGGCCATCGACATGATCGACGCCGTCCTGGGCGTCATCCTCGACGGCCAAAATCAGCATGTGTGGCCAGAACCGCGATTTCGACAGCGCCTCCACGATGCGCCCCAGGGCCAGGTCGTTGTCGGCCACCATCGCGCGCGGCGTGGGCGAACCCGGGCGCGTGCCGCTGGTGTGATCGCTGTTCAGATCCACGACGCTGATGTTCGGCATCGATCCGGCCCTCTCATGGTCGGCCAAATCGCGCAGGAATTCATCGGCCCTCAGCTGGTCTGGAATCTGCGTTGAGCCAAAGGGGTAGCGCGGGTCGAGCAGGGGTTTGAGCGCGGGGACGCCGGCCTGGCAGCCGACTTCGGTCTGCCACCTTCCCTCTTTGTACAGCCGCCAATAATCCGACCACGTCATTCCCGTGTGCTCGCTCATATCGATGGCGCTTTGAGTCGCCGGATCCCACTTAGCGGGAATACAAGTCTCGCCATATAGCCTCACGGTTGGCTGCTTCGGCGCGCCCTGCCAGAAAAAGCCGGTCGGCGCCACAACCAGCGCATCGGACATATTCCAGGCATAGCCGCGCGGCGACGCCGCGAACGCGCGTTCGACGTAATCGCTGACGAAGGCCTGCATCAGCCAGTGGTGGCCGTCGAAGCTGACGGCGCCGCCAGTGTAGAAATTGTCGAGCAGGACATATCGCTCGGCGAGCGCATGGTGATTGGGCGTGATCGCGCGCCCATACATGACCAGCCTGGGGTCGCCGTTGCCCTTGGCGATATCGCCGAACACCTGGTCGTAGGTGCGGTTTTCCTTGATGATGAGCACGACGTGGCGGATGCCGAGCGCGGTCAGGTCGGCGATGCCGCCCGCTGAATCGAACTTGGGCTCGTTCGCCGCTCGCACTTCGCGCGCGCCAGCCACGAGCTGAGGGGCGCCGGGCTGCGGAACGCGAATCAGCGACCCTTCGTACTGCCGCGAGTTGAAGGTTCCGCGTTGGTTGGCGGTTGCGCCGACGCCTTTAATATTGAGCACGCGGAGAAAACCGGAGCTGTCGATTGCGATCGCGCTGGGGAACCACCCGGTCGGAATGGCGCCCGTGATGTTCCATCCGCGGCGCGATCGCGCGGCGACGGCGATGGCGTTCACGCCGCCGCAGCCCACGTATAACCGCGATCCGTCTTCTGAAAATGCTGCCGCCACCGGCTGGCTGCCCAACGTATTGTCCGGCCATGCAGGAATGGGCAATGTGGTTGTCCTCAGCGAGGAAGCGTCGATGATCGAAACCGTGTCCGAGTGTCCGTTGGCAGCGGCGACCAGCGAGCCGTCGGGGCTCAGCGCCAGCGCCGAAGGAGCAAGCCCCACCGGGATTTCCGCCACGGCAAATGTCTTTAAATCAACGACGCTGACCGTGCCCGTTCGCGTGGACCCGGTCACCGGATCGATGGCCATCATCGCCCCGCTGCTTGGCGCCGTGGCGTCGCCGGCCTTAGGCCGGCTGCCGCCCCGGTTCGAAACGAATAAACGGCCGTACTTCTCGCAGAGAGCCAGACCGAAGGGCGCCGAACCGACGGCGATCTCGCGCTCAATCTCCCGGCTGGATGCATTGATCACGGCGACTGAATTGCTACGGCTGAAGGCCACATACGCCCGCTTTCCATCGGAGGAAAAGGCAATCCCGACCGGGACGGGATGATTCTTGAGCTCAATGTGATCGACCTTGCCCGGCTTGCCGGATTGCGAGATTTCCGCCACCAGCAAGCTGCCGGCGGTCCGGCTCGTTTCGCTGGCCCACAGCTCGCGCGAGCCGGGACGAAAGGCGATTCCGGCGTAGGAGGTGGATCGGGATGGAATCCGCGCAAGTTCGGCGCCGCTGGCCGCGTCCAGCACATTGATGCCGCGCATGTTCAGCACGGCGAGAATCCGCTTTTCCGGATCGAACGCCATGTCGACGGGCCGTCCGGCTAACAAGGTTGTCTCGCCCCAGGGACGCAGCAACTGGTTCGTCGGGAGCAGGTAAAATCCGTCTGGCTGGCGGCCGGCGCGCGCCGTGCTAATGAGCGTCGGGAACAAGCCGGACTGCCAGGCTGCGGCGCCGCCAGCGGCGGCTAAAGCCAGCGCAATCGCACACTTTCGCATGAAGCCTCAGCTTATCAGTTTGACAGCGATCCTTTACCCGTATAAGACATCGCGGTGAAGAAGGCGTTAACCTTGATGTAAATGATATTCCGTTGTTGGGCCGCGCTTCTGGCGTCTAGCATCGCCGGGGTTGCCGCTGATCCGCCGCGCTATACCGAGTCCGGCGACTTGCTGCGCCCGGACAACTACCGAGAATGGATTTATCTCAGCTCCGGCCTGGGGATGACCTATGGTCCGGAGGCGCAGGCGTCGCCCAAACCGTCATTTGATAACGTGTTCGTTTCGCCGGAAGCCTATCGCAGCTTCCTCCGGACCGGCCAATGGCCGGACAAGACGGTATTCATTCTCGAGATTCGGCGTTCCGAAAGCCACGGGTCGATCAACAAGGCCGGGTTTTATCAATCCGAGATTCGGGCTGTTGAAGCGGCGGTGAAAGACAAAACGCGCTTTCCGGATGAGTGGGGCTATTTCGGCTTCGCAGTTTCGAACGGAGTAATCGCGCCGGCGGGAAAGCTGTTTGACAAGAGCGCGGGGTGCAACGCGTGTCATGGCGCCAATGGCGCGGTCGAGCATACGTTCGTGCAATTTTACCCGACGCTGCTGGAAGTCGCGCGCGCGAAGGGCACGCTGAAACCGGCGGCGCGTTGATGCAAGCATTCGAACCGGCGAGCGAGCGCGAGCTGTGCGAAGCGCTGAAGGAGGCGGCTTCTGTTGGCGAGCCGGTGAGACTTGGCGGCGCCTTCAGCAAGGACCGGATGAACCCGGCGCCGTTGCCACCGCGCATCAGCATTTCAACCCGCCGGATGAATCGCATTCTGCGATACGACCCAGCGGATCTCACCATCAGCGTACAAGCCGGGCTCCCGTGGGCGGACCTGACGCGTGCGCTCAACGAGCGCCGGCAGATGGTTCCGCTTGACCCGCCATATTTCGAAACCGCGACGGTGGGCGGGGTCGTGGCGGCCAATACGAGCGGCCCGCGCCGGCGGTTGTACGGCAGCGTGCGCGATTGCGTCATCGGCATGAGTTTCGCGACGCTTGAAGGCCGGCTGATCAATACGGGAGGCATGGTGGTCAAAAACGTCGCCGGACTGGACATGGCCAAGCTCATGATCGGGTCCTTCGGCACGCTCGCCGGCATCGCCGTCGTGAATTTCAAGGTTTCGCCGCTGCCGGCCGGGACGCGAACGTTCGCATTTCAATTCACGGAGGTGCGCGACGCGATGGCGGCGCGAGATCGAGCGCTCCGCGGACCGCTCCAGCCGGCCGCCATCGACCTGCTGAACCCCGCCGCCTCGAGGATGGCGGGACTGGAGGGATACGCGCTGCTGATTCAGGCGAGCGGCAGCGATGCTGTCCTTGCACGGTATCAGCGCGAGCTCCAGGGCGCCGCAATTTTCGAACGCGACGCGGCTCTGTGGGCGCGCATTCGAGAGTTCACCCCGGAATTCGTTGCGGCGCATGGCGATGCGCGCGTCGCCCGCATTTCGTGCACGCTGTCCGAGGTGGGCGCAGTAGCGGGGGAAACCGCCGCCCCGCTCATTGCCCGCGCCGGCTCGGGAGTCTGCTACGCGCACTTCTCCGATGGGGAAGCCGCGTGCACGTGGCGCGAATTGGCCGACCGCCGCGGCTGGAAATATGTCTTCGAATACGGAGAGCCTGCCTGCAACAATGTCTTTGGCGCGGACTTTGAGATCATGAAGAGGGTGAAGGACCTGTTCGACCCCCGTCATCTGCTGAATCCGGGAAGACTCTATGGCCGCATCTGAAGCCGCCGCCAGGGTCGACGCGCCGCAGCAGGCCGATCTTGACCGCTGCGTCCATTGCGGCTTGTGTCTGAACGCCTGCCCGACGTATCGCGAGCTGGGCGTCGAAATGGACTCCCCGCGCGGCCGCATTTACCAGATGGCGCAGGTGGCCAGCGGCGAGGTTCCGATCAATGACTCCTACATCGAGCACATTGAGCTGTGTCTCGCCTGTCGAGGGTGCGAGTCGGCGTGCCCGTCAGGCGTTCAATACGGCCGTCTGGTTGAAGCCGCGCGCGCCGAAATTGAAGCGCAGCGCCGACGTCCGTGGCTGCAACGCGTTGCGCGAGAACTTGCGTTCCACCGTCTGCTGCCATCGAGCGGCGCGATCCGGTTCGCCGCCCGCCTGCTGTGGTTGTATCAGCGCTCCGGACTGCAATCGGGAGTCCGCGCGACGGGACTGCTCAAAGCGCTTGGCCTGGACCAGACAGAGCGCCTTGCGCCGGCCGTGGAAACGCCGTTTTTTTACAGCCACTACGGAAAGGTTTACCCGCCCGAAGGGGAGACTCGGTACCGCGTGGTTTTGCTCGGGGGGTGTATCGCCAATGTCTTCTTCGCGCGGCTGAACGAAGCGACGCTGCGGGTTCTGCGCAAGAACGGTTGCGAAGTGACGATTCCGGCCGGTCAGACCTGCTGCGGCGCGCTGCATGTTCACTCGGGGCTGCGCGGCGAGGCTCGCCGGCTGGCGCGCCGTAATATCGAGGCGGTGCTGCGGGGCAATTACGATGCGATCCTTACCAATGCGGCGGGCTGCGGCTCGACGCTGAAAGAGTATGATGAACTGCTCGAGCACGATTCCGAGTACTGCGGGCCTGCGCAGAAGTTCGCGTCGCTTGTAAAGGACGTGAACGAGTTCCTCGCCTCCATGGACCTCAATCCGGCGATGCGGCCGTTGCACTGTACGGTCACCTACCAGGACTCCTGCCATCTCGCCCACGGGCAGAAGATCCGCACCGCGCCGAGAAAGCTGTTGCGCGCCATCCCCGGCCTGACGTTCCGTGAAATGCCGCTGTCTGATCTGTGTTGCGGCAGCGCCGGAATCTACAACATTCTCCACACCGACATGGCCATGGCGCTGCTTGCAAAAAAGATGGCCAGCGTCAATTCCGTGCCTGCGGAGGTGATCGCCACGGCGAATCCGGGCTGCATGCTCCAGTTGCGCGCCGGCGTAGCGTTGCACGGCCGCGGCCAACGCGTTGCGCACGTCGTGGAGCTGCTCGATGAGGCGTACGGCGCTGCGCCTCCGCATGGAATCTAGAAACATTCCCCGATCCCCCGGCATCCCCAACGCGGGGGTATGGATGAAACTGAGTGTGTTTCACGGCGCGCTTCTTTTCGCGGGCGGATGGATGTTTGCCGCAGGTTGTTCGAGTCATACTACGCAGGCTTCCATGCGGACTCCCGCTGCATCCGCTCCAGCTACGTCTGGGACCGCGGAGCGGGCCGCAGGGGCCGAATCCCGGGACCGCATCGCCCGCGAGGTTCGCCACGAGCTGGTGATGTTGCCGTATTACGGCGTGTTCGACAACCTGTCGTTTCGCGTCGACGGCGACACCGTCACGCTGTTCGGCCAAGTGACTCGGCCGACGCTGAAGTCGGACGCCGAGAACGTGGTCAAGAAGATCGAGGGCGTGAACCGCGTCATCAACAACATCGAGGTGCTGCCGCTTTCGCCCAATGACGACCGCATCCGGCTGGCGGTTTACCGCGCCGTGTACGGGCAGCCCAATCTGAACCGCTACGCCATGCAGGCGGTCCCGCCCATTCACATCATCGTGAACAATGGCAATGTGACGCTCGAGGGCGTGGTGGCCAATGCCTCCGACAAGAATGTCGCGGAAGTGCAGGCCAAAAGCGTACCCGGAGTTTTCAGCGTGAAGAACAATTTGCAGGTGGAGTCCGGAAGCTGAGGCTGGGCGTCGGGCCTGTCGAACTATTCCGGAAAGGCGCCGGTCACGTCTCTGATGATCTGCTGTTCGCGCTGGTCGAATCGGGACCGGAAATCATCGCTGTTCATCCGCGCTTCCCGTTCGCCTTCAGGCAGCGCATTGAGACGCTGGAGCTCCTGGCGAAGCGCATCCTGACGGTCGGCGGGCAGTTTTTGGAACCTCTGAAAACTTTTGCGGATCGCGTCCTGCCGTTCTGGGGGGAGCTGGCTGAACCACTGATAGCGCTGTTGCAGGCGCTCGCGCTGCTCAGGCGTCATGTTGTGATATTGCTTTAGCTGCTGCTCAACGCGCTGCCGGCGCTCCGGCGGAAGTCTTTCTAGCACTCGCTCGCGCTGCTCCGGGCTCATGCGGTCCAGACGTTCGAGCATCTGCGCGCGCGGTCCCGGCCGCCAGCGCGGCCCAGGCCCCAGCCGCGGCATGCCGTTGCGCGCAGCGACGGCTCGGTCATGGACGGGCGGCCGGCCTGGCTTGGGCACGTTCTGCTCGGCGAAGGTGGGCGCGGCGATCCCGCAGGCCACCAGCGCGGCCAAGGCGGCGCGAACATTCTGGAGCCAGCGCATAGCAAATCACATCGAGCTTGAAACTTGCTCGGAATGCGGCCCTACGGGCGCAAGCTGTTTCAGCATGGTCATGTCATCGAGCGTCCGCTCGATCTGCTCGATATCGACATGCTCCATGCGGGCTGGCGGCTCCGGCGGCGGCGCGGAGCGGTCCGCAGGCATCTCGACAACAATCGCCAGCGCCACAGCGGCGCACGCGGCCGCGACGGCGACGGGCAATCGCCATGAAACGGGCGACCATCTCGCAACCGCCGCGCGCGCCCATTTGACGATTGCGCCCGACGAGCGTTCCTCCGCGTCGATTCGCGCGTACAGCTGGCGGTCGAAATGATTGGAAACCGGCGGCGCGTCCCAATGCTCAAGGGCCTGCCATACGGCCCGCTGCGATCCAATGAGCTCGCGGCAGGCCGGACAAATGCGTGCGTGCGCCTCGACCGCCTCGGCCCGCTCCGGCCCCAAGCGGCCGGCGCAGTAGTCGATCAGCTCCGCGCTGGTTTTCGTTTGAATCGGGCAATTCATCTCTTCCCTCCACGGCTTCACGCAAAATGCGCCAGCCGCGCCCGCAGCGTTTCATAGGCCCGGAAAAGCAACGACTTGATCGCCGATTCCGAGCAGTTCAGCGTCGCCGCGATCTGCGAATACTCCATTCCCTCGTACTTGTGCATCAGCACGGCCGCCCGCTGCTTGGCCGGGAGCGTCTCGATAGCCTGACGCACCTCCCGGAGCTTTGCCTCGTACACCAGCCGCTGCTCCACATTCGGCCGGCCGTCGCTGATCTGCCGCGCTCCGCCCTCCTGGGTATCCGCATCCAGGCTTTCCTGCGCCTTTTCATTCTTTCGGTCTCTGATCCAGTTCAGCGCCAGGTGCGTGGCAATCCGGAATAACCAGGTCGTAAACTTCGCCGTCGGTTCGTACGTCGTGCGCGACCGGTAAACCCGCAGGAACACCTCCTGGGCGAGCTCTTCGGCCACGGACTGATTCTGGACCATCCGGTACAGAAAATGGATGACCGGCGCACGATGGCGTTCGAGCAGCAAGGCGAAGCTCGCCGCATCGCCTTCGCGCACCCGGAGCATCAGCTCCGCGTCCCGCTCCAGGGCCGCCACGGCTTCCATATCGGTGGTAACCCGATTACGCACAGAAGGTTGCGTTTCCGGGCGGTCGCCGCGGTTCATGTTGATCTACGACGAAGCCGCTCCATAAGCAGTTTACAACCGAAGCGCTGGTCGAATTCGGCGCCAACGAGCCGCCTACTCCGGCTTGAGACTCCGCTCCATCAGCTCGCGGATGGCAGTCCGCGGATCCTTGCCGAGCTCCATAACGGCGTACATCTGCTCAGTGATGGGCATTTCCACTTTTTCTCTTCGCGCAAGATCGACTGCCGCCCGGGTAGTGGACACGCCTTCCGCCACCATGGTCATGGAACTCACAATCTCACTGGTCTTGCGCCCTTTCGCCAGCTCGATGCCGAACGAGCGGTTGCGGCTGAGCTCGCCTGTGCAGGTCAGGACCAGATCGCCGAGGCCGGCCAGACCGGCCAATGTCCGCGGCTTGCCGCCCAGCGCGATCGCCAGCCGCGAAATCTCGGCCAGCCCGCGCGTGATGAGCGCCGCCAGGGTGTTCGACCCGAGATTCAAGCCAAGGCACACGCCGGCGCCGATCGCGATCACATTCTTGAGCGCCGCTCCCAGCTCGACGCCAACCGGATCGGCGTTTGTATAGAGCCGCAGGCTGGGTCCGGAAAATGCGCACTGGATATCGGCGGCGAGCTCGGCGTCCGTGGATGAGATGACGACGGCCGCCGGGTCGCCCCGCGCGATCTCGCGGGCGAATGTGGGGCCGGAGAGGACCGCGACGCGCGGAGAAAATTTCCGGCCGACAACCTCTGCGATCACCTCCGTCATGCGCAGAAGCGTTCCGTTCTCGATGCCCTTGGTGGCGCTCACGAAGCAAGTTGACCGTCCGACATACGGCAGCATGCGCTCATAGACGCCGCGCGCGTGCTGGGACGGCATGACGCCGAGGATAATATCCGCGCCGGTGGCCGCTTCCTCCAGATCGTGTGTGACCAGCACATGATCGGGGATCGCAAATCCTGGCAGATACACGTCGTTTTCGCGCCCCGACTGCATGCGGCGGGCGAGATCCGGCTCATAAACCCACAGGCGGATGCGCTCAAACCGAGGCGCCAGCGCGATCGACAGCGCGCTTCCCCAGCTCCCGCCGCCTGCGATGGCCAGAGTGCGGCTCACGATCGCTTGACGTGGAACGAGAACACGTTCTCGTTGCCGGCTCGTATTCGCTCGATGTTGGCGCGATGCCGATAGACGATAAACGCGCCGGCGATCAGCGCCGCGATCCACACCGGCGGGGCAGGATGCAGGATCAGCCAAACGCCCAGGGGGAAGGTCCCGGCCGCGGCGATCGAGCCGAGCGATATATAGCGGCTGACAGCCACAGTAACGGCGAATACGATCAGCACAGCGATGAGCGGAACCGGCGTCAAATAAAGAAACGCTCCGATGAATGTTGCGACAGCTTTCCCGCCCCGGAATTTGAGAAAGATCGGGAATGCATGCCCGGCCATAACAGCCAGCGCGGCGGCGCTTTTCCAGACCTGATACGGATCCGCGCCGCCGAAGCGATCCATGAGCCACACGGCCACAAGTCCCTTGGCAACGTCCAGCAGCAGCGTGGCGATTGCGGGACCCCTTCCGGTTGTCCGCAGTACATTGGTCGCGCCGATGTTTCCGCTGCCGAATTCCCGGACGTCCTGTCCGGTCTTAACGCGCACAATCAGGTAACCGAATGGTATGGCGCCGAGGACGTAAGCCACAACGAAGAGCAGCGCCGGCATCATGCGGTGGGAAGCGGAAATTCGCGCAGCTTGGTGTAAACGGCGCCGCCCGCGCCGCGGCGGCTGAGGTACAAATAGAACGCTGGAGCGGTGAACCGCCCGAAATCCGTCGATTTCAGCGCACTAATGGCCCGCTGGAGAGCGCTGAGCGGGACCGCCTCCTTAATCCGGGCCAGCGTGAGATGCGGAGCATAGGGCCGAGCTTCGGGAGCGACCCCGAGTTCGGCCAGCGCTTCATCGGTGGCGCGGGCCAGTTCGGCCAGAGACGGCGAGGCCTTCACGCCCGCCCAGAACACGCGCGGGTGGTGTGGATTCGGAAACCAGCCCAACTCTTCCACGGAAATGTCGATCTTATTTTTGCACTCGATCGCCGCCAAACGGGCGATCAGCTCGTCCAGGCGCTCGGGCGGCCATTCGCCGATGAACTTGGTGGTGATATGCAGGTTGTACGCTGGACTCCATTTCAGATGCGCCGTATTGCGCAGGTGCGTAATGAGCACGTCCAGCCGCTCTTTGATTTCGTCCGGGAGATCGATACCCGTGAATAAGCGCATCAGGAATGCCGCAACTTGCGTGTTAACCTCCTAGCGTATCGCATCGAATGCGTTGGACGGACCCCATCGCTCTCAAAGATTTGATCGAGAACTCGCAGATTTTGCCAGAGGCTTTCTATGCCCGCCCTACGGTTACGGTGGCGCGAGATCTGCTCGGCAAAGTCCTGATCCACAAAAAGACGGCCGGACGGATTATCGAAGTGGAAGCTTATCTGGGGCTGGACGATCTGGCGGCGCACGCCTCGCGCGGCCTCACGGACCGCACGCGCGTACTGTTCGGGCCGCCGGGCAGAGCGTACGTATACCTGAGCTACGGCGTTCATGAGTGCCTCAATTTCGTGGCCGAGCCGGACGGCATCGCCGGGTGCGTGCTGATCCGGGCTCTCGAACCGCTGTGCGGGCTGGAGATCATGAGAGCGCGCCGCCCGGCGGCGCGCGAGCCCAGGCAATTGTGCTCCGGGCCGGGGAAGCTGACAGCGGCGCTCGCCATTACCCGGGCGCTGAACGGCGCCAACGTGACACAGGAAGGCGAGTTCATGGTTCGCACCGGTCCGCCTCCGGCCGAGATCGTGACGACGAAGCGGATCGGCATCACCAAGTGCGTCGACTGGCTGCTCCGCTTTTATGAAAAGAACAATCCTTTCGTCTCCCGCTAATCGACGCTGTACCAAAACGGAACGCTATTCCGATCAGAACCGCCGGCCAGGATTCAAATCGGGCCAGTGATCGCGTCTGGAAGCAGGTTGGCTCTTTAGAATCAAGCAATTATATAGTGCCAGCTGGATTGCCTGAAAGAGGGTATGACGGTCACATTGGTCCTTCTGGCAGTTCAGATTTGCGGCGCCATCATCGCGCTGCTTCGGGATTCAGGCGAAGACCCGCGGTTCGCCAGTGACAAGCTGGAGTACCGGAGCTAGACCTCGGACTGATCGGTGAATAACGAATTCGCGGGATACGGGACAGCGGCTGTTAGCCTGCCATGAGGTAGGCCCGCTCGGGAGAGCGCCTCAACTTCCAATCGGCGTATTCATTCTGCTGGCGGTGACGAATTTTGGCCGGCGGGAGCGCTCAGCAGCACCCTCCGCCCCTCGATCCGGTACCGTCCAGACAGCACGATCGCAATGGCTTGGCTATAGATCCGGTGCTCCTCAGCCAGGATGCGAGCCGAAAGCGACTCCGTGGTGTCGTCGTCGAGCACCGGAACCACAGCTTGGAGGATAATTGGCCCAGCGTCCAGGTCTTCATTCACAAAGTGAACGGTGCAGCCGCTGTACTTGACGCCGTGCACGAGCGCCTGATGCTGCGCGTCGAGACCAGGAAATGCGGGCAGCAAAGAGGGGTGAATGTTCAATATGCGCTGCGGAAATTCACGAATGAAGTAGCCGCTGAGCAGGCGCATAAAACCGGCGAGACAAACCAGCTCGACGCCGCGCCGGCGCAACTCCGCCGCTACCAGCCGGTCAAAGGCCTCGCGCTCCATGCCTTTGGACGGAATGCATACCGCCGGCAGGCCCAATTCCCGCGCGCGCTCGAGCCCGCGAGCCTCCGGACGGTTTGAGATCACGACCGCGATTTCGGCATCGAGCCGCCCGGAGGCGATATTTCGTGCAATCGCTTCCAAGTTCGATCCGCGGCCGGAAAGCAGGATGCCCAGCCGCTTCATTCGTAGATCACCCGCGGGCCTCTAGGTGGGGCGTCGATCACCTCGCCGATCTCATACCGAGGCTCGGCGATTCTGTCTAGCAGCCTGGCGGCTTTCGGGGCGTCGCGCTTGGCTGTAACCAGCAGCATTCCGATGCCGAGGTTGAATGTGCGGCGGTAGTCCTCAAGCGGAATATCGCCAATTTTGCGCAGCAGTTCAAAAATAGGCAGCACGGGCCAGGATTCGGTATGGATCCGAGCCGCCAGCCCCTTCGGCAGGATGCGCGGCGCGTTATCAGTAATTCCGCCGCCCGTAATATGGGCGGCGCCCTTCAAGATCCCGGCTTTGTGCAGCGCGCGAATGGGCTTCAAATAACTGCGATGCAGCTTCAGCAGCTCATCGCCGAGACTCACTCCCCAACCGGGCAGCACCGTGGAAGGGTTATGGCCTGCCACCTCGAACAGCAGCTTGCGCGCAAGCGAGTATCCGTTGGTGTGCAGACCGGTCGACGGCAGGCCGATGATCACATCGCCCCGCTGGATCGTCTCGCCAGTAATCATTCGCTTCCGCTCGACGGCGCCGACAATGAATCCAGCCAGATCGTATTCGCCTTCGGCATACATGCCCGGCATCTCCGCCGTCTCGCCGCCGATCAGCGCGCAGCCGTTCTGTTCGCACCCGCGCGCGATCCCGGCGATGACTTGCGCCGCGACCTTCGCGTCCAGTTTTCCTACGGCAAAATAGTCCAGAAAAAACAGCGGCGATGCGCCCTGGACGGCAATGTCGTTGACGCAATGGTTCACCAGATCTTCGCCGATGGTGTCATGCCGTCCGGTGGCAAACGCCAGTTTCAGCTTGGTGCCGACCCCATCCGCCGAGCTGACCAGTACCGGGCGTTTGTAGCCCTTGAGCAGAAAGCCGCCCCCGAAGGCGCCGATGTCGGTCAGGACCGATTTTGAGAACGTACGCCGGGCCAACTTGCGAATGGCGCTGACGGCGCGGTCCGCCTCCTCGAGGTTCACGCCGGCCTGCTGGTAACCAATGCGCTTCTTGGACGCCATTGCTGAAAGTGGTGAATGCGGCGGCGCCGGGGCGCGGTCCGCAAATTCTATAATAGGCGATGCTCATGAAACTCTCGATTTTCGCTGGTTTTTGCGCAGCGCTCGCGCTGGCCAGCGAACCTTCGGCGATTGCGATCCACAACGCCCGCGTATTCACGGGAGACGGCGCGGCGCTCGATCAGGCGACGGTCGTCATCCGCGAGGGGCTGATTGAAGCCGTCGGGCGCAATGTGGCCGCGCCTCCGGACGCCTGGGTCATCGAGGGCGCAGGTTTGACGGTTTACCCCGGGCTCATCGATGGGCTTAGTACGTGGGGCGTCCAGCAGAATGCGCCGAGCGGCCCGGCGCCGCATGCGCGGGGCCCCGAAGACCGCCCCTGGACGACAACCTGGATTTCGGCCGCCGATCTTGTGCAGCCGTCCGATCGACGCATCGAACAATTCCGCAGCGCGGGCTTCACCTCGGCGGTTGTATTCCCAACCCGCGGAATTTTTGCGGGCCAAGGTTCTGTCATCAATCTCGCCGGGGATAAGCCCGGGCAAATGGTGGTGGCGTCGCGCGTCGGACAGTACGTGTCGCTCATGTCAGGCAGCTTTGCGAGTTTTCCCGGCTCGCTGATGGGCGTCATCGCCTATATCCGCCAACTGGAGCTCGACGCCGAACACTACCGGCTGGTCAAAACGGCGTACGAAAAAAATCCGCGCGGCATGCAACGGCCCGAATACGATCGCGCCCTCGACGGGCTGCTCGCCTCGCCGCGGCTTCTGCTGCCCGCCAACCGCGCCGTGGAGATCAAGCGCATGATCGCCTTCGGCGCAGAACTGAAGCAGCCCTTTGTGCTGTACGGGATGGTCGAGGCGTACCGCGCCGCGTCCGAACTAAAGGCCGCTGGAATACCAGTGCTCGTCAATCTGCGTTGGCCGGAGCGCGCGCGCGACGCTGATCCTGAACAGGTGGAGAGCTATCGCGTGCTGGAGGCGCGCGATAAAGCGCCGTCTTCACCGGCCGCTCTGGCGAACGCCGGCGTCCGGTTTGCGTTCTATTCCGGCGGCATCGAGCGCCCTCGCGACTTGATGCGGGCGGTGAAACGCGCAATCGACGCCGGCCTCCCCTACGACGCCGCAGTGCGAGCGCTCACGCTCAGCCCGGCGGAGATCTACGGCGTCTCTGACCGGCTGGGCAGCATTGATAAGGGTAAGATCGCCAACCTGATCGTCGTAAAGGGGAACCTGTTTGAGGACGGCGCCGAAGTGAAATACATCATCGTTGACGGGGTGAAATACGAGCCGGTCCCCGAGCCGCCGCAGCCCGCGCCCGCCGAGCGCCTGCCCACGGGAGGCGAGGATCGATGAGACGCCCGGGCCTGGCGGTCCTGTGCGCGGCGTGCGCCTTCGCGGCGCCGCCCACTGTGATCCGCAATGCAACGATTCTCACGGTCACCAAGGGGACCATTCCGAATGGCTCCATCCTGATCCGGGACGGCAAGATCGCGGCCGTGGGGACCGGGATTGAGGCGCCAGCCGGCGCCACTGTCATCGACGCCAGCGGACAATACGTGATGCCCGGAATTATCGACTGCCACTCGCATATCGCGGCCGAGAGCATCAATGAAGGCAGCGTGTCCGTGTCCTCGATGGTCGGCATCGAGGACGTGCTGAACCCCGAATCCATTGAGATTTACCGTGCGCTCGCCGGCGGGGTGACCACGGCCAATATACTGCATGGCAGCGCCAACTCGATCGGCGGCAAATGCGTTGTAATCAAATTGCGGTGGGGCAAGGATGCGAAACGCCTGCTGTTTGAAGGCGCGACGCCCGGAATCAAGTTTGCGCTCGGCGAAAACCCGAAGCGCGCCGGGTCGCCGAGCCCATCGCCGTTGCTGGTCGGCCGCCCCCTCCGGTATCCCGCGACGCGGATGGGCGTTGAGGACGTGATCCGCGAAGCGTTCCTGGAGGCCAAGGAATATCAGGCCCTGTGGCGGGAGTACCGCGACAAGATCGCCCGCGGCGAAAATGCGATCCCTCCGCGCCGCGATCTGAAGCTGGAGCCGCTGGTTGAAGTGCTCGAAGGAAAGCGTTTCGTGCACGCGCATTGCTATCGCGCCGATGAGATTCTCATGTTGCTCAACGTCGCTGACGAGTTCGGATTCAAGATCCGCACGCTCCAGCACGCGCTTGAAGGTTATAAAGTCGCAAAAGAGATCGCCGCGCATGGCGCCGGCGCGTCCACCTTCAGCGATTGGTGGTCATACAAGATGGAGGCGTTCGACGCGATTCCTTATAACGCCGCCATCATGATGAGAAAAGGCGTGCTGGTGTCGCTGAACAGCGATTCCGCAGAGCTGATGCGACGGCTGAACACGGAAGCCGCCAAAACCATGAAGTATGGAGGATTGAGCGAGACGGAAGCGCTCTCGCTCATCACCATCAATCCCGCAAAGCAACTGGCCATCGATTCGCGCGTGGGCTCGATCGAGGCGGGCAAAGACGCCGATCTCACGATTTACGACAAGCATCCGCTGTCGAACTATGCGAAGGTGCAAAAAGTTCTGATCGACGGAGAAGTCTACTTTGATCGAGACCGCGCCCTCAGCGAGCAGTTGCAAAAAGAGGCGGAGAAGCAGAGGCTGCTTGAGAAAGAAAAGCGGCAGCGGCCCCAAGCCGGCGCGCGGAGGCCGTCGTGAAACGCGTCCTTCTCTTCGCTGCCGCTCTGCCTCTGATCGCCGCCCCGAACGGCTCGTTCCTTTTACGGAATGTCGCCATTCATCCGGTTGCGGGGCCAGACCTCCCGAACGGCTCGATCCTGGTCGAGGACGGTAGCATTGTCGACGTCGGAGTTCGAGTTGCGGCGCCCCGGGACATTCGGATCATCGACGGCAAGGGATTGCACGCCTATCCCGGCCTGATCGACTCTGCGACAGAAATCGGGCTGTCCGAGATCGGCTCGATTCGAGAAACAAACGACGTCGGCGAGCTGGGGCAGTTCAACCCGCAGTTGCGGGCGCTTATCGCTGTGAATCCGGAAAGCGAGCATATCCCGGTTACGCGCGCCAATGGCATCACCAGCGTAATTACGCTTCCGGGGGCAATCTCGGGCGGGCGCGGCGCCGGCGCTCCCCCGGTGATCGCCGGTCAGGCAGCCCTGATTCACCTCGATGGCTGGACCTGGGCGGAAATGGCGGTTGAGCGCAGCGCTGCAATGCAACTGATCTTTCCGACGCTCCAGACCAGGCCCGCGCGGTCCGGAGCAGCGGAAGGCGCAGGGCCGGCGATTTCATACAACGACGCCAAACGCGCATATGATCAGCGCCTTCGCGAGCTGACCGATTTTTTCGAGAATGCGAGACGTTACCAGAAGGCAAAAGCCGCGCATTCGCCCGGTTTCAAACCCGATCTGCACTATGAAGCGATGATCCCCGTACTCGAACGCAAGACGCCGGTGCTGGTGATGGCCGTTCGCGAGCGAGCCATCCGCGACGCGCTGCGGTTCGGCCGCGAGCAGAACATCCGTCTGATCCTCGCTGAACCGCGCGATGCAGCGAAGCTCCTGCCCGAAATCAAGGCTAGTGGTTTTCCGGTGATCGCCGCCCCGACGCTCGAGCTGCCGCTTGAAGACGATGACGCTTACGACGCCGCTTTTACCCTGCCGTCTCAACTATATAAGGCCGGCATCCAGTTCGCGTTTGGGTCGTTTGGCAATCAATTCGCGCGCAACCTTCCCTATCAAGCCGCGGCGGCGGTCGCCTTCGGTTTGCCCTGGCAGGAAGCGCTCCGCGCCGTCACTCTCAGCGCCGCCGAAATTTGGGGCGTCGCAGACCGGCTTGGGTCCCTCGAGAAGGGCAAAATAGCCGATATTATGCTCACCGACGGCGATCCGCTCGAGACGAAGACGCAAGTCAGGCAGCTCTTCATCGCGGGCCGTCCGGTGGACCTCAGCAACAAGCAGACTAGGCTCTATGAGAAGTATATGAACCGGCCATAGGAGAAACGCCATGAATCCACAACGCCTGCTTCTTTTATTCGCCGCAACCGGCATTTTCGCCGGCGGTTACTGGACGGGTTCGGTCCGGGCAGCCGCAGATCGCGTGTACGAATTGCGCGTATATCATACGTATCCCGGCAAGCTGGACGACCTTCTGGCCCGTTTCCGGAATCACACCATGGCCATCTTCGAGCGTCACGGGATGAAAAATGTCGGGTACTGGACGCCTCTGGATGAACCGGAAAAGAGCAAGACTCTGTATTACATCATTTCCCATGAAAGCCGCGATCAGGCAAAGTCCAACTGGAATGCGTTCCGCAACGATCCGGAATGGAAAAAGGTGCAGACTGCTTCGGAAGCCAACGGCAAGCTGGTAGAGAAGGTCGACGACGTATATCTGTCTCCGACCGATTTTTCTCCGTTGAAATAGGCCCATGATGCATACGGTGGCGCCGAAACGCCTCGCGCCCGTGCAGGCTACGATGGAGACGCTGATGAAGTCCCCTCAGGGCGCCGTCCGCTCGACGGCTCGGTTCTTCCGGGACGACCAGGGGCGGACTCGAATTGAACACGGCGATCTTGCCGCCGTTAACGACCCCGTTGGCGGGCGCAGCTTCCTGCTCAATCTTCCGAATAAAATTGCGATTCCCCGCGCGCCCGCGCCGCCTGAGCTTGCGGGCATCCCTGGGGCTCCGGCGCTTGCGGCGCCAAGCGAAGTCCGAATGCCAGAAATGAAAGAAACAGCCGATCTCGGCGAACGGGTGGTCGAAGGCGTCCGGGCGTATGGCAAGCGGTACGCGCTTCCGGCGCCCGGCAAGCCGGAGCCGCCGACCGCCGAAATCTGGACCTCGCGCGAGCTTCAACTCCCGGTGCACTCCTCCATCACAGATCCGTCGACCGGCGCGATCACGACCACAGTAATGAAGAACATCGTAGCCGGCGCAAAACTGGATCCTGCGCTGTTCGATATTCCAAAGGATTTCAAGGCGCAACCGCCTCTTAAGTCGTAAGCGCTTCTCAGAACTCCTCGAATCGGACCTCGCCCTGATGCTTTACGACGGAATGCAACCGGAATTGCTCGCGCTTTTCAGGAAAATCGGACCGGTAATGACCGCCGCGGCTTTCCTCGCGCGCGAGCGCGCAGCGGGCGATCAGACGCGCGACCAGATGCATATTCCGGAGCTCGTAATCCGCGCGCGCGGCGTCGCCTTTTTGCGCTTGCGGGGCGGATTCGAGCAATGCCAGGCCGGCTGCGAGTCCCCGCCCGTCGCGGACGATCCCGCAGTGTTCCCAGGCAATCCGCCGAACGGCCTCCTCGGTCATGAACGGGAACTCCGGCGCCGGGGATCGCGCATCGCGTACGAATTCGGTCCCGGCCCAGCGCCTCATGGCGGCGCCCGCGCGCGCGCCGAACACGACGCCCTCGAGCAGTGAATTGCTCGCAAGGCGGTTGGCGCCATGTACGCCGGTGCACGCCGCCTCTCCCGCCGCGTACAAGCGCGCCACGCTGGTCTGACCGTCCAAATCCGTGCGCACCCCGCCCATGGCGTAGTGCGCGGCGGGATGGACGGGAATCAAGTCCCGCGTGATATCGACGCCGTGTTGCAGGCACGTGTCATAGATGCGTGGAAATCTCACGCGAACGTGCGCCGCCTTGAGATGGCGCAGGTCCAGATAGACATGCGGCGAACCCGTACGGCGCATCTCCGATACGATCGAGCGCGATACGATATCGCGCGGCGCCAGGTCGCCCATCGGGTGATAGCGCTGCATGAACTGCTCGCCCAGGGCGTTCCTGAGCACTGCGCCTTCGCCGCGCAGCGCCTCCGACAACAGGAAGCGCGGAGCGCCCTCAACGTGAAGGGCCGTGGGGTGAAACTGCACAAACTCGATATCGCTAATCTCTGCGCCCGCCCGGTATGCGGCAGCCACGCCGTCGCCCGTAGCGACATCGGGATTGGTCGTCTCCAGAAAGGTCCGGCCGAGCCCGCCGGTAGCGATCAGCACGGCCCGCGCTTCGATGCGAATCATCGCTCGCGAGGATTCGTCGTAGGCGATCGCGCCGGCCGCCGCCCCGTCGCGCACGAGCAAGTCCGTCACTGCCGCGAAGCTGCGAAACTGCACGCGCGGAAGAGAAGCCGCCTTCGCATACAAAGTGCGCGCGATCTCGCGCCCCGTCGAATCGCCGTGTGCGTGGAGCACGCGGCTGCGGCTGTGGGCTCCTTCGCGGGCGAACATCAGCTTCGACCCCTCGCGGTCGAACTCCGCGCCCCACTCGATCAGTTCTTGAATGGCGCGGGGCCCTTCCTCGACCAGGGTATGCACGGCGCGCTGGTTGCACAGGCCGTCGCCAGCGATCAGCGTATCCTGCTCGTGCAGTTCGATGTCGTCGTCATCGCTGAGTGCGGCGGCGATTCCGCCCTGAGCATACGCCGAGGAGGATTCCTGAAGCCGATCCTTCGCCAGCACCAAGACGTCGCCCGCGCTCGCAAGCTCGACCGCAGCGCGCAGACCGGCAACCCCGGCGCCGATAACAAGGAAATCGAATTTCATTCGACAGGAAGGAGCGTTGCGCTTTCAGCCGTCCGGACAGATCCATGGTACAACGATCGTATGCCGTCCTTTCGCGTCCGCGCGGCGCAACGCGCTTACGACGTCGTCATCAGCCGCGGAGCGATCGCGCGTCTCACCGAATACCTGCCGGGCTCGGCGGGCGAACTGTTTGTTGTCACTACTCGTGATGTCTGGCAAGCGCACGGCCAGCGTCTCTCTTCCGCGCTCGGCGGACGCCGGCGCCACGTCCTCTTTTTCCCTGGCGGCGAGCACAACAAGCGATTCGCTGCGGTTGAGAAGCTGGCCGAGGAGATGGTCGCTTCTGGCGGCGATCGCACCAGCGTCGTCATCGCGTTTGGCGGCGGAATCGTGAACGATGTGGGCGGCTTTCTTGCTGCGATCTTCATGCGCGGCGTTCCGGTGATCCAGGCGCCGACCACCCTGCTTGCCCAGGTGGACGCCGCAGTGGGCGGAAAAACCGGGGTGAACCTCGCGTCCGGCAAGAATCTGGTCGGCGCATTTCATCAGCCGCTTTGCGTGCTCATCGATCCCGAGGTCCTGCGCACGCTGCCTGATCGCGAGTACCGCGCTGGCCTGTACGAAGTGATCAAATGCGGCGTTATTCGCGATGCAGAGCTGTTTGACGCGCTCGAGCAGGATCGCGATGAAGTTCTCGCTCAGGATCCGGAGATCGTAGACGAAATCATCGCTGGCGCCGTGCGCATCAAGGCGGAAGTAGTCTCCGCCGACGAGCGCGAAAGCGACCTGCGGCGCATTCTGAACTTTGGCCATACCGTCGGGCATGCGCTGGAAGCCGAGACGGGCTACACCCGCCTGCTGCACGGCGAGGCCGTAGCTTTCGGCATGATCGCTGCGACGCTGCTGGCCGTGGAAGCGTCGGGCCTGGCCGCCGCGGACGCGGATCGGATCATCGCGCTGATCGACGAATACGGGCCGATTCCGGACGTTTCCGACGTTGATCCGGATGGTCTCATTCGGCGATTGCAAAGCGACAAAAAAACTGTGCACGGGCGCGTGCATTTCGTACTGCCGGTCAAGATCGGCGATGTCAGAATCGTCGCTGATCCGCCCCGGGCGGCGGTGCTCGCAGCGATCCGCGAAGCGATCGCGATATGCAGCCGCCGGCAAGTCTCCGCCTGATCAATGGGGACCACGCCGCAGGGCGCGCGCACCGAGCAGGAGGCGGCCGCATGGGTGCGTGGGATGTTCAGCCGGATCGCCGGCCGGTACGACCTCCTCAACCATCTGCTGTCGTTCAATCTGGACCGCTACTGGCGGCGCCGCGCCGTGGAATCCGTATGCCGTATCAAGCCCGACCGCCAGGCGCGAATGCTCGATCTCTGCTGCGGAACGGGCGATGTGTTGATCGCGCTCGAGCAACGGCGCGGCGCTCCGTCTCTGGGCGTCGATTTCGCTCACCCCATGCTGACTGCGGCGGCTCGCAAGATCGCTGAGCGCGGCTTCGCGTCGCCCCTCATCGAAGCCGACGGCCTTCTGCTTCCGCTCCGCGACGACGCCGTGGACGCCATCACAATCGCCTTCGGCTTCCGGAATTTCGCGAATTACCGCCGCGGGCTTGGCGAGATGCTGCGCGTGTTGAAACCGGACGGCATCGCCGCGATACTGGAGTTCTCGCAGCCGCGCAATCGCGCTTTTAACGCCGTCTACGGATGGTTTTCAAAGTTTGTCCTTCCGCGTGTTGGCGGCCTGATCTCAGGATCGCGGCAGGCGTATGCTTATCTTCCAGAGTCCATCAGCAAGTTCCCGGGCGCCGACGAGCTTGCCGCCGAGATGCTCGCCGCAGGCTTTTCCCGCGTTGAGTACAGCCGGATGACCTTCGGGGCCGTCGCGCTCCACATCGGCTGGAAGTCAGGGCCTGGCTTGCTCGCCGCCGGGCGCCTGTCGTAGCATTCAGATTTATGACCAGGCGGGCCTTTGTTCCACTCGCGGCAAGCGCTGCCGCCGCTGGTCTGGGCGGCGCCGATGCGCCGAAGAACGCGATTCTCGAATTGCGCTATATCCGACTGCGCAACTCGGCGGAGAATCAGCGGCAGCGCTCAGCGGATTTTCTGCAACGCTCCGCGGTCCCTGCGCTGCAACGCGCGGGCGCCGGTCCAATCGGCGTATTTGCGAGCGCGGTCGCGCCGGAAACGCCCTTCCTGATGATGCTGGTCTCGTACCCGTCTCTGGCCGCGATGGAGCAAATTCAGGACAAAGTATCCGCCGACCGGGAATATCAGAAAGCGCTCGAAAGCTTCAACGCCCAGCCGGGCTTGAGCTACGAGCGGATGGAGAGCATGCTGCTGAGAGCCTTCGACGCGATGCCGCAGGTCGCCGTACCGCCGGTCGAGGGCCCGAGGGCCCGGCGCCTGTTCGAAGTCCGCATGTATGAGTCGAACAACTCAAGTACGCTTGCGCGCAAGATCAAAATGTTTGAGAGCGGTGAGATCGCTATCTTCAAGCGGCTGGGGATGCAGCCGGTCTTTTTCGGGCGGATGATCGTGGGGCCGAAGATGCCTAACCTGGTTTACATGCTGGCCTTCGACGATATGGCTGCCCGTGAGAAGGCATGGCGCGCCTTTGGCGGGGACCCCGAATGGAAAAAACTGCGCGAAACGCCCGGCTGCAGCGACGCCGAGATCGTGTCCAACATCAGTAATTTTTTCATCACGCCGCTGCTGTTCTGTCAGTCTTGTTCAGGCTGACCCGCCGCGCTGTGATTGCATCAATATGGAATCCGGTCCACGGGAGCGGAGCTGAGAGCCGCGCAGCGAGGCGCTTGGCCTCCTGTAATCGCGTCGCAGCCGGGCTGACTTGTATTCCATGCTCATTCCTGGAATCTGAATCATGAAAATTGCGATCGCGTCGGACCATGCCGGCTTCGATCTGAAGCAATATCTTCTCGATCACATCCGCTCGCTCGGGCATGACGTCAACGACCTCGGCGCCTACGAGAAGAATACAACCGACGACTATCCGGACTTCGCGGATGCGATCGGGCGCGCCGTGACGGATGGCAAGGCGGAGCGCGGCGTCCTGATTTGCGGCAGCGGCGTGGGGGCAAGCGTGGCGGCGAATAAGGTCCCGGGCGTACGCGCAGGGTTGTGCCACGACGAGTACTCGGCCCACCAGGGAGTCGAACACGATGACATGAACGTCCTCGTACTCGGTTCCCGCGTGATCGGAACCGAACTGGCCCGCGAACTGGTCGAGCGATTTCTTCAGGCTCGCTTCTCGGGCGAGGAGCGCCACGTCCGCCGTCTTCAAAAGGTACTTTCGATTGAGCAGCGTTATGCCGGACGAAAGATTTAACCCGCCGCGGGCGTCCTATGTTTGATGACGCGGCTAAACGTAGGCGAACTTCGCGGCGTGCTCAACGAGACCTGGGATAACTGGAATAAGCACAATGCGCCGAAGCTGGGCGCCGCGCTTTCTTACTATACGGTGTTTTCAATCGCGCCCCTGCTGGTGGTGATCGTGGCCATCGTCGGTCTTGCGCTGGGCAAGGAAGCGGCGCAGGGCCAGATCATGGCGCAGATCCAGGGCACGGTCGGCGCAGAGGGCGCCCAAGCGATTCAGACCGTGATTCGTCACGCGGACCAGCCTAAGGCCGGCGTGATCGCCACAATATTGGGCCTGATCACCCTGTTCCTTGGCGCCTCCGGCGTGTTCGCCGAGCTGCGAGATTCGCTGAACCGGATTTGGGAAGTGAAGACGAAACCTGCAAGCGGGCTCTGGGGCATGCTGCGCGACCGTCTGCTCTCGTTCGGCATGGTGCTCGCAATCGGCTTCCTGCTGCTGGTATCGCTGATCCTGAGCGCGGCGATCGCCGCGGCCGGGAAATTCGTTGCGGGCATGCTTCCGATTCCAGAGGCGGTTCTTCACGTCGTGAATCTTGTGTTCTCCTTCGTTGTGATCGCTGCGCTCTTCGGAATGATCTATCGTTTTTTGCCGGATGACCGGATCGAGTGGTCGGATGTCGCAATCGGATCCGCGGCCACGGCGCTGCTGTTTACGCTTGGCAAGTTCGCCATCGGTCTCTACCTGGGCAAGGCAAGCGTCGGGTCCGCGTACGGCGCCGCTGGCTCCCTGGTCGTCCTGCTCGCGTGGATCTACTACTCGGCCCAGATTTTTTTCTTCGGGGCGGAGTTCACGCATGTGTACGCCATTCGGCACGGTTCGCATCAGCGCAACCAAGCGGAAGGCGCCCCGGCGGTGACGACGCCCGTAGACGTCTCGACGCCTCCTGATCAGAGGCCGGGCGCTTCCGCGCGTCCTGAACCGGCTTCCAGCCGGGTGATCGGGGATGAAAGCCCGCAGCCGGAGTCGCGCGCAATGATGCTGCACGACGACCCCTCTGCGAAGGCGTTCCGCTTAGTCTCCATTGCCGCGCTGGGCGGGCTCGGAGCATGGTTGGCGCGGTCGGCCGGACGCAGAGAGTCCGCAGAATAGCCGCTGCTGTTGTTCACGCGCGGAAGAGCCGGATGGGCCGTTCGCAGAAGTTCAGAACAGAATCCGGGCGCCCACTTCGATCTGGCGGGCCGGTCCGGCGGAACTGATCACGCCGAAATTGGAGGCGCCGAACGTCGCCCCGGGATTTCCAAAGTTCGTGTGATTTAAAGCATTGAAGAATTCTCCGCGAAGCTCGGCGCGCACGCGTTCCGTGACCCGGAAGTTGCGCAGTACGGAGAGATCAATGTTGATCAGTCCGGGGCCACGCACGATGCCGATGCCGGCGTTGCCGAATGTGTAGGCCGCAGGTTGCGCGAACGCCGCGGTATTGAACCAGGCCTTGAGCGTGCGTTTATCGGACGGGAGGTCAGGGTTGGACAGAACATCGGGTCGCTGCGCGCCCGCCGAAAAACAGTTGCAGTTATTGGTCTGAGTGGTGATCGTGTTCGGCGCCCCAGTCTGAAATGTGGCGACGCTGCCAAGCGACCATCCGCCGGCAAGATGCCAAACCGGGTTGGCAGCAAGCCAGCGTTTGCCTGGTCCAAACGGCAGCTCATAAACCCAGTGAAAGTTCAGACGGTGGGCGATATCGTTGGCCGTAGGGCCGTAATCGGCGCGGCGATTATAATAGTTCGAATACGTGCCCGCGTCGTTGCCCTCCGAAGCGCCGCTCATGTTCACGTTCCCAAGATATTTGGACCACGTGTAGTTGGCGCCGAAGCTCAGGCCGTGCGCGTAACGCTTTTCAACCCGCAGCATCCCGGCGTAGTAATTCGACACGCCGAGCGTCGGATTCTGGATCGCCACGCCCGTGAACTGAGGAAACGGCCGGTCCTTCTGAAAGCTGTGCTGCGGACTGAGGATTTGCGGCGGAATCTGGTTCAACGACAGGTTTGCATTGGCCAGTTTGCGCGAAAGATTGCCCAGGACGGAAACCTCAACCATCATCGCGCCCCATAACTGCCGCTGCACCCCCAGATTGAACTGCTGCGAATATCCAATCCCGCGATGCGGATCGAAGAAGGTGACCGAAGTAGTCGTGGGCTGCCCAACCGGCACGGCGCCGAAGCCATCGTTGAGCACGGGAATCGCGGGCGTCACCGGCACGCCGTTCCGCAAATAGAACGGCGCCGTGATGCCCTGATCGGGGGTGGCGAGGCTGGCCGACACGCTGAAGCCTAGCGCATTCGCATTCGGTACGCCGGCGTCGAAGGGATGCGCGAAAAAGATGCCGGCGCCGCCGCGAATGACCGTCTTCTGCGAGCCGCGAAGCTTCCAGGCAAAACCGGCGCGAGGACCGAAATTCCTCCAGTGGGCGGCGTAGGCCGATGTCGGATAGCCGTTTACGCCCAGAAATTTAACCACGCCCGGGGTCCCGGACACGGGATTGATCTGATGCAGATCGAAGCTGTTCATCCGGTTGTTCTCATCCACCATGGGCGTGTCCGTTTCCCAGCGCAGGCCGAGATTCAGCGTGAGGTCGGGACGGACTGTCCAGTTGTCCTGCACGAATGCGCCCAGATAGTAACTATGCCGCAGCAGGGGTTGCGTCTCGAGCTCGCTGAAGCTGGTGACGAATCCCGTGAGCATGGAGGCCAGCCCGTTGCCAGTCGCGGCATCCCCCGGAAGGCCGGTCGGTTGAGTCGAGAAGCCGAAAGAGCCAGAGACCTGGCTGCGAAGCACATCCTGATTAAAGGATTTCCGGACTTCAAACCCGAATTTCAACGCATGCCGGCCGCTATTTAACGAATAATTATCCAGGTATTGCTGCTGCCGGATGGGATACTGCCGGCGCTCTTGCGTGGCGGCTCCCAGGCTCGAAAATCCGGCCGGGGAAAGCTGCGGGAACGCGTCGTCCGGGATGCCCTTCAAGCCCAGCTTGGATGGATACCCGCCGCCCAGCCCGGCGCTCAGGCTGTGGAATACGCGGTCGTTGAAGGTGAAGCGCAAGTCGTTCACCTGCGCGGCGCTCACTACGTGAGTCCAGCTTGCGTAGAGGTACTGGCTCCGATTTTCGGCGAATGTCGAGGGATCGCCCGCGCCGTTTTCAGGGTAAACGCTGCTGATGGAGCCCGTCCCTGCGACCCGCATGTAGCGTCCAGTCAGGCGATCTTTGCCGCTGAAATTGTGATCGACCTTGATCATGTAAAAGTCCGACGGCGAAATATTCACGGGAGCGCCGCTGAAGTTGTTCGCCCCGGCCACGTTGCTGGGCGCTTGGTTGGGGAGTGGATAGTAGGCGACAATGGCCACGCCGACGGGATCAAGTTCGCTTGCCGGAATCACGTTCCCAGGGAAAGGCTGGCGCGTATAGCCGCCGTTGACCAGTTGTGTGGTCGCGGGATCGTAAATAGGGATCAGCTTTCCGGAGGCGTTGAATGTTTGCGAGAAGTCGCCGCTGCGCTGGAGGAGCGTGGGCACGGTAAGTGTGACCGTCGAAGACGTGTGCAGGCGCTGGCCTTCATATGCGAAAAAGAAGAAGGTTTTGTCCTTCCGGACGGGACCTCCTGCCGTCGCGCCGAAAACGTTGTACCGCAGCTCGGGACTCAGTTTGCGCCCGGCGACGATGGGCGCAAAAAAGCCCGGCGCGTCCATAGCGTTGTTGCGGAAGAACTCGTATCCGCTCCCATGGAATTGATTGGTTCCCGACTTGGTCGTTTCAATGACGACGCCGCTCCGATCCAGGCCATCTGGCTCTGCGTCCTGCCGGCGGCGAGGCTGAAGTTCGGATTCACGTTCGCAGGTGTGTTGGGATAGCTGACGAAAACGGCTGCGCCGCTCAACTGGACAACATTGAGGGTACGGCGGTTGCCGAGTGGGAGGGCGTCTATACTCTTCGACTCGATCAGGCTGTTGACCTCCGACGTGCGGCTTTCGATCAAGGGAGCTTCCGCCGTTACGGTGATGGATTCGCCTGTCGTCCCGACCGTGAGTCCAACATCAAGGCCAAGCTGCTCGCCGGTGGTCAGCGTGACTCGTCGAACATACCGCCGGAAGCCGGGATGTTCAACCGAGACATCATAGGCGCCGATGGGAAGGTTCTGGAGCCGGTAGAAGCCAGCCGCGTTAGTCTGCGCGCTGGTTTGGACCCCCGTTTCGACGCTGGTGGCGACCACGGCGGCGTCCGGAACGACGCCGCCCTGCTGATCCGTGACGATTCCGCTGATCGCCGCGAGATTGGATTGCGCCCGGCAGGCGGCCACGGCGCAAATCAATGAAGCGATGCAAGTCCGTCGGATGTGCCACATGATCGGCGCCTTAGGTCGATCCTCTTTTTATATACCGCCGGGACCAGGTCAGCCAACTTAAGACATGGTCGATTGCCAGTCGCCCCACGGGCTCACAGAATGACCCGGCGTTCCTGCGATCTCGCGGTTGCGTTCATAGCCGAAACGCGCGACATACTCCCGCCCCGGAAGGAAATCGTCTCCGTACCGTTTCAAAAGAGCGTCGAGCATTCGGTCCAGCCTTCGCTGAACGGATTTGTATCCGGAATCGGCGCACCGATTATGCATCTGATAAGGATCCGTGTGATGCTCATAAAGCAGCCAGGGTCCGCGCAGCGAACGCACATATGTGTACTGCTCGGTGCGGAGCCCGCGATATTCCCCGATGCCCTCTGAACGCGCCTGGCCGTACGAAACCGGAAACTGAAGGAACGCAGCGCTCTCGCGGGGCGGGCGCTCTCCCTTGCACAGTCTCGAATAGTCCATACCCTGTACGCCGTCCGGCGGCGTAATCCCGCACAGGTTGAGCAGCGTAGGCATAATATTAATGGTAAATTCACAGCACTGTTATTGAAAGCACAAACCCTTCTGATAACTTCCGAAGTCATGCTGACCATGTGTTCATCATTCTTTTCGCAACCCCGGCAGAGAATGTGGGTTCGATTCGCCGTCGGTTCCGAAAATCCGCTAAGACGCCGATCGGGGCTGCTCATCATGATGGTGAATATTCTCATGTATGCCGGTGCAGCCTCAGCGAGTGCCCAAAGCTGTCCAAACATAGTCGGAACAGGCACCCCACGGTGGACGTTCACCCAACTGGAGTATCACTACTCGGGAGGGCTGACGCTCTCTTACGTGATGGACGGGGTTCAATCATGGAATCCGCTTCAATCGAAGGTGACCTTTTCATACGGAGTTACATGGGACGACGTCAACATCACCGACGATAATTCGATTACGGGATTGGGCGAAAGCCAGACTTACAACTATGGAAACGGTGGCAGCGCCTGCTATCTACATAAGAGCATAGGTTGCACCAATGTCTGTTTTAATACGAGCCGTACCTACTTTGAAGCCGTACGC
>DASRCT010000085.1:0-26297 GCA_035652975.1 Bryobacteraceae bacterium | reverse complement strand
CCTTAATGGCTGGCAGCCCGAACGCGATTTCGTTTCGTCGCCCGAGCCCGCCCCGACCGCCAGCGCCGCTCCGATTGACATCCCCCCGTTCGCGATTGTAAGATCGCCTCAACCTTTGTCTGCGGTTCAGCGGATTTCTGTCTGAGTGTTGGGGGACGTATGAAAATCATTGTGAGGCGGATCGCGATTGCATTCGCGGTTGCTGCGTGCGCGCCTGCGGCCCTGCTGGCGCAGGCCGTCTATGGCAATATTGTCGGCACCGTCACGGATTCCACTGGCGCCGGAGTTCCCAAAGCCAAGGTCACCATCTCCGATCTCGGCAAGGGCGTCAGCTTCACCACCACGACCAACGAATCCGGCAATTACAGCCAGACGCACCTGATCGTCGGCACCTATGAAGTCCGCGTCGAAGCGCCGGGATTTCAAACCTACGTGCGGCGCAATGTCGGCGTCGAAGTGGACGCCACGACGCAGGTCGACGTTCAACTGTCGCTCGGCAGCGTGGGTGAAGTGGTGAATGTCACCGCTGAAGCGCCCTTGCTCAAAACCGAGAAGGCCGATGTGTCCGACACCCTGACCACCAAGGCCGTCATGGAATTGCCGGTGCTGGGCCGCGATATGAGCAAGCTCTACTTCCTGGTCCCGGGCGTTCAAGCCAGCGGGACCACGGCGGCGAGTGAACAGCCGCACGATATTTACCGTCCCAACATCGGCGGCCAATACTGGGGCGGGATCGCTTTCCAGCTGGACGGCACCGACAACCGTGAGTCGGTGCTAGGCGAGCCGGTCATCACGCCCAACCTGGATTCCGTGTCAGAGCTGAAGATTACGACTACGGCCTACGACGCCGAGTTCGGACAGGCCAGCCAGGCTATCATCGCCGCCACCACGAAATCCGGCACGAATGAGTGGCACGGCAGCGCATTCGAATTCCGCCGCGACCAGCATGGAGCGGCGCGCGATCCGTTCGCGCAATCTCAACCGATTCCCGGCTCCGGCGGCAAACTCGTTCCCCCGACGCTGTGGAACCAGTTCGGCGGCTCGCTCGGCGCGCCGATTCAGAAAGACAAGACCTTTATCTTCGGCGACTACCAGGGCAGCCGGCAAAAGAATGGCGGTTCGCTGCTGACGCGCGTTCCCACCGCCGCTGAACGCGCGGGCGACCTCAGCGATCTGGGCGTCAATATCTACGATCCATGCAATGGAACCGACTGCAACGTGGCGCCTGCCGATCGCAAGCAGTTCGCCGGCAATGTGATCCCGACCGCGCGGCTCTCCAAGCAGGCGCTCGCGCTGCTGCAATTCATTCCGCTGCCGAACATCGCCGGCGTCTCCGGCGCAGCCCCGAATTACGCCGCTTCGGGCGCCGGCATTCTGAACAGCGACGCCTTCAACATCCGCGTGGACCGCTATCAGACCGAACGGATGCACATGTTCGGGCGCTACAGCTTCATGCAGTACAACCAGACCGTTCCGGGCGCGTTCGGCTATGCCGCGGGAGGGCCGAATTTTGCGACCACCGCATTTGCGGGACAAGCGTCTCTGCGCGATCAGAGCATTTCCTACGGCATCGATTACATGATCCGGCCGAACTGGCTGGCCGATTTCCGTTTCGGATTCTTCCGCTACCGCGTGTTCGTGAATCCCAACGGGCTGGGCACATCCCCGGCCAAAGACGCCGGCATACCGGGTCTGAACCTCGATCCTTACTATACCTCCGGGATGCCTGCTTTCCGGCTCAACGGAACCGGAGGATTCGCATTCGGCTATTCGCTGGGCGTCAACGCCTGCAATTGTCCGCTGAACGAACAGGAAAACGAATTCCAATGGGTCGGCAACATGACCCATACGCGCGGCAATCATTCGCTCAAATACGGGGTGGATTTCCGCTATCAGCAGAACCTCCGGGTCCCGAGCGATTCCCACCGCTCCGGCGAGTTGACGTTCGATCCCACCACCACCGTCGGGCCCAACGGGGGCGGCCTTTCGCTCGCGTCCTTCCTTCTCGGCCAGGTGCAGTCGTTCACCCGTTACGTCAGCAACTCCACCGATGCGGCCGAGCGTCAAAACCGCCTGTTCAGCTACATTCAGGACACCTGGCGCATCACTCCCCGGCTGACCATCAACTACGGCCTGCGCTGGGAGATTTACTTCCCGCAGTATGTCAACGGCAAGGACAAGGGCGGATTCCAGAACCTCGATACCGGGGAAGTGATGGTCACTGGCGAAAACGGCGTGAGCCTCAACGGCAACGTCAACACCTCCTACACGCGATTCGCCCCGCGCCTCGGAATCGCCTATCAGGTCAACAAGAATACGGTTGTGCGCACGGGCTACGGGCGATCGTATGACGTGGGCGTGTTCGGCGTCTCCTTCGGCCACAATGTCACGCAGAACCTGCCCGTGCTGGCTAACCAGTCGCTGAATCCGGCGAATCCGTGGCTGTCGGTATTCACGCTGGATCAGGGTCCCAACCCGCTGGATCCCACCACTATTCTCGCGTCGCAACCCAAAGGGCCGAACGGCAATCCGATGCTGCCGAACGGCATCAATCCCAATGTGCTGCCGCTTACGAGCGACCGCACGATGCGATTGCCGACCATCGACGCGTGGAACTTCACCGTGGAGCATCAGTTCACGCCGACCACGGTGCTGTCGATCGCCTATGTCGGCAATCACGGATATCACGTCACCGCCGGCGGCACCAATTACAACATCAATCAGCCGAGCATCGTAGGCTTTGGCGCGCTGAGCACAAATCAGCGCCGGCTCTTCTTTCAGAAGTTCGGCTGGACGCAGTCCATCAAGTATTTCGCCGATGATTCGAGCACCAAGTACAATTCGCTGCAGGTGCGCGGCGAAAAACGCTTTGCCAGCGGACTCCAGTTTCAGGGCAACTTCACCTGGGCGAGCGCGTTCGATTTCGAGAACAGCTACTTCTTCTGGAATCACGACCTCATGTACGGCCGCGAAAGCGGGGTTCGAAGATTCGTCTTCAACTTCAACCACGTTTATGAATTTCCGTTCGGCCGCGGTAAACGATTTCTGCACGACGCATCGCGCCCGTTGGATCTGCTGGCGGGCGGATGGCAGCTTTCGGGCATCTGGCTCTGGGAGTCCGGCCTGCCGTTCACGCCAGGATACGTCAACTGCGGCAAGGATATAGACACAGGCCCCTGCCGCGCCAACCTGGTGGGCGACGCCAGCGTATCGGATCCGAGCGCAAAAGGCTGGTATGCGATCGCCACGCCGGGCGCGAGCGGACCGGGCTGCATCGCCACGTCGACGCCGACATCGGAGCTGAACGCCAACGGCTGCACGCGAGGTCCATGGAGCCGCCCGGCGCCCGGCACGTTTGGCAATGTCGCGCGAAACTCCTTCTTCGGACCGCACTTGTTCAATGCGGACGCCTCGCTGACCAAGGGCTTCCATATCACCGAGGCAGTCAACGCGCAGTTCCGGGCGGAGCTGTTCAATGTATTCAATCACGTCAATCTGGGACAGCCCAACGCGACCGTCGACTCTCCGACCGCCGGACAGATCTTCTCGATCGCGGCGCTCTCGTCCATGCGAAAGTGGCAGTTCGGATTGCGGGTAAACTTCTAGCCCGCGAGGGAGAGCGCTTCGCGCGCCCTCTCTCGAGGACGCGCCGCCTTTTTTGAAACTTTCTGCCGCCGCAAGCGTCGCCGGATTTGCGGCATGACTGCAACCGATCTGCGCACGACATCGAGCCGGGGCGGGCCCGTGGCGAAATTGAGAGCGGCGAGCCCGTGCGCGCTGGTGATTTTCGGCGTCACCGGCGACCTCACGCGGCGTCTTCTGTTTCCGGCCCTGTATAATCTCGGGCGCGACAGGCTGCTGCCCGAGGAATTCGCGGTGGTCGGATTCGCGCTGGCCGACAGCAGCGAGCAGCAGTTTCGGGAGAAACTCGAAGAGGATCTGCGGCAGACCATCGGCCGCGAGGCGGATCTCGATCTGGTCCGCTGGCTGGTCTCGAGAGTGCGCCTCATCGCCTCTGATTTCGATTCGGCCGACGGATGGCAGCAGCTCCACCAGGCGCTTGGAGAGAGCGACCGCGATTTTCACACCGGCGGCAACTACTTGTTCTATCTGGCGACGGCCCCCGAGTTTTTTCTTTCCCTGGTGCGGCGCCTGACGCAGGAAGGTTTGCTTGAGGAGAGCGAAGGGCGCTGGCGGCGCGTCATCATCGAGAAGCCATTCGGGCATGACCTCCAGTCCGCCCGTGAGCTGAACCGCCAGTTGCTCGCGCTGGTGCGCGACAGCCAGATCTATCGTATCGATCATTATCTCGGCAAAGAGACAGTTCAGAACATCCTGGTGTTCCGTTTCGCCAACGGCATCTTTGAGCCGATCTGGAACCGCCGCTACATTGATCACGTTCAGATCACGGTGGCCGAGGTGGTCGGGGTGGAACGGCGCGGCCGCTATTACGATCAGACCGGCGCGCTGCGCGACATGATCCCGAACCACTTGGTGCAGCTGCTGGCGCTTACCGCCATGGAGCCGCCCAGCTCCTTCTCCGCCGCCGCGCTTCAGAATGAACAGGTGAAGGTGCTGGAGGCGGTGCCGCCCATCGATCCGGACGAGTGCGCCAACTGCGTTGTACGCGGCCAGTACACGCGCGGCAGCATCGGCGAGATTTCGGTTGCGGGCTACCGCGAAGAGCCGTTCGTGGACCCGAACTCGCGCACGGAGACCTTCGTCGCGCTCAAGATCGCGGTCGACAACTGGCGCTGGGCGGGGGTCCCGTTCTACCTCCGCACGGGCAAGCGCTTGCGGCGCCGCTACACCGAAATCGCCATCCAGTTCCGCAACCCCCCGCTGGCGCTGTTCCGTCGAAGCGGCGCGTCGCTACCGCAGCCGAACCAGCTCATCATCGCCATTCAGCCGCAGGAGAGTATCTGTCTGGAATTTGAAGGCAAGGTCCCCGGCCCGATCATCGAGACGCGGGCGGTCGACATGACATTCGATTATCGCGATTATTTCGGCGTCGCGAATCGCACCGGATATGAAACGCTGTTGTATGACGCCATGATCGGCGATTCCAGTCTGTTCAAGCGCGCAGATATGATTGAGGGCGGCTGGGCGATTATCCAGCCCATCCTGGACTCCTGGGCCGCGGGACGGGGCGGCGAGTTGCACGAGTATCCCGCCGGCTCGGACGGCCCCGTGGCGGCGGATGAACTGATGCAGCGCGATCGCCGGCGCTGGCGGCCGCTATAAAGAGGAAAAGGAGCGCACCCATGAGCATCAGCCCCTTGGCGGGCAAACCTGCGGAATCGTCGACGCTGGTGGACATCCCCAGGCTGATCACTGCATATTTTGTCGACCGGCCCGATCCGAAAATCCGCGAGCAGCGGGTCAGCTTCGGAACCTCCGGCCATCGCGGATCGTCGCTGGCGCGCGCCTTCAACGAATGGCACATCCTCGCGATCACGCAGGCCATCTGTTCGTACCGGCGGCGCGCCGGCATCGACGGCCCGTTGTTCATCGGCTTTGACACGCATCCGCTGTCCCACCCGGCGTTTGCCAGCGCGATGGAGGTGCTTGCCGCAAACGGGGTCGAAACCATGATCCCCAAGGACAACGACTACACGCCGACCCCGGCGATCTCCCGCGCCATCCTCGAATACAACCGCAATCGCAAGTCGGCCCTGGCGGACGGCATCGTCATCACGCCTTCCCACAATCCGCCGGAGGACGGCGGCTTCAAGTATAATCCGCCGCACGGCGGACCAGCGGGGTCGGACGTCACCCGCGCCATAGAGGATGAAGCGAACCGGCTGCTTGAAGCCGGCGCCGGCGGGATTCGCCGGACGCCCTTCGAACGGGCGCTCCGCGCGGATACCTCGCATCCGTATGATTACGTCGATTCCTATGTGCGCGATCTCGCCAACGCGCTGGATATGGAGGCGATCCGCAGCGCAGGCGTCAAGCTCGGCGTCGATCCGCTGGGCGGCGCCAGCGTGCACTATTGGGAACCGGTCGCCGATCGCTACGGACTCAACCTATCGGTCGTAAATCAGGGCGTCGATCCCACGTTCCGGTTCATGACCCTGGACTGGGACGGCAAGATCCGGATGGACCCCTCGTCGCCGTACGCCATGCGCGGGCTGATCGGGCTCAAGGACCAGTTCGATGTAGCCTTTGCCTGCGATACGGACGCGGACCGCCACGGGATTGTCACGCGCAGCGCCGGACTGATGCAGCCCAATCATTTTCTCGCCGTGGCGGTCCACTACCTGTTTTCGCACCGGCCGCAATGGAGCCGATCCGCGGCAGTCGGAAAGACCGTCGTGAGCAGCAGCATGATCGACCGGGTCGCGGCGGATCTCGGGCGCAAGCTGTACGAAGTTCCGGTCGGCTTCAAGTTCTTCGTCGAGGGGCTGGCCGCGGGCTGGCTCGGCTTTGGCGGGGAGGAGAGCGCGGGCGCCTCCTTTCTGCGGCGCGATGGCGCAGTCTGGACCACAGACAAGGATGGTCTGCTGGCGTGCCTTCTCGCCGCCGAGATCACGGCGCGGATGGGCCGCGATCCGGGCCAGCTCTATTCTGAGCTGGCCAGCCGCTTCGGCAACCCCGTCTACCAGCGCACTGACGCGCCGGCGACTCCGGAGCAGAAATCCATTTTGGCGCGACTGTCGCCCGAGAGCATTCAATCCGGAGAACTGGCGGGCGAACCGATTCGCAGAGTCCTGACTCACGCGCCGGGCGATGGCAATCCGATCGGCGGCGTCAAGGTGGAGGCGGATAACGGCTGGTTCGCCGCGCGTCCGTCCGGAACCGAAGACGTGTACAAAATCTACGCCGAGAGCTTCAAAGGAGAGGCGCACCTGCGCCGAATCCAACACGAGGCGCAGAGGATTGTCGCGCAAGCTCTGAGCGCCGCAGCAGCGTGATCAGAGCCGGATCATCATCTTGCCGACGCCGTCGGCATACGCCGCAAAGATGGCAAACGCTTCGCCGATCTTCTCAAGCGGGCGCGTGTGCGTGATCATGGGGGCGAAGCGCTCCCGATGCTGGCGCAGCAGCTCCAGGGCGGCCTGCGATTCCCGATTGGAGCGCCTGACGTTATATAACGTGAGTTCCTTGCGGCGCATGACATGGAACTCAAGCGTGAGCGTGCGCTCGGACGGGATGCCGGTCATCACCACGCGCCCTCCGTTGCGTGTGGCGCGGATCGCGTGGTCGATCGTGCCGTCCTTGGCGGCGCAATCGATGGAGACATCGACGCCGCGCTGTCCCGTCTCGCTGAGGATGGTCGCCGAAGCATCGACCGCGGCAGGATCGAGCGCCGCATCCGCTCCGACGCGGAGCGCCAGCTCGCGCCGGTGGGCGACCGGTTCGACGCACCAGATGCGTCCGGCGCCGCTCAGACGCAGCGTGGCCACGGTCATCAGCCCGATCGGACCCGCGCCGAAAACCGCAGCCGTCTCGGCGGGGCGCAGCGCGGCGAACTGCATCGAGTGCAGCACCACCGAAAGCGGCTCCACCAGCGCGCCTTCTTCCACGCTGATCGCAGGCGGAAGCGGCAGCAGATTCGCGGCTGGCAGTACGACATAATCGCGCAGAAATCCCGGCTCCTCGGGCATGCTCATGAACCGGATATTGGAACAGATGTTGTGCCGCCCGGCCAGGCAGAACTCGCAGTGGTAGCAGTATAAGGCCGGTTCCAACGCCACGCGATCGCCCGCAGACCAGCCGGTCACGCCCGGTCCAGGTTTGTCCAGCACGCCCGCGGGTTCGTGACCGAGCACCATGGGGTACACGCACTCCGTATCTCCGATGGCGCCCTCGGAATAGTAGTGCAGATCGGATCCGCACAAGCCGACGGCGGCCACGCGCACCCGGACTTGGCCCGGACCCGGCTCCGCCGGATCCGTCTCGTAGAGACGGAAACGGCCAACGCCGGTGAGTTCAGCAACACGCATCGAAAGGAGGCCGCCTGGCGAATTACTTCTTGAACAGGTTATCGAAAGCCGCTCGCGCGTCGCCGGGGGTTCTCGGCTCCTGGATGCGGGGCGCCACGCCGTTCATGGGCGTGGCGGCGCTCGCCTCGCGCGCGACGGTTACGCGCGGCTTGAACAGTTCGCACTCATTGGCCTGATCCTTGACAGCAATTCGAACCGGAACCGGCTTGAGGCACTGGAACCGCGTAGAGGGTTCGAAGTGCGCGCACTGCTTGCAGCAATGCAACGCCGCTCCGCACTTCGGACAATTCCCGCGAAAATCCACATCCGACGGCAGCGTCGTCGAGCAATTGAAGCAGCGCGACGCGGTCACCGCCTGAACCAGCCTGGGCAGGCGCGGTCCGGTCACGTCGATCGGCAGTTTGGGGCCCTGCTGGCGCGGGCGCTCGGAGCGCGAACCATTTCTGTATTCGCGGTCTGAGTCCATATATCCGCGCTGGCGATACTTGCGATCTTCTTCCATGACCGCTTAAACTCCTTCGTCTTGCCGCCATGTCGGCCGTCCTGGCCAGAACAAACGCGGCGATAACTCAATCAGTGCAGGATAAACAAGTGGAAGACTCGGAAACGTTTCGGGCTGGATTCCGGAGCGTGATGGCGCGTGCGCAAACTATCCTACTACGGAACCTCGCCAGTGCGTTTCACTGGCACGCGGCGGATCAGACTCCGCTCTGCGTTCTACCATCTATTTACCACGGATCACTATCGGTTTCCACCGAAATCTTCTGTTACTCCCCGCAGCGGCAGCGTTCCGTCCGGGCAAGCCGCTTCGGGCCCCGGTTTCCCAGCCGCGGCCAGGGAAATTCAGCGGCTGTCTGACCCCCATTTCAGCAAGGAGTTGCAAGCTCGCGTCAGGGGATCGTCGTAGTGGTTCGGGCTGATGCGTACCGAGTACCCCAACCGGCCGGTCTGGTACGGAATGAACTCTCGGGCGAACACCACGACGTCGCCATTCTTTTCCACCGGGGGCAAGGTCATCACCTGCGTTTCTTCCAGCTCGCCGTTCGCCCCGACGCGGCCAAGCACAGCTTCAACACGCACGTCCTCCGGCTTAAGGCCGGCCAGGCTGACGGCGGCCCGTAACGGAATCGCTGTGCCGCTGACGACGGAATTGTCCGGTCCCGGCCCGATCTCCACGAAGCGGATATTGGACCAGACCTTTTGGACTTCCTGCTGCCATTGTTCGCGCTCGCGAGCAGCCGCGAAGTCGTTGGCCTGAATTTCCGCGAAGGCGCCGTGAGCAGGCTCATAGAGCTGGCTCCAGTACTCACTCACCATACGCTGGCAGTTGAAATGCGGACTGACATACATCAAACATTGCTTGACGCGCCGCATCCACTCCTCGGGTACATCCTCTTCGCGGCCCTGGTAGTACATGGGCACAATCTCGTTTTCGAGAATGGAATAAATGGCGCGGGCGTGGATCTCGTCCTGATCCTCAGAGTACGGCTCGCGATCGCCGATCGCCCAGCCTCCCGAATGCTCGTACGCCTCGTCCCACCAGCCGTCGAGAATACTCAAGCTTAGAACGCCATTGATGCCAGCCTTCATGCCGCTGGTGCCGCAGGCCTCCTCTCCGCGACGGGGATTGTTGAGCCACAGGTCAACGCCCTGCACCATTTCGCGTCCGACAATGAGGCTATAGTCTTCGACAAAGAGAATGTGATTGGCCAGCTCCGGATCGCGCGAGAGCTGCACGATCTCGCGGATGAGCATTTTGCCGGGGTGGTCCTTGGGGTGCGCCTTGCCGGCGATGACGATCTGGACCGGCATTTTGGGGTTGGTGAGAATTCTCTTCAGCCGTTCCTTGTCGCGGAACAGCAGAGTGGCGCGCTTGTAGGTCGCAAAGCGCCGCGCGAATCCTATCGTAAACGTATCGGGCTCCAGCACATCCTGCAAACGCCGTATTTCGGCGGCGGGCGCTTTGCGGTTGATGGCCGCGCTGACGGCCCGTTCGCGCACGAATGAAATCAATCTGCGCTTGCGACGCTTGTGCGCCTCCCAGAGTTCCTGATCGGGGATGTCGCGAACCTGCTCCCAGATTTTGGGATCGGGGTGGGATTCCCGCCAGTCGGGCTGGAGATACTGATCGTACAGCTCTGCGAAATCGGCGCTGATCCAGGTGGGCAGATGCACGCCGTTGGTGATGGAGGTGATGGGAACCTCCCACACCGGCAGGTTGGGCCACAGTTCCTGCCACATCTCCTGCGAGACGCGGCGATGCAGACGGCTGACGGCATTGCGGAACGACGATGTTTTGATGGCCAGAATCGCCATCGAGAACCGCTCCTGCTGGTCGTAGGGATTGCTGCGCCCGATGGCGAGCAACTGCTCGAAGCCGACGCCGACCTCGCGGCAGAAGTCGTTGAAGTACTCGTACATCATTCCGGCATCGAACAGGTCGATCCCGGCCGGAACGGAGGTATGGGTGGTAAATACGTTGTTGGTCCGCGACGCTTCGAGCGCCTGGTTGAAGGTGAGGCCATGCTCGGCAACCAGCACGCGAATTCTTTCGAGCGCGAGGAAGGCCGAGTGGCCTTCGTTCATGTGAAACACGGTCGGTTTCAGGCCGAGCTTCTTGAGTGCGCGCAAGCCGCCGATGCCCAAGACGATTTCCTGACGGATGCGCGTGTGCAGGTCGCCCCCGTAGAGCTGGTCGGTGATGTCGCGATGCTCGGGCCGTTCGTTCTCGGCGATGTTGGTATCAAGCAGGTACAACTTCACGCGTCCGACGTTCACCTGCCAAACTTTGATGTACAGCGGTCCGGCGGGCAGATTCACGGTCACCAGGACATCATGGCCGCTGGCGTCCTGCGCGGGCGTGATGGGAAGCGTGTAGAAGTCGTTAACGGGGTTTCGTTCCTGTTGCCATCCGTCCGGATTCAGCGACTGCTGCAAGTAGCCCTTTTGATACAGAAGACCGACGCCCACCAAGGGGATGGCCGCGTCGCTGCACGCCTTGAGATGGTCGCCCGAAAGAATGCCAAGGCCGCCGGAGTAGATCTGCATGCAGTCGAGCAGACCGTATTCCATCGAGAAGTACGCGATCAGCTCATCGCGAGCGGCGATTTCCGCTGTCCGCTGCATGTAGGCGTCATAGTGCTCGCAGGCGCGGCGGTAGAGAGCCAGATAGCGCGGGTCGGCAGCCGCCTTTTCCAAGGTCTGCTGCGAGACGCGTCCGAGCATGAGCACTGGGTTGTGATTGCACGCCTTCCACAGGGCTGGATCGAGCCGGCGAAACAGCGATCGTTCCGTGTGCTCCCAGCTCCAGAACAGGTTATAGGCGAGCTCAGAGAGACGGGAAAGGGCCGGCGGCAACGCCGGACGCACCAGAAACTCTTTCAGCGGTTGTATTTGAAACGGCATCTACTTTCGTTTCTCGTGTCAAAAGCACGCCATCGAACCTCAGGCGGGCGCCGCAGCCTGCTGCACGCGGCTGGAATGCGGCATCGTACGTGGATCCCCAACAATTTCCGTGCAAGCAGGCAGCCGCGCACGGCGGCTCCTCAAACACTGTGAACGCGGTTGGCTATATTCTCTCACGAAAGTACGCCGGAGTGAACACGGTTGCAAACGGCCCGGACACTGTATTTAACCCTACGGTTGCATTCAATTGGACGAAATACAGCTTATCCGGGATTCGAATTCCTTTACGGTAATCCCGGTGAACTGAGAGGGCGCGATTTCTCCGCGAGCCGGGCGGCGGATCGCGAGGCTTTCCCGTCCCCAAAAGCGCGTCTATTCCCCACATCGCCGCTCTCCAGAGTTAGACTGAACAGCATGGAACGAAGGACCTTTATCGTAGCCAGCGGCGCTCTTGCGGCGCGCGCGTTCGGCGCCAATGACCGGATCAACATGGCCGTTATCGGCGTAGGCGGCCGCGGCACGGCCCATCTTGGGATGATCGCCAAGCAGCCGAACGCGAATATTGCCGCGGTCTGCGACGTGAACCAGGCGCAGGTGGAACGCGCCACGGCGCGGGTCGAAAAGCTTCAAAATCACAAGCCGAAAGAGTATTCGGACATGCGGAAGCTCTTCGACGATAAAGATATCGACGCCGTGACCATCGCCACGCCCAATCACTGGCACGCGCTGGCGACGATCTGGGCGGTAGAGGCCGGCAAAGACGTGTACTGCGAGAAGCCGGCCAGCTACAACATCTTCGAGAGCCAGCGCATGACCGCCCATGCGCGCCAGAAAAACCGGATTGTGCAAATCGGCATGCAGAGCCGCAGCACGGAGCACAAGAAGCGCGCGATTCAGTTGCTGCGGGAAGGCGCGATCGGAAAGGTCTACATGGCGCGCGGAATCTGTTTCAAGCGCCGGCCCTCCATCGGACACACGCCGGACGAGCCTGTGCCCGCGGGCGTGAATTGGGACCTGTTCCTCGGCCCCGCGGCGATGACGCCCTACAGCAAGAACCGGCATGTGTATAACTGGCACTGGTTCTGGAACACGGGCAACGGCGATATCGGCAACCAGGGCATTCACGAAATGGATATGGCCCGCTGGGGGCTCGGCGTGGGGCTGCCGAACGGCGTCGTATCCACCGGCGGCAAGTATATCTACCACGACGACCAGGAAACGCCCAATACGCAGATTGCGACTTTCGATTACGGCGACAAGGAAATCGTGTTTGAAGTGCGGGGGCTGCCGACGCCCACCGAAGCCGATATCACCTTCGAGCCGCCGACAGGACGCGCGCTGAGCGGCGGCAACTCGATCGGTAATGAATTTTACGGCGACAAGGGCTACATGAGCGTCGATCACCGCGGCTTCAAGATCTTTCTCGGCGACAAGCACGAGCCGGGCGAAAGCATGCAAGCGGTGGTAGGCCGCGGCGACGATTCCGCCGGCCACATGGCCAATTTCCTGACCGCGGTGCGCAGCCGCAAGGTGGAGGATCTCACGGCGGACGTGGCGGAAGGCGCGACCTCGGCGATTCTGGTCCACATGGCCAATATCAGCTATCGCCTCGGCCGCCGGCTGGCGTTTGACCCGAAGACGGAGAACTTCATCAACGATAACGAGGCCAACAAGATGAAGACGCGCAATCCGTACCGGGCGCCGTATATCGTTTCCTAGGCCCCAGAGCCCCGGTTGCCACCTCCAATTCATGACTTCGCCATACATTCTCACTACTACGGTCGGCTCTTATCCGATGCCCGACTGGCTCGCCGCAAGCCGTACGGAAGAAGCGCGCCTGGATGCGACGCGCGTCGTGTTCGACCTCCAGCGCCAAGCCGGAATCGATTTGCCGACCGACGGCGAGCTGTACCGCTTCGATCCCAACCATCCGGATACGAACGGGATGATCGACTATTTCGTGGGCCGCATGGCCGGGATACGGACGCGGATAGGCCGCTCGGACGCCGACGCCATCCGCGCAATTCCGCATCTGAAATGGCGGGGCAAGCCGGCGGGCGTGGTGGAGGCGGATATCGGGGAGGGGGGGCTGAACCTGCTCGCTGACTGCGAGGCCGCCCGGTCTGTCGCGGGAGGGCGGTTCAAGTTCACGGTGACCAGCCCGTACATGCTGGCCCGTACGGTGCTCGACCGGCGCTACGGCGACTTCGAAGAGCTCACGATGGCGATGGCGCGCGTGCTCGCCGATCAGGTTCGCGGGCTTGCGTGCGACTGCCTGCAAGTGGACGAAGCCAACATTCCCGGCAATCCGAAAGACGGCCCGCTGGCGGCGCGCGCCATCAACACGGTGCTGGACGCGTTTGCGGGCATGCGCGCCGTTCACCTGTGCTTTGGAAACTATGGCGGCCAGGTGATTCAAAGCGGGCACTGGGCGGACATCATCGAATTTCTCAATGCGCTTCATGTGGATCATCTGGTCCTCGAGCTTGCGCACCGGCCGGCCGGGGACCTAGAGGCGTTGCGAGAGGTCGACCCGGGCATTCGGATCGGCGTGGGCGTGGTGGATGTAAAGGTGAACCACGTGGAAACCGCGGATGAGATCGCCGCGCGGATTGAAGCGGCGGAGCGGACCTTGGGCGCGGGGCGGGTGGCATGGATACATCCGGATTGCGGACTGTGGATGCTGAAGCGATCGGTGGCGGACCGAAAGATCGCGGCGCTGGCCAAGGGACGCGATCTCTATCTCGGGCGCGACTCAGGCCGGCGGGCGACCGGCGCAGGGTGAGCGTCGCCGACCTGCGACAGCGCCGCCTCGATGCGCTGCTCGAGGATGCGGTCCGCGCTGAAGTTTTCGCATTTGATATGGCGGGCGGTCGCTTCGTCCAGCGCGCGGCGGGGAATCAGGCCGACGATCTCGGTGCTGGCGACGTCCACGCCGAATCGGGCCGCCTCGCGCTGCACCGCGGAAAACGCCTGTAACACCCCGGTCTGGTCAAAATCGGTGAGATTCATGGACACCTGGGCGACGCCGCGCGACTCCAGGCGAACGCCGATCGCTTTGAGCGCCGGCAATCCTCCGGACGAGGCGCGGATCTTGCGCGCAATAGCGCGGGCGATCTCGACATCGCCGGTGGCGAGGTTGGCGTTGAAGGCGATGAGCAGCTTTCGGGCGCCGATGGCGACCGCTCCGGCGGTGGGATGCAACGACGGACCTCCGATATCGGGCGGATGTTCCTCGAGGTGATTCCGCAGCCAGTGGAAGCCGCGGCGGCGGACATTTTCGAGCCGTCTGCGCTCCGGCCGCAGGGCCGCAGCTTCATAGAAATATACGGGCAGCTGCAGCCGTTCCCACGCCTGCCGGCCGATGTCATGCGCGATCCGGGCGCACTCCTCGAGATCGACGCCGGCAATGGGGACAAACGGCACCACATCGGCGGCGCCGATGCGCGGGTGCACGCCTTCATGGCGCGTCAGATCGATGCGGCGCACAGCCTCCGCAATGGCGCGCAGGGCGCCGGCGTGAACCGCCTCCGGCGGTCCGGCGAAGGTGATCACGCTGCGGTTGTGATCGGGATCGGATTCGCGGGCGAGCAGCGCGACTCCGGGCGTCGCCGCAACTGCGTTGGCGATTGCATCCACGACGCGCGCGTCGCGTCCTTCAGAAAAATTGGGGACGCATTCGATCAGACGCCGCTCCACTGAGCCTCCGCGCTCCGGTAGACAATCTCTCCGCGTTTTATGGTCATGGCCACGAGGTTCAGTCCAAAATGGCAAGCGAGCTCGCGGTAATCGGGGATGTCGAGCACGATGATATCCGCCTGTTTGCCGGCCTCCAGCGATCCGATCCGCCGCGCGAGCGATAAGGCGTGCGCTCCGTTGATGGTGGCGGCCGAGACAGCCTCGGCGGGCGTAAGTCCCATTGTGCGGCATGCCAGGAAGATGATCAGTTGCATATTCAACGCCGGGCATGCAACCCGATCAAAATTGCTCGCCAGGGCGATGGCGGCGCCGGCGTCGATCAGGCTGCGCGCGGGCGCCAGACGCGCGGACGGGCCGGCGTAGAGCGCCGAGGCGGGCGTCAGCGTCGCGATCACGTTGGCGCCGCCCAGCGTTGCAATATCCAGCGCGTCAGCATATTCGAGATGGTCGACGCTGGTCGCGCCAAGCTCCACGGCGAGGCTGGCCGCGGCCGTACGCCCGTGTTCGGAGAGGCTCAGCTTCACGCTCACGCCGAGTCTGCGCGCATTTTCGAGAAAGGCGCGACAGGCCGCTTCATCGAGTCCGCGAGCGTCGCACCGGGCATCGGCGAACCGCGCCAAGCCGCGGCTGTGAGCGAGGGGCAGAAGCCGTTCCGCAAGCCACGTCGCATGTCCCCGTTCGGCGCCGGCGGGCATCGGCGCAAGCAGGGTGGGGACGACATCGACGGGGCTCCGCAGGCCGGAGATGGCGCGAAGGATTTTCATTTCGCCGCTCTCATTGACGCCGTAGCCGGACTTAGCCTCGACGGTCGCCGAGCCGTGCGCAGCAAATGCGCGCAACAGCTTTTCGGCGTCCTCCTTGAGCCGACGCGTGGAGGAATCGCGCACGGCTCTGACGGCCAGGTCCGGATCGGCGCCGTGAACCTGCGGAGGGCCGGAGATCAGGTGTGTGTGGCTGTCGACAAACGCGGGCATGACAACCCGGCCGGCGGCCACGATTTCGCGGGCGTTGCGGGCCAGAGCCAGATTCTCGATGCGGCGCGTCGGTCCGACCTCGCGGATGATCCCGTCGAGGATGAGCAGCGATCCGTCCTCGATGATGCCAAGCTGGTTGAGCGCGGTGCCTCGCCGCGGCCCGCCGGGGCCGCGCAGTGTAATGAGCTGCCGCGCGCTTCGAATCAGCAGCGCGCTCATGCGGCAGGCGCAGCGGCTCGCGGGCCGCACACAGCGCCCCCGCCCTGTCCCCTGTTCGTCATCGGCTGAGGCTACCAGGATTTTACTGTTGTACCGGAAAAATCCGGAATAATTAACGCCGGAACGCAGAGCTGCGTATCTAAACGGCGGAAATCGACGCCCGACCGAAAGCCGTAATGGTTTGGATTTCAGGGCTATACCGTCGCAATTCGTAAGTCCGTTCCAGGCGAAGCTGAAACCGAACCGGCATCGTTCACAAGTTTTGAAAAATTATTTGCCCGTGTTTTTATAATAACTTGCCTGAGCCGACCTACAGGAAAGCCGTATGCCCTCCGATACAGTGAGGGTAGGAGGCAGTTCAACACATGCAGATGCGAGAGAAAACGAAGTCATTACCGGACGATCCCATCATTATCTTCCCGGCCCCGCCAGTCTGGCAGCAATAAATCGTTGCGCGTTCGGGCGCAGCGTTCACTCCATTTCAGCCGATCACAGCATTTACCTTCTGGTAAGCCTTTGATATTATCCTAGGGATACTGGATAGGAGTATCCCTGGGATTTCCCGCCTGCGACGGGCTGTTACGCCAAGCTTCCATAATTTGTGTCGGTTCAGCATAAAAGGGCTCTGCACGGCGCTCGTGTCGGCGCTCTCGCTGGCATCGGTCGGGTCCTCATCGGTGCAAGAGCTGACCTTGCTCAAGCCGGCGCCCGGTCAGTGGGGACCTCCTGAGTTGAAGGAGGTTGCCAGGATGGGTTTCGCCCGCCTGCGCGCGCACCGCATGGAGGAGGCTTCCGCGTTGTTCAACCAAGGCTATGTGGCTGCTGCGCGGCGCGGCGAGAGGGTCGCCGCGGTCCACTTTCTGAGCGCGTACGCCGGCTGCAAAGTCGCCCAATTCCAATACCGGACAGCGCTCGAGGCATATTCCAAGGCGATCCACGAGGCGGTTCAGATCGGTTACTATGCTCAGGCTGCGACAGACGCCTCGAATGCATCCTCAATTTACCTTCAAATGCAGAACGCCGGCGCTGCCGGACAGATGGCCGAACAGGCTCTCGATTTTCAACGGCGGTCCGGAGCCTCGGACCATGAGGCCGCCCTCCTGATTCAGCTGGCTTCGATTCGATCGCTCGAAGGCAGAAAGCGCGAAGCGTTCGATTTATATCTGCGGGGAATCGACAAAGCCTCCCTCAGCGGGGAGTCCTCAGCAGAGGCGTTCGGGTGGCAGAGGCTGGGCACGGATCTCCTCGATGACCGCCAGTTCGAGGCGGCGGAAGAGGCCCTGCTGGAGGCCTTTCGAATCCGGCTGCTGTCACACGATCCCACCCTGGGCACAACGTATTACAAGCTGGCGGAATTGTATTTGGATCGGGGCGATCTCCGTCTTGCCGACACGCTTGTCAACCGGGCGCTGGAGGCGGGTTTTGCCGGAGTGCGGTTGCCGCCGCACAGGGTTCGCTATTTGCGGGGACGCATCCGGTTTGCGGAAGGCGATCTCAAGGGGGCGCTGGAGGATCTTCGCGCCGCAGTCAGCGACGTGGAGCGATGGCGGCGGGAGGTGCTGCCCGCCGACTCGTTTCGCGTGAGCGCCGAGACCATGCTCGCGGAGGTTTATGCCGCCGAGGTCCGGGCGGCAGCTGAATTGTACTTTCGCACCGGGGAGTTCCGCTATCTGGCCGAGTCGTGGGAAGCGAGTGAGGCGAATCGCGCATTCAGCCTGTATGCGCGGATTGCCTCGCGCAGGGAGCGCCTTCCGGCAGAGTACTGGGAGACGCTCGCCTCACTGCAATCGGTTGAGAGCAAATTGATTTCGACGCCCGCCTCGCAAGCGGCGACCATCGCGGAGCTTCGATCCGTCGCCTCAAAACTCGAATTCCGTCTGACCGAACTTGAAATGCAGACGGGTCTGCTGCCCAGCCCTGTATTTTCCACGGAGATTTTTCGCACTCAGATTTCACTTAGCCATTTCCGGAAGGTGATAGGGAATTCGCGTACGCTGGTCAGCTTCTATATGGGCCCGGTGGTCTCCTACCGCTGGGTGGTCTCCGGTTCGCGAGTGACGTTGAAGAGGTTGCCGGGGCGGCAGGTGATTGATGATCTGGTGGATCGATTCCGCGCGGACGTCCGAAACGGGGCGCCCGGATCGGTGTCGGCGGCGGGGCGGGAACTTTATTCGGTCCTCTTCGAGGGCGCGCCGATGAGTCCGCGACGCTGGCTTTTGGCGCTCGATGGCAAGCTCTTTGAAGCGCCGCTGGCGGCGTTGGTAACCGCGGCTGGCGAGGGCGTTCCACGATACCTGATCGAGGACGTAGTGCTTGAGACCACGCCGGGAGCGTGGGCGGTCGGCAACAATCCGGCGGCGGCCTCTTCAGGACGGTTTGTCGCCGTCGGAGATCCCGTCTACAACACCGCCGACAGCCGGCTGGGGGGGCAACCGGATGCGATCACCCGCTCAGCGTGGATATTTCGGGGCGGATCCACGGCGACGCAACTGCCGCGGCTTGTGGGCAGCGCGACCGAAGTCGCAGAATGCGCGCGGGCCTGGGGCGCGGACGATTCCGTACTGCTGACGGGGATCCGGGCGAACTCCCGCGCGCTCCGCCAGGCGCTGGAAAACAATCCCGCCGTGATCCACATTGCCGCGCATTTCCTGCAAGGAGACGACGAGGAACGGACTGTCATTGCCTTGAGCTTGCGGCCCGGCGCCCGCCCGCCGGCGCTGGATGTGCTGACGCCGGCGGATGTGGCGACCTTTCATGTAAACGGTTCGCTTGTTGTGTTGAGCGGGTGCAGCTCGGGAGTGGGCCGGATACAAGCGGGCGCGGGTCTGCTGGGACTGGCCAGGGCATGGCTGTCGGCGGGCGCCCGCGCGGTTGTGAGCAGTTCCTGGCCAGTGCCAGACGACTCCGGCGAGCTCTTTCAGGATTTTTACCGCCGGCTGCGCGCCGCCGCCGACCGCGGCGACGCGCTGGCGCCGGCGGAAGCGCTGGCGCGCGCGCAAATCGACATGCTGCGGTCCGGCACATGGCGCGCAAGTCCGGGCTATTGGGCAGCCTACGGGTTGTTGGGAAGGAGCAACTGATATGGATCCGAATCCGAGCGTGACAGTAGAGGGGGCGGAAAACAGCAGCGGCGAAGCCGCGTCGAACGCTTCGGAGAAGCAATACGGATCTCCCCCGGTCGACTGGCCTCTTCTGGTGCAGCAGATCCAGCGCGGCGAAGCAGCCGGCATGGAGCAGCTCTACCGCATCTTCGGGCGCGGCATCCGCTTCTACCTGTGCCGTCAACTCGGGCCCCAGGATCTGGAAGACCGCTTTCATGATACGTTCGTCATAGTGGTACAGGCGATTCAGCGCGGCGAGCTGCGCGAACCGGAACGCCTCATGGGATTTGTGCGTACGATTGTGCGGCGCCAGGTGGCGGCGCATATCGATGACGCCGTGCACCGAAGGCGCGAGGAGGTCGATATCGACAATGGGGCTCGTCTGGCGGCGCCCGCCGGGGATCCAGAAGAGACGGCGATTCGCGAGCAGCGCCGGGACCTGATGAGGCGGATTCTCCAGCGAATGGCGAGCCGCGACCGGGAAATTCTGACGCGCTTTTATTTACATGAGCAGACGCAGGAGCAGATCTGCGAGGAGATGTCGCTGACAGAGACCCAGTTCCGGCTTTTAAAATCCCGCGCCAAGGCGCGGTTCGGCGATCTGGGAAAGCGAAAATTACAGCACAAGGCGCTGAGCGCCTTTTATGTGAGAAGTTCCGCGGCAGGCAGCCACTAACCCGCCAAAGTGTGTGCTTAGAGTAGCTGACGCTGCTTTTATCAGGAGGGTTTATGGCGAAAGTACAAGACGGCCATCCGACCGAGGAGATGTTCGAGAAATACTCGCTCGGGCATCTGAGCGCCTCGGAGTGCGAGCCGTTTGAAAATCATCTGTTGATCTGCTCGGAATGTCAGGATCACCTTGCGGCAATCGATGCTGAAATTGCGGGATTAAAAGAGGTCTGCAAGGCTGCCGCGACGGCGCCCGCGAGCCGCTCGCCTCGCGGACTATTCGCATGGCTGTTTGCCGCTCCGAAGCCGGTATGGGCCGCCGCTGCCGCCGCCCTCGCCCTTGCGATCGCGTTGCCGGTCTATCACCAAGCCGCTGCGCCGCGCGGCGAGACCGAGGTAACGATCACCACTTCCCGAGGCGCGGCGCCGGCCACCGCCTCGACGCGCGCTGGCGCGAGCCTGAAGCTGAACGTCGAAATTCAGGGCGTCGCGCTGGAAGGAACGTGCCGCGTCGATATTGTCGACAGCAACGGACGCACGGAATGGACGGGACCGGGAGTCGCAGCGAACGGACGTGTGACCGCCTCCGTAGCGGATGGATTGCGCGCGGGGCAGCACTGGGTTCGAGTCTTCAACCGGTCGGGGCAGTTGCTGCGGGAATCTCCGCTGGAGTTGACCCGTTAGCGGTTCGCAAATCGCCCCGGCCGCTCCAGCGCCGGGGCAAATCTTCGCCGCACCCGGACGCGCTATGCTGATGGGCGATGCTGCTCAGCCACTTGCGCGCTTCCGCCGGCGCCCTCTCCCGCCGCTGCTTTCTTGCTTCCCTTTGCGCCTCCGCAACGGCGAAACCCAAAATGGTCAACTTCAACCGTCCACTCGGAGCGCAGCTCTATACTGTGCGAAACCAGCTGCCTCATGACGCGGCGGCGGTGATCAAAGGCATCGCGGAGATCGGATACAAGGAGGTGGAGATCGGCCAGCCGGATATCGAGCGCCTGATGCCAATTATTAAAGACGCCGGGCTGACCGCTCCGTCGGGGCATTACGATCTGGCTCTGGTGAGGGGGGTGCGCAAAGATCTGAGCTGGGCGCAGGCCATCGAACAGGCCAAAACAAACGGTTTGCGTTACATGATCCTGTCATACATTCCTCCGGCGGATCGGGGAAACGCGGACGCATACCGGGCGATTGCCGATGACATGAACCGAGCCGGGGAGGCCTGCCAAAAGGCGGGGTTGCAGTTCGGATACCATAACCATGCTTTCGAGTTCGCGGGAACCGCCGGTCAGCGCCCCTGGGACATTCTGCTGTCCCGGTGGGATTCGAAACTAGTCGTCCTGGAGCTGGACGTCTTTTGGTTGAGCGTGGCCGGCAACATCCCCTCCGAGATCATCCGGCAGCAGCAAGGGAGGGTTCGTTTGGTCCACCTCAAGGACAAGGCGTTCGGAACGCCGGTTCAGTACAGCGAGCAGGTTCCGCCGAGCGCGTTCCGCGAGGTCGGAACCGGGACGCTGGAGTTTCCGACCATCCTGCGCGCCTGCGAAGCGGCAGGCGTGCAACATTATATCGTCGAGCAGGATCACACGCCCGGGAGTCCGCTGAGGAGTCTGCGGCTAAGTTATAACAATCTGCGCCGGATGAAGGTCAAGGCCTGATTCGGACGGAAATTAGCCCCCTGAAAGAAAGCGACCGGCGAATCGGGGCGAGGACTGCGGCTGCCGGGAGATTCAGGCGCGCCTGGGGCGAGGCGGTAAAAGTGAACAGCCCGTTTGGATACGGTTACGAGCACACGAAACTCGCTGCGGGAAAGTCCAAGCTCTAGACGAATATGGATAGGGGCCTGCCTGTGATCCTTTTCATTGACCCAGAGGGGACGGACACTCCCCTGATTCAGGAAGCATTGGCCGGCTTTGCTGGCCGCCACTGCAGCGTCCTCACCGCAAGCGGCGTCGAGCAGGCCGAGCGCACGCTGGCAAGCGGCGTCCGTGTCGATGTCATCTTCTTGAGGCTGGGCGCCGACGGTGACGAGCTTTCCGGTCTGAACCAGATCGAGAGGCTTCGGTCCCACAGCTCGGCGCAGGGGGCTCCCGTGGTGGTGTTCGCCGACCGAAAGGATCGCGAGTTCGTAAACCGGGTTTACGAATTCCCGAGGACCTGCTATGTGCAGCGAACGAACCGGCGCGAGGAGCAGGCGGCGGCGATCAGGAACGCGCTCGATTTCTGGTGCTCGACAGCCGTATTGCCGAAACGCCCGCTGCGCGCGGCGAGGTAAGGGCCGGAGGGGATCCGGCCCCGACGTCAAAGCTACAGTCCTTTCCGTCCCAGGAACTCAATGAGATCGACAATCCGTTTGGAATAACCCCATTCGTTGTCGTACCAGGCGACGACTTTTACCAGATTGCCGTCCAGCACCTTGGTCATTTCGGCGTCGACGATCGAGCTGTGCGGGTCATGCATCAGGTCCGAGGAGACCACGGGATCCTCGGTATAGCCGAGAATTCCTTTCAAGCCGTTATTGGCGGCCTCTTTCAAGGCCTCATTGACTTCCTGAGCTGTGGTGTTGCGCTTGAGAACGGCGACGAAATCCACGACGGAGACGTCGGGCGTGGGCACTCGCAGCGCATAGCCGTCCAACTTGCCTTTCAGTTCGGGGATCACCAGGCCGATGGCCTTGGCGGCGCCCGTTGTGGTCGGGATCATATTCAACGCAGCGGCGCGGGCTCGGCGCAGGTCTTTATGTGGAAAATCGAGAACGTTCTGATCGTTGGTGTAGGAGTGGACGGTGGTCATGGAGCCCTTTTCGATGCCGAACTTATCGTTCAGCACCTTCACCACAGGGGCGAGGCAGTTGGTCGTACAGGAAGCGTTGGAGATAATATTGTGCTTCTGGGGGTCGTAGGTATTTTCATTGACTCCCAGCACAATGGTGACGTCCTCGTTCTTGGCGGGGGCGGAAATGATGACCTTTTTCACCGTACCGCGCAAGTGTTTAGACGCCTGCGCCGCATCCGTAAACTTGCCGGTCGATTCGACCACGATCTGAGCGCCCACGCCGGCCCAGTCGATCTCGGCGGGATCTTTGACGGCGAAGATCTTGATGCGCTTGCCATTGACTGTAATTGAGTCCGCGTCGGCCGTCACGTTGGAATGCAGCGGGCCGAGAATGGAGTCGTACTTCAGCAGATGGGCAAGCGTTTTCGTGTCGGTCAGATCATTTGCGGCCACGAATTCGACGTTGGGGTTGTCGAGCCCGGCGCGAACCACATTGCGTCCGATTCTGCCGAATCCGTTGATGCCGACTTTAATTGCCATGCAGGTCTCCTGTTCCAGATTGAGAGGGTTTTCTCTCTCAGTTTAACAAATTGATTCAGAAAGACCTGTCTGAATTCGGCGGGCGCGCGTCGCTGGCGCCGGCGACAGCGAGGCTACTTCGAGACCGGGATCTCGGACTTGACGCGACGCTGCAACTCGCCGATCTTGGTTTCGGTCATCAGCAACGCAATGAAGCCGATCACCAGCAGGGGCGCGGTGACGACAATCCAGAGCAGGATCGAGAAACGGCCGGAGTCTTCGGCGGGATATCCGAGCACCTTGAGCAGCTGCCGCGTGAAGAGCTGGAAGGTGCCGACATTGCCCGGCGCCTGCGGAACCGCTGATGACAAACGCAAACAAACCATCAGCACGGTGGCATCGCCCCAGGTGACGGGGGTGAAACCGAAGGCCCGCATAGAGGCGTAGATGGGCACGGCCTGAAGAAGCAGATACGGAATGGTGGCCAACGCAGAGAAATAGAGATAGCGGGAGTGGCCGATAAGATGCAGATCCTGGATGAGAATGCGAAAATGGCGCTGCCAGCCCTTCTCGCCTAGCACTCGGTGGGCGCGCTCCTTGTGAAAAAAGCCGGCGGCGAGCACGGCGGCGCCAATCAGCAGCACCCCCAGCAGGATCCATCCCCCGACTTTGATTTCCTCCGGCATATTCGGCGTGCGCCCGATGACGAACAGAAGCAATAATCCGAGCCAGAAGCCGTCAAAAAACCGCTCAATAACGGCCGATGAAATAGTCACCGAAAAAGGGATTGTGCTCCATTTGGACTGTAAATAACAGCGGATCAGCTCGCCGGTGCGAAAGGGGAGGACTTCGTTCGCAAACAGCCCGACGTAGACCGCCTGCACCGAACGAAGGACGGGAATCCGCTCCACCGGGGTCAGCAGCAGGCTCCAGCGCCAGCCATGACACACATAGACGAGGATGTCGGCGACGACGGCGAGCGCAATCCACCACCAGTTGAGTTCGCGGATATCGGTTCTGAACTCGCGCCATCGCGAGTGGCTGAGGACCCAGTACAGGCTGGCGATGGAAATGACGTTGGTCGCGATGAGAATGAGGGTGCGGCGCGACAGTCCCCGTGCGCGCGCTGCTTCGCTGTGCTGCACTTACTTCATGTTCACACACCTGATTCTGAGGATCAGGCGTCGAGGTCGCGGGCGTCGGCAAAGCAGCTGCACCATGCCCGATCCAGAACTTCGTCGTCGAGCAGCCAGGGGCGGTCCTCGAACTGAATGAAGTCGATGGCGTGAGAGATGAGGTCGCGCGGATGGCAGCGGCGCATGGGACGGCGCTCAGCCCGGTACCGTTTCGCGATCAAACGGTCCAGCGCTCCTTCAGCGCATTCGAGCGCGCGCGATTCACAAAAGCGGTTGAAGATCTGCCGGTATTCGTCTTCGGCGGGATTGCGAACCAGCATCTTGTATTGAATCCGGCGGAGAAATGCCTCATCGCCGAGCTGATCGGGGCGGAGATTTGTGGAAAACAGCAGAAACGCCTCAAACGGCACGGTCATTTTCCCGCCGGTGCGGAAGGACAAGTAATCGACGTGACGCTCCATAGGCACCACCCACCGGTTCAGGACTTCGGCTGGGGTCGCGCGCTGGCGGCCGAAGTCGTCGATCAGGTAGATGCCGTTATTGGCCTTGACCTGGAAAGGAGCGTCGTAGACTTTGGAACTTTCGTTATAGCTGAGGTCGAGCATGCTGAGGGTCAGTTCGCCGCCGGAGATGATGAACGGCCGCCGCGCGCGGAACCAACGGTGATCGTAGGAGGGCTCCGTCGCCAGCGCCGACAACCCGCTCTCCTCGTCCTGGATACGCTGGTGATAAATCGGGTCGTAGACCTGGACGATGTTGCCCTGATACTCGATCGCGTACGGGATGTAAATGGGGGTGGACTCAATTCGAAAGAGCGCTTCGGCGAGCGCGGTCTTTCCATTTCCGGGCTGGCCGTAAATGAGGAATGATTTGCCGGCATTGACGGCCGGTCCGATCTGATTCATGACGTCGGGCGTGACCACCAGGTGCTTCAGCGCCTTTTCGAGGCCCTGCGGCGTGAGCCATTTATCGGGGTGGCGTTGGCGCCGGACAACCGCCGTGTACTGATGGAGCGGCACTGGCGCGGGCCCGGCGTATTGAGTGATTTCAAGGTAATCCCGCGCGACGGCGCGGCCCGCTTCGGCCAGGGTAAACAGCGCGGACATGTTGCCGATTCCAAGGGACCGCTTGGTCGCGATCAGATGCTGCCGCTTGAGCGTCTCGATAATGTCTTCGATGATGCTGAACTTGAGACCCAGCGCCTGGGCCAGGTCGCGGCCGAGCAATTCACCGCGGAAATACAAAATCCTTATGATCAACTGTTCGACCAAGGCGCCAGGAAGTCCGGTGTCCTGGATGCTTTCGGGAACTGGCGGAACGACCTGATTTTCCTGAAGTTGTGGGGGAGTCTCGAGTAACGACGCGCTCACCGCTCCAGTCTGCGCCAGGATGGGGCGGGGGGCAATTAGTTGAATTCCGCCTCAGCGACGCGCAAAAACCTTACGCCGGCTATGCCGGGATGAGAACGACGTTGCTCTGAGCCCGGGCCAGGGAGCGCCGGCGCGGCGACGGGCGGCGGCGATGGAGCAGGATCTCTCGGTTGCGGGGTCCAAAAGGAACTCATGGCGAGGCGATGTGCTCGGGTGGAGAGGGGCGCTGTTGACGGTGAACGGCGGCTGGGAGGCGCGATTCAGTTGGTTCGCTCTGGAGCCTCAGGGCAGCAGGTTCGGCGCGACTGGGAAGTGCGGCGTGGGGTTCAGAAGGCGCCGGGCAATCTGGTCCGGCCTGGCGGACTCAAACAGGCAGGTTTTCGAGCCGGTTCGCCCGACAACGCGCACCCCATCCTGGCGTTGCGACACCAGGAACGCCATCTGGGCGCCATGGTGAAGCCGCAGGGATTCCAAGGGCCAATCG
>DASRCT010000084.1:0-18091 GCA_035652975.1 Bryobacteraceae bacterium | reverse complement strand
TATGCCGAGCACGGCTTCGAGCTATTCCGCGAATTTCAACTCATACCTGAGCCATCGCCGGACACGAACTTTTTCATGGCTGAACGCCCCTCGGTCTCCGCCGACGGCCAAACGGTTGCGTTCACGGCCGCCCGCAATTGCGTGGGCGGGAGCCACTGCATCGGCTTCATCTATTTTCAGAGCTGGATCGCGCGCAATGGCGCCGCAGACGCCAGCATCAGTTTCGGCCGCATCGCGCTCAGCCCCAACGCACGGTTTGCGCTGCTATCGGACCGGGGTGGAACCGTCGGGCCAAGCCCAATCGCACTGTACGATCTGCGCACCGGCGCCGCGACCGTACTCGCCAACTTCCGACCCATTGGCGACGGCCGTTATGCAGTGGCAAACGACGGCGCAGTTCTTGTTTTGGGCTCGTCGGCCGGCCCGGTGCTTTGGCGTTCCGGCGCTTTTACGCCGGTTCAGTTCGAGGCGCCCCCGACGTGCACCCGCTTGAGCGCCAATGACTCCCTGATCGTCTACGAGTCGGACCCCTCCGGTCCGGGGACCATCACGCTGCGCGCGCATGATATCTCCACGAGGCGTGAAATTACCCTGGTCTCAGCGCCGACTCCCAAAGACTATCAGCCGGCTCCAACACCGGGCGCGTACTTGCATCCGACCCTGACCTACGACGGGCGCATGGTTGCGTACACGCTGGGAACAGATCTGTTTCTTCAGCGAACCGATGGCGCTTCGCCGAGCAAGCTGGCATCCGCGCCCGAAGGTTTTCAAGATGCCGTCATTTCCGGGTTTGGCAATGTCGTATATGCCTCTACCGTGACTGGCCGTCTGTTGAAAATTGAGATTGGCTCAGGCTCCCTGGTTGAACTCAGCGCTGCGCCGCCGCACATCGAAGTTACGCCGAGCGTATTTGTACCCGGCGCGCGCGTCGACGTGGCGATGCCCACGGGCTCGGGCGAGGCGGCGATCGTGACCGAGGGCGGGCTGGCGCCGGTCATCGCGCGCTCGGAATCGACGGCAACCTTCGAGATCCCCTGGGAAACGCCGCCGAACTCTGTCGCTCATGTGTTCTATCCCGGGAATCCCTCCGCGTTTGAAGAGGCGCATGATACGCAAGTCGTGCAAGCCGCGCCTCGTTTTTATCTTGCGCCGTCGCCTGATGACCCCCAGGCGCGCTACGCGCTGGCGGCGCACGAGGACTTCAGCGGCCTGATCACGATTGCCAGCCCGGCCAAAGGCGGCGAAATCGTTCACTTCTATTTCACGGCGCTCGGTCCTGTATCGCCGCTCATTGCGACCGGAGCGGTGACGCCCCCGGGCGCCTTGTATCAGGCGACAACTCCGCTCTCGTGCAGTTTCCACGAGCCGCGACCCGGCGGCGCGTCGGCGGAAGCTGACATCCTGTTTGCTGGACTTGCGCCGGGCATGATTGGAGTGGACCAGGTAGACATTGCGATTCCGCGAGGACTGTCGGGAGCAGTAGTGGTGACGTGCCAGGCGCAACTTCCGGCCGGGACGATTTCAGACTTCGCGCAACTCCCGATTACGCCCTGAACATCGGTTTGGCGACGCCGCGGCAGCCGACGGCGGACGCTAAATTAGAAGTGTCATGCCAACCAGACGTCATTTTCTCGGAGCGGCTGCCGGCGCAGGCCTAGGGGCGCCCCTGCTGCAATCACAAATCACCCCGCCAAAGTCCCCCAATGACGCCATCCAGATCGCTCTCATCGGCGCCGGCGGTATGGGTCAGGGCGATGCGCAGATGGCTGTGTCTTTGCCAGGCGTAAAACTGATTGCCGCTTGCGATCTATATGACGGGCGGCTGGAGCGTTCACGCGAACTTTGGGGGCGCGACATTTTCACCACTCGCGATTACCGCGAAGTTCTCGCCCGCAAAGACGTCGATGCGGTCATCATCGCGACGCCAGACTTCTGGCATTCACGCATAACCATCGACGCGCTCAACGCCGGCAAGGACGTATATTGCGAAAAGCCGATGGTGCAGAAGATCGAGCAGGGAAAGGCCGTCATCGAAGCCCAAAAGAGGACGGGACGGATTCTTCAAATTGGCAGTCAGTACGCAAGCTCACTGGTATTTGAAAAGGCGCGCGATCTGCTCGCCCAGGGCGCGCTTGGCGAATTAACCATGGTGGAGGCGTGGCTGGACCGCAATACTGCAATCGGAGCATGGCAGTACTCGATTCCGCCGGACGCCTCGCCGCAGACGGTGGACTGGGACCGGTATCTGGATAACATCGCGCCGAAACGGCCGTTCGACGCCAAACGATTTTTCCGGTGGCGAAATTATCGCGACTATGGGACGGGCGTTGCGGGCGATCTGTTCGTGCATTTGCTCACGGGGCTTCATTTTGCGGCGGCACAAAAAGGTCCAAGCCGCGTCTACGCGACGGGCGGACTCCGCTACTGGAAGGACGGCCGGGATGTGCCGGACGTGATGCTGGCGCTGTTGGACTATCCTGCGTTCAATCTCGCTCTCCGGGTGAACTTCAAGAGCGGCGGCGAGGCGGAGAATTTCGGCTACCGTTTTGTCGGGTCGGAGGGCGTGATGAACGTTTCCATGAATTCGCTGACGCTCTCGAAAGCGCCGAACGAAACGGAGCCGGGATACACTATCGGAACCTTCTCGAAGGCGATCCAGCAGCGCTTCCTCGAGCAATACCGGAAGGAACATCCGCTGGAGAAAGCCACCGCCGACGCGCTGCGCCCGGAGCGGCAAGAGAAGTTTGTACCGCCGCCCGGCTATAGCGCGCATCTCGAACATCACCGCAATTTCTACGCAGCGGTCCGTTCACGCAAACCATTCTTTGAGGACGCCGTTTTCGGATTCCGGGCGGCGGGACCCGCGCTGCTGACGAACACGAGCCTGTGGGAGAGCCGGATTTGCCGCTGGGATCCGGAAACGATGGTTGCAAGCTGAGCGAACGCCAGGCGCTTATTCGGTCGGCGCAGCAGAGGCCTTGCCGGAGACAAACAGCAAGGGCGCGAATGCAGCCAGATTGCGCCGCCATACCATCCACACGTGTGCGCCCGGGGTTTCGATGTCGGTGTGCTTGACGCCCTTGGACGTGAGCCACTCCCGGAATTTCCGGTTGGGCTCAATCAGGCGGTCATCGGTTCCACACGCGATCCACAGCAGTTTCAACTGCGAGTTTGCCTTTTCGTCGAGCTTCGGAAAGTTCGCGGCGTAGTCGCCCGAGAGTCCTCCGGCGCTGAACGCCCCGACATAGGCGAAACGGTCCAGGGCGTTCAGACCGGTATATAGCGACTCCGCGCCGCCCATCGACAGTCCGGCGATGGCGCGCGAGTTGCGGTCCTTGATGACGCGGTATTCCTTCTCGATTCGCGGCATTACCTCGGTAAACAGCGCCTCACGAAACCGGTCGTAGTTTCTCTTTGTCAGCGAGGGATCGCGAAACGCGCTCGCCCGGTTCGTAGAGACGATTTCGGGAGCGCCGTAGCCCAGAGTCATCACAATCAGCATGGGCTTGGCCTTGCCTTGGGCAATGAGATTGTCCAGGATGACATTCGCTCGTCCCACCGCAGTCCAGGCGCTTGCATCGTCGCTGTAGCCGTGCAGCAAGTACAGCACCGGATAAAGCTTCTTTGCGGTTGGATCGTAACCGGGAGGCGTGTAGACGTAAAAATCGCGATCATCGCCGATCACGTCCGAATGATAGAAATGATGATGCACCTCGCCATGCGGCACGGCGGCAATCTCCCACGGCTCGCCGGATCCGGGGACGTGCACCATACTGGTCGGATTGAGCAGGTTCGGCTTCATCAGGTGGTTCACCGGATCGAGCAGGGAGACTCCGTCGGCTACGAAGGAATAACCGTAGTAATCGGGCTGCAAGGGCTCGGTGGTGATCGTCCAGACGCCCTCATCGTCTTTCTGCATGGGTTGACGCTGAGCGCCTTCGCGCGAAAGCAGGACTTCTTTTGCGTTAGGTGCGCGAAACCGGAATGTCACCGTGCGGTCAGAATGAACTTCCGGAGAAACGATCGGGCGCGGCTGCTGCGGTTGAGCGAACATCGCTGCCGATGTGACAACGAACAGGAAAGTCCGGTTCGACATAACCCGACGATATCACTCCCGGCCGGCGTCTGGCGGCGGGCATTGCCGCAGCCCGGGGCGCGGCTGGTCAGTCCCGGCTACGGGCGACTTGCGGCAAGTTCATACTCCAGGGTGCGTCGCAACCAGCCCTCATTGTTTCGCACGTCTTCGGTCAGCCGTTCGACCAATTCGCCCCGCCGCTCAAACAGCCGGTAGCCCTCGCGCGGACGCAGGTAGCCGCGGGCTGCTGGCTCCCGCTCGAAGAGCTGGATTTCGCCGAGTTCGGCAGCCATTTGTTCATAACGGCGCCGATTCTCGAGCAGCGCGCACACCACAAACGGCATCACGGTCGAATAGTCCGCCTGCATGCTCTCGGTGGTCTCAGTATAGACATCCTTGTCCACTTTGCCCCAGGTCACCGCTTCGGCAGGCGGGCAGGATGACAGCGATCCGTCCGTTACGGGCGCAGTCACGATTTGAACATCGAACTGGTATCCGCGCACGTCCGGCAGTCCCAGCACCTGGCCCAGCGCTGGCTCGGGCTGCAGATTGAAATTTTTGGGCACGCCGCCGCCGAGAATCAACGTTCCGAGGGCGTGAACAGGATTTTCGAACAGACCCCAGCGGTGATACGCGCACGCCTCGAACACTTCCGCGTGCAAATCCAGGTCCAAGCCGTAGTCCGGGATTATTCCGGCCTTTCTCATGGCCCAAAGCTTCATTGAATTCAGAAACACGCTGCCGTCCGCCGGCGCGCCGACGAAGACCGGAATGGCCATGCGATAGCACGTCGCGAGCAGTCCCGGGGCGACGCCGTGCCGCCGTTCCTGCGCGTCGTAATAGGCGCCGAGGCGGTTGCGGAGCTCGGTTCCGGTCATTCTGCGCTGGAACTCGGGGCGCGCCAGCACAGCGGTGAGAAAGCGGTCCTGATCGAGCAGAACGTCTTCCTCAAACGCCATATCCGTCACGCGGATCGTGCCCTCTTCTCTGAGGGCGCGATCATCGCCCCAGATCGGCGTTTCAAAAATCGGAGTGTCGCGGTGCTCGTTCAAGCTGCGGTGGCCGTCGTGGTAGCAAACGGCGTCCGTGGTGCTGAGATAGGCAACCCATCCGGTTTCAAGCAGCGGGATCAGCCACGCCTGGTGTTGGCCGGATACGGTGATCGGACCTGCGATGGAAACCGTGAGCGGGCATCCCACGCCGATGGCGCGATCGAGAATGGTGTAAATCCGCCGCAAATGAGCCCCTCCGAACGCCGGGAGGCAGTTGCGGAAGAGTTCATCGAGCGTCTGGCACTCGTCCACGCGCTTGACGCGCACCCGGCGGCGCCCGGTTCGGTCTCGGCTGCTAGTGTGTCCATCCAGACTCATCGTTTCACTCGAATTGTTTCTGAAATTTCTCGAATTGTTCTTTCAGCGCGTCGATATCCGCGCGCAGGGCCGCCACTTCGGTTTCGAGTCGAGCCACGCGGTCCGACGGCGGAGCGGCGTTTGAAACAGGGGCGGGCGCGGACGTCTCGGTCATTTCGGGCTCTCCGGCGAGCAGATGCGCATAACGCTCCTCCTTCGTCCCAGGGCGGCGGGGAAGGCGCGTTACCAAAGGATCCATAGCGCGCTGCATCATGCCTTCGAGACACGCCTGAACTTCTTCCAGGTCCGAAAAATCGTACATCCGCGCGGCATGCATTCTCAGTTCGCCAAGGGTCTGCGGGCCGCGGAGCATCAGCTCGCACAGCAGCGCAAGCTCGCGCCGCCCGAGATTCAGACGGTCGGAAATGCGGTGCGCGTATTTCAGCGCGCGACTGCCTGCGCCGCTCACCACGGTAACGAACCCCTTTGTCTTGAGCGAATCGAGCGCGTGCGTGACGGCCGGCTCATCGTAGTGGACAACCGGATCGCGATTCGATCTCTGATTGCACGCGTTTACCAGCGCGTTCAGCGTCAGAGGGTAATACTCCGGAGTGGTGATATCTTTTTCCAGCAGCGAGCCGAGCACGCGGATTTCGGCCGGATGAAGGATAAAGTCCACGTTCCTATTGTCACAAGAGCGCCGCAGCGGCGTTTCCACCGCCTCATGCGAGGCCCGCCCTCTTCCAGAGCGCATCCACGCGGCGCTTTACCTCCGGATCCATGCGAATCACCTTGGGCCAGGGGCGCCGAAAGCCTTCCGTCTCCCATTTGCGCGTCGCGTCCACGCCCATTTTCGAACCGACGTTCGGAAGGCGGCTGGCATGGTCCAGAGAATCGACGGGACCGATCACGAATTCGATGTCGCGTTGGGGGTCGATGTTGTTCAGGGCCTTCCATGCGACCTCACGCACGTCCTGCACGTCCACGTCCTCGTCCACGACGATGATGCACTTGGTGAACATCGCCTGGCCGAGACCCCAGATTGCGTGCATGACTTTCCGGGCGTGCATCGGATACGACTTGCGGATGGAGACCAGCATCAGATTGTGGAAGACGCCCTCGGCCGGCATGCAGATATCGCGGATTTCCGGCAACTGGAGCCGCAGGAGAGGCAGGAAGATGCGTTCAATCGCCTTCCCCATATAAAAATCTTCCATGGGGGGCGGTCCGACGATGGTGGTAGCGTACACCGGGCGCTTGCGGTGCGTGATGCAGCGCACGTGAAACACCGGATAGTCGTCTTCGAGCGAGTAGAATCCGGTGTGATCGCCAAACGGCCCTTCGCGCCGCAGTTGGCCAGGATCGACGTAGCCTTCCAACACAATTTCCGCGTTGGCGGGGACTTCAAGATCGCAGGTTTCGCACTTGACCATTTCAACGGGCTTGCCGCGGAGGAAACCGGCGATCATCATTTCATCGAGATCGGGGGGCAGCGGAAGGACGGCGGAATACATGGTCGCCGGGTCCGCGCCGATCGCCACCGCGACATCCATTCGCGCCGACTTCCCTTCGGCCGCGCGACGTCGGTAATGCTCTGCGCCCTGCTTATGCGTCTGCCAGTGCATACCGGTCGTGCGGTCGTCATAGATCTGCATTCTGTACATTCCGCAGTTGCGCTTGCCGGTATCCGGATTCTTTGTGAACACCATCGGCAGGGTGATGAAGCGGCCGCCGTCGTGCGGCCAGCACTGCAAGACGGGGAATTCAAACAGGGAAAAATTTTTGTCGCGAACCACCTCCTTGCACGGCCCGTCGGAGACCATTTTTGGGAAAAACGAGCCCATTTCTGCAAGCTTCGGCAGCATCTTCAGCTTTCCGATGATGCCCTCGGGCGCTCGCATCTCGAGAAACTGCGCGATGCGCCGCGCCACATCCTCTATCGAATTCACGCCGAGCGCGAGCTCCATTCGGCGCATGCTTGCGAAGGCGTTGATGAGCACAGGAATGGAGCTGCCTTTGGGCTTTTCAAACAGCAGCGCCGGACCGCCGCTCTTTACCGCGCGGTCAGCAAATTCGGCGATTTCCAGAACGGGGTCCACCTCAAACGGAATTCGCCGCAGCTCGCGGCGCTGCTCGAGGGTCTTGATGAATTCACGAAGGTCAGCGTAGGCCATGATTCAGCCGGAACCTCAGTTGTACTACGGCGCGGATGCGCGGTCCAAACCGTGCGTCCGGGCGGCGATATCATAAGACTTCGCATGACAAACCGCATCGCTTTTGTCACCGGAGCAAGCCGCGGCATCGGTCGCGCCTGCGCGATGGCGCTGGCCGAAGCCGGAGCGCGCGTCGCGGTCGGGGCGCGGTCGGTTGAAAAGCTGGAGCAGGTGGCCGCAGAGATTCGTTCCCGGGGACGCGAGGCTTTCGTGGTTGAGCTCGACGTGTCATCGCCCGATTCCATTAAAGAGGCCTTCGCCAAGACGGCTAAAGAGTTTGGAAGAGTCGATATCCTGGTGAACAACGCCGGCGCGACACGGGACGGGCTTGCGCTGCGCATGAAACGGGAAGACTGGCAATCTGTACTGGACGCCAACCTGAGCGGCGCCTTTTACTGCATCCAGCAGGTGCTCCATCCGATGATGCGGGAACGCTGGGGACGCGTGATCAACATCTCCTCGGTGGTCGCCGAAGCGGGCAATCCCGGGCAGGCGAACTACGTCGCCTCCAAGGCGGGGCTGATCGGGCTGACAAAAGCGCTGGCGCAAGAGATCGCCAGCCGCAACATCACCGTAAACGCAGTGGCGCCCGGTTTCATTGAAACAGACATGACGGCTGTATTGCCGCAGGCATTGAAAGACGAACTGCTCGCGCGAATTCCGCTCAAGCGCTTCGGCGCGGCGGAAGATGTCGCAGCGGCGGTGCGTTTCCTGGCCAGTGAAGAGGCTGGTTACATCACCGGTCACGTGCTGGATGTAAACGGCGGCATGTACATGTAACCCGGACTGCGCGCCGGTGATTGTCACCGGGCGCGCGGGCGTGCAACAATAAAGCACAGGCGTGTTTTCGCGCTGATGGCCTTCCCGCTCGACATATCGCTCAACGTTGTATGGGCCGCAATTTGCGTCGCTGCGATCGCCTGGGCATTGTCGTTGGAACGGCAAGGCCGCCGCTGCTCGATCTGGATAAGAACGCGGCGTCTCGCGTCCGTCCTGCTGATCGCGCTCGCGCTATTCCCCAGCGTTTCGGTCAGCGATGACGAGATCAGTTTCTGGTTTCTGTTCGCGCCATCAAGCCACCGCAGCGGCAGCGCGCCCATCGAAGAGAGTAAAGAGCGGTCGGCCCAGCAACTGGCCCGGGTGCTCAATGCGCTTGAACATTTCCAGGTCAATGGCATCTGGACCTTCACGCTCACGCTCTTTTTTCTGTCGCTGGTTCTGATTCCTGTACCCGTCGCAACGGAGCGATTGCTCGTTTGCCGGGCTGGACGAGCGCCGCCCTCCGCGCCTCGCTTTTCCAACTAACTCCACTACTTCCGCCGCGCGACGCCGCGCGGCGCAACATCACTGATTTCTAGGAGGGTGAATGGCACGCCGTCACTGGCGCGCAGCTACGTTCTGGATATTGCTCGGCGCCTGCAGCCGCGCTCAGACCACGCTCAGTTGGGAGCAGGTCCGGGAACGCTTTCGGGCGAACAACCCCGCGCTCGCCGCCGGGCAGACCAGCATTGAGGAGAGCCGTGCGAACGAGGTTACAGCCGGCTTGCGCCCGAATCCCACTCTGTCGCTGGTATCCGATCAATGGCGCCTGTTTCGCGCTCCTTTCCGACCGTTCTCAGCGGCCCAAACTATTCCGGTGCTGTCACAGCAAATCGAACGCAGGAACAAGCGCGAACTGCGCGTGCAAAGCGCCCGACTGGCGACCTCAATCGCGGTCACTGACCAGGCCGATCTCGAGCGCCAGTTGCTGTTCACTTTGCGAGACGCGTTCGTGAAGACGCTCCAAGCCAAGTCGATTTTAGAACTCGCGGAAGAGAACATCAGGTACTACGACAAGACGATTGAAGTGAACCGGCGCCGCTTTGAATCGGGCGATCTTTCGCGCGCCGATTTCGAGCGCATCGAGCTGCAGCGCGCGCAGTACGAGAGCGATGTGGAAACAGCGCGGGTGAATCTCCGCACGGCAAAAATCACGCTGCTCGCGCTCATGAATGACCAGACGCCGGTTGACAGTTTCGACGTCGCCGGCGATTTCGATTTCAAGGAGACCATCCTGCTCCCGGATGAGTTGCACCAGGCGGCGCTCGAGGCGCGCGGTGACATCCGGTCGGCGCGAACGGCCATTGAGAAGGCAAAGGTCGATCACAAGCTGGCGTGGGCGAATGGCTCCTGGGATCCGAATGTCGGGATGGAGTACGGTCTGATCGGGGCGGACAACACCATCGGCTTCGACTTCAGCATTCCGATCCGGATATTTGACAGGAACCAGGGCGAAAAGCTGCGCACTTCTCTGGAAGTCCGGCGGTCAGAGCAGAACCGTACAAACGTTGTGGTGAACGCCTTTCGCGACATTGACGCCGCTTACGCCAGCGTAGAAAGCGTTCGGAAGCTGCTGCGGCCCTATCGCGACAAGTATTTGCCTGAGGCAGCGCGCGTCCGCGACGCCGTGTCCTTTGCGTATTCCCGCGGGGCCGCTTCGCTGCTGGATTTTCTGGACGCACAGAAGGCGTACCGGGACGCGCAATTAACGTACCGCAATCTGATCGCAAGCTATTTGTCGGCAGCGAACCAGCTGAATCTGGCCGTCGGACGGGAGGTATTGGAGTGAAACAGATCATATTTATTGTCACAACGTACCCCGGCGGGGCAGCGCCGAACTTCCGGGTCCTGCGCCGGCGGAGCGCGGACGTCGCCGCAGCCATTCTCGCGATCCTGCTAATTCTCTCCGGCTGCTCCCGCGAACAGCCGGTGAACGCCGCCACTGCCAACGTCAAAATGGAGCCGCCGCGCGATCCGAACACGTTTCAGGTCAACAATCCGGACGAGTTTCCGTTAGTTGAGGTATCTCTCCGGCCCACGCGCATCGACGTGTCGGCCACGGGCGTGGTCGCGCCGGACGTGAACCGGACCGTCGCCGTGAATTCCCTCACAGGCGGTCGCGTTATCGATATCCACGCCCGGCTGGGCGATGATGTGCGCAAAGGCGATGTATTGCTGCGCATCAGCAGCAGCGACCTTGCCGCCGCGATCTCCGACTACCAAAAAGCGGTTACTGACGAGATCCTGGCGAGGCGCCAGCGCGATCGCGTACGAGATCTGTACGAACATGGCGCTGCGGCCCTCAAGGATGTCGAAGTCGCCGAGGATGCCGAAGCGAAGGCGCTCGTCGATCTCAAGACCACTGCGGAGCGCGTACGCATTCTCGGCGGCGACGTCAATCAACCTTCCTCAGTGGTTGAGGTGAAAGCGCCGGTTTCAGGAACCATCGTGGAGCAGAACATCACTCCGGCTGCTGGGGTGAAATCGCTCGATAACTCGCCGAACCTGTTCACGATCGCCGATCTGTCGCACGTGTGGATTCTGTGCGACGTGTATGAGAACAATCTGGCTCAGGTTCGGCTCGGCGACTATGCCGAAGTGCGGCTGAACGCTTATCCTGACAAAGTGTTGAAGGGCCGGGTCAGCAACATTTCGCGCATTCTCGACCCGAATACCCGCACCGCAAAAGTTCGTCTGGAAGTGCCGAATCCCTCTGGAATTCTGCGGCCTGGCATGTTCGCGACTGCGCGGTTCATTTCACAAACCACAGTGAACCGCATGGTTCTGCCGCAAACGGCGATTCTGCGCTTGCACGATAAAGACTGGGTGTTCCGCCAGGTGGGGACGAATCTGTTCCGTCGCGATGAGATCCAAGGGGGGGAGGTCGCGCCGGACGGGTATCAATTCGTTTTATCCGGCGTGCGACCGGGCGAGCAGGTCGTAAAGAACGCGCTCCAGATGTCGGCCAGCGCAGAGAAGTAAGTCCGATGATCCGTCACATTGTCGATTTCGCCCTTCGCGAACGCCTGCTTGTTTTGGCGATGGGCATCCTGCTTCTGATCTGGGGCGTCATCTCCTTCATCAAGCTCCCGGTCGAGGCATATCCGGATGTCGCCAATAACTGGGTGCAGGTCATTACGCAGTGGCCTGGCCGCGCCGCCGAGGAAGTAGAACAACAGATCACCATCCCCATCGAAACGCAAATGAGCGGTCTGCGCGACATGACCAATCTGCGCAGCGTCTCGACGTTCGGGCTGTCGATCGTGACCATTCTCTTCGACGATGATGCAAACGACCTGCTCAGCCGTCAGCAGGTGCTCGAAAAGCTGTCTCAAGTGAACCTGCCGGCCAATGTCAGCCCTCAGCTCGGGCCGGATTACAGCCCGGTTGGACAGATTTACTGGTTTACCTTGACGAGCACGAATCCGCAATACGACCTGATGGAGCTGAAGAGTCTCGAAGACTGGTACGTCGAGAAGCAGCTAAAATCCGTACCGAACGTCGTGGATGTTTCAAGCTTCGGCGGAGTCACGCGCGAGTACCAGGTGCTGGTGGATCCCAATAAGCTGGTGGCCTATGGACTCAGCATTGGACAGGTGGAGCAGGCGCTTGCCGCCAACAATGTAAACGCCGGCGGCAGCTTCGTCGAACACGGCCAGCAACAGTTCAACATTCGCGCGGTTGGACTGATGTCCGACACGGCTGACATTGGCGCGACGGTTCTCAAGGCTCAGAACGGCACTCCGGTGCGCGTGCGCGACGTCGCCGTTGTCACCCAGGGTCCCAAGATCCGCCTCGGCCAGATCGGCAAGGCGATTCACCGCGAAGATGGGCGCATAATTGATGATCCCGACGTGGTGGAAGGCGTGGTGCTGCTGCGCAAGGGCGCGGAGTTCGACTCCACTCTGGACGCCATCCACGAAAAGGTGGACGAGCTCAACAGCCATTTGCTTCCGCCCGGCGTAAAGATAGTTCCGCACCTGGATCGCAGCAACCTGGTGCATCTCACCACTCACACCGTTCTGCATAACCTGACGGAAGGCATTCTGCTCGTTATCGGCATTCTGTTTCTGTTCCTCGGCAACATCCGCAGCGCCTTGATCGTCGCGCTTACGATCCCGTTTTCGCTGCTGTTTGCGGCCATTTGCCTGGACCTCCGCCATATTCCTGCGAACCTGCTTTCGCTCGGTGCGCTGGACTTCGGCATGGTTGTCGATGGCTCAGTGATTATGGTGGAGAATATCCTCCGGCACGTGGGGCGCTCGGATGAGCGAAACCTCTCCATCAAGGAGAAAATTGCATCCGCGGCCCACGAAGTACAGCGACCGGTGTTCTACGCTATCGGCATCATCATCATCGCTTACGTGCCGATATTCACGTTGCAGCGCGTCGAAGGAAAACTGTTCCGTCCGATGGCCTGGACTGTGGCGTTCGCTCTGCTCGGCGCGCTCATTTTTTCGATGATGCTTGCGCCTGTGCTCTCCAGCTTTATTTTCCGGAAGCAATCGAATGAATGGCGGAATCCGGCGCTGGAGTGGCTGACGCGCATTTACCGGCGCCAGGTGCAATGGTGCGTGCGACACCGCTGGATCACGGTGGGAACGGCGTTTTCGCTGCTTGCTGCCGCTGTCGGACTCGCCGTCGCCGGCGCCGTCGGCTCGGAATTTTTACCGCACCTCGACGAGGGTGCGATCTGGGTGCGCGGTACGCTCGCGTCAAGCACGGGACCGACCGAGGGAGAGCGCGTCGCGAACGTGGCGCGCCGCATTCTTGTCTCCTACCCTGAGGTGACCCAGGTCGTCTCCCAGGTGGGAAGGCCCGATGATGGCACAGACTATCCCGGTTTCTTTAATACCGAATACTTCGTCGACCTGCGCCCGCATGATCAGTGGCGTCCGCAATTTCATCAGAATAAGGAGGAACTGATTGCGGCCATGGACCGAGATCTGGAAAAGATCCCCGGGGCATTGTGGAACTTCTCACAGCCGATCGCCGACAACATGGAGGAGGCCGTCAGCGGCGTGCGAGGGCAGCTCGCTATCAAGCTGTATGGCGATGATCTGAAAATTCTCGAAGCCACGGCGGATAAGATTGTCGGCGTGATGCGCAGCATTCGCGGCGTCGAGGACCTTGGGGTTTTTCGCGTTGTCGGGCAGCCGAACGTGAACATCCGCATCGATCGCGCCAAGTCCGATCGCTTTGGCATCAACGTCGCCGATGTGCAGGATGCCGTGGAGACAGCGATTGGAGGCAAAGCAGTGAGCCAGATTTTAAAAGGCGAACGACGCTACGACCTAGTGGTGCGCTACCTGCCCGAGTACCGGCGCAATATTCGCGACATCAGCGACATTCGCCTGCTATCGCCTTCCGGCGAACGTGTGGCGCTCGATCAGCTCTCCACCATTTCGGTGGATGACGGCGCGTCTGTGATCTATCGCGATAACAACTCCCGCTACGTCGCCATCAAATACAGTGTGCGCGGGCGAGACCTCGGCAGCACCGTTGAGGAGGCCATGCAGCGCGTCCAAAAGTCCGTAAAACTCCCGCCGGGGTACAAAATCGATTGGGCTGGCGAGTATGCCAGCGCCAAGCGCGCGCAACGCCGGCTGGCCCTGATCGTTCCGCTCACGATCCTGGTCATCTATTTCGTCATTTACTCCGCATTCGATTCCTTTAAATGGGCCGCTCTTGTGCTGCTTACGGTGGCCACGGCGCCGGTGGGCGGCATTGCGGCCTTGCTGATCACCCATAACACCTTCAGCGTGTCGTCCGGGGTCGGATTTCTGGCGCTGTTCGGCGTATCCGTGCAGATGGGCCTGATCATGATGGAATACGTAAATCAGATGCGCGCTCGCGGACTCGGGATTGAGGAGGCTGCAATTCAGGGAGCAGTGCGCTGCTTTCGCCCGGTCATGATGGCCATGCTGGTAGCGATGCTCGGATTGCTGCCGGCCGCGGTGTCGCACGGCATCGGGTCAGACTCGCAGCGCCCATTCGCCATCGTCATTGTCGGCGGTCTGGTCGGGGTGTTATTCATTTGCGTCCTGCTGTTGCCGACGCTGTACGTATGGTTCGCCCGGCCAACAGACCGCGTGACGGACTTGGGCGGAGCGCATTAGGACATCGTGAACCGCCCGTTCGCGTTATTTTCCGCCCGTGGAAGCGCGGGCTTCTTTCCCGAACTGGAGCCGCAGCCGCACTGAGGATACCCACACCGGACCGCGATCGCGGTTGTAGGCGGGGTTGACGACGTACTGAAGGTCGTAGCTGGCGAAAAAGCCTGGAAAGAGGCGAGCACAGTAGTAGGTCTCCCAAACCCGCTCCGTCCCGTACTTCAGCTTTCCGTCGCCAATCAGAAAATCGACGCCTCCTCTGGCGAGGTATAGCGCGTGAACTCCGGCAAGCCCCGCGACGGTCATTGCGGTCCCGGCAGTATCGAAACGGCGTTTCCATCGAAGACCGGAAACAGACACGCCGCCTGACGCCAGCCGGTCGATCGCGGTAAAAGCGAAGCTCTCGGTCTTGCCGTCGTTCCAGCCGAGGCGTCCAAATACGCCGATCTCCTTGGTGATTTCCTGATCCGCATTTACGCCGAAGCCATACTTCAGTGTTCCATCCCGCCGAGTCGCAGCGACGTTTGGCGGCTCGCCCGAGCGATCGCTGTCACGAAGCGCCTCCGCGTAGTTGCCGGCGCGAGCGTGATTGGCGTATCCGAGAAGCCGTATGGCGCCCGGATGATCGCCGGGGGCGTACCGGATCTCCGCCTCCCACACGTCGCCGCGATTCCGGAGCGCTTTCCGGTCGAGTTGCGATCCATTGGCGACCTTTGGCTCCATGGCGCTTGCATATTTGATCGACCACCGGCGGGTATGGAGCTCGTGCACCCAGCCCCATGTATACCCGCGTACATCGGCCGGGTAATCCCAGGCGCCGTTGTACATCAGGGCCCAGCCCATGAACTGCGTTCGAGGATCGTGCGTGTAGCGGTTGTCGTCGAAGAAATCGGTCACGGTAAAGCGGCCCACAGTAATGCTGTAGCGCGTCATCGGGCGCTCTCCCGCAAGCTGATTCTCTTCGCTGGCAAATGACTCTTTTTCTGAGCCGAATCCGAAATCCTGCGTGACATACAGCCGGGCGAGGTACGGCTTCGGCGTTGCTCCGGAGACCCGCGGCATCTCGCCATTGGTAAAATTGGCGATGCCGTTTACGCCGCTGAATCCGCGCCCTCCGGCGATTTCCGGATTGAAGTAGAGTTGGGTGTTGCGCGCGAGGCGCACACCCAAGAACAGCGTGCTGGTCAGTGAAACATCGCGCTCGGGATCGCTTCGAAGACTATTCGGCCCCTCATACGGCGAGCGAAAGGACCCGTGGTATTGCCCGATCGACGTAGCCTGGAAAAAGAGATTCCATCGTTCAGAGGGGATCGGGGCCGGACTCTGGGCCAGCGCCGCGCCTCCGGCCAGGGCGAGCGCAAGAGCCGATGCCCAGGCGAGCTTGGACGGCCGCCGGAGGGTTCGCATCTCAACAAAAAACCAGAAGGCCGGAATCTCTCCCGCCCTCTGGTTTCCTTACGGACGTTTTCGAGCCGGCGCTCACGCGCCGCTTCTACCAACGGTTTCTGCTGCCGCCGAAATCGCGCTGCCTGCCGCCGCCCTGGGAACCTCCGCCTCGAGGCCCGCGGCCAGAGCCGCCTTCCCGGTTCGCCGGACGGGCTTCATTCACCACGATCGCGCGCCCCATCAGCTCCTTGCCGTTGCAGCTCTGGATCGCCGCCTGCGCCTGGTTCTCGTCATTGATCTCGACAAAACCGAAGCCGCGAGCCTCGCCGCTGAACCGGTCGCGCATCACGTCCACGCTGTCCACTGAGTAGCCGGCGTTCGAAAAAAAATTCTGAACGTCGGTTTCGTTTGCTGCATAGGGAAGATTTCCTACGAAAAGTCGTGCCATTAAATTCTCCTAACCGTAGCTGAAGGCAGACAAAACGAGCGCGGACTATGGGGAAAACGAGCGGGCTAGACCGAGGCTCTATCACTGACACTTCAAACTAACACCCACAGTATCGCACAGGAAATCTCAAACTGCCGCGCAGCCGAGTCGCAAGGCAGTCCGTTCGGCAAATCACCAGCTCCCGCGCGCCATCAACTGACGATCGCTCTGTCGCCAGCCGCTGAGGCTAGCGTGCGAGTCCCGTCAGCTTCAGCACGCATGCGTATTGCGCCTTCGCCGCATCGCCGGATCCGGAAGGCAGGTGGACGACGATTCCGCTGCCCGACCTCGACCAGCGCAACGGCCGCGGATCTCCTAAGAGCGTCACCCTCATTTCGGACGGCGCTCGTACGTCCCGGATTTCAATTCCTTGACCGGGCCACCCTGGAACAATTGCGTATAAATCGTTCTGCTTTACGGTGAAGAACGCCTCAATTACGGCCTGCCCCGGCTTTTTCCGGTCCACGTAATCGGTGACGTCGTAATGAACATTAAATTCGCCCGATTTCATTTCCGGAATCTGGCCCGCGCTCCACTGGCGCGTGCGCTTCCATGGCCTCGTGCCGTAGATCGCCTCGCCATTGCGTTTGAGCCAATCGCCGATCTGCAGCAGCCGCTCCTCCATGACGACCGGAATGCGGCCGTCCGCCGTCGGACCGATATCTAGCAGCAGGTTGCCGCCGCGACTCACCAGGTCCGCAAGCATCAAAATGAGTTCCCGCGCCGTGCGGTAATCGCCGACCTGCTCCATGCGGTTATAACCGAATGAAAAACCCATGCCGCGGTTCTCTTCCCAGGGATGCGATCCGGATGGCAGCCCCGCGGCGTACTCGGTGGTGAAATACCCGCCGTGCTTATGGCGCGTGTCCTTGCCCCAACGATCGTTGACCGCCACCTCGTCGCGGACAGGCGACTCATTGAAGAGCCAGGCCAGCAACTCCGGCGTCTTCCACTCTGCGCTCGTCAGGTCCCACTCGCCGTCGGAGAAAATGATCGCCGGTTTGTACCGCGTAACGACGTCTTTAAATTGTGGATGCATGTGTTCGCGAATAAAGCGCGGCTTGTCGGAGAGCCAGAGCGGGTTGTACCACTCATACAGCGAATAGTAGAAGCCGAACCGCAGCCCCCGCTTGCGCACTTCCGCCGCGAGGTCGCCGAGGAGATCCCGTTTTGGTCCGATGTCGACGGCGTTCCACGGCCGCGCCCAGTCGCGGCTCGCCTCGGCGCTCGGCCAGAGCGCAAAACCGTCGTGATGCTTGGAAGTCGGCACAACATATCTCGCCCCCGACTTTTCGAATACATCCGCCCAGTGAGCCGGATCGAAGAGCTCAGCGCGGAACATCGGGGCAAAATCGAAGTAGGAAAACCGTTCGCCGTAGACGCGGCTATGAAACGCGAACGTCGAGTTGGGCTTCCCCCTGTCGAGCCGGCCCTTGTTCAGGGCATTCCAATACCACTCCGAGTACGCGCCTACGGGCGCATACGAGGGAACGGAATACACCCCCCAGTGAATAAAAATTCCGAATTTGGCGTCAGTGAACCATGTGGGCGTCGGCCTTTGGTCGAGCGACTCCCAACTGGCGTCAAACCTGTGTTGCCCCGCGCAGCTCGCCGCCGCAATCAGAATAACAGTTGCAGATCGCAAGGAA
>DASRCT010000083.1:0-15104 GCA_035652975.1 Bryobacteraceae bacterium | reverse complement strand
TGACCACTGATGGCGAAGCTGCCGGCCGGAGCGCTGGAGGCTTGCGTCGGCCCCGGCCGCCCCGCTGCTGATTTCACATCAGTGGCGGGACCGAGCTTTCCCCCCGATACAATCGGAAGCACGGCGATTGTTCCGCCGTGGTAGTTTGCAACCAGCGCGTGCTTGCCGGAAGGGTGAATGCTGACGTAGCAGGGTCCTGCGCCGCGCGAGCTTTCAGTATTCAGCAGCGTCAGCCGGCCTGTCGGCCTGTCGATGGCATAGGCGCTGATGGATCCTGACTGCTCTTTTCCGTAGAAAGCTGTTTCGTTAGCCGAATATAAATGTGTGTGCGTGGGATCCAACGCCAGCCACGAGGGGTTGGCGTCGCTTGGGTAAAGATCGCGCCGCGTCAGCGCGCCGGTCGCCGGATCCATTTCGAAGAGATAAATCCCTTGGCCGCGGCCGCGACTCCCCTCCGGACCTTGCGGAGCGCTATACGTTCCCACATACGCCAGGCTGCGCGAGGTCGGGCGCTGGGCCAAACCAGCCGGCATAGCCGCCAGCGCGCCCGCCTGTGTCAGCCAGCTCCGGCGCGACAAGATTTCAGCAAAGCCCATGTTTGTGTTCAACGCGCTATTATCTCCCGTTGGCGTCAGGGCGGCGAGAAACGCAGCCAATAGGGCGGGAGTGCGATGGCCGCCTGCTCCGTCTTCGCCCGCCGGTTGAGCGATGCTTCTTTTGACGTGGCGGCGTATCCGGCGTCCGCGTTATGAACCTGGGCCCTCGTGAGAGCTTCTAAGCCGCGTATACGCGCTCACCGGAAACCCATGTCTCGAGAACCCGCAGCCGGCAAGACGTCGGGTCGTACTCGAATCGCACGAGGTCGGCGCGATCGGCGACGGAGATCCCGCGCTGCCGGGACGCGATGCGCCCGACGCGCGCGGGATTGGTGGTGGCCATGGCAATCGCCTCGCGCAGACCGATGCCGGTGAACTCGATGACCTTGCCGATGGCATAATCCATCGTCAAGGCCGATCCCGCCAGACGCGTTCCGCCGCGCAGGCGTACGCTGCGGTCAGAATGCAGCTCCACGTCAACTTCGCCGAGCTTATACGGCCCCGGAGAACAGCCCGCCGGCATCACCGCGTCAGTGATCAGAACTGAACGCTCCACCCCTTTGGCGCGAATGGCGACCCTGAGAAATGCCCGATCAAGATGGATGCCGTCGGCGATAAAGCTGGCGTTCAGACGATCGTCGGCCAGCTGCTCCCAGATGTAGTTCGGGTGGCGCTGAAGGACGGCATGGGCGCCGTTTCCCAAATGCGTTGAAAGCGTCGCTCCCGCGCGCACCGCGTCCCGGATCTGTTCCGCGCTGGCCTTGGTGTGTCCGATGCTTGCAACCACGCCTTCGCGCACGATGGCCTCTATGTAAGCAGGCGCGCCCGGCCATTCGGGCGAAATCGTAACCAGCCGCACGAGACCGTTCGCCGCGTCCTGCCAGCGGCGGAATTCCTCAAGGTCCGGCGGCCGAACCCAGCGCTGGGGATGCGCTCCGCGCGGGCCGTCTTCCGGCGAGATGTGCGGCCCTTCGACGTGAAACCCCTCCATCGCGATCCCTTCCGGCAGCGCTTCCTTTGCTCGCGCCAGATTCCGCAGCGCACCCAGCATGTTTTCAGGAGACCCGGTAATCACGGTCGGAAAGAACCGCGTCACGCCGGTCGCATATAACGCGCGGATGGAGCGCGCAATCTCGTCGTGGGGGGCGTCCGGCGAGCAGTAGTCGACGCCGGCAAAGCCGTTTACCTGGAGATCAATAAATCCAGCCGAGATGTATGGCAAACCGGGCGGCGGAGCGATAAGGTGATCCACGCCATCAATCACAGCGCTTGCTGAGACTTCAATCGCGTCGCCCGTTCTCACATCAATGCCAGTACATTTCATACGCAGTTTGTTTTATACACACCTTTGCCACAGCCGGCCCACAGCGGAGGCCTGTAAATGGCTGAAAGCATGCGCGAAACATCTGTTGAAAACCGAATGCGGCCGCCTTGTTCGCCCTCGTCAAACAATTCGCGACCTGTTACAAATAATTCCAGATCCCGTGCAGGTGCGGTCCGGACGTTGAATCTCGGGGGAGGTGGACGTCAGGATCGCATCGCTGCGGATCAGGAATGTCCTCTGTCCCGCAGTTTACTTCGAGGCGACCGCTTCGCCAACTGGCGTGAGCCAGCCGAAGCGGTCCGCCGATTTCCCTTCCACGATCGCGAAGAACTCCCGCTGCAGCCTCTCAGCCACCGGCCCGCGCTCTCCCTTGCCGATCACGATGCGGTCAACCGAACGTATGGGCGTGATCTCGGCCGCCGTCCCCGTGAAGAACACTTCGTCGGCAATGTACAGCATCTCGCGAGGCACCGGCGCTTCCACCAGCTCTATGCCCAGACTGCGCGCAAGCTGAATAACCGTGTCGCGCGTAATTCCCGGAAGAACCGAAGCGCCGAGCGGCGGCGTGGTGATCCGGCCATCGCGCACCACAAAAATATTCTCGCCAGATCCTTCGCTGACATAGCCCGCGTCGTCTAGCGCAATGCCTTCGGCGTAGCCGTTGATGTGGGCCTCCATGCGGATCAGCTGCGAGTTCATATAGTTGGCGCCGGCCTTGGCCAGCGCCGGCAGCGTATTGGGCGCGATGCGAGTCCAACTGGATACGCACACATCGACTCCGCGAGCCAGCGCTTCATCGCCCAGATATTTGCCCCATTCCCAGCACGCAATGTAAGTCTCAATCGGATTGTCTTTGGTCGGCAGCACCCCAACGTTACCGTAACCGCGCAGCACGATCGGGCGAAGATAGCAAGAGTCCATGCGGTTGGCTCGAACCAGCTCCACCATGGCGTCCACGAGTTGGTCGATGTTGTAGGGGATCTCCATCCGGTAGATCTTTCCCGAATCGAGCAGACGCCGCGCGTGCTCGCGCGCGCGGAAGATGGCCGGACCCGACGGGGTCGCATAGCAGCGAATCCCCTCAAAGACCGAGCTGCCGTAACTGGTCACGTGCGCGAGGACATGGATCTTGGCGTCGTTCCAGTCAATCAAACGTCCGTTATGCCAGATCTTCGCGGTGGGCTTCAGCATGTTTAAAGTATAGCGAGCCAGGGCCGCCGTTCTTTCGCTCATCGCTCCAGGTTTCCGCCATCTCCCGGACTCCGGCCGCCCCCTCCCATTCGCCTTCAGGGACCCGGCGCGCCCTTTCATGTCTTTCCGAGATTGACAGCGCATCTGAAAGAGCATAATCTGTACTAACTAGATCGAGAATATGATGATTAGCGAAAATGCAAAATAAAGGTAATCTATACTACGAAATAGTTCGTTTTGTCGCTGTGCTGGGGGTGCAGGCGACGCTCTGCGGACAGACGGGCACGGCGAGTGTCACTGGCCTCATTCGCGATCCCACCGACTCGGCGATCGCCGGAGCGACCGTCCGGATCGTGAATACGGAATCTGGGGTGACCACTGCCGCCGTCTCCAACGAGGAGGGTTTCTTTCGCGTAAATTCTGTTCTTCCTGGAACTTATCGAATCGAAGCATCGGCGCCGGGATTTCAGACGGTGGTGCAGACGGCTGTGCTGTCAACTGGGCAGACTCTGGGAGTCGATTTGATTCTGCCAGTCGGCGAGTATCGTCAGACCGTGGATGTCGAGGCCAACGCTGGACTCGCCGAGACGCAGAGTTCGAGCCTGGCCCAGGTGGTCAATCACAACTACATCGAGAATCTTCCGCTTTCCAACCACTCCGCGAATTCGCTCATTAATCTGTCGCCGGGGGTGGTCATGATCGACCCTGGGCAAGGCGCCGAAAACTACCCAATCTTCTCGCTGGCTGGAGGGCGCGCCCGCAACCAGATGTTCACACTGGACGGCGGCAGCATCGGCAATGCGGTCGGGCTGACGCGTCCCTCGCAGATTGCCAGCCTTCCGCTCGATGCCCTCGAAGAATTTCGCGTGATGAGCAATAACTACGCAGCCGAATATGGTCATTCGACGGGCGGATTCATCGCGCTGTCCACTCGGTCCGGAACGAATCAGTTTCACGGCAGCGTGTTCGAATACTTTCGAAACAGCGCTCTCGACGCCAGAAACTTCTTCGCCAAATCAAAGCCGCCCTTGCATTTGAACCAGTTCGGCGGGTCCTTGGGCGGACCCGTCGAGAAAGACAAGAAGCATTTCTTCATGAGCTGGGAGCAGACGCGGCAAGCCTCGAGCGTCGCTGTGCTCTCGACAGTTCCGACATTGGCGCAGCGCGGCGGCGATTTCTCGGCCATCGCGGCTCAGATTTATGATCCGTTCAGCCTCGCCAATGGGGTGAAGCAGCCATTCCAGGGAAATCGCATTCCGCTCAACCGGATCGATGCAGTGGCGCGCGCGGCGAGCGCGTACTGGCCCATCCCCAACCGCCAGGCGGACCCGAATGGCGCGAACAACTACCTGGGCAACACCGCCTTCCATCTGACCCGCAATATTGTCGTCGGCAAGCTCGATGACGCCGTGGATCTCAATAACCGCCTGTCGGCGCGCTACTACATCAACGATGCAGGCTCGACTGAAGCCGGTTCCTACGGTATTCCTATAGCCGACCCGCTTGCGATCGCGACCGACATCCGCATTCAGAGCGTGCTCGGAACCTACGTGCACACCTTCAGCCCGACGCTTTTGAACAACCTGCAACTCAGCCTCATGCAGCGAAAATTCATTCAGACCCGCGGCGGCGCGGGCGAGAATTACGCTCAAAAGATTGGCCTTGCGGGCGTGAGTCCGGCTGCATTTCCCACGCTGAATGTCACCGGATATGCGCTGCTAGGCTCGCAGGCGGTGGCGAACAGCTCCATTGCCCGAATCCAGACTCCCATCCGCGATTTGCAGATCCAGGATTCGATATCGAAATTCGCCGGCAGGCATGCGCTCAAGAGCGGGCTGGAGTATCGCCGCGGTTACAACAACGAATCGAATGACCTATCTTCGTCCGGGAATCTGATCTTCAATCGGCTGATCACGGATCAGCCGGGAGCGTCGAACACGGGAGACGCCTTCGCCAGCTTTTTGCTGGGCGCGGCGAACTCGGCCGCGATCAGCAAAACCGACACGATTCCTTCGCGAGCATCTTACTGGGCCGCCTATGTCCAGGACGATATACGCATGACGGCTAATCTCACGCTGAACCTCGGGCTCCGATGGGAGACGGAAACGCCGCGTTATGTTGACGGCGACAAACAGAACGCGTTTGATCCCGTCGCGTTGAACCCGGTCTCCGGCACGCCCGGGGTGGTGACATTTTCCGGGCGCAACGGAGTTCCGCGCACGGCCTTCGACGGCAACTACAGGAATTTCGGGCCGCGCGCCGGCTTTGCATACAGCGCGCCATTCATGAAGGGCCTGGTGATTCGCGCAGGCGCGGGCCTCTTCTACGGCCCGAACGTGAGCAACTCCATCACCACAGCCGCGAGTCTCGGGTTTTCCGACAACGTCAGTTACGTGACCTCGCAGGCTGAGACCGCTTACGCGCTGCTGCTGTCGAACGGCTTCCCGCCGTACCGGCGGCCGTCGATCGATACGCCCGGATTTGGCGCGGTCAAGCTCGGCGACCGGCCCACCACGGCAGTCACCTACTTTGACCGGCATCGCCCCTCGCCCGTGTCCTATCAGTACAATTTTGATCTTCAGAAGCTGCTGGCAGACAACCTATTAATAGAGGTCGGATATCTCGGCAACGTGAGCCATCACCTGACGGCGAACGACCTGACCATCAATCAGCTTCGCCCCGAGCAGTTCGGACCAGGCGATACGCAGTTGCTGCGGCCGTTTCCGCAGTTCAGCAACGTGTCCATGCTGAATCCGGCCATCGGCAATTCGACGTATCACGCTGTATTTGTCAAAACCGAGCGGCGCTTCGCCAGCGGTTTTTCTTTTCTGGCGCACTATACGTTTTCGAAATTCATCGACGACGTTGCGTCCGGCGACGAGTTCGGCGATCCGGGCAGCTACATGGACCAGTACAATCGCCGGCTTGACAAAGGTCTGAGCGGCGGCGATGTGCCGCATCATTTTCTGTTCGCCGGGCTCTACGAGGTTCCTCGGTTAAAACATCACAGGTTGGCCAATGCATTGGCCGGCGGCTGGCGCGTCGGGATCGACGCCAATTTTCAGTCCGGCGCCGTGTTCACCGTTTTCGATTCTGCGAACACGACCAACGGCTTCCCGGCCGGCGCGGTGCGTCCCGATATCGTCGCCAACCCGCGGCTTGGCGTCAGAACGCTGCAACGCTACTTCAACACGACGGCATTTGTACATCCGCCAAATTACCGATTCGGCAACTCGCCGCGATCGGTTCTGCGCGGACCGGGCAGCGAGAACGTCGACTTCAATCTCGCCAGGAGCCTGCCCCTGTCGGAGCGCTTCAGAACCGAGTTCCGCGGCGAATTCTTCAATGTGTTCAACTTTGCGAATTTCAATCCGCCGGGTCATACGCTCGGCAACGTGGATTTCGGCGTGATCAACAGCGCGAAAGCGGCGCGCACGGCTCAGATGGTCCTGCGAGTGATCTTCTGAGTTCGTCCGCTGGCAAGATGGAAGGAGGTGACCGAGAACGCTCAAGATTTTCTCAGGCTGAGGTTGACAGACCAAGAATAATGCCTGCCTATTGCGATGTCAGCCTGCCCGTGCCGCTCGATCAGCCGTTCACATATTTGCTGCCAGAGACGCTGCGGCATCGGGCCAAACCGGGCTGCCGGATCGCAGTTCCGTTTGGCAGCCGCAAACTCACCGGCGTCATCCTGCGGATTCATGACGATCCGCCCGGCGTCGCTGTGCGCGAGGCCTTGCGACTGCTCGACGAACAGCCGGCGCTGGACGAGCGGCTGCTGGAACTCGGCCGGTGGATCGCGGGATATTATTGCGCTCCGCTGGGCGAGGTGCTGCGAAGCATGACGCCGCTCAGCGGGGAGGTGCGGCGCGGCAGGATGTATTCCCTCACAGACGCCGGGCGCGACGCGGCGCGGCAGCTCTTGCTCGGGGAGGCGCGCGATGACGCCGCCACGCTGGCGCTGGCGCTGCTCCAGGCGCGTCCGCTGTCGGAATCCTATCTGAAAAAGCGGCTCGAAAACGCCGCGCGGACGCTGCGGTCTCTGGAAAAGAAAGGCTTCGTTGCGGTGGAAGAGGTCGAGGCGGATCGCGATCCGTTCCGGGCCTCGGCGGCTAGGCTGCGAGTCGAACTGGGCCAGCCGCCGGCAGCCGGCAAGTTTAACAAGGCCCAGCGCGAGCTGCTCGCCTATCTGGAATTGCATCCGGGAAGCCATAATCTGCTCGAAGTCGAATCGCAGGTGAAAGACGCAGGCGCGGCTGCGCGAGCGCTGGCGCGGAAAAACATAGTGACGCTCAAGCCGGAGCCGTTGATTGAAGCCTGGGGACCGCCGCGATCTCCGCACACGCTCAACGCGCATCAGCTCGCTGCGTATGAAGCGATTCGAGAGGCGATTGAATCACGCCGGTTTCATCCGTTTCTGCTCCAGGGGGTCACGGGATCCGGCAAGACGGAGGTGTATCTGCGCTCGATCGAGGCCGCGCTGGCGCTGGGGCGCGGAGCGCTGCTGCTGGTGCCGGAGATCGCGCTCACGCCGGCTGTGGCGGGACAGTTCTCATCGCGTTTTGGCGACCGCGTGGCGATCCTGCATTCTGCCTTCAGCGACGCCGAACGGGCCGAACAATGGCGGCGTATCCGCTCGGGCGATGCGGGGGTCGTCGTCGGAACGCGCTCCGGGGTGTTCGCGCCAGTGCAGAATCTGGGCCTGATTATCGTCGACGAGGAGCACGACGCAAGTTATAAGCAGCAGGAGACGCCGCGCTACAACGGGCGCGACGTCGCAGTCGTGCGCGCGCGCGCTTGGAACGCCTGCGTCGTGCTTGGGTCCGCGACGCCCAGTCTCGAAAGCCGCTATAACGTCGAACGCGGCCGTTACACGCTGCTGGCGCTGCCGGAGCGGATTGAAAAGCGGCCGTTGCCGACGGTCGAGCTGATCGACATGCGCCAGGAGTTTCTGGAGACGCGCAAGCAGGCGACATTCTCCCGGCGGCTGCTGGGCGCCATCCAGGAGCGCCTCCGCAATGGCGAGCAGACTATGCTGCTTTTAAATCGCCGCGGCTTTTCCAGCTTCGTCGCCTGCCGCGCCTGCGGCGAGCGCATGAACTGTATCCACTGCGCTGTAACGCTTACCTACCACCGTCGCGATCGCCGCATGCTGTGCCATTATTGCAACTACGCAGCGCGGGTTCCGAGCGTGTGCCAGAGCTGCGGCAGCGAATACCTCCAGTTCTTCGGCGTGGGCAGCGAGCGCGTTGAGGATGAATTGCATGGCGCGCTGCCGAATGCCCGTATCGCCCGCATGGACCGCGATACCATTGCCGGCAAGCGCCAGTTCGAGCACATTTTGAACCATTTCCGGGAGGGACGCTACGACATCCTGGTAGGCACGCAGATGATCGCCAAAGGACACGACATTCCGAACGTCACGCTGGTCGGCGTCATCTCCGCCGATATCGGGCTCGGCCTTCCGGACTTTCGTGCGGCGGAGCGGACGTTTCAGTTGCTGACGCAGGCGGCCGGGCGGGCCGGGCGCGGCGGCCTGCCGGGAATAGTCCTCATCCAGACAATCAATCCGGAACACTATGCGATACGCTTCGCCTCGGAACAGAATTACGCGGGATTCTATGAAAAAGAGATTCAGTTCCGTCGGAGCATGCGATACCCGCCTTTTTCCGCGCTGGCCAATATTCTGGTGCGCGACGCCAGGCAGGAGGAGGCGATGCGCATGAGCGCCGAGCTCAGCGCGGTGGTGACGCCCGAACCGGATGGCATCAAGGTTCTCGGACCGGCGGAAGCTGCTGTACCGCGGTTGAAAAGCGAATATCGGTATCAGCTCCTGATCAAGGCGGCGAGTCGCAAGCGTCTGAACGCCGTGGTGAACGAGCTGCGGCGCTTCGCATTTGAGCGCAAGTGGAACCCGGCTTCGCTGGTCATTGACGTCGACCCGATCACTCTGCTGTAATCGCGAACGTTGCGAACTGAGCCCGAGTATTCCATTGTTGAGCGGAACCTGCGCGCCACGATGCGGTTTTTCGGCCAGGCCAGCGGATCGGGCGATATCCAGGAACGCGATGGCGTTCTGCTGATCGATTCGGGCGTGGATTACGCGGTTTTCAATATGGTTCTGCTTACCAGCCCGGTTGCGACGCGCGCGGAGCTGGAGGGGCGGATCGCCGCCGCAGCCGATTATTTCCGGCGGCGCGGAGCGCGCTGGTCCTTTTGGTTGTGCGAGGATCTGCTCGACGGGCCGGTGCGTTGCAACTTCGATCCGATCTTTGAATCGCGCAGACTGCGCCGGCTTACAGAGGCGCCCGGAATGCTCGCCGACCGGCTCGCGCCGCCAACGCGGCGACTGCCCGCGATCGAGAGCCGGAAAGTTCGAGACCGGCAGACCCGTTGCGACTTCACGCAGATCACCTCACTGAATTTTGAGATTCCATACTCAACCTGCCGTCTGATTTATGAACAGGAGCGCGCCTGGGACTTCGATTACAAGGGATATGTCGGATACTTGAACGGGCGCGCGGTAGCGACTGTCGCGGTCGTGGTTGCGGAAGGCGCAGCCGGAGTCTATTCAGTGAGCACCTTGCCTGCGTACCGCCGCCGGGGGTATGCCGAGGCTCTCATGCGCGACGCGCTCTCCGATTGCGTCCGCGCCACCGGCATTGAGCGCACCATTTTACAGGCGACGCGCGCCGGCTATGCGATGTATCAGAAAATGGGCTATCGTGAGGTGACCCGCTTTTCCGTTTATATTACCTGAGAGTACGGCGAACCACGGCTACGACCGGGAAATTTTACGCGCCTTCAGAAAAGAAGATATTCCGTACCAAAACAGCAACCCCGTAAATGCGCACGAGGCGATCAAAATCAGGAGGCCGCCTGAGTCGCCCTGAAAGCGTTCCGCCCGGCGATAAGTGGATAGTCCAACCAGGCAGGCGATCACGAGGAAAATGAAGCCGATGACCTGATTCCATAAAATATGGACAGGTCGGATCACGCCTGGCATGATGCTCCGCACGAATTTCGCAAACAATCGCGTAGGCTGCTTCAAGTCGCGCATAAGCCTTAACTTTATGATATCAGCGGATACCAGCCGGTTGGGTTGGATTGCCCCGCTGCTGGCGCCCTGCGTGCTATAGATCTGGCGGGCTGCCGTCGATAGTACAAATGATTGAATTCGGTCAAGCAAGGAAAATGAAACTCGCGGCATTGCCGCTACATCCTGAAACTGTAGTGATATGCTTAAGGTGGCCCATGAGAAAGAGGCATTGACTTGGAAGATCGACTGAAGGAGTTGATGCAAGAACTGGGGAACGCGATCAACGAGTCCCTGTCCGATTCGGACCGGATAGCCGCGGCGATCGGTGAGATCAAGCGGGCGGGCTACGACGTGTTTTTAGTCCTCGAGGCGACAATCGGATTTAACAAGCGGGAGGAAGGGGTCGACGAAGACGCGGAAGCAGGCGCGGAAGCCGAAGAGGCCGAAAGACGTCAGAAGTTCGAGTCGACGGGCAAGATCAAGCTCACAACCCAGGACCAGAAGTTCCTCAAAGCGTTGAAGATCGCGGTCGATGACGAGCAGTCGTAATCGGTCAGGCGGTGTGCGAACTACAGACCTGACGCAGTCACACGAGTTCTAAATACACATCCCAGGTCCGCTGGACCGCGCAATCCCAGCTAAACAATGTAGCGCGCTCGAGACCCGCCCGACGATATTCTTCGCGGCGGCTCGGAGAACTGCACAGCTCGATGAGAGCCTCCGTTATCGATTCGACGTCGCCAGGATTAACGTATCTTGCTGCACTTGCGCAAACCTCGCGCAGCGCGGGATGTTCGGATGCCATCACCGGAACGCCGCGAGCCATAGCTTCAATGACAGGGATGCCGAATCCTTCGCCGAGCGAAGGAAACGCGAACACCCGCGCCTTGGCGTAGAGCGCCTCCAGCCGTTCGGCGTCCACGTAGCCGAGCCACTCGATTGCGTCGCGTCGCGGGCTGTGAGCGATGCGCGAGAGAATTTCTTCCGCTCCGAATCCCGCAGAGCCTGCCAGCACAAGCCGCCAGTCTTCGGGAACGCGCTCGAAGGCTTCCACCAGACGGGCGATGTTTTTCCTTTTTTGAATGGCGCCTACGTGCAGAATAAGGTTTTCGCGTCCGCTATCAGGCGGCGGCGAAAACGGCGGAGGCGTTACGCCATGATGGATGACTCGAATTCTGCCGGAATCCACCTTCAGCAGATGGCAGACCTGATCGGCAGTGAATTGAGAAACGGCAATGATCAGATCCGACTGCGCCGCCGCATTGCGAGCCTGTTCAGCAAACCGCCTGCAAAAATCGGGCGAAGAGAACTCCTCAGTCAGGACGAACAGATCATGAAAAGTCGAAACTGCGCGGCGAGCTGGTTTGCGGTCGATCCGCTGGTTGAGCGCGTGAAACAAGTCGGCGCGCCACGGCGCGATGCCGCCGCTGCGCAACAGAGCGCGTGAACCGTTTGGAGGCAGGCGCTCGCGCAAAGAAGGAAGGAAACGGTGCGGGCGGTAGCAGAAGAGAAATTTGTGTTCCGGATGGCGCTGCGTCAAGCCGGACAAGACGCGCCGGGAATATACGCCGACGCCAGTGAGATTGCGATCCAGAGTGTAGCTAGCGTCGACAGCGATGTTCAAGCGTTAACGGGGTCCGCGTGCTTATTCTCGCACAGGACCGCCGCTGCGCTCTCCAGAGCGGATTCATAGGTCACGCCGCTGCCCGGCGCGCTCTCGTGCCATCCGAAGACGAAGGCGAATGTCTGGTGCGCTTCGCCGAGAGTCCGCTGGATGCTGGCGATCAGCGATAGCGCGGGCTGGCGCCACACGAGAGCAGCAAAGCGATTCTGATCGAGCCGGCCGAGCAGCGCCGCGCCCTCGGTCGCGTCGCGCAAGACGCAGGCAGCGTCTGCCAGAGCCAGATTGGCGTGCAGGGGGCCGTACTCGGCGAGGATTTCATCGAAGCTGTCCACTTCGGCGATCACCAGCGTCAATGGCTGTCCGGACGCGTCGGCCAGCGCGAATTCGCGGCGTGCATGAATTTCGAAGCCGGACCGGTTTAACAGCCTGGTCAGTTCGTCCAATACCGAGCCGGCGGCGATGGCGACCGCGCGCTTATGCCTCTCGATCGCGTTTCGGAGCGCGCGGCTGAGGGGTTTACAATCGAGTTCGCTCCAGACCAGGTAATCCTGAATCCCCTCGCGGAGAAATCGCCGGCACGCAACCTCCTCATGAGCTTCGATCAGCAGCACGAACGGGCGCCTGGCGGCGAATCCGCCCAGCGAAGCCATGGTCTGGTGCGCCGGCCGGTCCATCAACGTCGGGTTCAACAGAACCACGTCGAATTCGCCGCAAAGGAGCGCCTCTTCGGCGTCGGCCGCCTCCCGCAGCGCAGTGACCTCGAAGCTGGTCCAATCGCCGGGCGCTGCCGATTCAGCGGCCTCGTATAGCGCATCCTGAACAAATGCGGTTCGATCCAAATCGCTTTCGACCAGAAGGACTCGAATATTGGACATAGGCGGATGTTCAAACCGCGACTGCGTACTCCTTCAACTTGCGATACAGCGTGGTCCGGCCTATTCCGAGCAGATGAGCAGCCACCGCGCGGTCTCCCGACGTATATTCGAGGGCGTTCATGATGGCGCGCCGCTCCAGTTCGGAGAGGGGGATGACGGGGGAGGCGAGGCCGCCGTCGTCGTGGCGCGGCGACGCCGCGCTGGCGGGCGACGGGGGCGCCGGCCACTCCATCCGATCCTGTACATTGGCGGCCAAAGCGCGGATTTGGGCCCGCTGCAGCGCCAGATGATTCTGTATGCTCGACGGCAGGTCTCTGGTATACAGCAGCGGGCCGGAATTTACTGCGACCATGTGCTGAATCGAATTTTCGAGCTCGCGGACATTGCCCGGCCAGTCATACGACATCAGCGCATCGAGAGCTTCCGGAGCGAGGGCGTGGCCGTTGCCATAGCGCAGAAGAAAATGCTCCACTAATGCGGCGATGTCTTCCTTGCGCTCGCGCAACGGGGCGATCCGGATGGTGACCACGTTCAAACGGTAATAGAGGTCGCGGCGGAAGACGCCCTTCTCGACATCCGCCGCCAGGTCGCGATTGGTGGCGGCAATGATGCGGAAATCAGACCGCCGCGTTTGGGTTGCGCCTACCGGCCGGAATTCCTTTTCCTGCAAGACGCGCAGCAGCTTGGATTGCAACTCGAGGGGCAGCTCGCCGATCTCGTCGAAGAAGGCTGTCCCGCCGTTGGCGATTTCAATCAGGCCCAGCTTTGATCCCAGCGCGCCTGTGAATGCGCCCTTCGAATAGCCGAACAGTTCGCTTTCCATGAGCGGACCGACCAGCGACGAGCAGTCGATGGTGACGAAAGGACCCACGCCGCAGGTGTTGTGGATGGCGCGGGCGACCGCCTCCTTGCCCGTGCCAGTTTCGCCGAGAATAAGCGCGGGCCAGCGTCCTTTGCCGACTTTATCGATGAGGCGCAGAACATTTCGCATGCGGTCGGATCCGCCGACCAGCGTGTGACGCGACTCATCCGCCATTGCCATAGGTGAACCTTGCCGCCTCGATGCAGGCGGCCATTGGTGTAGTGGAGTCTCGGGGGAAAAATTCTACAACGAACAGAACAACTCTCCTTCCGGTCGCGGGGGATTCCGGTCAGCGGGCCGCGGTCATTGCGCTGCCCCGGCAGGCGCTTCATCGAGCCGCACGACGAATACATCCCGTCCCGCCGCCCGCAGCCGCTCGGCCAATCCGTTTGCCGCCTCCAGCGTCGGTTCGGCGCCAACCAGAACGCGCCACAGCGGCGTCGCCGCCGCGCGCAGCACCAGGCGCGCCTCGCCGTACTCCTTTTCGAGATCCCGGCGGAGGCGCTCGGCGCGTCGCTGGTCCTGAAAGGCGCCCACCTGGACCGCGTAGAGGTTGACGGCCGGAAGCTCCTGCGGCGGCGTGACAACCCTCAGCCTCACCTTCGCCAGCCCCGGACCGAGCATGCCGATTTGCATCGCGGCGGCCCTGGACAGATCAATGATCCGGCCGTGGACGAACGGACCGCGATCGGTGATCCGCACCGTCACAACCTTGTTGTTCTCGAGGTTTCTCACTTCCACCCACGTGCCGAACGGAAGCGTGCGGTGAGCGGCAGTGAGCTTTTCCATATCGTAGATCTCACCGTTGGCGGCGGGACGGCCGTGATAGGGGTAGCCGTACCAGCTGGCAATGCCGCGCTCAGTCGCGCCGATGCGCGCCGCTTTGGGAACCGTCCTCTTTTTCGCGCAGCCAGTCAGGGCCAGCGCGGGCGCGAACAGCGCGATCACAGCGCTCGCGGCTCGCGGAGAAATGGCGGGAGCGAACCGCCCCGGGCGCTTCACAGAGCCAGCCACCTTAAAACAAATCCATCGGATTGCGTTTCGGGTCGCATTATGCCGCCCGCCTTGATCGCAACCCTGGCTCGATGCATTTTTCTCTTGACATTATTATCAAACGACTTTATATATGAATCACACTGCGGTCTGTTCATCGGATCGCAAATTTGATGTTAGGGAGAATCAATCGATGAAGAACGCTGCAAAGAAAGCTGCAAAGAAGACTGCTAAGAAGGCCGCCCCGAAAAAGGGCAAGAAGTAGTCCGGGCTCCCGCGGAGGGAGGCAGCAAAGTTAAAGGGTTCATGCAAACGGCCCCGAGCGATCTCGGGGCCATTTTTGTTTCTGCCGACAGCCGCTTAGGCTACGATGAGCCTAATGAGCATGGCTCGTCGTACTTTCCTCTCCACCCCGGGCGCCGCGCTGGCGCTGCAGCAGAGCCGCTCGACGCATTCCGATATGAGCAACGTTCCGGTCCGCCTCGGCTTCGATACCTATTCCGTCCGCGCATTCCACTGGAAAGCCATTCAGTTGCTGGATTACGCGGCGTCCTTGAAGCTCGACACCATACAGATCTCTAGCCTCAACGATTACGAAAG
>DASRCT010000082.1:0-86172 GCA_035652975.1 Bryobacteraceae bacterium | reverse complement strand
GAAGACTGGGGTTTGCGGCACAGCTTCCTGGAAGTGGAAGTCCCCAAATCAAAGTGTCTGGAATGTGGGCGCTCGTCCCGCCAGCCGCTCCCAGGGATTCTGCCTTATCAGCGCGCCAGCGAGGCGTTTCAGAAGGCGATCTATCAACAGCACCGGGATGGCATCAATCGCAGCCGCCTGGGGCGTAGGGAGGGCATCGGGGCGGCCACCGTAGAACGCTACTTCCGGCGCGGACTCCGGCGCCAGTTCCAACAATGGCATGCGCCGCGCTGCCCGGCGGTCCTGGGGATCGACGAACACTTCTTCACCCGGCGCAAGGGCTACGCCACGACCTTCTGCGATCTGCGCCATCGCAAGGTCTACGACGTCGTCCTGGGCCGCTCGGAAGCGGCTTTAGAGGCCTATTTGGCGCGCCTGGAAGGCAAGGCCGGCGTGCGGGTCGTCTGCATGGATCTGGCCAGCGTCTACCGTTCCCTGGTTCGTAAGCATTTCCCTCAGGCCCGCATCGTGGCCGACCGCTTCCACGTGATCCGCCTCATCAATCACCACTTCCTGGCCTGCTGGAAGGAACTGGATCCGGTGGCGAGTAAGAACCGCGGCCTGCTCTCGCTCCTGCGCCGCCACCGCCACAGCCTGAAGCCGGAGCAGGCTGCACGGCTTGCCGATGACCTGGCTGCGCACCCGGCGCTGGAACTCATCTACCGCTTCAAGCAACGGCTCTGTGATCTGTTGCTGAAAAAAACACCGCACCCGCAGGCAGTGCGAAAAACTCGCGCCCCGCCTGCTGCGCGCCATCTACCAGCTCCGCCAGGCCGGGTTGCCGCAACTCGTACAGCTCGGAGAGACGTTGCACTCCTGGTCCACCGAGATCGCCACCCTGTGCCGCTTCACCCGCAACAACGGCATCACCGAGGGTTTCCACAACAAAATGGAACTGATATCCAGGCAGGCGTACGGCTTCCGCAACTTCGACAACGACCGCATGCGCGTCAAGCTGCTATGTTCTTAGAAGTTCTGGGATCGGGGTTCGCCCCCGTTGTTGGCGTAGAACCTAAGCCGAAATGGTGGACCTGATGGGATTCGAACCCATGACCTCTTCAATGCCATTGAAGCGCGCTCCCAACTGCGCCACAGGCCCACAGATGAGTCTAGCAGCATTCTAACATAGACCTTGATGAACCGAACTCAGGCCTGGGATTTGCTGTGCGAATACACGAAATCAGAGAATCTCCGGCGTCACGCGCTTGCCGTTGAGGCCTGCGTCGCAGCATACGCGCGCAAGTTCGGCGAAGATGAGGAGAAATGGTCGGTCGCCGCGTTGCTGCACGATTTTGATTGGGAAATCCATCCCGAATTGCCAGACCACCCCATCAAAGGGGAACCGATTCTTGCTGCCCGCGGCGTTGACCCTGAGATCCGGCGCGCTATCCTGTCGCACGCAAATCATACCGGGGTGTCGCGACAGACGCTGCTCGAAAAAGCGCTGTTTGCTTGTGACGAGCTGGCTGGTTTCCTTACCGCGTGCGCCTATGTGCAGCCCTCGCGCAGCATTGCTGATGTGAAGGTGTCGTCAGTGAAAAAAAAGCTGAAGGACAAGGCGTTTGCGCGTTCGGTCAGTCGCGAGGATATCGCCGCGGGCGCGGAACACCTCGGAGTCCCGCTCGATGAGCATATCGCCTTCTGCATCGAGGCCATGAAGGAGCGCGCACAGGAGTTGGGCGTTGCCGGTTCCGCTACGGAGTCGGCGTGATGTCAGGCCAAGCGCTCATTTCTTTCTAAGAAACCGATCGACGCCGCGGCGGCAATCGTCGCTCATGCGCGCTATCGCGTTCACCTGAATGCCGGATTCCAGGGCGGCGGAAAATGGTAGCGCATCGATCTGATAAAGGAGGCGCTTAAACAAAGCAATCGCGGATACCGGCTTGGCCGCAAGCTTCTCGGCAAAGTCATTCACTCCGGCTTCAAAGGATTGGTCTGTAAACAGGCGCTGCACCAGGCCGAGTTCGGCGGCGCGCGCTGCGGGAATGGTTTCGCCGGTCGCAACCAGCTCAAAGGCGGCCTTCTCCGAAACCGAACGCCGCAGCATCGCCATGACCATTGCCGGAACGAAGCCGATGTTCACTTCGGGATATCCGAATTGCGCCGATTCGGCGGCGAGCACAAGATCGCACGCAGTCGCCAGTCCGCAGCCTCCAGCCAGAGCCCGGCCGTGTACCGCTGCCAGCACTGGCAACGGGTGCTCTCGAAGGGCCCTGAACAAATTGGCCAGATGGCGCGCCTCAGAGATGTTTTCCAGAACGCCCGCGTGCATCGATTTCTCGAGTTCGGCGAGATCGGCGCCAGCGCAGAAATCCTTGCCTGCGCCCCGAATCAGCAGCACGCGAAGGCGGGCGTCGCCGGAGGACGACTCCAGCGCGGCGAGGAGTTCCGAGATCAGCTCCCGGTCGAGCGCATTTCGTTTTTCAGGACGGTTCAAAGTCAGGCGCGCGATGGCGCCGTCGCTCTCGTACAGTAACTTCCGGTTCATGCGCTCTCTCGAACCTACCGGATTCCGGCGGGTCGCGCCACTGTTGTCGCCGGCCAGCCGAATCGGCCCTAAACTTTTCCCAGGTGTTCGCCGATCCGCTTTTAGGAGCATTCATGTACGACCAATCTACGGCGAACCACGCCAATAGCGAGTCCATCGACGGCATCCTCAACGCCAGTCTCGAGTATTCGGCGCTTTGCGCGGGCGCGCTGGAGCTGGATTGCTACGAATTCAGCATTGCAGAAACGCTTCGCTGCGCCGTAGCTGAACACGAAGCCGTGGCCAATGCCGCGGGCGTCACACTGAGTCTCCGCCTGGAGGGAACGATGGCCCGGCGCGCGCTGGGCGATGCGCGCCGGCTGCGCCAGATGGTCTCTCAACTGGTCGGCTATGCAGTCCGTTTCGAAGACGCCGGCGAGGTGGAAGTGACAGCCCGCATCTCGGGCGGCAGCCTGTTCATCTCGGTGAAGGACGCTAGCGCCCGGCTGGAGCCTGCAATGGCCGAAATTATCGTCCAGTCGTTTCGGCGAATTGAACATGGCCTGCCTTGCTCAGCCGCAGGTCTGGGATTGGCGCTGGCTCAGAAGATCGCAGTTCTTTTCGGCGGGCGGATTACCTTGCAGAGTTGTCCTGATTCGGGCAGCGAGTTTACGATCAGGCTGCCGCTCTCTGATGACGAACAGTACTTTCATGCGAGCGCTCGCGCCGGGAGGAGACTTACTGTTCTGATCGTTGATGGCGGCGCTGGACCGGATCGCTTGCGCAGCGTTTTGCGCAGCGGCGGATTTGCCGTGCACAGCGTGGGCGGCGCGGAGTGCGCGCTGGAGGCCGCGGAAACAATCTTATACGACTTGGTTCTGGTAAATCTAACATCTACCGGCGAGGACGGCTCGCGAGCCATCTCGCGCATTCGAAAAATGCCCGGCTACGAACGGACGCCGGTGCTGGCGCTGCCTGCCGGCGTGTGCGACGGCGATCGCAATGCTTATGCCTCCCGCGGGGTTCAGGGCTTCATTTCGAAGGCCGTTGGCGGCGCGGAGCTGATCGCCGACGTCAGCCGTTACCTCGCATACGCTTCCGCGGGATAAACCACGTACGTGCCGTTCGCATAAACGGGATGAATGCCGGGCGGCTTCGCGTGGTCGCGCCGCACAACGATGTAGTCGATGCCGTATTGGCGAAACCGGCGCCAATCGCAGGCTGGCGTCATGACGGCCTGCCACCGCGACCACCACTCCCGCGCCAGGTCTTCAAAATAGTTCGCCTGCCCGCCCCCTTTCCAATCGACATAGACGGCGCGCAGCGCCTCGGCTCGAAACAGGCCGGGATCGAGCCGTTTACCGGCGTCCGGAAACGCAAACACAGCGTCCTGCGGCGTTCGCGTGCGCGCCCACCGCGACAGATCCTGGATGTCAGGCGTCCATAAGTCCGGATAGTTCCGCACGCCTGCGAACGTTGGGATCGAGAGCATTCCTCCGGCGGTAAGGACTAGGACGGCGGCGGCGGCGACGCGCGGCCGCGCGCGCTCCAAGGCAAGAACAGCCGTTGCCGTTATGGCCAGCGCCAACGTCACAATTACAGCCGCGGGCTTGTATGGCGGAATCAGCAGGATCATGGCTGGAATTGCGAACGGGATCGTCATCCAGGCAAACGTCTCCGCATAGCGCAGCTCGCGCGAGGCGTGAATTGCAGCCGCCGCCCCCAGGATGACAGCCATGGCCGTAATGAACAGAACCGCGCGGGCCGGCTGAAACTGCGGAATCAGGGACCACTTCATCTGCTCCAGGGTGATGTATGAGATCGGCAGGCTGAGGGCGCCGATCAGCGGCAATCCGATAACCAGCGCGCGTTCGCTCCAGCCCAGCCGCGCCCGAAGCCGGCAAAGGGCGGCAATGACGAACCCCAATAACAGCGCGTAATGAACGAACCACTCTGGGTTCCAGAGCGACACCCAGTTGTAGGGAGCTCGCATGCGCTGGAGGCGCTCCAGAAATGGGCTAATGCGTGAAAACAGCGGCTGGCGCTCGACCACCCCGGGTTGAATGCATGAGAGCGTCGCCAGCGCTGCGACCGAAACGCCGAGCGCGGCCAACGCCCGCCAGCGTCGCGCCCGCGCCGCGACAATGGTAAACACGGTCCAGAACGGGATCGCCGTCGGAGCGTGATACAAGAACGCCGCCGCTGCCGCGATAGCAGCCGCGTCCACTCGCCCCGTCATGCTGAGCCCAATCGCCAGGAACACAAGCATGATGGCAAAGCCGCGCGGCACGGGCTCGTATTCGAAAGTGAGGACGGCCGGCCCAATGATGGTCGCGCCGAGCGCAAACACGCCCCCAATCAGCACGGACTCCCGCTCCGAAAACCGCAAAGCCCGGCCGATCAGATACACGCCCCAGAGTCCCAGCACGCGGAAGACGAGCTCTTCGCCCAGCAGAACAGCTTTGAAATCCAGGCTGGTAATGCGACGGAGCAGCAGCGCCGTTTCGTCATATGCGGTCCAGGCCAGGTGGGGCCGCGACGTGATCAGCTCGCGCGTGAACAGTCCTGGATTCGACAAGCGCTCCAGCATGGGCGCGTAAATCTGCGTGTCCTGTTGGAGGTAGGTATGGCCCGGGAAAATGAAAAAGCCGAGAACGGCGATCGCCACGATAGCCGCGCCGGCTAGCGCTGAGGATGGCACTAACTGGCCGGCGTCTTGTCGAGCTGCTGCTTCGCCCAGACGCGGTTGGGATTCAATTGGAGCGATCGTTCCAGCGCCTTTCGCGCTTCGGCGTTGCGGTTGGCCTTGCGCAGCGCCACGCCGAGCCACAAGTGAGCTTCGGCCAGCTTGGGATCGAGCTCGATCGCCTTCTGAAAATCGGCGATGGCCTTATCCAGGCCGCCGCCAAACGCGGGCGGCAGATAGTAGTAGCCGACGCCGCGGCTTAAGTAATTCCGCGCTCCTTTGGGATCGAGCTGAATGGCTTTGTTCACCTCGTCAAGCGCGCATTTTCCGTATTTCATGCCGCTGATGACGTCGCGCACAGCCTGGCCGCACAGCGTGCCCAGCAGGCGGTGGTAGTCGGCGCTGTCCGGTTTGAGAGAGACAGCTTTTTCGGCGGCGCGGATCCCCGTTTCGGCTGCTCCGCGCGCTGCGTTCTTATCGCGCTGCTCGATTGCAACCTCGGCGGCATAAGAGCCGGCCTGCGCCAGCCGGTACTGCGTCGCCGCGTCGTTAGGCTGCTTTTCAGCGGCGGCGGCGAGTTCCTTCAGCGCGCGGTCCAGAGCCGCACGATCCTGCGCGTCACGCGCCTTCTCGAGTTCGGCCGAGCTGATGAGAGCGGCCGAAAGCAGAGCTGTCGATAGTGCCCGGTGCATACGCACGCTCTCAATTTTACCGGGAGCCAGCCGTTGAGGGCGGCCTTAACAATGCGGCGCTATGCGGCGCACTCGCCGCGGCCAAGCTGGAGCGAAAAGCTGACCTCATCGCCCCAATCCTTGAACATCTCGGGAGGCAGTTCCGCTGGCTTGGCGAGGTCGGCGACCATCGCGCGGAAACATTCCACCTTGTGGCGGACCACGTAATCGCGGAAGCTTTCGCCTTCAATGCGGTTGGCCTTGTAATGCCGGATGACGCGATCCAGCACCACAGGAATCAGCCGCGCCGGTACGCTTTGGATTGCAAGGCCAAAGCGCACAATGCCCTCCGAGTCGACGCCGCCGCCGAGAAGCATCTGGTAATACGGCACTTCCTTGCCCTCGATCTTCCGGGCGTTGCCGTAAAACCCGATGTCTCCGATCCAGTGCTGGCCGCATGCATTGGGACAACCGCTGATCTTGATCGACAGGCGGCGAACCAGCGGGTCCGTTTCCTCCCGGAGCACATCCGAAATCGCGGCGCTGAGATTCATCGATTTTGTGAGCGCCAGATTGCAGCTGTACGCGCCGGGACAGGAAGTCACGTCGTCGATCTCATTCGCCGCGGCGCGGGAGAGTCCAATCACGCGGAGAGCCGCGAAGACGCGTTTCAGATTGGCGATCGGAACAAATCCGAGGATGACGTTCTGCCGGATGGTAAACCGCAGTTTTCCGTCGCCTGTCCGTTCCGCGATGTCCGCCAAACCGCGCATTTGATCGCCCGTCAGATTGCCTTCCGGAACGCGAACGGTGACGATGGCGTATCCGGGCTGCTTCTGTTCTTCAACATTCGTTTCAAGCCAGGCGTCGAATTCCGGATCAGCGCCGCCCACATCGACGACCGGCAGCAGTTCGCCCGTGCCCAGCGCCGGCTCGCGCGATTCAAAGCCGCCAAAGCCTTCGGGGATTTCCTCCGGCGTCGCAATTCCGCCGTTTTCGAGAATGTCGGCGTACTCGCGCTCAATGGCTTCTTTCAGCCATTCAAACCCGCGTTCGCGTAAAACGAATTTCAAACGGGCCTTGTTCTTGTTATTGCGATTGCCGTGGCGGTTGAAAACGCGCAACACCGCCTCACAGACGTTGACCAGACGCTCTTCTGGAACAAAATCGTACAGCAGACGCGCTTCATTCGGCAGAGGCCCAAGGCCGCCGGCGATCGCCATGCGAAATCCGCGCTTCGGGACGCCGTCGACGTTGCGGATCACCGCGCGGAAACCGATGTCGTTAATGCTGGTGGCCATGCAATCGTGCTTGCAAGCGTCGAACGAGATCTTGAACTTGCGCGGCATGCTGTCAGTGAGTTCCTTATGCAAGAACGCGAAGGCGACGCGCCGGGCGTATGGACGGACGTCGAACACTTCATCGCGCCTCAATCCAGCCACGGGGCAGGCCGTGACATTGCGGACCGTGTTGTAGCAAGCTTCGCGGGTGGTCAGCCGCACGTCGGCGAGCTTGTGCAAAACAGCCGGTACGTTTCGCAGCGGGACGAAGTGATATTGTACGTTCTGGCGCGTCGTCAGGTGCGCGCGGCCGCCCCCAAACTCGTCAGCAATGGCTGCAAGCTGTCGCATCTGCCGGGCTGTCACCATTCCGCCAGGAACCTTGGTGCGCACCATGTGAACGCCGGGCTGCCGCTGTCCGTAGATGCCGCGACGCAGCCGTACAGCGCGAAACTGATCATCAGTGAGTTTGCCCGCCATGAACGCTTCGGCCTGTTCCCGGAACAGCTCGATATCGCGCCGGACAGTTAGATCGTAACTCTCTTCAACTGCTGTAGGCATGGAGAAGTCCCGCTTCTCTATAGAGAATACGGGAAATCCTCACCGATTTCAACGTTGATCAATTAGTCCAGTAAAATCAGGCGATTGCCAATTTGCATGACCTTTGGCGTGGAGAACCCCGAGCCGCATGGAGGAAATGTGTGGCCGGCGTAAAACGCCAGGCCGTAGGCCGCCTCGCGCCGCACATCTTGTAAACAGGCGCCCTCCAGCCAGATGGCGTGCCGCTGGTAAAAGGGCCGTACGGAAACGGTGCGGTCAATCGCCGGCAGCGCTTTCGTTTTGATATACACGATTGCGGCCATGGCCGCGATGGCGGCGATGAGGAGCGCGTCCGTGCGCCAGGTCCGCAGTTCCAGCCACAAGCTCAGGATTGCGAGAGCAAGGAAGGGAGCAGCCCATCCCCAGGCGGCTTTGGGCCACGCGCTCCTGGATAGTCCGACCGCCAAAGCCTCGGGCAAGAGGTTAACGATGGCGGGCGAGAGCGCGGTGAGCAGTGCGCACGCAAACAGCGGCAGGCGGGTCTTGCGCGCCCAGGCCAGCGACAGACCGAGCAGAAGGGCGACAAAGGGAAGCAGCGGAATCATGTAGCCGGGCAGCTTGTTTTGCGCCGCGCTGAAAAAGATGAAGGCGAGCGCCGTCCAGATGCCGGCGAAACGGAGCCGCGCGTCGATCGCCAGGGATGGCCGCAGGAGCGAATAGAGCGGCGTCCAAGGAAAGATTCCCGCCAGCAGCACAGGAATATAGAACCACCACGGTCTGACATGCTGAAGCGATTCCGTGACGAACCGCTCGACGTGGTGCCGCCAGAAAAATTCGTAGAGGAAAGCCGCGCCGTTGTTCATCGTGCACAGCGCGTACCAGGGGGCGGCGACGACCAGGCATACGCCGGCGATGATGGCCAGCTCCCGCCATCTCCGGCGAAGCATCCAGGCCCCCAGAGCGAATAGCGCGATGGGCACAAGCCCCTTTGCCAGCGCGGCGATTCCGAGCAGGGCGCCCGTGATCGAGGCCGCGGCCCAGTCCGGTCGCGGCCGCGGCTCGGCATCCACCCAGCGCAACGAAATGAGCAGCGCGGCCGCGAAAAAAGCGGCCATGGGGACGTCCGTTACGGCCACATAGCTGTAGGCGATCCATCCGGCCGACGTCCCCAGAATAATTGTGGAATACAGCGCTTCGGTGGGGCCGTACATGAGCGCAATAAAAATATAGAAGAAGACCAAAAACCCCCAGCCAATCGCCGCTACCGGCAGCCGCGCGGCCAGCTCGGGGCCCAGACCCATGCGGATTCCAACGGCCGTCATCCAGTACAAAAGGGGCGGTTTTTCAAACCACGGCTGGCCCCACAAACGCGGCGTGACCCAATCGCCGGAGCGCGCCATCTCACGGCCGATGGCGGCGTATCTCGGTTCGTCCGGGCCGACAACGCCCGTGGTTGCGAGTTCGGAGAAGTAGAGCGCGGCGAGCATGAGGAGGATCACCGCGGCGGTCCGGTTGGGCGACAACCCTCAGTGTAACAACGGCATCTTTTATAATCGGATTGATCCCTCATGCGATTTCCCCGCTGGTTGCTTGGGCTCGCGCTGATCGTCTGCGTGCGCGGGCAGACCATCTGCAACTGTGATCCGGCGAAAGCGGAAACGATGAAGCAACGGCAGTGCAGCCTGTGCAATGAGGCGGAGAAGCAACCCGCGGGGGTCCCATTCTTTGTCCTGAAGGATGCCAATCCGGCCAAGCCGAACCGGACCCTGATTCTGCCGCGCGAGCATATGCCCGGCCAGCATCCGCTCCGCGAAATGCCGGCGGCGGAGCGCGCCGCATTCTGGGCCGCCGCGATTGACAAAGCGAAGCAGCTCTGGGGAGACAACTGGGGTATCGCCTGGAACAGCGATCGCGTTAGAACGCAGTGTCACGCCCATCTGCACATTGGCAAGCTGCTGCCGGGGGTCGAGACGGACAACTTTGTGGTCGTCAGCTCGCCTTCGGAAATCCCGCCCCCCAAAGACGTTAATGACGGACTTTGGATTCACCCGGTAAACGGCAAGTTGCACGTCCATTCCGGAGAAATCATTACCGAAACCGTGCTGCTGAGGTAGCCCATGGGTCTTCTGGAAATCACCAGGCTGGCGACGGCCGAAAATTCGGCGATTCATCTTCACCCCTCGGATAATGTTGCGATTGCGCGCGTGCCCATCGCTCCGGGCCTGCAACTGCGGATCGGAGGCGAGACGGTGACGGCGCTGGAGGCGATCCCGCCGGGACACAAGATGGCGCTGCGAACGATCCGGACGGGCGAGAACATCGTGCGTTATGGCCAGGTGATGGGCCGTGCGCGAATGCTGATCGAGGCCGGGCGGCATGTTCACACGCACAATGTCGCCTTTGAGGAGATCGCTTTCGAATACGAGTTCCCGACCACCGAAACGCCGCTGCCCGCGGCGGCCAACGATGCGCCGACCTTTCTCGGGTACCCGCGCGAGGACGGGCGGGTCGGAACGCGCAACTACATTGCCGTCGTGGCGGCCAGCAACTGCGCCGCATACACGTCGGAATTGATCGCCGCAAGCTATGAGGATGAGCCGCTGCCGGCCAATGTGGACGGCGTTGTTGCGTTTCCGCACGGCGAGGGCTGCGGACACTCGCGCGGACCCGACACCGAGCAATTGCAGCGCACCCTCTCCGGCGTGCTGAATCATCCCAATGTCGCGGCCGCCGTGATTTTGGGTCTTGGCTGCGAAGACAATCAGATCAGCCACTACCTGGGCGCGGAGGCGCCGGCCGGGTCGCGCTTGGCGGGCTTAACCATCCAGCAGAGCGGCGGAACGAGATCAACCGTGGATGCCGCGCGTGCGCAGATCGCCCGGTTTATCGAGCGGGCAGCCGAGGAGAAGCGCCGGGAAGTATCGGCGGCGAATATCGTCCTCGGCCTGAACTGCGGCGGATCGGATTCCTTTTCCGGCATCACGGCCAACCCGGCGCTCGGCTGGTGCTCGGACCGCCTCGCGGAGATCGGCGCCTCCGCCGTGCTGGCCGAGACCCCCGAGATCGTCGGCGCCGAGCACCTCCTGGTGAAGCGCGCGCGCAACCGGGAGGTGGCCGAAAAGCTGCTGAACGCGATCCGGAAATACAAGGAATATCTCCACCGCTTCGGCGGCAGCTTTGACGACAATCCGTCGCCGGGGAACAAAGAGGGCGGATTGACGAACATTCTCGAAAAAAGCCTGGGCGCGGTGGCCAAGGGCGGGACGGCGCCGCTCATGGACGTCCTGGATTACGGCGAGCGGATCCGCAATCGCGGCTTGCAATTCATGAACACCCCCGGCTACGACCCGGTATCGCTGACCGGCCTTGCCGCCGGAGGCGTGAACGTGATTGCGTTCACGACCGGCCGCGGCAGCGCCATCGGATTTCCAACAATTCCCGTCATCAAGATCGCGACCAACAGCGCCACCTTCCGGCGCATGCGCGACAACATGGATATCAACGCCGGCCGCATCGCCGATGGCGATGCGACGGTCGCCGACATCGGCCGGGAAATTTTCGAAATGGTTCTGCGGGTCGCATCGGGCGAGCGCACTTGCGCCGAGCGGCTGGGCCACAAGGAATTCGTCCCGTGGCGTATTGGCCCGGTCCTCTGAGACACTGGAGCCATATCCTGGTTTTTTATGCGACGCCTGTATATCTGCACTCTTGCCGTTGCCGGGCTCGGCTTGTCGTATGCGCTGCATGCCGCGCCGGGAAAGAAATCGGCGTTCGATAAGACGGCGTTTGAAGCCTACATCCGTCAAGTCGAATTGCTTCCCGACGGATTGACGGTAAGCGTCGGCGACCCCAAGCCGTCCCCATTTCCCGGCTGGAAGGAAGTTCCGGTGGAGCTCACGGCGCCGAATGGCCTCGTGCCGCTGCGCTATTTCGTTTCCACTGACGGCCAGCTCATCGTCAAGGGCGCGATCTTTGACGTCAACAAGCGTCCTTTCCAGCCGGAACTGGACAAATTGACGACGGATCAGCAGCCCAGCTTCGGCGCCGCCGGGGCGCCGGTGACAATCGTTGTGTTCAGCGACTTCGAGTGTCCGAACTGCCGCGAGGAGGCCAAGGTGCTTCGCGACAACGTCCAGAAAACGTTTCCCCAGGAAGTGCGGGTGTACTTCAAGGACTTCCCCCTCGAGAAGATGCACCCCTGGGCCAAGCCCGCCGCAATGGCAGGGCGCTGCGTGTTTCGAGAAAATCCGGCGGCGTTCTGGGATTATTTCGATTGGATCTACGAGCACCAGGCCGAAATTCTGGCCGATAACCTGAAAACAAACGTGCTGGGCTGGGCGCAGACCAAGAACCTGGACGCCTTAAAGTTGGCCCAGTGCATCGATTCCAAGGCCACCGAAAAGGAGGTGGATCGCGAAGTGGCTGAGGGCCGTTCGCTTCAAGTCAGCGGCACGCCGACGATTTTCATCAACGGCCGCCCGATTACAGGCGCCGTGCCCTGGAACGCCATGGAGCAGATTATCCGGCGCGAGATCGGGTATCAACAGGCCGCTGCAAAGTCTGACGAGAAGTGTTGCGAGGTTACGATTCCCTCCCTCGCTCCGAAACCACAGTGACCTCGCTCCGCGGCGCCAAAAGGCGGCCGCAACGAAGGCAGATGAAGACGAATAAAAAAGCATATGCGGGCGCAGCCGTCTTTGTGTTTTCCGCTGCGCTGGTGTTGGCGGCGAAAACGGCGGCGCCGGCTTTCAACGCCGCCGACTACCTCGCGCATGTAAAGTATCTCGCCTCGGACGAACTGAAAGGGCGCGGCGACGGATCGCCGGAGCTCGACCAGGCGGCCCGCTACATCGCCAGCCAGTTCCGCTCGTTTGGGTTGCAGCCCGCAAACAGCGGCTCGTATTACCAGGATTTCCAGCTGACGACCAACGCGCGTCTGGGACTGGACAACCGGATTTCCTACTCGCTCGACGGCAACGCGAAGACCCTCCAGGCAGGCCGCGATTTTATTCCCTTCAATTTCTCCTCCACCGGGGCCGGCCCCGAGAGCGGACTGGTTTTTGCCGGCTACGGCATCACCGCCCCCGAGTACAACTACGATGATTACGCCGGGCTCGACGTCAAGGGCAGATATGTCCTGATCCTGCGGCACGAGCCGCAGGAATTCGACGAAAAAAGTCCTTTTGCCGGCAGAAATTTCACCTCACACGCGCAATTTGCAACCAAAGCCGTCAACGCGAAGATGCACGGCGCCTGCGGCGTGTTGCTGATGAACGACTTGCCGACCCATCCCAACGACAGGGACGAGTTTGAAAAGTTCGGCGCGACGGCCGGCCCGGACAACGCCGGCATCTTTTTTGTTCAACTCAACAGCGACGAGGGCGCCCGGTGGCTGGCGGCTGCCGGCAGGAACCTGAAGGACCTGATCTCCAGCATTGATCGCACCCTGAAGCCGCAGTCTTTTGCGTTTCCGGATTCCGCTCGGATCCAGGTTCGCATCGATATCCAGCGCGACCTGGCTGTTGTTCACAATGTCGCCGCATATCTGCCGGGGGAAACGGAGGAATACATCATCATCGGTGCGCACTATGATCATCTTGGTCTCGGGGATCAATACTCGCTGGCTCCGTCCGAAATCGGCAGGGTGCACCATGGCGCCGACGATAATGCGTCCGGAACCGCTGGAGTGATCGAGCTGGCCCGCTATTTCTCGAAGCAGCCGAAACAGAAGCGCGGGATGTTATTCCTGGCGTTCGCCGGCGAAGAGCTGGGGCTTTTAGGGTCGAGTTGGTACGTCAATCACCCCCTGCTTCCCCTGGCGAATGCGGCGGCCATGATCAACATGGATATGATCGGCCGCGTCCGCGATTCCAAGGTTTATGTCAGCGGGGCCGGCACCGGGACGACGCTTCAGAAGATTGTATCGGATGCGGGCGCGCGCGACGGCATGATCGTCGACCTCGCCGAGAAGGCGGGATACGGAGCAAGCGACCATACCTCGTTTACCAGCAAACAGGTGCCGGTCCTGTTCTTCTTTTCCGGCCTGCACGCCGATTATCACAAGCCGAGCGACACCTGGGATAAGATTGACGGGTCGGCTGCGACCAGGCTTCTCGCGCTGGTCGCCGATATCGCCGGGCGGCTGGCCAACGATGCTGAGCGGCCGCGGTTCGTCCGGGTCGCGGAGCCCGCCCATGCGGGGGGAGTTGGCGGCGGCGCAGGATACGGACCCTATTTCGGCAGTATTCCGGACTTTACCGAACTGCCCAACGGGGTTCGTTTTGCCGATGTGCGCGAAGGATCGCCGGCGGCGAAAGCGGGTCTGCGGGCGGGCGATATACTGACCGAATTCGACGGCAAACCAGTACAAAATCTCTATGACTTTACGTACGCTCTGCGCTCGCATAAACCTGGCGACGAGGTACTAGTGAAGGTCCTCCGCGCTGGCCATGTGATTGAGGCAAAAGTACTGCTGTCGAAAAGAAATTGAGGCGCCATACTGAGGCTGCAACTGACGCAACCCTATGGAATCGTTACTCGTACAAAAAGAGACGTTCACGTTGCCGCCGCTGATCCTGCATCCGTTTGCTGATGCGGGCGGACCGGGCAAGCTGGCCCAGAGCTCCCGGGCGAGTCTGATGCTTCAGGGCCTGCTCCCGGCCGGCGAGCTCTCGCGCGAGGAGCTGGACCGCTCTGTACTCGAAGGCCGCTATTGCGAGATTCGGATGCTGTTCTACGTCGGCAAAGACCTGCGACGCTGGATCGCCCAATGCCTGGAATTTGTGGAGCGGGAGCCTGCGCTTGAGGCGCGCAACATCGATTTCCAGAGCTTCGCGGCCCTGCTCATTCGCAATACGCCGCATGCCGTTCACGAAAAGCTGCGCCGGTGGGGGGTAGGCGACTATAAAGCGATCTTCTCTCGCGCGCTCGCGCTCAGTTCGCTGTTCGCCGATATTCCCGAAATGCGATTCCTCTCTGAAGATTTCATCAGGAATTATTACGCCGCCGCGGATCAGCTTTACGCCGGCATGATGCAGGCCAAGTCCGAACAATTGCACAGCTCCGAATTCGATTTCGAAATCTACGCCTCGGGAGAATATTCGCGGATGCTGGAGCGGCAGTGGCAGGCCGAGTAAGCGGTTTTTCGCAACCACGCTGTCTGTGAGACGCAGGCGCTGCGGGGCAATCGCTCGAGCGCGCGCCCGTGAGCAGTTAAGCCGCGCTGGCGTCGGATGCGCCTCCCCGGCGCGCAGGGCTGAAGCGCCTCCGTTTTCGGGCGTCCGATGGACGCCCTAGCAAAAGCAGCGACCCGGTTGGTTGGCCATCGATTCTTCAGCCCGCGCGCACCGTTCCCGACGCCGTTCTCGAAAACGGCGGCGTCTCGCAAACCGAAGCCCTCCTCATCCGCGCGCTGGGCAATCCGCGCGCACACCATGGCCTCCGCCCAGACGCCGGGCGCCGCCGCTCGAAATAAACGCCATTTGCGCCGCTGAATTTGGCCTCCGGCGCGGCGCCCGGGGACCAAACGCGACGTCGTAATTCCTGTCATAATTGCGCGTATCAGCCCGAAATTAGAATTGAAAATACTGTCTGGCATCGAAACCTGAGAAATGAACCCGAGCCGTGTCCTCCTGGTGGAAGACAACCCCGCCGACGTGCGGCTGCTTCAGGAGATGCTGCGCGAAGCGAGCGTCTCCGATGTACGTCTGGTCGCGGCGCCCACGCTGCAGGCGGGCCTGCGCCTGCTCGAGGTCGAAAGCTTCGACGTCGCGCTCGTCGATCTCTCGCTGCCCGACGCCGACGGGCTGGAGAGTCTCGAAAAACTGCAATCGAAGGCGCCCCATTTGCCGATTATCGTGATCACCGGCCGCGATGATTCCGAAATCGCCGTGCAGGCGGTCCGCGAGGGCGCACAGGACTACCTGATCAAGGGTCAAGGGGATGGTCATCTTCTGGTCCGCTCCATGCGTTATGCGAGCGAACGAAAGCGGACCATCGAACAGCTCAGGCGCAGCGAACTGCATTTCCGCTCGCTCCTCGAAAACGCCTTGGACATCATTACGGTGGTGGAAACGAGCGGGATCATCCGGTACGCCAGTCCCGCGACGGAGCGCGTGCTCGGCTACGCTCCTCACGAGCTGACCGGAACCAGCATCTGGCGGCTGGTGAATGAAGAGGACGCGCGCGCCGCCCTGGCTGCATACGGGCGGGCGGCGCGTACCAGTGCGCCCGGGCCGCCGGTGGAGGTTCGCGTCCGGAGAAAGGATGGCACGTGCTGCATTCTGGAGGCTATTGGAAAGCCGCTGCTGTCAGATCCTGTGGTCAAAGGCGTGGTCATCAATGCCCGCGACATCACCGAGCGCAAGCAGGCGCAGCAACGCCTGTATGAGGCGAACGAGCGCCTGCGCGCCGTGATCGAAGGCTCCCCGCTCGCGATTTTTGTTACCGACACGCAGGGATATGTGCAGTCCTGGAACAAGGCCGCCGAGCGGCTGTTCGGATGGACCGAGCCGGAGGTTCTTGGCCGTCCGGCTCCTATCGCAGGGCCGGATCACGGTCTCAAAGAGTGGCTGGATAAGGCGCTCCGCGGCGAAATCCTGGTGCAGGCCGAAGCCGTGCGATTCCGCAAGGACGGGAGCGCCGTCGAAGTCAATGTCTGGACCGCCCTGCTGCGGGATGAGCATGGGGGCCTACAGGGAATCGTCGCCATGGTGGCCGATATAACCGAACGGAAACGCCTCGAGGAACAATTCCGGCATGCGCAAAAAATGGAGGCGGTGGGACGGCTGGCCGGCGGAGTAGCGCATGATTTCAATAACCTGCTGACGGTGATCACGGGCTACGGGCAGCTGGCCCTCAACCGCGTCCCTTCCGACTCCGCAATGGCGGCCGATCTGCGTGAAGTGCTGGGGGCGGCGGATCGAGCGGCCAGCCTCACCAAGCAATTGCTGTCCTTCAGCCGTCGTCAGGTGTTCGAGCCCTCGGTGATCGACCTGAACGTGCTCGTCCATGAAATGCATCGCATGCTGCACCGCATTATCGGCGAGGACATCGAATTGATTCTGCGCCTCAGTCCGGGGCTGCGCCCGGTGCGCGCGGACCGCGGGCAGATCGAACTGGTGCTCCTCAACCTGGCGGTCAACGCGCGGGATGCAATGCCGCATGGCGGCCAGCTCATCATAGAAACTGCGAATGCGCATCTCGGCGAGGAAGGCCAGCGCAACCGGATGATGCAGATGTCCGATGCATGCGTGATGCTTTCGGTCACCGACACCGGCGTGGGCATGGATCCCCAGGTGCGCGCCAAGATCTTCGAACCGTTCTTCACCACCAAAGATACCGGCAAAGGGACCGGTCTTGGCCTTTCCACCAGCTACGGCATTGTCCGCCAGCATGGGGGCGACATCTGGGTCTATTCCGAGCCCGGCCTGGGCTCCACCTTCAAAATCTATCTTCCCGCCGCCCACGAGAGCCTTCAGCCGGCCGCGCCAGCGCCCTCGCGGACAATTGCTAAAGGCGGGCCGGAAACCATATTGATCGTCGAAGACGAGCCCGGCGTGGCGGCGATCATGCGTGAAGCGCTCAGCGAGAAGGGCTATCAGGTGCTCATGGCCTCGGACCCCGAGGATGCGCTGGCCATTGCCCGCAGGCACGCTGGCCCTATTCATCTGCTCCTGTCGGACATGATCTTGAACTCGATACATGCCTCCGAACTCTCCCGCGAAATCGCCAAGCTGCGGCCGGACATTAAAGTGCTGTACGTTTCGGGTTATAGCCATGGCGGCGCGGCGGGGCAAAAATCGATCGAGCCCGGGGCGGCATTCCTAGAAAAACCTTTTGCTCCAGAGGCGTTGGCTCGCAAGGTGCGGGAGGTTCTCGGGAACGCTTAAAGGCCCCGCCGGCATAATGGAGAAGATGGCTGAACTGAAACCGGGCATTCGCGGCGAGCAGAAGGCCCTGGTAACGGCTGAGATGGCAATCAATTTCCTGGGTCAGGAGGACGCGCGAGTTCTGGCCACGCCCTATTTGGTCGCGCTTCTTGAAATGACAGCGCGGAACTCGGTGAAGGAGGTTCTCGATCCCGGGTTTGACACCGTGGGAACGGAGCTGTGTATAAAGCATCTAGCCGCTACGCCGATGGGAATGCATGTGACCTTGCGGTCAGAGCTCCTGGAGGTTGACGGACGCCGGGTGCGGTTTCGCGTCGAAGCCTTCGATGAGAAGGAGAAGATCGCTGAAGGCAGTCATGAGCGTTTTGTGGTGAATATCGAAAGGTTTGCGGCGCGCCTGCGGGAAAAGCGCATGGCCGTTGACCGTAAGGAAACGGACTCCCCCTCCGGTTCACGATAACTCCGGAGCGAATTTGCCGGTCCTTCAGTATCGGGGCGGGCTGCTGTTGCATCCAAACTGAAGAAGTCTCATTGCCGGGCGGTGGGTTTGCCTGCTAGATTAATGAAATTGGTACACGGTCTCAAGGGGTTGGCATTGAATTCCAGGCTGTTGCTGGTTTGCGCAGCGCTCGGCGCCTTTGCGGTCTGGGTCCGCGCAGCGGAAACGGATGCGCCCGACGGGGTCGGCGCTGAGGTTCTGGACCGCTATCTCAGCAACATGCAATCGCAACAGGCCGGACTGCGCGGCCTCCAAATGGATATGGATATCGATGCCGAACTGCCCAAGCTGCAAAAGACGGGCAAGCTCCATGCGCTCAGATCCATCTCCAGAGTTGGGCAGATCACGTATAAAGGCTTAAAGTTTATCGGCGACAACACGATCAAAAATGACGTGATCGCCAGATATCTGACGGCCGAAAAGCAGACTCAGGACGTCTCGCAGCTGGCCATTTCGCCTCAAAATTATAAATTTTCGTACAAAGGTTTAAAGCCGAGAGAGGGCAGAGACGTTTACGTCTTCGAGCTGAAACCCAGAAAGAAGATGGTGGGCCTGTTTAAGGGCGAGCTGTGGGTAGATCCGCAAACATACCTTCCAGTTCGCGAGGCTGGCAAGTTTGTGAAAAATCCCTCTATCTTTTTGAAAAAGGTAGAGTTCGTACGCGACTACGAAATTCGGAACGGAGTGGCCTTGCCGCACCACATCGAAAGCAGGATCGATACGCGTTTTTGGGGGCCGGCGGTCGTCAGCATTAATTACAGCAACTACGCCCCGAACGAAGAGGAGCAACTTTCCTCCATGGCGCCCCGCGACACGCAGTAGAATGTCGGGGGCGCCGGCAACGCCGGTGGCGGGCCAGCCGCCCGGCATCGGGAATACGTTCACCCCGCCAAAGTCGCAGTTGGATGTGGCGGAGCCGCTATCTCCTCGCAAATTCTTGTGTTTAGCGGCAGAGTACCGTAAGCTCAAAAGAGTGCATGAGGACTTTATTTTTAAATCCGCCCTCATTTGAAGGCTTTGACGGCGGCGCAAGTTCCCGCTGGCCGGCCTCGCGCGAGATTGAATCGTACTGGTATCCCGTCTGGCTCTGTTACCCGGCCGGTATGCTGCCCGACAGCCGGGTTGTCGACGCTCCGCCACACGGCATCTCTATCGAGGGCGCCGTTGCCATGGCGCGGGATTTCGAGCTGCTGGTCTTGTACACTTCCACGCCCGGCTTTCACGTGGATCTGCGGATTGCCGAAATGATGCGCGATACAAACCCGAAGCTGAAAGTCGCGTTTGTCGGACCGCCGGTTACCGTAGAGCCGGAAAGGACGCTTGCTGAAAATCCGGCCATCGATTTTGTGGTTCGGCGTGAATTTGACTACCAGATTGCGGACTTTGCGAAAGGCAAGCCGCTCTCTGAGCTTCCCGGCGTCAGCTATCGCTCCAATGGCCGGATTGTCCACAATCCCGAGGGCGGCTATATCGAAAATCTTGACGCGCTGCCCTGGGTGACCAAGGTGTACAAGCGTGATCTCGATTTCCGGCGGTACAACGTGCCGTTTCTGCTGCACCCGTTCATCTCGTTTTACACCTCCAGGGGCTGCCCGGCGCTGTGCACCTTTTGTCTTTGGCCGCAGACGCACTCCGGGCACCGCTGGCGGTTGCGGTCCGCTGAGGACATTGTGAACGAGTGCCGCTGGGCGCTTGAGAATTTCCCCGGCCTGAAAGAGATCTTCTTTGACGACGACACCTTCAACTATCAAAAGGCGCGAACCATTGAGCTGTGCAAGCGCCTCAAAGAGTTGAAGTTCACCTGGTCCTGCACGTCCCGGGTCACGACCGATTACGAGACCTTGAAGGCCATGAAGGAGGCCGGGTGCCGTTTGCTGATTGTGGGTTACGAAAGCGGCGATCCGCAGATCCTGAAGAATATCAAGAAGGGCGCCACCATCGAAATGGCGGAGCGATTCACCGCGAATTGTAAGAAGCTGGGTCTGCTCATCCATGGCGATTTCATTGTGGGTCTTCCCGGCGAGTCGCGCGCCAGTCTGCGCAGAACGGTCGATTTCGCAAAAAAATTGGATGTCGAAACCATACAAGTTTCAATTGCGCACGCCTACCCCGGCACGGAGTTCTACGACTACGCATCGAAAAACGGCCTGATCACCATCGACGGCATGACCGACGAGGCCGGCCACCAGCTCCCCAATGTCACCTATCCCGGACTGGACCGGGCTGAGCTGGTCGAATGGGTGGAGCGCTTCTATGGCGAGTATTACTTCCGTCCGAAAGCCGCCTGGCGGATTGTGAAGAAGGCCGTGTTCAACGGGGCCGAACGACGCCGGCTGTACAAGGAAGCTCGCGAGTACCTGGCGCTTCGATCTAAACGCAAGCAGTTCGTGCGGGACCAGAAGCGATCCGCAGAAACCTACGAGCGTCCTTTGAGCAATGCCTCGCCTGAGGTGGGCGGCGAAAGCGCCTGAGTCCCCCCATGCCGCCGTCCACACGCTTGCGCTTCAAAACCCGCATCTTCGCCCTGATTGTGGTGTTCAGCAACGCATTGGGCAACTGCCTGTTGACGCTGGGATTGCGGCAGCGCTATGCCAAGCTGGCGTTTGCGCCGCTGGATTACATTCTTGCGATTTTCGATCCTTGGGTCGCATTTGGCGTGGCGTTTCTCATTGTGTGGCTGCTCTCGCGTATGGCGCTGCTCAGTTGGGCAGACCTGAGCTATGTCCTGCCGGTGACCGCCTTCGGCTACGTTGTCTCGGCGTTCATGGGGCGCGTTTTCCTGAATGAGTATGTCTCTCCGGCGCGCTGGGCCGGCGCCTTGCTGATTGCCATCGGAATTGGACTTGTAGCCCGGACCGCGCCGCAAACCACCGCGGTCGACCCGCACACAAAACAAACCTCCGTTCCTGTCGCGGCGCGCGCGCCCGAGAGCGCATGACGATCAATAACTGGGCGCTGGTATCGCTGGTCGTGGTGTGCACCGTTCTCGGGGACCTGCTGCAAAGCCTGGAGATGAAACGGCATGGCGAGATCCGCGATTTCCGCCCAAGCGGTTTGCGGCGGCATCTCGGCGCGCTCATCAGCCGCAGATATCTGGCGCTGGCGATCTTTTTCATGGCGGTTTCGTTTTTCGTCTTCATGAAGCTTGTGTCGGTGGCGGACCTGAGCTTTGCCGTTCCCGCTACGGCCGCAAGCTTCGTGCTGGAGACCATCCTCGCCAGGCTGGTGCTCAAAGAACGCGTGGATATACGCCGCTGGGCAGGCGCAGCGCTGGTCGCTGTCGGCGTTGCTCTGCTGGCCCGCTAGCCCCCTTTGCCGGACTGCATCCTCTGGATGATCAGCGCGGCGGCAGCCGCCTATCAGGCCCTCGCGATCGCGGCTGCGCTGGCTCACCGCAGAAAGGCGCGCCAGTGTGTCCCGGCGGTGGTTACGCCCGTTTCGGTTCTGAAGCCGGTGCGCGGCATCGAGCCGGGATTGGAAGAGGCGGTGCGCGCCAATGCATCGCAAAGCTATCCCGATTTCGAAGTGCTGTTCGGCGTTGAACCGGGGGATCCGGCGGAGGCCGTCATTCAGCGAATTTCACGCGAATTTCCGCCAGGACGCATCGGGCTGGTGCGCGTCTCCACGCGGACCCCCAACCGCAAGGTCGGGGCCTTGATCGATCTGGCGCAACAGGCCATGGGTGATGTGATCGTCGTGGCTGACGCGGACGTTATTCCGCCGCCGCTCTATTTGCGGCGAGTCGCCGGGCTGCTCGCAGACGCCTCGGCTGGCTTGGTCACATGCGTGTACCGCGCGCGATGGCGTTCCTGGCCGGGACGCTTCGAGGCGCTGGGCGTCTCGACCGATTTTGCTCCAAGCGCCATGGCGGCGCCCTGGATGGGGGTGGATGAGTTCGCCCTCGGGGCGACAATGGCGCTGCGGCGCGCCGATCTCGAGCGCATCGGCGGATTCGAATCGATCCAAGATTATCTGGCCGACGATTACCAGCTCGGCTGTCGCATCCGGCGGCTGGGGTTGCGCTGCGTCCTATCAGACGTCATCGTCGAGACATCGCTGAATCCGGGTTCCTGGAGCGCGGTCTGGCGCCACCAGCTTCGCTGGGCGCGGACCATTCGCGTCTCGCGTCGCGCCGGATACGTGGGACTGCCGCTCGCAAACGGGTCGCTCTGGGCGCTGTTGGCGGCGTTGGCGGGTCGCTGGTGGATCGCCGCCGGCCTTCTTCTGCTGCGGCTCGCCATGGCGCTCATCGCCGGCCGGGCGGTTCTCGGCGATCCAGCTGTTCCGAAGTCGCTCTGGCTCGTGCCAGCCCGGGATTTGTTCGGCGCAGCCGTGTGGATCGCCGGATTGTTCGGAAGCACGGTGGAGTGGGGCGGGTCGCGGCTGCGCCTGACGCGCGACGGCAGGATTCTCCGCTAGCGGATTTCCGGATTGCGGCTCTTGCGCCGCATCCTGCGCAGCGACCTACTTTGAAGCGCCCGCCGGCATCAGCTTCGGCTCATACATCGCCGCGTACCGCAGATATTGCTCGTTCACGTCTTTCGGATATGAAATTGTGACCGCAGTAACGTCCCCGTCGGTTCCTGAAGCAGCCGTGAGTATCGAGTTGATGCCCGCCCAATAGGCGGGCAGATTGAGCCTGTCATAGCGCGCCACCACCTGGTCGCGAAGCCGGGGATCGAAGCGCACGCCATACTTGTCGACCAGCGCTTTTATGGCGTCGTAGTCGCCTTCAGCCTTGATGCGCATCAGCTCGCCGAGCAGCATCCCGACGCCTTTTCGCATCTTCTCGAAGTCCGTAACCGCGTAATAAGTCTTTCCGTTCTTCTGAAGTTTTTCTATGCCGCCGGTCTTATCGATGATGTATTCCACAATCATCTGACGGTCGCGCTGGTGGTCTTCCTCGATCGTGTCGCCCTTTCGGATGCGCGCCAGCTGCGTCAGCGGAGCGCGGGCGGCATTGTAGTACATGGCTTTGGCGACGTCGGGGCTGGTCACAATTCCCCACTCGCGCATTTTGGGATCCCAGATGTTCCACAGCGCCATCAGGTCGGCGCGCGCCTCTTCGAGCGTGGATGCGTACTCTTTCAGGTAGTAGGTGTAATCGTGGACGAGTTTCGGACTCAATTTGCCTGAACCGTGTCCGATCACCTCATGCAGCGCAGTCATGAGATCTTCGGCTTCGCCGCCATACTTTTCGCAAATCGCGAACTCTTTCGGGTCAGCCGCGAACTCTTTGAGCGCGGCGCGGCCCCGCGCTGCATTGAAGGCCCGCATTGTCCCGGTAAACATGAAACTCTTGGTTCCATATTTCTCGTGAATTTCGCTTTCATTGGGCAGGTTGTCGCCGATCGTACTCACCTGGAAATCGCCGGTCTCAATCACCGTTTCCACTGCTTTTGCCAGCGGCGGCTTGACGTGTTCGTTTTTATACTGCGCGGGCCACGGCGCCTGCTGCTCGAAGTATTGAGCGTGATCGGCGATCTTGACCATCAAGGCGTTCACACGTTCATCGGTGACGCTCACGAAGGCCTGCGCCGTCCCCTTGGCGCCGCGCGCGTCGCGATAGACCTCGATGAAGCCATTGGCGAAATCCACGCGGGGATTGCTTTGCACCCATGCGGCGCCGAACGCGAGCCAGTCCTGCGGGTCGCCGGTCTGGTAATAACGAATCAGGGCGCGGATCGCCGCGGCTTGCGCCGGATCGGCCAGTTTTGCCGCTTTTTCAAGGTATGTGTTGGCTTTTCGAAGGTACTCGGCGTAATATCCGGGAGGAATTCTTCCGTCCGGAGTTCCGGCGCGATACACCTGCTCCTCGAGTTTGCCGTCGGGACGTTTGAGCAGCCGCGAGCTGAGCGGATGCGATTCGTGGAAATCCTTCAGATCGCTCATCGTGACGTTCTGGTAAAAATTGTTGGCGCTCGCCTGAAGGATATCGAGGCCGCCGCGGGGCGACTTGGCGGTCATCGTCGGCTCGAACTGCGGATCGAAAAACGCCGCGCGAAGTTGTTGCAGCAGCAGCGTGAATTCTTCCGGGGCGCCGATTGGAGCTCCGTTTTTGATGGCCTGAAGTCCAGCTGCGCGCAACTCTTCATAGTTGAAGGCGGGCAGGAACTTCTGCGCGGTCATTTCGTTGTGGTTGCCCCGATTGGCCCAGAACAGCTTCGTGTAGTCATTGATTTTTTTGAACACAGCCGGAGGGATGCCCCGCGGGAAGGCGACGATGCCTTCAAGAATCCGCTTTTCGGCGAGGCCGTAGCGCGATTGCTGATCGTAGATGATCGGATCAATGGCGATGGCGGCCTCGGTCAACCAGTACGCCAGCGCCTGCTCTCGCGGCGTCAAACGGTGAAAGCTGTCGGCGCGGACTTCCAAGAACGCGGTATCGCCGACCCGGTCCAAGATGCCTCGCCCGATCCCTTGTTCCGGGGCGCCAACCAGTTCCGGAGCGGCGAAAAGCGCCACAACCGCCCCAAGCGTAACCACCAGTGATTTTTGCAAAACGAACTCTCCCTGAGAAATGAGACCTTACCCTTCTATCAGACGCGGGAACGCACTTTGCTCTTGACTTTCACCTTTTGTTCGCCGAAAATCAAAATGCCATGGCTCTCACGAAAAGACAGAAGCAGGTGCTCGATTTTATCGCGGAATTTGTGGAGAAGCATGGCTACAGTCCCAGCTATGAAGAGCTGGCATCGGGTCTGGGGTTGGCCTCTCTGGCGACGGTCCACAAGCACATCCTGGCGCTCGAGGCCAAACATTACCTGAAGCGGAGCTACAATCAGAGCCGGTCGATCGAAGTAACGCCCAAGTACTTCGAAGAGCAGCGGCGCTATCATCCGCAGCCCGCGCTGGCGCAGATACCTCTGCTTGGGCGCATTGCTGCCGGATCGCCTGTGGAGTCAGCGTCTGACTCTGAGTCTCTTAATTTTCAAGATTTTGCAGGCGACCCCAACACATTCGCCTTGCAGGTCCGCGGGGACTCGATGATTGAAGACCACATCTGCAGCGGCGATTACGTTCTGGTTCAAAAGTCGGATCGCGTGCGCGACGGCGAAATCGTGGTGGCGCTGGTGGACGGGATGGAAACTACTCTCAAGCGCTTCTATGACGAGGGCGAACAGGTCCGACTTCAGCCGGCCAATGCCGCGATGGCGCCGATTTTGGTCCCCAAAAAAAGCGTCCAAATCCAAGGTAAGGTTCTGGCGGTTCTTCGTAAGTATCGGTAAAGCGCCGCAACAACTGGGCTTCCAAGGGCATCTGCTACACTGGGGCAGTGAGCGGGCTGAAGCGGTTTATCTTGTGGGATTACCCACGCGCTGGGTGGCAGTATGACGTGATGGTGGGGCTCATTCTGGCCTTCGTTTTTCTCACGCCGCGCGAATGGTTCCGCGACCAGCCCAAAGCCAGTAATCTCGTCATGATCCCCGCCGAACACGGCAACGCCTTCTTCCTCGAGCCCGAGCTTCTAGACGGCGTACCGCAATCGGAATGGGAAGTGAAAGCAGCGACGTTAGTTAAAGCTCGGACGGGGAACAGGTATGAGATCAAGCGAGTGAAGCCGATCTTCGATTCCGAGCAGGAGATCCGGGGATATATGGCGTTCACGGCGCCATAGAGCTGGTTCGCCGAAACGGGAACAAATGGCAACCAAAGGTGGAATTCGCTGGGTGAGTGTGTGTATCGCCGCGGCAGCGTTCGCTGGAAGAGCGCCGGGGGACGCTCTGTCGGATGTGCTGTCGCGCATGGACAAATCGGCGCAGACCTTCGAGAGCATGTCGGCGAACATCACCCAGTTGACCCATACGGCCGTCATCGATGAGAATGATCAGCAGTCCGGGTCGGTCCGTCTGAAGCGCGCTTCGGGCGGCGTGCTCGGGTTTGTGCAATTCACATCTCCGCAGCCGTTGGTTGTCGCCTTTCGGAACCGGAAGGTGGAGAAATACTACCCCAAGACGAACGTCGTCGAGGAATACGATGTCGACAAGTACGGCGAGCAATTGGACCAGTTTATACTCTTGGGCTTCGGCGCCTCTGGAAAGGATTTGCAAAAGAATTACAGGATTCGACTGGTGGACGCCGAGCCGCTAGCGGGCAAGCCCGCTACGCACATCGAGCTCATTCCAAAATCCAAAGAAGCGCTCGAGTATTTGAAACGGGCCGAGCTTTGGATTCCGGACGATGCGGCGTACCCGTTGCAGGAGAAGCTCTGGAAGAACGCCGATGATTACGTGCTGATCAACTACAGCAACGTAAAACTCAACCCACCGCTCACCGACAAGGACTTCGAATTGCGACTGCCTCCGGGTGTGAAGCGGATTACGCCCGGCAAATAATTTAACAGGAGACGCGTCCAGTCCATGTGAAGGACTGGTTTACAAGTACAGTGAGCCTTCGAGTGAAAAGCGAAAATGGTCCGCCGCGGCCTGCCAATCCGCGCATGCCTTTCTTGGACTGGATGCGCGGTCTGGCGGCGGTCATCATGCTGCAGGGTCATACGTTTCACTCCTTCACGCGCCCCGATCTGCGCAACGACGGCCCGTATGTAATCTCACAGTTTTTTGGCGGCATTGGCCCGGCGATTTTTTTGTTTCTGACGGGGATCACGTACGCATTCATCATGCAGCGCGGCGAGCGATCCGCGCTTCCGGCCGGCAGCCGCTGGATCGCCGCTTTGAAGCGCGCGCGCTATCTGTTCCTGTTAGCCTTCCTGTTCCGGCTGCAATTGTGGTTGTTCGCCTGGCCGCAGTCGCCCATGATGCTGCTCAAGGTCGACATTTTGAACTGCATGGGTTTGACGATGCTGGTGCTTTCGCCGCTCGCGGTGATATCGCTCGAGCAGAGAATCCGCTGGGCGGCGGCGGCCGGCGTTGCGATTGCGGCGGCTGCGCCGCTGATCTCGCTGGTCGACTGGAGCTGGGTTCCCGGTCCGATTCGGGACTATTATGTTCCGAGCTATGATTTTTTTGCGTTCTTTCCTTGGGCCGCGTTTCTCGCGTTTGGAGTCTGCGCCGGCTCAATTCTGAAATCCGTTACGGCGGACCAGATGAACCGGCTGATGCAATGGTCGGCGCTGGGGGGGTTCGGATTGCTCGCGGCGGGCCGCTATTTTTCTGACCTTCCCTACAACGTTTACCCCAAATCCGAGTTTTGGCTGAACAGCCCCTGGCTGGTGGCGTGTAAGATGGGAGTTCTCCTGATCCTTGCGGCCTTCGCATACCTCTGGAACGACTACGTCATTAAGGACCGCTGGAGCTGGGTTCGCCAGCTTGGGACGACGTCGCTGCTAGTGTACTGGGTGCACATCGAGCTGGTGTACGGCAAGTGGTTGTGGTTTTTTAAAGATTCTTTGAACAACTACGCCGTTGGCGCCTGCGCGGTAGCAGTGATCCTTCTGATGCTCGCGCTTTCGGTGTTGCGGACGCGGTATGCGACGTTCTCGTTCCGATCGCTGTGGCCGGCGAGCGGGACAGCCGTGCTTCGTCCGAGACGCGTATCGGGCGATTGATTATTTCATCGCGGGCCGTTCCGCGCCGGAATGCCGGAGATACGGCCCCGGCTTTCCATTGGGAAGGATGGTACGTTGATCGGTCCGAGCCTGACAAAGCTGCTCGCTAGTGAATTCGCGCGCGCCGCGCAGGTTCGCGCCCCGCAGATCGGCCGAAAACAGTCCCGCGCCGCCAAACCGAGAGCCCGAAAGCACCGCGCCGGAGAAATCCGCGCCCCGGAGATTTGCCTCGCGGAAGTCGCAATCGGTGAAGGATGCGCCAATGAGGGCGCATCCAGGGAACTCGGCGCGGAAGAACTTGGCGCCGAGGAACTCTGATTTCGAAAAGTCGCACGATTCCAGCCGCGCGGAGGTGAAATTGGCGCCCGCCCCGGAGACCGCCCGGAAGCGCGAGAGCCGGATGCGGGCGCGGATAAATACTGCATCCTCCAGATTTGCATCGGTGAAATCCGCGTCGAGAATTCTGGCCTGGTGCAGCCCCGCTGCGCGAAGATCGGCCCCGAGGAACGCGGCTTCTGCGATGATCGCATCGAGCAGGCGCGCTTGCGTCAGGTGGGCCCTGCGCAGGGAAACATTTTGCAACCTGGCTTCTGAGAGGTTTGCGCTGCCCAGCCAGGCGCCGTCCAGAATGGCGTTGGTCAGATCCGCCCCGGTAAGATCGGCGGAAGTCAGCATGGCTCGCCGCAAGTCGGCCCCGGACAGTTCTGCGCCGCTCAGGTCCGCACCGGACAGGTTGGCGTCGAGCAGCGTGGTGGAGACCAGCAAGGCGCGGCGCAGGTTGGCGTCGGGCAGCGTCAGATCATTCAGCGTCAGACCGCTGAGGTCGGCGCGAAAGCCATTGGCTGCCTGGGAGAGCCAGGCCGCATGAGCTGCGAGCACGGTCGCAATCGACCGTGACGCTGGCTTCTGGAAGGGGCCATTTCCTGTCGTGGGCTCAACCGCTTTCATGCGCTAGAGTCCATATCGGCGCGGCGGCCGCCCGTATGAGGCCGCTGACAACAAGGGGCGGACAACTGTATTGTTAAGTCAGGGGTTTATGCGAATTCTGGTGGTGGAAGACGAAAAGCGCATCGCCGACTTCCTGTCGCGCGGACTCGAAAGCGCCGGTTACGCCGTGGATGCCGCCAATGACGGCGCGACCGCGCTCGATCTGGTACATGCCACCGAGTACGACCTGATTGTCCTGGATCTTGGCCTGCCGGATATTGACGGGCTTCAAGTCCTGCAAAAGATTCGCAACCGGAAGACCAGTCCGCCGGTTTTGATCCTGAGCGCCCGCGATGCGGTTGAAGACCGCGTCAAAGGGCTGGAGGTGGGCGCGGATGACTATCTAGTCAAACCGTTTGCCTTTGTCGAGCTGCTGGCGCGTGTGCGGGCGCTGCTCCGGCGCGGCCAGCCCACCCCCGAGCGCCTCCAGGTCGGGGATCTCGTACTGGATTGCATCCGGCGCAAGGTCACTCGCAACGGAGAGAACATTGAGCTCGCTCCCAAAGAGTTCAGCATTCTCGAATACATGATGCGCAACCGCGGCCGCCCGCTCAGCCGGACCATGATCGTCGAACATGTCTGGGACATGGATTACGACGGGTTGACGAACATTGTGGACGTCTATATTCGCCACCTTCGAAGCAAAATTGACGACCGCTTCCCGACGAAGATGATCCACACGGTGCGGGGCATCGGGTACATGCTCGATGCGCCAGAAAAGCAGGAGGGGCACAAACCCGAGGCGACTTCCGACGCCAACACTACGGTCTGATCAATCTGGGGTCACGTGGCGCGATTCAGTACGGCTTTGGCCAGGCTCTCACCGCGGAAGCGGCTGATTCGCGGCTTGCGCTTCCGCCTGGCCGCCAGCTACCTGCTGTTCTTCACCATTCTGCTGCTTGGCCTTGGCCTGCTGTTCCGGCAAATGCTGGTCAATATCGCCAAGGAACAGGCAAACGAGCTCTTGAACGAAGAGTGGGCCGCAATCAAAGGCTATCTTCGCATTGAGCATTTGCGCGCCCTGTGGTATTACGATTACGCCGATCCGGAGGAAGCTCTCATCGTAGACCGTCTCAAGAGCAACTACCTGATTGCGGACGAGAACGGCGTGGTGCTTGAGCGCGCTCCGTTTTACACCTCGCTCAGGCTCGACCAGGCGGATGAGATCCGCGCACGGCTCAAAACGCTCGAGCAGACGCAGCAGCCGCTGATCGAAATGATGTACACAGGCAAGGGCGTCCCTTACCTGGTTCGATCTGGCATCATGCCGGACGAACATCATCGCATTTACTATGTCGCCATCGGCCGTTCGCTGACGGACGGCATGCGTACGGTGAATCAGTTCACCTGGCGCTATGTGGCGCTGATGCCCATGTTGGTGCTGCTTTGCGCCGTCCTCGGCTGGATGCTGGCAGGACGGGCGCTTGACCCTGTCAAGTCGGTGGCGCACGCGGCGCAGCGGATTACCAGCTCCAACCTCTCGACGCGAATTCCGACGCGCGGCGCCGGGGACGAGTTGGATTACCTGATCGTCGCTTTCAACCGAATGATTGAGCGGTTGAACCAGTCCTTCGAACAGATGCGGCAATTCTCGACAGACGTCTCGCACGAGCTCCGGACGCCTCTGACCGCGATCCGCGGCCAGCTCGAGGTCGCATTGTTTACTGCGAAGACGCCTGAGCAGTACCAGGATGCGATGGTGAACGCGCTCCAGGACGTGGAAAAACTCTCCAACATCGTGCGGGCGTTGCTGTTGTTGTCTCAAGCCGAATCGGGCCAACTGGCGCTGCAAATGGGCCCGCTCGATCTTTCGCGACTGGTGGAAGAGGTGGCGGATCAATTCCAGATTCCGGCCGAAGCCGCCCAACTGACGCTCACCTGCGAGGTGGCGCGCGGCTGCATTATCCGCGGCGACAAGACGCAGATTGAGCGCCTGGTGTCGAACCTGCTGTCGAACGCGCTGAAGTACACTCCGGCGGGCGGCCGAGTGCATATCACAGTCGCGTGCGAGCGCAACCGGAGACTGGATGACGGCGGGCATCCCGCGGACCGCGCCCCGGGAACGGCCGTACTGAGCGTAGAAGACACGGGCATCGGAATTCCCGCCGACCAGTTGCCCCATATTTTCGACCGCTTTTACCGCGTCCGTCCCTCGCAATCGAACCCCATTCAGGGTCTCGGGCTCGGGTTGAGCTTCGTCTCCTGGATCGTGAAGGCCCATGGCGGCAGGATTGAGGTGGACAGCGCCGTCGGCGTGGGAACGCGCTTCACGGTTTCGCTGCCTCTCGATCAGGAGTCGCCGGCTTGGTCTGAACTGGAGGCGGTTCCCCAGGAGAACAGCTAAACTGTAGGGGGAAGACGATCTTGGAGATCCACGAGCGAGAGCGCGAAGGCGTAGCCATTCTAGACCTGAAGGGCCGGCTGACGGTAGGACCGGCGGCTACAGACGTGCGAGAAGCGATCAGCAATCGCGTCGGTGCGGGTCAGAACAAGATCATCCTCAACTTAGAAGACGTCGACTACGTCGACAGCACGGGTCTGGGCACGCTGGTAGTGTGCTTTACGGCGCTTCAAAAAGCCGGCGGCGCGCTCAAGCTTCTCAATGTCAACAAGCGCAATCTCGAACTCCTGGTCCTGACCAAGCTCAGCACGGTTTTCGAGTTGTTCACCGACGAGCAGGACGCAGTCAACAGCTTCTTTCCCAATCGCGAAATCAAGCGCTTCGACATTCTGAGCTTTATTCAGGAGCAGGAAGAGCAGGAGAAGGAGAGCTGAGCGCGCGGAGCGCTCATCCAGCCAAGTCCCGCTCATCGACGTCAATTTCCATGCCAAGAAGCGCCGCGCCGTAGGTCTTCCCCTGGGCATCGATGCGAAGCGATATCGTTCCGCCGCCCCCGAGCGCCTCATACAGAAGAAAATTGAGGGCCCCCAGGTTCGGCAGTTCGTAGCGAACCACCTTCCCTTTGACGTAATCGCCGAGATGGCGCTTGACCCGCTCCGGGGTGACTTCGCGCACCAGGATCGGGTAATGCCGCTGGTCGTATGCGATCACACCGACATTGGCGGTATCGCCTTTGTCGCCGGAGCGCGCGTGCGCAATGCGTGAGAGCGGAATTTTCACTCGAAGACCTCCACGCGGGTTTGGATCGCTTCGCGTGGCAACAGCGCGGGCCAGTAGGCGACGACTTCGCGCACGGGCGGCCGGCCTTCGCCGAATCCGGTTGCGGTCGGCGGCCCGGCGAGCACGAGCGGCGCGATTTCGCGCGTGAAACGCTCAACGGAACTCCTGTCCTCGCCGCGCACGGCGATGCGGAGCTGCACTTCGGGGGGGTCCTGAACGCGCGGGGCCGCCGGTCCGTGACATGCGTTCAGGCCGAGAAGGTCTGAATGAATTTCATCAAAGCGCAATCCGAGCTGCGCCAGACGCTCGCGGATGATCCGGTCTGCGCAACGCGCCTTTGCGACAGCGTCAGGCCAGCTGTACACGATCGAACCTGCGGCCTTCCAGCCGTGCTCATAGCTGATGGAGGCCTTGAGCAGCTCGGGGCGCGGGCGCCCGTGAACGCCTGACACCCGCACGCGGTCCGGACCGTCATCGCTTAATCGGATGGATGTGAAATCCGCCACGCAATCCGGCGTAATGTAACTTTCCGGATCGCCGAGTTCGTAGAGGAGCTGTTCTTTTACCGTATCCTGGGAAACGCGCCCTCCGGTTCCGCGGTGTTTGGTGATGACGAAGGTTCCGTCGGGCTCCGCCTCGATGATGGGGTACCCGATATTGGCGAAATCGGGAATCGTCTGCCAGTCCGCAATACAGTTGCCGCCGGTGCACTGAGCGCCGCACTCGACGATATGGCCGGCGATGGTTCCCGCAGCCAGGAGATTCCAGTCGTCTGGTTTCCAGCCAAAGCGATGGATCATGGGCGCAAGCGCAAGCGCGGTATCGGTGCAGCGTCCGGCGACCACGATGTCGGCGCCGGTAGCCAGGGCTTCAACCAGCGGAAAGGCGCCAATGTAGGCGTTTGCGCTGAGAATACGTTTCCGGATCATGGACAGCGGGGCGCCGTTGTCCATGTTGCGCATCTCCCAGCCGCGCGCCAGAAACTCATCGATCCGATCATAGAAATCGTCGCCGAGCACGACCGCCACCTTGAGAGCGGGCGCAAGCCTTTTGACTTCTTCAGCGCACGCGACCGGGTTCACGCCTCCGGCATTGGCGATGACGCGCACGCCGCGGTCACGAAGCTGCCGGGCGACGCGGCCGATCAGCGGCGGAAAATCGCGCGCGTAGCCGAGCCTGGGGTCAGCTTGCTTTTGCTTCTGAAGGATGGACATCGTGATTTCGGCAAGATAGTCGAGCGCCAGATAATCGATGGGACCGCCTTCGATCAGCCGTACGGGCGCTTCGAGCCAGTCGCCCCAGAAGCCTTGACCATTCGCAATCCTGATCATGGTTGTGGACTAAAGGACTTCGAGCGCCAGGTGTTTCCGCGGGTTCGCGTACAGGCAAACATCCAGCGCCAAGGACAGGACGGCGCGGGTTTTCGCCGGATCGATGATGGCGTCCACGTGGCCGCGCGCAGCCGCGTACCGGGCGTCGAGCCAGCGCTCGTAATCGGCGCGGGTCTGTTCGACGCGCGCGGCGAGCTCGTGGGGAACCGGTTTGTTCTCCGCTCTGTACTTTTCCAGCTCCGGTCCATGCACCGCCTGCACGGCGGAATCGCCTTCCATCACGCCGATGCGCGCCGTGGGCCAGCTGAACGTGAAATTCGGATCGAAACCCTGGCCTGCCATGGCATAGTACCCCGCGCCGCTGGCGTGATTCAAGGTCACAACAATTTTGGGCACGGTGGCGCAGGCCATGGTTTCCACCATTTGAGCGCCCGCGCGAATAATGCCGTCGGCCTCCGCTTCCATGCCAACCATGAATCCGGACACATCCTGGAGGTAGATGATCGGGAGCCCGTAACGCTCTGCATTCTCGACGAAGTAGGCTGCCTTGCGCGCGGATTCCGGATAGATGATGCCGCCGATCCGCGCGCCGGCGGCTGTCCTGAGAAACCCTCGCCGGTTGGCAATCAGAGCGACGGGGCGGCCATTCAGCCGCGCATTGGCGCACAGGATCTCAGGGGCGTGTTCCGGCTGAAATTCAAGGAAGTCGGAGGCGTCGAAGATGGAAGCGATCGCCGCCTCCATGTCGTAGGGCTTGCGGTGATCGGGCGGGAGAAGATTGTACAGCGCTTCGGCGGGCTGGGCAGGCGGGGCGCCCTCGGGCGCTGGCGGCGCTTCGGGCAATTCGCGAAACTTTCTGCGGATCAGTTCGAGGCAGGATGGATCATCGGGCGCGGCGTAGTGGGCGACGCCGCTGGCGCTCGTATGCATGGCTGCGCCGCCAAGCGCTTCCGCATCGACGGCCTGTCCGATAGCGCCTTTCACGAGGTTCGGACCGCCGAGGCCCATAAAGCTCGTGCGCTCGACCATGATGATGACATCGCTCAACGCTGGCAGGTAGGCGCCGCCGGCAATGCAGGGGCCCATCACCGCTGCGATCTGCGGAACGCGCAGGCGGCAACGCATCAGCGAGTTGTAGTAGAAAATCCGCGCCGCTCCGTATTGCCCGGGGAAGATCCCGTCCTGGTACGGCAGGTTGACGCCCGCAGAATCGACCAGGTAGACGATAGGAACGCGATTTCGCATCGCGATCTCCTGCGCCCGTAAAATTTTGTGAATGGTTTCCGGCCACCATGCGCCAGCCTTGACCGTGGCGTCATTGGCGACGATGACGGCCGGCCGTTTTTCGATTTTCGCGACTCCGGTAACAACTCCCGCCGCGGGCGCCTGCCCGTCGTAACGATCATAGGCGATTAACAGGCCGATTTCGAGGAACGGAGGGTCTGGATCGATCAGGCGCGCAATGCGCTCGCGCGCCGTCAGCTTGCCTGCGCGATGCTGCTTCTCGATTTTCTCCGGACCGCCGCCGGATCGGATGCGAGCTTCAAGCGCATCGATCTGCTGAACCAGCGAGCGCATACGCGCAGCCGGACTCACCGTGGGCACACTTCTAGAGTGCATCAAACGGTTCCGCGCGGGCCACCAGACCGCCGACGCCAAATGCCGCGTGATACTTGGCCGGCAGCCGGCAAGGCTGGAAATCGCGGCCGCAGAATATGTGCTTGGTCTCGCCGCGGGCCAGAAGCTGGCCGTCGCCGCGGCGTATCGCGTATTCAAACACGATCATTCTGGCGTGCGCCTTAGAGATGTGTGTCTGGACGACGATTTCGTCGTCGTAACGCGCCGGGTGGAGGTAGCGGCAATGCGCCTCGGCGACGGCGAGCAGGATCCCGTCCTCGGCCTCCATATCGCGGTAGCGGATGCCCGCCTGGCGGCAATACTCCACCCGGCCCAGCTCCATCCAGATCAGGTAATTGGCGTAATACACGACGCCCATCTGATCGGTTTCGGCGTAACGCACGCGGAAGCGCGCCTCATGCACGGTCATCTACCGCCGATTATATCGGCGGGCTGGCGCGCCGCTGCGATCGGCCGATCGATTTCGCGGGCGGCTCCGGGCAGCGGTTGCGGGACTTTAATAGGAGTAGCTGAAGGCCTGATGCGGTTGCGCGACGGCGGCCGCCACATACGCGTGAGCCGCTTCCGACTCGGCGCTGGAAATCCGCTCCCAGGCCTCAAGCAGCGTTGTCAGCAGCCCTTCCACTTCGGCAAGCGGCGGCTCGGTCTGATGAAAATTGGCTTCGTTCAGACGGCGCTGCATGTAGTCGTAGAGCTCGGCCAGACCACGGCTGATCTCGCCGCCCTTGGCGTGATCCAGCGATACCGCCAACTCTGTCAGAATGCGCCCCGCCTTGGTGATTTGAGCCGATCGCTCCGTGATGTCTCCGGATTTGAGGCAGGCTCTCGCAGCGCGGACGGCGTCCACGGCGCCCCGATACAGCAGCCTGATCAGGCCGACGGGGCTTGCCGTCATCACTTCACTCTCGAGATAGTTCTCACGCAAGGCGTACATTGTACTCTGGATTTCCGTCCCTTTTTCTTGAAAGTAATCAGATCTTCAGATCAGCCGCCATCCGAAGGACGTTTTCAGGAGGTATCTGCATGACTACCTCCCGCGTGTCCTTATTCACCACGCGGACAATCGTCCGGTGGGTTGCGCGGTCGACAGCAAAGGTCAGTTCATTCTGCTGTCCGAGCAGCTCGCTGGCGTTGATCGCCTTCACCGCCTGGATCAGGTGTCTCCGCTGTTCAGCGCTTTCGGGCGTTACGGGCTGAGCGGTAGGAGCAGCGCCTCCTGCGCTGCCGGCGCCCATTGAGCTCTGGGGAATGCTTCCCATGTCCATGGCATCCACCTCGTGCGGCGTTTGGCCGTCCTTACAGTGGATCTCATCGGCGGCGCCGTGGGGTTTTTGAGAAGCAGGACCAAACTCCAGGGTCGGATGAATCCGATCGGCTAAGCGAGATTCAGCACCTTCTGAACGACCCCGCGCTCTTTTTCGATCTTCTTTTGCAGCAGCATGATCGCATAGATCAACTGCTCCGGGCGGGGCGGACAGCCAGGCACGTAAACGTCCACCGGAATGACCTGATTGACGGGAATTAAGGCATAATTGCTGAAAACTCCAGTCGAGGTTGCGCAGGCGCCCATGGAAATCACCCATTTCGGCTCCGGCATCTGCTCGTACAAACGCCGGATAACCGGGGCCATTTTATTGGAGACCCGTCCGGCGATGATCATCAGGTCCGATTGGCGCGGCGAACCGCGCATGACCTCCGCGCCGAAGCGCGAAATGTCATAGCGCGACGCGATCATCGACATCATCTCAATGGCGCAGCACGCCAGCCCGAAACTCATCGGCCAGATGGAGTTTTTCCGGGCCCAGTTGATCGCCTTATCGATGGTTGTGGTGAAGACGCTGTCAGAAAACTCACCTGCGCCGGCTTCGTCGATTCGTTCAAACAGTTCAGGAGGCTGGCTCAGGTGAAACGAATTATCCGCACCCACGGTCCTATTATCTCACGCCGCCTGTACAATCAGATTTTTGCTCATGGGGTCATCTGTAATAGCTTTTTCACCTTCCACGACGTACGAAGAGGCGCTGGGAAGGGCAGCGGACATATGGGGCGTCGAGCGCGAATATTGGGATATCTGGGGGCATAAACACGTGGCCGCGCCCGAGGCGATCCGGGCGGTGCTGGAGAGCATGGGCGTCAGCGCAGGGTCGCGCGAGGAGCTGGACCGCGCCGTAGAGCAGCGCCTGTGGAACGAGTGGAAGCGAATCGTCCCTCCGGCGCTGGTCATCAGCGTAAACGACCCTGTAATCAAGCTGCGAATAATGGCCGGCGCGCCTCAAGCTGCCGTGCGCATCACCGTCCGCAATGAGAATGGGGGCTCGGAATCGATCACGCGATCGGTGGAGGCGCTCGAACAGACCGCCACAGCCTATCTGCGGGGCTCGGAATTTCAGGAGCGGCGCCTGCGGCTGCCGTTTGAGCTGCCGGTCGGATATCACGAGCTGGAGGCGGGCATGGAGGGGCAAGCGGAGACGACGCGCAGCGCCCGGCTGATTGTGTGCCCGGATCGCGCCTGGCTTCCCGCCAGCCTTGCCGGGAACGGCCGCGCCGCCGGGATCGCCGTCAGCCTTTACGGCCTGCGCTCCCGACGCAACTGGGGCTGCGGAGATTTCACTGATCTCCGCGCGTTTATCGACTGGACCGCCGAGGAGCTCGGCGCCAGCTTCGTTGGCCTGAATCCGCTGCATGCGATTCCCAACCGCCAGCCGTACAATACCAGTCCCTATCTGCCGCTCTGCACTTTTTACAAAAATCTCATTTACCTGGATATCGAAGCGATCGAGGATTTCGCAGCTTCGCGCTGGGCGCGGGCGCTGGCCGCCTCTCGGCGCGTACAGGCCGAAATTGAGGCGCTGCGCGAGGCCGAATATGTGGAATATGAGCGCGTGAGCGCGCTGAAATTGCGGTTCTTGCGGATGCTGTTCCGGACGTTTCTGCGCCACGAGTTCCGGCGCCAGTCCCAGCGCGCTCGAGAGTTCCAGGAATATTGCGAGCGGGAAGGACAGTTCCTCGACGACTTCGCCCGCTTTCGGGCCCTCGAGGAGGTGCTGCGCCGCCGCCTGCCGGGAGTGTGGCTGTGGCGCGACTGGCCGCCCGAATATCACGACCCGCATTCGAACGCCACGGAGGCCTTTGCCCGCCAGCATTGGCGCAGTGTCTTGTTCCAGAAATATATTCAGTGGCAAATCGACCGCCAGCTGGATGCGGCGCAGCGGTTCGCACAGGAGCGCGGCCTGGCCATCGGTCTGTATCACGATCTGGCGCTTGCTACTGATCGCTTTGGGGCGGACCTTTGGGCGCATCGCCGGTTTTATGTTGAGGGCAGCCGGGTAGGAGCGCCGCCGGACGACTTCTCGCCCAACGGTCAGGACTGGTCCTTTCCGCCGCCAGACTCGCTCGCCCACTTCGAAGACGGGTACCGCTTATTTGCCGAATCCATTCGCAAGAACCTGCGGCACGGCGGGGCTTTGCGCATCGATCACGTCATGCGCTTCTTCCACTTGTTCTGGATTCCCGAGCATCTGGACGCCACGCGCGGCCTGTATGTTCGCGACCGGCATGAGGACCTGATCCGCATTCTCGCGCTCGAAAGCGTCCGCAACCGGGTGATTATTGTCGGCGAGGATCTTGGCACCGTCGCCGACCAGGTGCGGGAGACTCTGTCGCGGTTCGGAATCCTGAGCTACCGGCTGTTTTATTTCGAGAAATGGGGTGACGGCACATTCAAATCGCCGCGGGACTATCCCGAGCAGGCGCTCGTTTCGGCAAGCACGCACGATCTGCCAACGCTCGACGGCTTTTGGCGGAACCGAGATATCGAGGCCCGCCGCAGGGCGGGTCTCATTCCGGATGAAGGATCATACCGGGCCCAGATCCGGGCGCGAGCGGCCGAGAAGCAGAAAATGCTGGACTTGCTGTTCCGCGAGGGGCTCCTCCCGGATTATGTTCCAAAATCGGCCGACCAGATCCCGGAGCTGACGGGCGAACTGCATAACGCCATCGTCGGCTTTCTCGCTTTGACGCCCTCCCGCATGATGGTCCTCGGCGAGGAAGATCTGATGAAGCAGCCGGACCAGCAAAATCTTCCGGGAACCACCGGCGAGTATCCGAACTGGCGGCACAAGACGCGCTTTACGATCGAGGAGCTGCGGACCTCGCAACTGGCAAAGGATTTTGCCGCGATGTACCGCGGTTGGCTGGAGAGGACAGGGCGCGTGAACCGGGCTTAGCTGCTGGGGATGCGCCGCCGACTCCGATGGATGCGCAATTCCCGCCTGGCCTAGTACTAACACCGCTCAGCGGTCTATCAATTTTTCGAGAATCATTCTAGACGCTGCCGACTACTTCTGTTGAGGAACGCGCAACAAGCGGGCTGTTTAGGTCCCGCGCAAACCCCACGGAGGTGAGTCGCTTGCCAGAGCGCACAACCAAGACAGTGGTAATTGGTCACGAACTGCCATTAATCCGGGAAGGGTTGGTGAGGCTATGCGAATCGCAGCATGAGTTTGGCGTCATAGGGCACTACGGGTCAGGGAAGGCCGCTTTACGGGGCATCCTCAGCCTGGCGCCCGACATCGGCGTGCTCGATTTCGACCTCTCGGACGTGTATGCGCTGGAGATCATCCGCCGGTTGCGTGTTTCCGGATCGCGAAGCAGAATCGTCGTGCTGGCGAATCAAACTGACCGCAAGACCGTACTTGAGACGCTGCGGAGCGGGGCCAGCGCCTACGTGCTGAAATCCGGTCCATCCGCGGATCTGTTTGAAGCATTCCGGCAGGCGACAAGCGGGGGGGTGTTCGTTTCGCCGCCGATCGAGATGGCGAATGTGTTTAACGCTTCAACGCGATCGGGCGGCGTGGATCCGATAGAAACTCTCAGCGCACGGGAATACCAGGTTTACTCGCTGCTGGTGGGCGGAGTGCGCGCCAAGGAGATCGCCGCGCGTCTGGAGATCAGCCCCAAGACGGTGGACACATACCGGGCCAGCCTGATGCGCAAACTGGATATTCATGATGTCGCCGGCCTAGTCCGCTTCGCCATCAAACGCGAAATGAACGGTTCGAATCCGGAAAAGGCCGGCGGCGCCCTGTCGATCAGCTAAGATGCGAGTGTGGCGCCGGCGCTCGCTGTATTGGCCCTTCTGCCGCAGTGGGTCCCCGCCAGATGGCATTCTTCCGATCCGAATACGCTCCAACTGATCGCCGGAACGCCTGTTAATTGCCTGTTGCTGAACGTCTCGGAGTGGAAAGGGGCGTTTATTGCCGCCGCGCACGCACAACGGATCGCCGCGCTGGGGGTCCTTCGCGCGGGCGCACAGATCCGGCGAGAGGCGGCCCGCGCCCGTGCGCTGAGGCTGGACGGGCTTGTGCTCGAAGGCGCCGTCGAGGCCGCCGACCGGTCCGCCGCGCACAGCAGCGGGTTGCCGGTCATCGAGCTGCCGGATCGCCGCGGCATTGCACTGGACAGCGATGCGCCGATCCTCGGGACCTCGGAGGCGCTGTGGCCCGGACTGGAGATCGAGCACAACGGCAAAGTGATTGCGGGCCCGTCGTCCGCGCCGTGGGTAAACACCAACGCTGGTTTTCTGCGGTTCTTGCGGGCCAGCACGGATGCCGTGTTGTGGGTGGGCGCGGCGCCGCCGCCCGGCTACATCTTCCCGGCGGAGCGCTACGAGGAGGCGATCGGCGATGCGGCTCTGGCCGGCGCCCGTTGGATCATTGCGCTGGACGCCGACCTTGAACGGCGCTTGTATGCCGGCGAGCGCGGCGCCGTCGCCGCGTGGCGGCGAATCATGCGCTGCCTTGCCTATTTCGAGGAGCATCGCGAGTGGCGCTTGTACCGCCCGCACAGCACTCTTGCGGTCGTACAGGATGTGGGCAGCGGCGCGCTGCTTTCCGGCAGCTTGCTGGATATGATGGCGTCGCAGCGCACGCCGGTTCGCGTCATTCCGGCGCGCCGGCTCGACTCCGGGCGGTTGCGGGGGGTCCGCCTGCTGCTGATCGTGGATCCTGGATCCCTAACGGCCGCCCAGAAGAAGGCGATCGAGGAGTTCCAACGCCGCGGGGGCCAGACGCTGGTTCCTCCCGCCAACTGGCGCTTTCCCCTGACGCGCCCGGATCAGATTCTGCTCACCAGACGGCAGCTCGACGAGATGCAGGACTTGTGGGAGCTCACGTACAATGCGACGCTCCGGAAAAATTTCGGAGTGCGCACATTCAACACTACGGGCATGCAATCGAGCGTGCTGATTGCGCCCGACGGCAACAGCATAATCGTGCACCTGGTGAACTACACCGAGTATCCGGTGGAGTCCATCACCGTTCAAGCGCTCGGCGCATGGAAGCGGGCGACGCTGTACAGTCCGGAAGAGCCCGCACGGCTGATGTCGACCTATCCGGTTCAGGATGGAACCGGCATTGACATTGAGAGAATGGGCGTGGTCGCGACGCTGAAGCTGGAGTGAGTGCTTGTACGACGGCGCGGCGTGCGGCACGATTTGACTATGCAGATTACGAGCAGCGCATTCCAGGAAGGCGAATTGATCCCTGCAAAGTACACCTGCGACGGCGAGAACATATCGCCCCCGCTCGCCTGGCGGGACGCGCCGAAGAACACCAAGACGTTCGCGCTTATTGTGCACGATCCGGACGCGCCGGTCGGCGACTGGGTCCATTGGGTCGTGTATCACATTCCTGGCGCCGTGGCGGAACTCTCCGAGCGTGCGCCGGCGACCGAGTCCCTGCCGAATGGCGCTATGCAGGGGCGGAATGATTTCAAGAAGATCGGCTATGGCGGTCCTTGTCCGCCAAGTGGAACTCACCGCTACTACTTTCGCCTGTACGCGCTGGATGCGACGCTCCCGCTTCATGCCGGGGCGACGCGCCAGGATCTTGAAAGAGCCATGCGCGGCCATATCGTCGCAGAAGCCGCGCTGATGGGAAAGTATAGGAGGCGGACCTAGCCGCGGCGGTAAAAACGCCGGTGAGAGCAACAAGGTCGCCGCGCGCAAGCTTCAGCAAACCAAAGAGGCTTGCAAATGGAATATCGCGTGCTGTACAGTAGGCCGCAATGCGATGTTGCGGCGCAATGATCGCGGTTGTGGGCTCGATGGCCCCGCTGGTGACGGCTGCCGAACTGACAGCCGACGAGATCATGCAAAAATTCCGGGCGGCGGAAGCTGCGCGAGACGGTGCGCTGAAGAAATATTCCGTCACGCGGCGTTATGCGGTGGAGAACGAGAAGCGAACCCGAACCGCCGAGACTACGGCGAAGATTGATTTCCGCGCGGACCGGGGAAAGAGCTATGAGATCCTCGCCGAAGGCGGTTCGGATGGCTTGTTTCGCCGCGCGATCCACAGAGTTCTCGACAGCGAGGTCGATGCCAGTAAAAGCCGCGGGCGGGAGGAGATCCGTCTCACGCCGGAGAATTACGGATTCCAGCTCGACGGGATGCAAACCGCCGACGGCCGCGAATGCTATGTCGTCGAATTGCATCCGCGCCATAAGAGCAAGTACCTGATCGATGGGCGGGTGTGGATTGACAGAGCCGAGTTTGCGATTGTGCGTCTGGAAGGCCGACCCGCGGCCAGCCTGTCGTTTTGGATTGGGCGACCGATGATCATCCAGACCTTCCAGAAGGTGGGCGATTTCTGGCTTCTTTCCACGACTCAGTCCATCGCCGACTGCCGGTTTATCGGCAGGACGATTCTGTATATCGAGGCCAGCGACTTCGATGTTCCCGGCGCCCCCCGCGTCACAATAGCGAAGAGCCCTGGGCAGCCGTTTGGGCCTGCGGTGGATTGACTGATTTGCTGAGAAAGTCCGCGATTTCGGGTCCCAGCGCATTCTTTTGAGCTATGCAGATGCGGATGCTTTCACGGGTTTGCGCGAAGGTGCGCGGGGCGCCTGCATAGCTTTGAACGCGACTGTCGAAAAACTCCACATATCGCCGTTCGGTTTCCGGATCGCAGATGCCGCCTCCTACGCGCGGCAGGGCGGCCGCGTAATCGCTGCCGACCTCGTGCGGCAGTCTTTCGACCAGCTCGTTCCAGTGCGCGCGAGCAAACTCAAACGGAATGCGGGCGGTGGTCCTGTTTTCGAGCGGCTGGAACATCAGCGGATAGAAGGCTTGGCGGGCGTCGAAGTCCGAGGTTAAGAGCAGGTTCATTGCCTTCTGCGCCAGATCGGGATCGCGGAAAGAGGCAAGCGCGCGTAAGAGGGTTGAGCGCTCGGCGGAGTCGTTTGCCAATTTCGCCGCCGCCGCGAGCTGATCGAACAATGCCCGATCGCCGAAGGCAGCGGCGGTCTGGAGCACCGGCGCCAGCAGATTCGGATCCATGCCGGTTCTGGTTTTCAGCCACTCTCTGGCGAGGGTCGACGCTTTGTCGATGAGCTCGGGGTCGCGGCCGCTCGCTGCGACGAATGGAACCAGCGTTTCGCGCATCAGTTTGTCGTTTGGCGTGTCCGACGGGCGCGGCGTCCAGCCCAACCGGTGCGCACGATCGCCATATAGCTGGCGAATGTATTCCTGCCCGGCCGGCAGGAGGGCGTCGGGTACATACCAGCCGACGGCGAGCGAAGCGATCTCAATCGTTTCGGCAATGACTTCGTGCGCGGGGTCGCCGGCGAAGCGCGGAAGGATGGCGAGCGCCTGGGCGGCGCTAATGTCTCCGCTGTCAACCAGAGCGCGAATGTCCCCGAGCGTACTTACCTTTTCCGCAAGGCTCAGAGCGCTCATGTCACGGCTCAGAACTTTTTCGAGCAGGCCGCCCTGATACGCGACGCGGTAGTAACCGACGGCCTGATCGTTGGCGTCGAGCCAGGCCGGACAGCCGGTTGCGCCCGCCAGGCGAACCTCTGCTGTGGGCGCCGTCATCAGCTCGCAGGTCTCAAGCGCCTTGTGGCCGGCGTCGTACTTGATGCAGACGGGAATGTCCCACCGCTCCGGCTGGATTTGAGGCGACCCGATTTGCGTGTAACGCTTTTGCGATAGAATCACGCGCGCCGGCGCGGCGCCGCACTTGAGATTCACTGTGATCACCGGAACTCCGGCCTGATCGAGAAATGTCGAAAAGGCGGGCGCAACGTCCCGGCCCGCCGCCTCGCTGATCGCAACCAGGAACTGTTTCGCGGTCGCGCTGCCGCCCGCGTTCTGCTCCATGTAGAGTTGAACGCCGCGCCGGAATTTGTCCGGCCCGATCCAGTGCTCGAACATGCGAATCACGGCGGCGCCCTTTTCATACGTGATTCCGTCGAATGCATTAGCGATGTCGTTGTTCGATTCGATGGGCTGGCGAATCTTCCTTGCGCTCTTTAAGCTATCGAGGCGCATGACGCCCAGCCGGTCCTGGACCTGCTGGACGTCCATGCGCCACTCCGGCTTCCACTCCTGAACAATCTTGGTTTCGAGCCAGGACGCGAAAGACTCATTCAGCCAGATGTCGTTCCACCACGCGGTCGTCACCAGGTCGCCAAACCACTGGTGGGCCATTTCGTGCGCTACGACAACGGCGCGCGTGCGCCGGCGGCTGAGGGTGTCGGTCTCGGGTGTGGCCAGCAACAGACCTTCGCTATAGGTGATAAGCCCCGCATTCTCCATCGCGAAATTGCTGACCGGCATGACCACGCTGTCGAGCTTTTCGAAGGGGTAAGGCGAGCCGAAGTAGTCTTCAAGGCGCCGCAGCAACTGCGGAATTTCCTCCGCCGCGCTCTTGGCGTCGGCGCTCCTTCCCTTCGGCACAATGATGCGCAGGGGGGCGCGGCTGCGGGCGTCCTCGCCGATGTTTACCACGTCGAAGGGGCCTACGGCGAATGCGACAAGGTAGCTGGGGAGCGGCTTTGTGGCGGCAAACCGGACCCTTTTCATTCCGTTTCCGGCGTCGGTCTCCTCGATTTGTGGCGTGTTTGCGAAGGCCTTGTGCTCCCGCTTGACGCGAAGCGCGATGCTCCACGGCGTCTTGAAATCCGGCTGATCGAAGCACGGAAACGCGCGGCGTGCGTCCGTGGCCTCAAACTGCGTATACGCATACCACTCGGCCCTTTCCTGCAACGCGAAGACGCCTGCGCTGGCCTTCCGGTTGATGACTCCGCTGTATGTGAAATGCAGTCGGGCGGGGCCGGGGGGCGCCGCGCGAGCCAGTTCAAGGCCGATAAAGCCCTCGCCTCCGCCGATTACGCGCGCAGGCTGGTCGCCCACGCTCGCCCGGATGATTTTCAGTTCCAGCGCGTTCAGCCAGATGATCGACTTCGGCTCGCTGAGTCGGACATCGATGGTGATCTCGCCCGAAAACGAATCTTGACCCGGCACGACCGTCAACTCAGCAGCGTAGCGAGTGGGGCGCACCGTATCATCCAGCCGCAAAGCAGGAGGCTGCGGTGACGCGGCCGCTGCGTAGCCGGACAACAGAGCAAGCGCCCCGAAGATAGGAAGACGCATCAGCTATGTGACGCCGCCGAAGGCGGGCGCGTTATCGCGATCCGCCGCAGGCCACAAAGACGGGCGTCAGCGCGCGGCCAGCGTTCCGGACAGAAACAGGCTGTTCCACACGGCGGCGCGGCCGTTGCGGCCAGCCGGCGTCTGGCTGCGCAGAATCCGGAAGGCCACGGATGCGCCCGGCTTGAGAGCGCTTTGCACTCTTTTAACGTCGTCCACCGAATTGACGGGCTCCCGGTTGATGGACACGATGATGTCGCCCTCCGCCATGCCGACGTCGTCTGCAAACGAGCCGGGTTCGACGCGGGTCACTTTGACGCCGCTTTTGGCCAGGTTTGCGATCGCGTCCTTCTCGACGTCATTCAGCGGCCGGATGCTGACGCCGAACTTCGCCGGGCTGGTCTCCGGCGTTTCCGGCTCTTCGGGGCGGCGTAGAAATGCATATTCAGGCATTTCTTTCAGCACTTCCGCGCGGTCGCCGATGATGAGCTGGAAATCCATTTTCTTTCCGTCGCGATCGACGGTCACGGTCGCCGGAGAGCCGATGGGCAAATCAGCGACCCGGTTGACCAGGTCATCGCCGTCCTTCACCGGTTTGCCGTTCAGCGACAGGATGATGTCCTCGGGCTTGATTCCGGCCTTTTGCGCCGGACCGTTGGGCACAAGCGCAGTCACCAGCACGCCATGGTTCTGTCCGAGCGCGCGCAGAAGATCCGGCTTGTCCGACTTGTTCCAGGTGATGCCGATCGATCCGCGGGTCACCTTTCCTTCGCGAATAATGTCGTTGTAAACGCGAACCGCCATATTGATCGGCAGCGCAAAGCCGATGCCCTGATAGCCGCCAGTTTGCGTCGCGATCATGGTATTCACGCCGATGACCTCGCCGCGAATATTGAGCAGCGGACCGCCGCTGTTGCCGGGGTTGATGGCGGCGTCGGTCTGAATGAAACGCTGGAACGCGGCTGCGCCCACGACATCACGGCCCGTCGCACTGACAATGCCCGCGGTCACCGACGCTTCCAGGCCGAACGGAGATCCGATCGCTACAGCCCAGTCGCCCACCTGCACCGCTTCCGAATTGCCGATGGTGACCGGCGTCAGAGCGCTCTTCGGATCAAACTTGATGACCGCCAGATCCGTCTCCGTATCGGTTCCTATGACGCGGGCGCGGTATTCGTTGGGGTCGCCGTGGAGTTTCACCTTGATGCGGTCCATTTTGTCAATCACGTGGTTGTTCGTGATGGCGTAGCCGTTCTTATCCACGATGAATCCGCTGCCGGACTGCTCGCGGCGGAACATCCGCGGATCGATATTGCCCCTGCCGAACGGGTCCCTGAAGAAGCGGCGCAGCAGGTCGGAGCCGTCGTCGTCACCCTGGGAATCTTCGTCCTGCGGAACGTGGCCGCGCGGCGGCTTCGCTGTTCTGGAATCTTTAGGGGTGTAGTCGGCCGTGATGTAAATTACCGACGGCTCCAGTTTCCGCGCCAGCTTGGTGAACTCATTGCCAAGCTGGACCGGACTGGGGATGGACAGCGGAGTCGCGTCCGGGGCCACCGTTGAGCCTCGGGCGGCGCTGACTCTGGTGTTCACCAGTGTGCCGATGACAATTCCCACCGACAGCGTAAACAGAATCAATGTAAGGGACAGAAGCTTCTGCTGGCGAACTTTATTGAGCACGGGTGAGACCTTTCTGCCGAGAAACTCGCGGGATGGACGCTGCCCTTATTATAAAGAAACGCGCTGTCTATCGGATTGATGTCGGGCGAAACGGGCCGGTTTCAACTCCACCAGCAAGACCCCTGTCAGAATGAGAACCGCGCCTGCGGCGCCGCGCGGAGACAGCAACTCGCCAGTCAGGACGTAGGAAGTCAGCCAAGCGAAGACCGGTTCCAGCGCGAAAATCAGGGCGGTTCGGGTGGGAGTCGTGAATTGCTGCGCCCAACTTTGGACCGCGAAGGCCAAGGCTGTCGCCAGCAAGCCGGTCACCGCCAGGGCAACGATTACGTTTGCATGGAAAAGGATATGCGGTTTTTCCAGCCACCAGAAGGAAATGGCGCCAAGCAGGGCGCCTGTCGTGATCTGGCTTACGCTCAAAGTTTCATAGCTCATTTCTGCTGAAAATCGTCCTAACACAAGAATGTGGAAGGCGTAGGCGATGGCCGACCCCAGCACCAGAAGATCGCCGTAACCGATCTCGAGCCGAAGGGACGGCAAGGTCAACAGGCACATTCCAACGCTGGCCAGGGCGACGCCGGCGACTTCGGCGGCCTGGGGGGCCCTGCGATACACGGCGGCGCTGAAGACCGGGACCAGAACGATATAGAATCCGGTGATGAATCCGGCCTTGGAGGGAGTTGTATATCGAAGGCCAGTGGTCTGAAGGCAATATCCGGTGAACAGAAACGATCCGACCAGCGCTCCCGCGCGCCACTGGCGCAGACTGTTCGAGACACGGCCCAGAAACAGCGCCGCGAGAGCCGCCGCTGCGATCGTGAACCGCAGCGTGAGGAACAGGATCGTCGAGACGGAGTCGAGCGCCTGCTTGATGAGAACGAACGTGGCGCCCCAGACCAGGGAGACGAAAATGAGAGCCAGGTCGGCCTTGAGCCGCCGCGCCCGGCTAGCGGTCATTGAGCGTGGGGCCCGTTGGCGTCAGCAGCAATGTTGCGGCTGAGCAGGCGGCAAGCAGAATCCGCTTGAGGCCGAACTCGCGCCCCTCCGGATGGAACCATTCAGCGGGAGTGTGCGCGCCGCCGCCCTGGCCGCCGGCGCCGATCGAGACAGCCGGCAGTCCAAGCGACAACGGAATGTTCGCATCTGTCGAAGCGCAGTCCAGGCGGGAACGGATGCCGAGATGGGCGTCCACGGCGCGCACCAGGTTCAGCAGCGGAGCGCTGTCGGGCAACTGCCCGGCGGGCCGGGAGCCGATCTCCTTGACTTTGCCGCTGATTTTACCGCTCGTGGCCCGTTCGTTCTCGGTTTCGAGCGCAGCTTCGACGCAGGCCGTTAATAAGGAGGAAAGCTCGTTGATTTTGGCTGGATTCTCGGAGCGGATGTCCACCTTGGCATGCGCCGCCGAGGGAATGGAGTTAATGCTCGATCCGCCCTCAATCACGCCAAAATTGAAGGAGTAGCGTGAGGCTGCCTCGTCGCCCTGCGTACGATCGGAGAAGAGCGTTATGGCGCGGCTCAAGGCGTGCACCGGATTGCCGATGCCGTAATCGCTCCAGCTATGCCCGCCGGGACCGGTAACCACAACCTCGAAACGCCGGCTGGCCAGCGCCTGGCAGGTGATGTGATCCGTACTCGGCCCGTCGAGGATGATGAAGGCGCGAATGCGGCTAGCGAGCGGCGACTGTTTGCAGAGATAGCGCATCCCGCTCAAATTGCCCTCTCCTTCCTCGCCGACGTTGGCGATCAGAACGAACCGGGATGCGTCGAAATCCGGGCAGGACTTCAAAGCGGCGGCGATGGCAATCAGCGCGGCGAGTCCTGCGCCATTGTCGGAAACCCCTGGTCCGCGGAGCGCTCCGTCGGGACTTAGGGCGACGTCGGCTGCGCTGCGCGGGGCGAGGACGGTATCTAAATGAGCCGTGAGCGCCACCAGGGGCCCGTCGCCGGACGGCGTGAGGAAGCAGACCACGTTGCCGGCGCGGTCGAGGGCTGCTTCGCATCCGAGCGATCGAAACTGCTCGGCCATCCATTCGGCTCGTTTCTGTTCAAAGAAGGTCGGCGCCGGAATGCGGCACAGCTGCACGTGGCGCTCATTGATCCATTGTTTCTCGCGCGTAAACCAGTTCAGACAATCGCGCATGGCCTGCGACGCGGCCAGTTCGGCGACCAGCGCCGGCCAACCAGGGCTTGCTCCGTTTCGCTCAGCCGTCCGTTGATTTGGGACTGCCGCTGCCATGCTGTGACCAGTTTAACAAGCGGCCTGGGCGGGCCCGGCGCAGCAGCGGCCTGGGCTACGCTTCAAGACCCATCTGCGACAGCCTGTAGCGCAGCGCGTTGCGGGTCAGGCCGAGCAGGCGGGCGGCCTGGCTCTTGTTGCCGTTGGCGCGCTTGAGCGCTTCACGGATGATCGCCTGCTCGTACTCGTCGAGCGTCATGCCTTCCGGCACGCCGTATTCAACAGCGGTCCGCGTCGCTCTGGGCGCGCTGTCCAGCCGGATATCCGCGGGCTCGAGCGTGTCGCCGCCGGCCAGAACCAGACTGCGTTCGATCACGTTCTCCAGTTCCCGCACATTGCCCGGCCAGTGATAGGTCATGAGCTTCTGGATGGCGGCTTCACTGATGGCGTGGGCACGGCTGCCGATTTCGCGCGACAATTTCGAAACGAAATGCTCGGCCAGAAAGGGGATGTCCTCCTTGCGCTCCCGCAGCGGGGGGATGTTGATCGGCATCACATTCAGCCGGTAGTAGAGATCTTCGCGGAAGCGCCCTTCCTCGAGAGCGGCGCGCAAGTCGACGTTGGTCGCCGCCAGCACGCGCACGTCAATGTGCCGCGTCTTATTGCTGCCCAGACGTTCGAATTCGCGCTCCTGAAGCACGCGCAGCAGCTTCACCTGAATCGCCGGCGGCACGTCGCCGATTTCGTCCAGGAAGACGGTGCCGGTGTCCGCCTGCTCGAATTTGCCTGGCTTGCTGGTATTGGCGCCGGTAAAGGCGCCTTTTTCGTAGCCGAACAGTTCGCTCTCCATCAGATTTTCGGGCAGGGCGGTGCAATTGATTTTGACAAACGGCCGCGATCTGCGCGGTGAATGGTGGTGGATGGCCCGGGCGATCAGATCTTTGCCCACGCCGCTTTCACCACATAGCAGAACGGTCGCGCGGGTGGGCGCCACGCGGGCGACCGTCGCGAAAATTTCCTGCATCGCCGCGCTGCGACCGATGATGTTATCGAACTGGTACCGCTGGCCCAGCTCCTCGCGGAGCTTTTCGTTCTCATCGCGCAGCGCGCGCACCTCCAGCGCCTTTTCGATTACGGTCATGAGGTGCTCGAGCGAAAACGGCTTCAGAATGAAATCGGCGGCGCCGGACTTCATTGCTTCAACCGCAGCTTCAACCGTCCCGAACGCGGTCATGAGAATAACCGGCGTGCGCGAGTTCTGGCGCTGGAGCGCCGACAGCAAGGCTACGCCGTCCATCCCGGGAAGGCGCAAGTCCGTAAGCACCAGGTCGGCCTGGTCGGCCAGCTTCAAAGCTTCTTCGGCAGCGCTCGCCTGAAGGACATTGAAGCCTGCCGTTTTCAGTTGCAGTTCGAGGACGCGCCGCAGCTTGTCTTCGTCCTCAACGATGAGAATTGTCTTGCTCATTCCGATTTGTGGTGAAGCGGCAGATATACGCGGAACACGCTGCCTTCGCCCGGCTGGCTCTCTACTACTATTTTGCCGTCATGTTCATCCACGATTTTGGAGACGATCGCCAGTCCCAGGCCGACGCCCTCCGATTTGGTCGTAAAGAACGGATTGAAAATGTTTTCGAGATGTTTGGGGTCGATGCCGGCGCCGCGATCGATCACCGATACCTCGACGCCGCCATCGGCGGGCCGCGTCTTTACAGTGACAGCGCCTTGCCGCGGCGAGGCCTGGGCGGCGTTCAACACCAAGTTGTAAAACACTCTCTCCATCAACTCTGCGTCGATCGGAACCGGCGGCGCGTCCGGCGAATAATTGCGATGAATGGAGACCGGCAGAGGCGGGCTGTGGCGTTCAACCTGGGCAATGGCGCGGTCCACTACCGTAGTCACGTCGACAATTTCTGTGCGCAGCCGCAGGGGTCGCGCGAACTCCAGAAAACGCGTAATGAGCGAGTTCGTGCGGTCGACTTCGCTGGCGATATAACCGGCCACTTCCTGGGCGACCGCATTGTCGGGCGGTACAGTCTTGGCGAGCATTTCAGCCGAGGTCCGTATGGTGCTTAGCGGGTTGCGCAACTCATGCGCGAGACCTGCGGTCAATTGCCCCAGCGCGGCCAGCCGGTCGGATCGGCGGACAGCCGCTTCCGCCGCGCGCAGGTTGCGGTTTGCTTCGGCGAGCTGCTCGGCGACCGCTCTGTAGCTGCGCGCGCGCATGCGATTTGTTTCAGCCAGCTGCTGCGTCAGAAAGCCAACCACGGGCAGGATCGCAACCCGAAGCAGCAATTGCTTGATTTCGCTTGCCGGTATGTAGAACTGATTCCAGTCAATAAACAGCAGAAACGAGAGGTAGACCGCGCAGGCAAGAGCGATGAAAATGGTTGTGCCGATGAGCCCCAGCGATGTCGCGGCCGATACCACGGGCAGCAGCAGAATGAAGTAATATCCGCTTTCGATCCCACCGGTATAGGCAATCAGCACCCAAGCGAGGACGAGCTTAATCACGATCGAGACGACGTTTCCCGCTTCAGCGTTGAAAAACGCCACCCTGGATTCCGCAATCTGGAATACGGCGAGGACGGTCAGAATTGATACAGCGACACCGGTCTGCTCCGGGCCGAAGGCCGCCAGCGCAGCGAACAGCAGGAACCAGACAATATCCTGCGCTCGTAGAAAGCCTGTCCAGGGCCGGTCCGACGGCGTTTCGGCGACGTTGGCGTCGCTCGCCGGAGTATTTTCGGGCTGCGCCGCCAAAGACTCCGAGGCCTGCTCTGTCGAGGGCTCCACGCCCCTCATGTTAGCGAGGATTATGACAGAATGGATCTAGAAATCCCTAGCAATGAGTCAGTCCAACCCCCAAGTGTCACCGGCAGAACCTCGCGGCGCGGCCCAGGATGCCGTTGACGCCAGTCTGGAAGTCCCTGATAGATCGTCATTTGGCGAAATTCTGTCGCAATACGAGCATGAGCATCATGCGGAGTTAAACAGCGGAGATACGGTTCAGGGTTCGGTAGTGGGGGTGGTCGGCGATACGGTCTACGTCGACGTGGGCCGCAAAATGGAAGGCCTGTTGCCCATTGAGAAGGTCCGGGAGGCAGGTCTTGAGACGATTCAGGCCGGCGATTCCATCCTGGTGGCGGTTACCGGGCGCGACTCCGAAGGGTATTACCTGCTCTCGACAGTTCGCGTCGAGCGACCGCGCGATTGGAGCGCCCTCGAAAAGGCATTTAACGATAGACTGCCGATCGCTGGCATGGTAACGAAGGTCGTCAAGGGCGGCTTGCGCGTTGACGTCGGCGCGCGCGCATTCATGCCAGCCTCGCGCAGTGGCGCGCGCGACCAGGCGGAACTGGAGCGGCTGGTCGGCCAGGAAATTCGTTGCCGTATTATCAAGCTCGACACGGCCAAGGAGGACGTCGTCGTTGACCGGCGATCGGTTCTCGAGGAGGAAGCCGCCAAGGCCAAGGACCAGCGCTTTGCGCAATTGAACGAAGGCGATGTTGTACAGGGCGTCGTCCGCACCGTTACGGAGTTTGGAGCGTTCGTCGATTTAGGAGGCTTTGACGGCCTCCTGCACGTGACCGATATGTCTTGGGGGCGGATAAACAAGCCCTCTGACGTCGTCAAGCCGGGGCAACCAATCGAAGTTAAAATCCTCAAGATCAACCGCGAGAATCGAAAAATCGCACTGGGGTTAAAGCAGCTCCAGCCGGATCCCTGGGCAACAGCCGCGGACAAATACAAAATCGGCGACCGCGTGCGAGGCGCAGTGTCTCGGATTACGGACTTCGGCGCGTTCGTCGAGCTTGAGCCGGGTCTGGATGGTCTGATTCATCTGTCCGAAATGTCGTGGTCGAAGAAGGTTCGAAAGCCGTCCGACGTGGTGAAGGTGGGGGATGCGGTGGAGGTTGTCGTCCTCAATGTCAACGCTGCCGAGCATCGCATCGCGCTCGGCTTGAAACAAGCGCTTGGAGATCCCTGGGAAGAGATTTCGCGCAAACATCCGGTGGGCTCTGTGGTCGAGGCGCCGGTCACGAGCTTGCAAAAGTTCGGCGCGTTTGTCGACCTTGGCGACGGCATCGACGGAATGATTCACATTGGCGATATCAGCCGCGACAAGCGACTGAATCATCCCAGCGAAGTTTTGAAGGTCGGCGACAAAGTGAAGGCGAAGGTCGTCGAGATTGATACAGCCCATCGCCGCATCCGATTGAGCATGAAGCAGCTCGAGCCGACCCAGCTGGACGAATACATGGCCGCGCGGCAGAGCGGAGACGTGGTGAGCGGCCGCGTGGTGGAAGTGTCAAACGGGCGCGCCCGCATCGAGCTGGGCGAGGGGGTATACGCCACCTGCCGGATGAAGGAGCAGACGCCCGCCCAGGCCGAAGAATCGACTGCGACTCGCGATCTGTCAAGCATGACCGAGATGCTATCGGCGAAATGGAAGTCTGGCGCCGCTGGCGCGAGCGCTTCGCGGGAGGCCGTCCGCGCGGGTCAGGTGCGGTCGTTCCGGATCACCTTGCTCGATCCGGCGCAGAAGCGCATTGAAGTGGAGCTGGCGAGCTGATACGCCCCAGCGCTGAGGCGCCCGCTTGAGCTCTACCGCTTGCGCGCCGGGGCCGTCAAAAGCCGGCGCCCGGCGGCGCGCTCGACGCAGAGATCGGGGCGCCGTTGCATCAATCCATCCGCTCTGCTTCCGACCAGCGTGTCGATTTCAGCCGTTCGCCCAAGGGGTCGTTGCGCGAATGGCAAACGAGGATGTCGTAGCCCGAACGCTCCACGGTCTCTTCAATACGGAACGTGACCTCGGCGAAAAGGAGTGTGAGATGTCCGGAATCACGACTCCGAGAATGGACGAGCGGCGCGCCGCCAGGCTCCGCGCCCAACGATTTGGCCGGTAGTTCATCATCTGGGCGCAGCGCAGCACGCGCTTGCGTGTGCGCTCGCTGAATGATCGCCCCCAGCCCGCGCCGCCAGGGCTTTGCGGTCTGGATGCTCTAGGAGCCGGGCGGCAAATAATCAAAGAGCGTCGTCCGCGGCATTCGCGCCTGCGACTGTAGCGCCGCCTGCTGCTGGATAGCCGCCTGGTTGAGCTCCACGATTGCCTGCGTCGCATCGGCGTCCTCCAGCGAGCTGATCTCGGTCCGCAGCTGCACTTGCAGTTTCTGGCCAAAATCCGTCGCGTTCGCAACGGTATTTTGAACGTTGCCGTAATAGGCAAGTTGCGCGTTGGCGTATTTCCCCGCGGTGATTACGTCCTGGAGCGCGCTGTTGATCGCGGTTTCGTCGTTATTCTGGAGCGCCAGCCGCAGATTGTTCACGGAAACGAAGATGTTTTCCGAAGGAGTGGTCGAATCAAAGATCTCCTGGGCCGTCTTGGACACCGAAAACCGCGATCCATTGGGATGCTGGACCTGGCGGGTCGCGGCCGAACCCTGATATGTGCCGATCGGATTCGTCTGTGTGAGGTCGATCGAATAGGGGGCCTGCTGGTCGGAATCGCCGCTGAAGATGTAGCGGCCGTCGACTGTGGTGTTGCTGAGATCCACCAGGTTCTGGAGGATGGAGCCGACCTGGGTCGCAAGCTGCGCCCTGGTGTCCGCTGTCGTGGTGGAACTCGCGCCCTGCGCGCCGGCGATTCGCGCCTGCTCCATCAGCGAAACCACCTGCTCCATGGCCTGCTCTGCCGCGTCGACTTCCGTCTTTACCCGCCCGAGGTTGGTCTGGATCTGCTCGGTCGAAGCGAGCTCGGCGCGCGCCTGAAGCAAAGGCGAGACCTGGTCCGGGTAGTCAGATACCGTATTCATGCGCTTTCCGGTCGAAAGTTGCTGCTGTGCGCGGCTCATGCGATCCGTAATGCGATTGAGGTTAGCGAGGAAATCCTGCGATTGAGGGTCGAGCGAACTGATCATGTTACGCCTGTACCGCCGCCATAAGCGCATCGGTGATGGAATTGATGACGCTGACTAGCTTGCCAGCGGCCTGGTAAGCGCGCTGCACTTGCAGGAGCAGCATCGCTTCTTCATCGAGCGAGACGCCGGAGATCTGGTCGCGCAGCGAGCGCGCTTGCGACAGCAAGGATTGCTGCGTGGCGTTCTGGTCTTTGGCGGCCGCAACATCGCGGCCGACTCTCGCTCCGAGGTTGCCGTAATACTGGGTGAATGTGTAGCCGTTAATCAGCTTCGCGCTTCCGAGCGCCGCCAGATCGAGCGCGTTTCCATTGCCGCCCGGAGCGCCAGCGGACGCCGCCGCAATCTGGTCCGGGGTGATGGCGGTAACGCCGATAGTGGCGGCGGCGCCAAGCGACGCGTCGTAGGAGAACAGGTCAACGGTGGGCGATGCGCCGTTCGCATCCACGCCCGCCGCCAGCTTCGAATTCACCTGATCCGCCACGTTTTGGGCCAACGTATTGAGATCGGAAAGATAGCCGGGAATGAGATCATTCTTTTCATCCAGCAGGCCCTTCAGCTTCCCGGCGGATATCTGCGCGGTGATATCTTTGCCGCTGGCGTCCAGCACGGCCGTTTGCGGCCCCGTGAAATCGGCCTGAATGTCGTACTGATGCGTTCCGATGACCAGTCCCGTCTGGCCGCCCAGGAATACGCTGATGGTCCCGTCGGGCTGCTGGAGCACGCTGATGTCGGCCAGCTCGGAAAGCTGTTCGAGCAGAGAATGCATTTGCGCATCCACCCCGGGATCGGAAGCGCTGCGAGCATCAGCCCTCCGCGCCGAGTTCAAGTCCGCGATCTGGCGCGTTAAAGCATTGATTGCGGAGATCTGGCTGCGAGTCTGATCGTCCGCATTGTTCGCTGCCTGCGCGAGTGCGGAAGCCGTATAGTTGAATGCGTGAGCGAGATCCGAGGCGCGGTCAATCACACTCTGACGCGCAACGGCATCGCTGGGGTTGATGCTCAATTGCGAAAAGCTTTGGAACAAGAGATTCAACGAGCCGGCGATTCCGGAATTGTCAGCGAGATCGAAAAGGGGCTCAATCTGGGCGAGATCAGCGGCTTTTTGCCCGGCGGCGCCGAAGAGCGAGGTCTGGCGGCGAACGCTCTGCTCGGCGTATTCCGACCGTGTGCTCTGCACATCGCCGGCCTTGACTCCTCCGGGCAGTCCCTGGTCAAGCTGAAACGGCATGGCTTCCACGTTCTGGACCTGGCGCGCATAGCCCGGGGTGTTCGCATTCGTGACGTTGTTCTGAATCGTCGCAAGCTGTCGGTTATAGACGCTCATGGCGTTAGCGGCATTCAGGAGGGATGTGAAGAGGTTGCCCATGGAACCGGCTCCCCGCTCAGGCCTGCGCCGAAATCGACGATTGTGAGGCGATGGGCGCCTCAGCCCCCGTCGCGGTATAGCCCGTTGGAAGCGCGGAGGTCAAGCGGGCCCATCCGCGATAGAACTGCTCCGCGTGGGAGTGAAGCGACGTCAGGAGACGGACTTCGGCAGCTAGCGAGCTCACTTCGCCAGCCGACTGCGGCCGGATGCCTGCGTGCGCGGCATCGGAAAGTGCGCCCACAGCGATCTCAAGCTGTTCGGCAATATCCGGAATGTCGTTGAATGAGGGCGTGCGGAGCAGTTCTGCGGCGTTGACGATCGCGCGCCGCGCTCTCCCGATGTGCTCCTCGGCGCTCATTCGGTCACCTCTGCCCGAACGCGTCGTTGATAATGCCGGCGCTCACAGCCCGCGCGTCCACCTGATACGATCCGCCGGCGTATTGCGCGGCGAGCCTCTGGATGTGGGCCTCGCGGTCGGCGCTGTTCAGGGCCAGCTCATGGAGCCTGGCTCCAAGCGAAAGCTGGACTTGATCGCCCGCGGCCCCGCTTTTTGACATTCGCTCCGCGTTCCGGCTATTTCCAACCGCCCCGGTCTGGGCGGCATCGCGTGTTCCGGCGACGCCATTCAAGTTCGAATCGTTAATTCTCATACCATGCTGCGCCATCCTGATCGGCTTTCCCTGAGGCTTGCGGCTCTCCTGCGATCAGGGCTGCGCCAAGGCGCTCTTATAGGTAGGTATCGGCGGACCGCCGAAAATATTTAGAAATCTTGCCGGCTTAAGGGAAGATTATGCGCAGGGATAGTACTGGTCTGCGGTTCAGCCATGCTTTGGTCCTGGCCGATCAGGCGGAGGCGCGCCACCAGCGCAGGAAAAACCCTCTGGAGGCGCCAGCCGGCTCCGCTGATGGCGCTCGTTCCGGCGCGCACTCGCGCTGGTATTCGGCAAGCAGCCGCGCTTCGCTAAATCCTGTGGCAGCAGCGTACTGGCGCAGGTAGCTGGTGTTAAAGATGCCGCCCGGGAGCTGGCTGAAGTCTTCGTCTTCAATAGCGCGGAGGAAACGCATGCTGATCTTTGTGGATTCGGCAATCTGTTCGAGGGAGATCCCACGTCCCTGCCGGAACTTGCGCAGATCCAACTGGGTCGACCGGGGAGCGTGCTTCGACGCGGCAGCAGGTGACTCTTTGGTCATAGAAGTACTAAATGACCTCTACTAGTGAATGAAACCTAATAGTAGAACATATCGGCGGCAAGAATCCGCTTTCCAATGGATTTTTCTGACAAAATCGACGCTCAACCGGTGGTCTCTTCCGGTAAGTCGTGGATCCGCGCCCGGTTTCTCGATTTTTTCGAATTGATGGGGCGCCTGGTCCGCGCCGGCCGCGGCTGTGAACGGAGGGCGTGAGGATTACCGCGACGAACGGGGACGGCCGAGGATAGTGTTCTCGGCCAAGCCTCGGGTCGGCTCATTCACGTACAGCGCGCGGGTGAACGTCTCAAACGCCGCCCAGTATACCGGCTTACGCATTGGTCCCGGCGAGTCGATGAGGGCGATTTTAGCTTCCCGCAGGGATTCGGAGGGGGTTCGCCCGCGGGAAATTGAGTCGTAGAAGCGGGACATGATCTCGGCGGTGGCGTGATCGTTGACGTCCCACAATCCCGCCACGACGTTACGGGCGCCCGCGCTGAGGAAGGCCCAGGCCAACCCGGTCAATCCTTCGCCCGAATATGTCTTCGCTCCGGCGGTCTGGCAGGCCGAGAGCGTAACCAAGTCGGCGCTCAAGCGGCGGGTCATGATATCGCGCGCATAGAGCTTATGATCGTGCTGGGGGCCAGACAGGATGATGGCGGAATCGAGCGGGTTGTCGCGGCTCGCCAGGGCGTGAGCGGCAAAGTGGATGGTTGAGTAGGAATTCACGGGAGCATCGAGATAGGCGCGTGCGGTAGCGTGGGAGGCTTCGTAGACGTCACGAGCCGGGAAATGCTTTGAGACGAGTTCGACTTCACGTTTTGCGTTCGTGAGTCGTGGAAATTCGGGGCTGGTAAAATCCGGATCGGCAATCAGCAGGAGGCGGCCCAGCGCAGGCTCCAGTTCGGGTCGAAGCAGAGCGAGCGAGGGCGCCACGGCAATGTCGGCGTCGCGGATCCAATACTCGCCTTGGGGGCTTGCGGCCAGCGTCTCGAAATTCAGGCTATAGAGGGGGCCATCGGGGGCAATGACCACCCGGCTTCCGGACGGGGGGCGGTAATGCCGCGCGATCAGGTTTTCAAACAGCCACTTGCCCGCGTTCGGTTCGCTTTCTCGGGGATCCTGTCCGTCGAGGATGGCGTTGCGCCAGCGGGCGACATTCGCGGCAATCGCGTCCTGAGCGGGAAGGGTGAATGCGCGAAGTCCGGAGGAATCGATGACCCATAGGAACGAGCGGCGGGGCGCAAGCCAGTAGGCCATCAGCACGGTTCGCGCTGTGAGCGCCGCGCGCTGCAGCCGCTGTATGACGCGCGCCTCGGCGATCTCGGGGCGGCCGATCCGCTCGGCGAGCACTCGAGCGCGGGCCGAGGCGGCGATGTCGAAGGCGCGGGTTTGCTCGCCGCGATCCATCAGGAAGTCGACGTAATCCTGATAGAACCGGATCAGGCTGGAAAGAAACGTGATCCGGTGCTCGACGCCGCCGATTTTGGAGCGTTCCCGTTCGATGATTTGAATCGCGGCGCGGTATTCGGCGTCAGCTTCGGCAGGGCGGCTGGAGGCGCGGTACAGGGAAGCGAGACCGGAGTGGCATTCCCATTCTTCCATTGGCCGGTGGGCTTCATTGTTGAGGGCGGCCGCATGACGATACCGGGCCTCCGCCTCCCCATACCGGAGCAACGCCATGGCGAGGCGGGCCGAATTGAATTCTGCCGCCGCCAGCACGGTTTTGGTATTCACTTTCCTGGCGACCGCGCTTTCGGCCTCGATCCAGCGTGCCGCCGTCTTCAAGTCGCCCGCAGCGAGCGCCACGTTGGCCAGATTCTCAAGAGTCTTGGCCCGCAGCTCTTCGTCCGAGTCCGGGCTTAAGAGAGATAGCGCTCGATGGTAGTGTTGCGAGGCGGCGTTCAGCTGACCGAGTTCTTCATAGATGGTGCCGATGCCGGCGAGCCAGGCCTGCTGATCTGACGGGTCCCGAATCTCTTCGGCGATGGCGAGGGCCTTCTTGTAAAACGGGAGCGCGCGTGTGAAGTCCCCCATCATCACGTACGTATTGCCTTGATTTCCGACGGCGAGCATTTCCGCTCGCCGGGCGCCGAACGCGCGAGCCTCCTGCTCGGCGCGCTCGAACCATGGTAAAGCCTCATCCCATCGAAACTGCTTCTGATAGACCAGCCCCAGATCGTTCAGCGCGTAAAATCGCATCAGCGACCGGGAGGGCAGAGCCTCCACCGCCCGAAGAAATTCACGTTCCGCCTCGGGATATTGTTCCTGCTTCAAATAGCTCATGCCGAGGGTGAGCAGGATTTTGGCGTCCAGTTCGGGGGCCGGGGGCGTGATGGACACCGCCTCAGCGGCTGCAAGCGTTCTAGCAGCAAGACCAAATTCCCTGCGGCGGTATTGAAGGATGCCTAAATCCGCCAAGCGCCGTTTTTCCAACTCCGGCGTGCACGCAGTCGCGCCGAGGAGCTGATCCGCGCCGTTGTAGTGTTCCAACTCCAGCAGACTTTCGAAAAGCAGAAGCCGGAATTCCCAGTGCCATTTTGAGTCTGCGCGGGTTTGCCAGTACTCATATCCGCGCTGAGCCAGACGGCTGCTGGCTTGAAAATCGGCTTTGGCGTAACAACTGTGTGCGGTCGCGTATATTGCATCCCAGTCTGTCGGCGAACGATCACCGGCATAGATCAGGCAGAGCGCGATCAGGATGCAGACGACTATGGCCATCCTCTTCCGTTGGTGCTTCCCGCCGCGATTTCGGCATCCATCCCGAAGTCGCTGCCGAGGGCGAGGCGGATCATGGAAATCTTCTGCTCGTCGCGCCCCTGCGGGTGCACCCAGGACCATTCGGCGAAAAATAACGTACCAAGGCCGGGTTTGTAGAACGGTTCGGGATACAGGCCGGGAAAAAATCGAGGGTCGTTCGGATCCTTGTCGTGCTGACCTGAAAAGAAATCCCGGACCGACCGTTCATCCAGGTTGAACGCCGGGGGCAGCTTGGGCTCGACTAACTGCCCGTCCACGCGCAGGTTGACGATCTTGCTCCCGGTTGGAAGAATGCGCGTGATCTTCGGGCCCGGATAGCTGCGGGAATCCCACACGCCCTCAAGCCGGCAGACGACCGCGTCGGCGGTAATGCGGTCGCGAATGTTCAGCCGCTCCACCGTCGCTTGAATGACCGATCGCCAGACGTACCCTTCGTTTTGCGCGACCAGCTCCGAATAGGCGGCGCCATAGGAGACATCCTTGTCGATGGCGAAGCCTTCATTGCGGTTGACCGAGCGCCCCGCGGAACCGCCGAAGGTAGAGACAACTGCGTGCTCGCCCAGATCCTCAAAATATGGCTTATGAATTTTTCCGCGCAGGCCTACCGCGCGCGAGTTGAAGAAAAAACGCCGGAACCCATTGTGACCGCTGCTTACAGAACCCTGCTGCAAAACAACGCTCCTTGGGACCCGTCGACGCGGGTCCGCTGTTTATGATGTCATTTCCTCGGCAAGATCGTAAGAATGCATCTGCCGATTTCGTCGGATACATCCTTATCCGAGCCGGTGACGATCAGCCTGTATTCACCGGGTTCGAGACCTGCTACAGGAACAATGATATCGAGCGTATCAGACCCTGCGGCCGCCGCCAAGACCCCGGATCGCCGGAAATGAGCGCCCGAGAGTCTCTCAAGCACATAAGAATATTTCTGATATTGTCGCAGCAGATCCACCCGGGCATTGGCGTAGGATGACGAGGGCGGAACCGTGACGGATGGAATAGCTCCCCGCGACAGCCCGCGCACGTTAAACGAATACGACGCGCCGGGCAGTTCGAGGCTGTGAAGCCGCGGCAATACTGCAACGGCGCCGTAAACGACCAGGGCTGCCATGGCCATGTTCAGCGCCCCCGAAAACGCCAGCGCGGGCAGCGGCTTCAGCCGGAGCCAGTCCACCCAGCTGCTTGCCTGGCGCAGCTTCAGCCCGGCAGCCCGGTCCTCAAATACTGAGCGGGCGTTGGCGGCGAAGATATCGAACGTCGAAACATCCTCCATGCAGCGCGAGCAGTCCGCAAGATGTTCTTCGAACTCGTCCCTCTCGGCAGGCGGAAGCTCTCCCAAGAGATATTTTTCCGATGCTTGCAACCGGACCGCTGTTTGGTGATCCATGCGCTTCGCCTCTGTCAGGTAGTTATCCTCATGATGGCGACGTTACAAAGAAACAAAAGCGCGTGAGTGACCATGCCATGCCGCTTGGTGTAGGCCGTCTGGAACCTGGCTTTGGCGCGATGCAGCAGAACCCGTAAGTAATCGGGATCGACCTTCAGCCGTTCGCAAATCGACTTGCGGTCCAGATCTTCAAAGAAGACGAGCCGCAAAATCTCGCGATCTTTCGCGCTGAGCTCGTCGAGCACCCGGGCCACCACGCGTTTGCGCTCCTCTGAAATCAGCGAGCCATCAATATCAATCCTGTGATCGGCGGCTTCGGGAGGCTCCTCCGGCGCCTCTCCGTCGCGCTTCTTTCTGTGCAGAAGCTCGAGCAAGACGTTGTTGCAGACGGAATTGACGAAGGCGCCGAACCGCTCTGGCTGCGACACTCCCGGACCAGCCCGAAGGGTCTTCAGAACCCGGAACAGAGTTTCCTGGCGCACATCGTCGGCGATTGCGCCGGCAATGTGGCGGGAGCGGAGCTTCATGGACAGATATTTTTCAAAGTATGCGCTGAAGTGCGCTTCAGTCGCAGGATCACCATCGGTGAGGCGACGGACATACGCAGCATCAAACGTTTGAAATTCCAAAGCCCACTCCGGTCGGTGATGCCCATTATATCGATGGATGACCGGAGCAGGCGCAGGCGATAGCGATTTTATCTCGAGGGACGCGGACATACAGTTGCCACAACCAGGCAGCGGGACCGGGTCTCAGTCCCCCTCCGAATCGGACTGGGCCCGGTCCGTCGAGAGCCGCTCGGCGGTGTTGGCGCGGCTACGTTCAAATGGTGAATCAGGACAGGCGAACGTTTCAGGATTGAGAATACTTTTGACCGGGGAATGCAGCGGTCGCGCGTCACTGGGAGGAAAGCAATTGTTCTTCCACGGCCGCCGCGGACATGGGCTCGCCAAACAGATGTCCTTGCACTTTATCGCATCCCAGCGCGCGCAGGATGTTCAGTTGCTCGCGCGTTTCGACGCCCTCGGCGACGACGCTGAGTCCCATGTTGTGCGCCAGGACGATAATCGTCTGAATCAGAGGACGGGAACTTCCGGAGCTGGCCAGTTCAGCGATGAAGGAGCGGTCTATTTTCAGCGCGTCCACGGGCAGCCGGCGCAGATAGCTGAGCGATGAGTAGCCGGTCCCGAAATCGTCAATCGACATGCTGACGCCGAGCCTTCGCACTTGCCACATGCGCCGCACGGACTCCTCGACGTCGCGCATGATGATGCTCTCGGTCAGTTCAAGGTCCAGGCACTGCGGCGGGAGCCCGGAGGCATACAGCGCATCGGCGATGGTCTCATAGAAGTCCGCGCGGGCGAACTGCAGCGAGGAAACGTTAACGGATACGCGCACCGGCGGCCGCCCGGCGATCTGCCACTTCGCATTTTGAATGCAGGCCTGTTTCAATACCCAATGGCCGATGCCGACGATGATGCCGCTTTCCTCAGCGATGGGAATGAACCGGGACGCGCCGACCTTGCCGAACTTCGAGTTGTTCCAGGCGAGCAGAGTCTCCAGACTGTCGAGCGAGCCGTCCATCCGCATCATGGGCTGGTAACAGATTTGCAGCTCCCCGCGCTCGAGCGCCCGTCGCAGTTCGTTTTCGAGCTCCAGGCGCTTCATGGTCCGCAGCGCGAGGTCGGGTCCGAAGAAGTAGTAGTCGTTTTTGCCCTGCGCCTTGGCTCGATACATGGCGGCGTCGGCCTTTTGCAGCAGCGCCTTGGGATCGCGGCCGTCGAGCGGGAACGCGCTGATGCCGATGCTCACCGTGAGCAGCAGTTCGAATCCGTCGACGAAGTAGGGCCGGCGCAGCTCTTCGAGCAGGCGCTGTACTTCGGGCGTAATCTCGTCGCGTGAAGTGCATCCGGGCAGAATGAGCGCGAACTCGTCGCCGCCCATGCGTCCTACGCAATCGCGCGAGGGAGCGGCTGTACGCAGCCGTCCGGCGACCTGTTGCAGGACAGCGTCGCCGGTGGTGTGTCCCAGCGTGTCATTGATTTGCTTGAAACGATCGAGATCGATGAACAGCAGCGCCAGCCCGGTTCCGTCCCGCTCGGCGGCTGCAAGGGCGCTCTCCAGGCACTCTGAGAAATGAGAGCGGTTTGAGACAGCGGTCAGCGGATCCAGCCTGACCTGTTCGGACAAACGCTCGGTCAAGCGCTCCCGGTCGGCGTGCAACTGGCGCTCATAGACCGAGCGCCCGATTCCTTTCGCCATGAGTTCGATCAGTTCGCGCTCATGGGCCGTGAATACGCGCGCGTCGCCCGGGTTGCTCGAGCAGAACATCAACGTGCCGTACGGTTCGGCGCCGCGAAAAATGGGCGTGGCGATCCAGCAGGGCAGCGCGCCCGCGCCGCTCGATGAATCGGCCGTGTGTTCCAGGCTGGCGCATTCAGGCGGAATCGCGCCCAGGCGGGCGCTGCCGCGCAGGTGGCTGGCCCGGATTTCGATCGAGCCGGAGGTATTTTGCAAGACGAGCCCGGCGGGCATTCGGAAAATGGCGCAGCCGGTGTCCAGATAATCGCTGAACAGATCGTCAATGGAATTGTAATCGGTGGTGCTGAGGCGGTGCAGTTGGCGCAAGTGATCGCTGAACTCCGCCAGCTCCGACCGTTTGTCGCGCAGCTCCTGCTCCATGCGCCCGCGGATATCGAGCGTATTGGATGCAGCGGTCAGCTTTTGACCGAAGGCATCAATGCCGACCGGCAGTCCTCTCTCAAACCGCAGGCGCGTGCGCAGTTGAAGAGTCGCCCGCAGTCCCTTTTTGCCACAGACGACCGCCTCGAAGGAATCCGCGCCGCCGCTGCCAAGCTGTGCAGCCATGCGCGCCCAGAAGCGATCGCGCTCGGCAGCTACGATCATTTCGGTGATATGCATGCTCGCGAGCTCGCGGTCCGAGTAGCCCGTGATTTCCTGAAGCCCCTGGTTGGCGGAGATGATGCGACCGCTCAGATCGATGCTGAACGCGATATCGAACTGGTCGGCGCTAGGAGTCGGATCCGGGCCGCTTTCGCGGAGGCCAGCCGCTTCCGCCGCCATCCGCGCGAGCGCGCGGAAAACCGACATCTGCTCGGTGCTGAGCTCGCGCGGGGCGGTATCCGCAATGGCGAGGACTCCTGCCCTGGAGCGTGACGGGAGGGCGCAGGCGGCAAAAAATCGCGCGTGCGCCAGCGGAAAGTCCGGCGGGGGCTCGGCCGAAACGCACGCGTCCGCTTCTAAGGCCGCGGCGAAGAGCGGGATTTCACGGGTGCGCCACTCTGCATCGCAGCCGGTGACAATGTTGCTCCACGCTCCCGATGGGCTTCGCAGTCCGACGGCGGCAAATGGCGCTTTGAGCAGGTCAGCTGCAAGCTGCACGACCAAGCCGAGCGTGCCGTGCGCCGGCGCCTCGGTAAGAGCGTCCTCCAGGCGAAGCGGGTAGTAACTGAATTCCGTGCCTTGAATGCGAGAACCCTCGCTGAAGCCCAGTCTAATATATTCGCCGTTCCGTTCGCCGTCCCGGCCGCCGGTTCATCATTTCACTTTGCCGCAAGCGTCTGCTAGGCTGAGAGTTAGCGTCCGTACCAGGCATGCCGGTGCTCATTCTTGCCAGCTCCGTAGCTCTCATCGCCGTTGTCGGGGTGATTTTAGGAGTGCGGCTGAGCGCACTGCCCGCGCTGTCGAGGCGACTGGCGCCGTTCAGCGGAGGGATGTTGGCTGGAATCGGCGCGTTCTGGGTGGCGCCGGAGATGGCTCACTCGCTGGGCTGGAGCATCACCCTAGCGTGGGTCTCGGCGGGAGGGGCCCTCATTTGGTCGATTGACCGGTTCGTATATCCCATCTGTCCGTTGTGCTCACACACGCACGATCACGACGCGTGCGGAACGCGGCTGCACGGATTTGCCGGGCCGCTGCTGGCTGCCGCAGGTCTGCACAGTCTACTTGACGGGTGGACGTTGGCGGCAGCCCAGGGTAACGACGGGACGCCGGTCATGGCGGCTTTCGTTGTCGGGATGGCGCTGCATAAAATACCTGAAGGTCTTGCGCTGGGCGCGATTGTCCGCGCGGCGATGACCTCGCGGCGCAAGGCGCTGGTGATGAGCGGCGCGGTCGAGGCGCTAACCATCGCGGGCGCCGTGGTTGAAACGTCTCTTGCCCCCCGACTGGGAAGCGCGTGGGCGCACGGATTGCTGGCGCTGGCCGCCGGCTGTTTCATTTACCTCGGCTATCACGCGGTGCACAGCGAATATAAGCGGCGCGGCGCGGCGCCGGCCGTCGTTCCCGCGCTGACCGGCGTTGCCGGCTCTTCAGTCATTCGCCTGTTCGGCTCGCGCTTGCTGGGATTCTAGCTATCGCGTGTACTTCGGATGCGACCGCAGCGCTTTGGTCAGACGCTTCCATTTCTGTTTCTCAACTGTCGCGGCCGTCCTCTCTGTCAGGACCTGCAGACGGCGGAGTTCGGCGCGGAGTTTGAGGTAGCTGCTCCAGCGGCCAGGGTCGAGCGCACCGGAGTCAAGAGCCGGCAGGATTGCGCACCCCTGCTCTCCGGTATGTGAGCAGTCTCGAAAACGGCATCCCGCCGCGACGGCCGCCACATCATCGAAGCTCTCGTTGAGACTCTCCTCGGATGCCCACAGTTGCAACTCCCGCAGGCCCGGCGTGTCGATCACAACCGCGCCGGACGCCAGCGGGATCAGCTCGCGGCGCGTGGTCGTATGCCGGCCGCGGCTATCGTGTTCTCGGACTGCCTGCGTTTCCTGCCGCTCCTCTCCGATGAGCCGGTTGATGATCGTCGATTTACCGGCGCCGGATGAGCCCAGCAGCACGATCGTAGTTCCAGGCGTCATGAATTCATTCAGCGTTGTGAGTCCGGCGCCGGTTTGAGCGCTGATTGACAGCACCGGGGCGTCGCCAGCCAGCTGCCGGACGCGTCCGGCGATCAGGTCTGCATCATCCAGAAGGTCGGCCTTATTCAGTACGAGAACAGCGCCCGCGCCGCTCTCGATTGCGAGCGTCAGATAGCGCTCGATGCGGCGTAGATTGAAGTCGTGATCCAGGCCGCAGACGATCATAGCAATGTCGATATTTGTGGCGATCACCTGCTCCCCGGCGCGCGATCCCGCTGCGCGGCGCGAGAACTTCGTCCTCCGCTGTAGGATGTGGTGCACGATCGCTTCAGCCGGTCCGATCGCGCGGGCTGCAACCCAATCGCCGACTACAGGAAGACCCTCAGTAGATCCCGCGGCGTAAAGGAGAGCGCCCGCGGGCTTCGCGCGGAATTCGCCGGCTGCCGCATACAGCCGGTATTCCTCTCGTATCGCGCTGGCCACCCGCGCGAGCATCATGCCGCGCGACTCGTACGGTTTGAAATCATTCAGAACTTCCGGCGTCGCGCCGAGGCGCGCCAGATCATAAATGGCAGGACCCATTGGGTTCGCTCCGTTTCGGTTCTGGACACACTTAGAGCACCCGACCGGGTTGAGGCCCGGGGCGGGCAGCGCCCGCCGCAACGTCAGCGAACCATGACCGGCAGAAGCAAACCGCAGGATACGTCAGTTCACGGCGATGCGCAATGCGGTTTCAGGGAGTGCGGCCTCAAGCTCGCGATATACATCCATACCCTCGCGGGCATAGGATATTAAGCGGGAGGGTCATCCGTGGCATACGATTGTACCAGGCGTTTTTTCTTCTTTGGCCCCTTATTCGCTGCTGCCGTGCCTGCTGCCGGATTCGGGACCACGCCCTCGCTCAAGGCGCTGGGCTATAAATCGCCGAATGAGAAACTGAACATCGCCGCTATCGGCGCGGGCGGTAAGGCTTCCAGCGATATTGACGGATGCGCAACGGAGAATATTGTGGCGTTGTGCGATGTCGACGAAAAGCAGGCCGCCCGAAAATTCAAGGAATACGAGAACGTTCCCAAATACAAAGACTTCCGGAAGATGCTTGACAAAGAAGGCCGAAATATTGACGCGGTCATTGTCACCATTCCGGATTTCATGCATGCGACCGCCGCCATGTGGTGCATGGAGCGCGGCAAGCATGTGTACGTACAGAAGCCGCTCACCCGCACGGTGTGGGAGGCTCGCCAGCTCATGGAGGCCGCGAACAAATACAAGGTCGCGACGCAGATGGGCAACCAGGGCTACTCCAACGAGGGGACTCGTCAGTGCGCCGAAATGATCTGGGCGGGCGAGATCGGCAATGTGACCGAAGTGCACGCCTGGACGGACCGTCCGATCTGGCCGCAAGGACTGACCGAAATTCCGCCGCCCGATCCCGTGCCGGAGACGCTCGACTGGGATCTGTGGCTGGGCATCGCCGAACAACGGCCGTACACGTCGGGCGGGAAGGGTTATCCGACCAATTTCGGAGGATACTTTTACCAGCCCATGAATTGGCGCGGCTTTTACGATTTCGGCTGTGGCGCGCTCGGCGACATGGCGTGCCACATTCTGGGCGCGCCCAATCTGGCGCTGAAACTCGGCTCGCCTCTCAGCGTCGAGTGCATCAAGAAAGAGGGAACGAGCGATTTTCAGTTCCCGAAGAGGTCAGTGATCCGTTACGACTTCCCTGCGCGGGGCAACATGCCGCCCGTGAAGCTGTTCTGGTATGACGGCTGCAAGGAGACCCCGCAGATAGAGGGCGTGCCGAAAGGCGAACTGCTTGGCGATCTGCCCGGACGGCCGATGTTTCGCCGTCAGCAGGGCCAGGCGGCGGCTCAGGGCGCAGCGCCTCGGCGCATCGGACAACAGCCATTTACGGGCTTCATCGGTCGCGTCTTCAACTACGAAGAGTTCGAAAAAGTCAAGGACGATCCGGAAGCGCGGGTGCCTCCGCCAGACGGCAGCCTGTTTATCGGCGACAAGGGCATGATCACCACTGGCACTTACGGCGAGCAGACGCGCCTGATTCCGGTGGAGCGCATGAAGGACTACAAGTTCCCGCCGCCGCTTTTGACGCGTTCGCCGGGGCACTACCGCGACTGGATTCGGGCGTGTAAAGGCGGCGATCCTGCCTGCTCGAACTTTAACGTCGCTGCGCCGTTCGTCGAATGGATGCTGCTCGGGGTCATCGCCTTGCGGGTTGAGGGCAAGCTCGAATGGGACGCCGAGAAAATGCGGTTTACGAATAACCAGGAAGCGAACAAGTACCTGAAGCCGACCTTCCGCAAGGGGTGGTCGCTGACCTAGAGGCGGCGTCACTCGTACCGCAGCGTCACTGCGGGGTCTACGCTCGAGGCTCGCCGCGCCGGCAACAAACACGCAATCAGCCCCGCGGCGAGCATCAATAGCGCGGCCGCGCAGAACGAGATCGGGTCGAAGGCGCGCACGTTCCAAAGCTGGCCGGATAGGATCCGCGCCGTCGCGAAGCTTCCAAGGAGACCCGCGGCGATTCCGATTGCTACCATCTTGGCGCCATGTTTCACCACCATGGCGATCACATTTGCAGGCTCGGCGCCCAGCGCGATCCGGATTCCAATCTCACGGGTTCGCTGCGATACCGCCGTCGAGATGACCCCATAGACGCCGAGCAGCGCGAGCGACAGCCCGAGGCTCGCAAATACACCGAGCAGAAGAACGTTGAATCTCGGCCGGGCATAGACCCACTTGTTCAGCATCGCCGCGGCGGTTCCGACATCCGTAACTGGCTGGTCGGGATCCACTGCGCAGATCTGCGCGCGGACGGCCTTCGCGAGCATATTTGCGTCGCCCCGGGTTCTCACCGCAAGATAATCGGCATAGCCGGTCATCGTATACGGTATGAATACTTCCGGGAGGATATCGCCGCGCCAGATGCGGTTCATTGTGTCCCTGACTACCCCAACCACCTGCACCGATGCGTTCTTTGCGTTGAACGGCGGCCTGAGCAGTCGCGGTAGCGTGACCACCTGCCCGATCGCATTTCCACTTGGAAAATAGCGCTTTACGAATGATTGATTGACCAGCGCAACATGCGCGGCTCTCTGAATGTCCGATTCCGTCAAGCCGCGACCCTCCAGGATTGCAATGCCCACCGCCGCCGGGTACCCAGCGTTCACCTGATCCACCATCACGGGCCGGTTGTCCTGCACGCCGCCCGTGACCTCGACCGGCGCGGTCCAGTTCCCGAACGGGTGGATACCGCTGTTCACGCCGACCGCGGCGACTCCTGGCAGTGCGGAGACGCGCGACGATACCTCACGCAGGAACGCGATCCGCCGTTCTGGCGTCGGATAGCGCTGGTTTGAGAAGGGGATGCGAAGCGTCAGAACCTGCTCCGGCTGCATGCCGAGGTCCACGCTTTGCATCGCGAACAGCGTCCGCAGCATGAGGCTCGCGCCCACCAGCAGCATCAACGCGAGCGCCACTTCGCCGATCACGAGGACGCTACGAATCGAGCGCTGGCCGGTCCCGGACGAACTGCCGCGCGCGGCCTGCCGCAAAGCCGGCGCTACATCCGCGCGCGCGGTGTGCAACGCGGGCGCAAGACCGAACAGGACCGCCGTAGCAGCGGCCACGCACAGTGCAAAAATCAGCGCCGGCCGGTTCATGTCAATATGAGCCTCATCGGGAATGACGCCCTGCGGCACGGCGGCGATAATTGTGTTCAAAGTGGCGTATGCCAGCAGCACTCCAGCCATCGCGCCACTCATCGCGATCACCAGGCTTTCGGTAAGAAGCTGCCGCACTAATGTCCACCGGCTGGCCCCGAGCGATGCGCGCACGTTCATCTCCTGCTGCCGGTCCGCCGCTTTCGACAGCAGCAGGTTCGAAACGTTCACGCAGGCGATCAGCAGCAGCATCCCGACCGCGCCGAACAGAATCCAGAGCCCCTGCCGGATGTCGCTCGGAAACGTCTCCTTGAAGGACAGCAGCCCGACGCGCCATTTCTCCGGAAAATCGGACGGGCTTTCTTCGCGAAGATGCTGAATGATCGGCCGGAGATCGGCTTCGGCCTGTGCTGCCGTCACGCCGGGCTTCAATCGCCCGAGGACGTGCACCATTTCCACGCCTTCCGGCCGTTCGCCGCGGCGGTAATCGACCGGCAGATACACATCCGCGCCGCGCCACATGAACCGCGGCGGCATGACGCCGATCACCGTCCGGATAACGCCGTTCAACTCGATGCGCCGCCCGAGCACCGACGCATCGCCGCCGAACTGCCGCTGCCAGAACTTGTATCCCAGAACAGCGACGGGCTCCGCGCCGGGCGCCCCATCAGCGGGTGTGGTGGTCCGGCCGATCAGCGCGGGAACGCCCATCACTTCGAACGTATTCATCGAGCAGTGATTCCCGCGCAGGCGCTGCGGCTCGCCGCCGGTGCGCCAGACGACGTCGCTGATTGTTGATGCAATCACGCCGTCGAAGATCGAAGAGCGTTCGGCGATCTCGACATACTGATCCACCGAATAGTACGCGCGGCCGCCCTGCCGGCCCGGTTCCCGCACCAGCACGCTCATGAGCGAATCGACGTCTTTGTATGGAAACGGGTCGATGATGACGGCGTAGATGACACTGTACATCGCCGTGCTTGCGCCGATGCCGAGCGCCAGCGAAAGGATCGCGAGCGCGGCGAATGCACGATTTTTCGCGAGGTTTCGAATGCCGAACCGCAGGTCGCGGCGAAGCTGGTCGAGCGCGGCGAGTGAGCGCATGCCGATCCCTTTTCGGGTTTAGACGAATCAGCGTCCCTGCCGGTTCGGTTTCGATCTAACGAGCGGCCCACGCGAGGCCGTCCGCCCCTGCGCCGGCGTCAATCAACTTCTGCACCTTCCAATCGGACACGTTGATCGCCGCAATTTTGTGGCTGGCATCGCACGAGACATAGGCCACCTGCCCGTCCGGGCGGATCAGCACCTCTTGCGGCGCCTTCGGCACGTCGATGGTGTGCGCCACCTTCATTGCGGCCAGGTCCACGACCGCCACTTTATTGACGGGCGGCACGGCGACGACCAGCCATCGCCCGTCGGGGGTCGGAGCGGTACCGTAGCCCGTGCCCGGCAGCGGCACCCAGGTCTTCACCGTGTTGGTTGCGGTGTCAATTACTGCCAGCCGCGGTTTGGTTTGATCGGCGGTGAACACCATGCGGTCGTCCGGGGAGATCGAGATGCGCTGCGTTTGCGGCGAGATTGGGATGACGGCAATGGTTTTCTTGGCTTCGAGATCGAGCACCGATACAGTGCCCGGACCGACGTTCGCCGTGTACCCTCGACGGCCGTCGCGGGAAATCGCGAGCATGTGCGATTCGGCCTGATTGGTCGGCACCGATCCGACGATTTTTAATGTACGCGGGTCGATGATGGTTACCGAATTGTCCAGCTCAGTGGTCACGTAAAGCAGTCCGTTTTTCGGCCCGAAGACTGGGCAATGTGGACGCACGCCATGTCCGAAATCGACATTGCCAACCACCTTCCTCGACGCGAGATCGATCACGACCATGTTGCGGCCATCGGATCCCGGCTTGCCGACGCCGGAATTGCCGTAGATCGGGACGTAGGCGGTCCGGCCGTCGGGAGAAGCCGTCACTTCGTGGCCGGTGACGCCGCCCTCAGGCACTTCTGCAATCTGCTGGCCTGCCGATGGATCGATCAGGCCGAGCGCTCGGTCGCCCTTGTTGGCCACCAGCAGCAACCCCGAATCCGGCGCCTTGGCGGCCATCAGCAACAGAAACAGCCCAAACCAATACGGACGCATCGTTCGCACCTCGCTCGCCGATCACAGTAGCACAAAACAGGAGCGTTGGGCGTCTCGCGGGGCGCAAGGCTCTCGGGGCGGGGCGGCCTATCCCCCCGCATTCCGAGAGAGAGGAAAGACGGCCGCGGCCGACTTACGTATGTGGCACATGCGCAGACCGAGGCTGGCGGGCGAAGCGTTCGCGCGCTACATGGAATGGCGCGCCAACCGGATCAATGATCCCGTCGAGAAGCTCCGATTTCTGCGGGATGCGGCGAATCACTCGTCGCGCGCAGTTGCGTTCCCGGCGCACCGGTGGCGGGTCGCCGCGCTGGTCTTCATGGCGATCTGGATGTCGGCGCCCGGCCGGAACCGGCCTGTGCTGCACGCCGGCGCGTCGCAGCCGGTCGAGCCTCGGGCCTCCGCTCTGCATGACGGCGATATACCGCGCGTGTGGCTGGTGGAATCCAGTGGCGGCGCCGAACTATACAGCAACGGCTTGCGGATCGAAACAGCGTTGGCTGCGCCGAACCGGCCGCGCACGAGTTTCCCTGTCTTTGCGCGCGCCGGGGGGGACGCGCCGGTCGCGTGGCGCAGCGTTCCAGCCGGCATCGTGTTCCATTCGACGGAAAGTCACCAGGCGCCGTTCGAGCCGTCCGAGACCGGCCATCTCAAGCGTCTGGCGCGCGGCGTGGTGGAGTATGTGCGCCGCGAGCACGCGTATCACTATGTCATCGACCGGTTCGGCCGCGTGTTCCGCATCGTGCCCGAGTCCGATATCGCGAATCACGCCGGATATTCCGTGTGGGCTGATGAGAGCGGCGTCTACGTGAACCTGAACCGCAGCTTTCTTTCGGTGTCGCTGGAGGCGCAAACGGAATCGCCCGAAATGCTGAGCCCTGCGCAGATCCATGCGGCGCGCGTGCTCACGGACATGCTCAGAAGCAAGTACGGAATCCGGGCGGCCAACTGCGTTACGCATGCACAGGTCTCCGTAAGCCCGGCGTCCATGCGGATCGGATATCACACGGACTGGGCGGCCGGATTTCCGTTCGGCGATCTCGGCCTGCCGGATAATTACGCGCTCCGGCTGCCCAGCGTGTCCGAATTCGGCTTTGAATACGACGATCTGCTGGTCGAGGCGTCGCGGGGCCAGCCGTGGCCGGGACTCCTCGAATCCGAAGGCGAACTGAAGCGCAGGGCAGCTGTCGAGAACGTTTCCTGCGGCCGTCTGCGCGCCAGACTACGACAGCGGTATCAACGAATTCTTAACAGCGCGGCAGTCCGCGCATACGAGGTGGATCCATCATGAAATCGACTAACAAAAATGCGGGCGCCGCGATCGGCCTGGATGTCGGGACCAGCCGCGTCGTCCTGGCGCAGAAGAACGGCGACGAGTTCAGCTATGCAAGCGAGCTGAACGCGTTCGTAACCCTCCCCTATTCCAAGCTCACCGCCTCCATGTTGGAGAAAGAGCGCGTGCCGCATACCGTCGAGGACGGCGGCATTGTGGTTTACGGCAATGAAAGCGCGCGCTTTGCGGAGCTGATGAACGGCGAAATCCGGCGACCCATGACGAAAGGCACGCTGGACGCGAAGGAGCCTGAAGCGCTGAAGCAGATTCGGCAGCTGATCACCGGCATGACGGGGGCGCCGCGCGACGGTCAGACTGTCTGCTTCACCGTGCCCGCGCCGCCTGTTGGCGCCCAGGAAAGCGTCACGTACCACGAGTCCACGCTGCGGCAGATGCTCGGCGAGCTGGGGTATGCCACAAGGTCGGTCAATGAGGCGATGGCTGTCATCTACAGCGAGCTGGAATCCTCCAACTACACGGGCATTGGAGTAAGCCTCGGCGGAGGGCTGTGCAATGTCGCCATGTCATATCTGGCGATGCCGGTTTTCAGCTTCAGCGTGCCGAAGGCGGGCGACTACGTGGACTCCAGCGCCGCGGCCATGACCGGCGAGCGCGCGAATTCGATTCGCCTGCTCAAGGAGGAATCATTCCACTTCAACGGGTTCTGGGCCGATAAGCTGCATCAGGTCATCGGCGTTTACTACGACGAAATGATCCAGGCAGTAATTGGGGGGTTAAAGGACGTCATCGCCTCGACGCGATCACTGCCAAAGATCGGACGCGCGGCGCCGCTGGTGCTGAGCGGCGGCAGCGCCATGCCGAAGGGCTTCCGGGACCGGTTCGAGAAGGCGCTCGCGGCCGCGGAGCTGCCCGTGGCGATTTCAGAGGTTCGCCTGGCCGAGAATCCGCTGACCGCGGCTGCGAGGGGCGCCTTGATCGCGGCTCTGGTGGAGATGTAAGCGATAGAATCGGAGGTCATGGAACGCCGATCGTTCATGGGCCTCCTCAGCGGCGCCGCCCTCACCGGATTCGCGGCGCCCGCATCTTCCGATTCCAAACGAACCCGCTTCTACGCCATCCAGACGTTTTATTTAAAGAACGGAACGCAACCGGCGCGCATTCACGAGCACTTCAGCAAAGTTGCAATCCCCGCCATTCGGGAGCGTCATGACGGGCCGGTGATTGCGCTGGAGGCGCTCGTCGCGCCGCACATGCCTCAGGTGGCGATGGTCATCGGCTTTCGCTCGCTCGAAGAGATGTGGGCCCTGCATACATCGCTCGGGAAGAACAAGGACCTCGGCCGCAAGTATCAGGAGTGGCAGACCGGGCCGGAGCCGCCGTTTGAAAGCCAGAGTAACGTCCTGCTCGAAGCCGCGGATTACTCACCGGACCTGGAGAATGACAAGCAACCGCGCAAGACGCAGCGCGTGTTCGAACTGCGCCAGTACCACTCGCCCACATGGGCGCAGTTGGAGGCGCTGCATGAACGCTTTGCCGGGCCAGAGATCAGGATCTTTCACCGCTGCGGCATCCATCCGGTCTTCTATACGAGCACGCTGATTGGCCCAAATATTCCGAATCTCACATATCTGATACCATTCGAGAATCTCGACGCGCGCGAAAAGGCCTGGAACGCCTTCGCGGCGGACCCGGAGTGGATCAAGGCGCGAAAGGAATCGATCGATAAACACGGGCAGATCTCGAGCGTGATTCAGATTGCGTTGTACAAAGCGACGCCGTATTCCCCGGTGGGATAGAACATGGCAGACAAAGTTCGCTGGGGCGTCCTGGGCGCCGCGAAAATCGCCACCGGCAAGGTCATACCCGCAATGCAGAAAGGCGAGCTGTCGACAGTTGCCGCCATCGCGTCCCGCGATCTCGCGAAGGCCCAGGAAGCCGCGGCGCGGCTCGGCATCGGGAAGGCCTATGGATCGTATGAGGAGCTGCTCGCCGATCCGTCAATCGAGGCCGTCTATAACCCGCTGCCGAATCATCTACACGTTCCATGGTCGATCCGCGCGGCCGAAGCCGGCAAGCATGTGCTTTGCGAAAAGCCGATCAGCCTGAGCGTTGCGGAATGCCAGCAGCTCGTTGCCGTCCGCGACCGTACAGGCGTGAAAATCGGCGAAGCGTTCATGGTGCGAACACACCCGCAATGGGTGCGGGCCCGTGAGATCGCGCGTTCGGGCGAGATCGGACACGTGCGCGCAATCTGGAGCTTCTTCAGTTACTTAAACCGCGATCCGAAGAACGTGCGCAATGTCGCCAGTTGGGGCGGAGGCGGGCTGATGGACATCGGCTGCTATCCGATCCAGATCTCGCGCTTCATTCTGGGCGAAGAGCCGCGGCGCGTGAGCGCCATCATGGAACGCGATCCGGATTTTGGCACGGACCGCCTGGACTCCGTGATTCTCGATTTTCCGTCCGCGCAGTCCATCTTCACTTGCAGCACCCAGCTTGCGCCGTGGCAGCGCGTTCAGATTCTCGGGACCGGCGGCCGCATCGACATCGAAATCCCGTTCAACGCCCCGCCGGACATTCCGACGCGCATCTTCGTCGACATCGGGCAGAAGGCGTTCGGTGAAAACATGCGCGTCGAGGAGTTCCCGGTTTGCGATCAGTACACAATCCAGGGCGACGCCTTCTCGCGGGCGATCCGCGACGGCGGCGAGGTTCCCACGCCGCTTGAGGATTCGGTCCGCAACATGGCGGTCATCGAAGCGGTCTTCCGGGCAGCGCAGTCGGGCCGGTGGGAGTTGCTGGACTGAGCGTCCTGGCTCGCTTCCTCCTTTCGCTAAAGAGCGGAAACAAGCGGTCCGGCGCCGTGCGCAAGATGATTGAACGGCTCGCCGGCGGGTCAACGAGAACGCCCGGCGGCACAGGGATGCGTGGCGAAGCGTAGTCCTCAAAAGATGATCCGGCGTTTCATTTCTGCGGGTGAACGTGCGATAAAGAGTTATGTTGCTAACGGACCGCTGGTCGTGAGCATGCCTGTCAAGACGCTCATTAACAAGCAATCGGCGCCTCGCCGGCCTTCCATTCCATCGAGAGCGCTGGCGAAGGGCCTCGAGATTATAGAACTCTTATCTGCGGCTGAGCGGCCCATGTCGCTGCGCGCGATTGCGCAAGAGGTCCGGCTGGGAAAGCCCTCGACGCTGCGTCTGTTGCAGACTCTGGTGGCGGCTGGTTTCGTTGGCGCGTCCGGCGCCGGCGATTACTACTCCGTCCGGCGCTTTTCGGCGGCTAACGATTCCACATGGATCGACGACTTGATCGCCGCGGCCAGAGAAGAGATGGAGCGAATCAACGTCGAGCTGGCTGAGACCGTCACTCTGGCCGCACTGATGGAAGATCATATTCGCGTGGTTCATACGCTCGAGAGCAGCCGGGAAATTCGCATGTCAAACTATCTCTCGCGAATTCTTTCGCCGTACGCCTCGTCGCTGGGGAAGGCGATCGCCGCCTACCAGCCTCCCGCGCGCTTGAACCAATTGTTGCAGGTCTACGGCGTGTATCCGTTTACGCCCAAAACGCTCACCGATCCTACTCTCATTCGCGAGGCGCTGGCGCGCATTCGCGAGCGAGGGTATTCGTCGGAATTTGAGGAGACTGTGCCTGGCGGCTGCTGCATCGGCGTTCCCATTCGCGGGCAGGATCGCCATGTCCGTGCGGCGCTGAGCGTGTCGCTGCCCATTGCGCGACTAACAGAGGGCCTCGAAGCGCGCATCAGCGACATGTTGAAACAGGCTGCGTTGCGAATCGAGACCAAACTGGCGGCCGCATCGACGCAGAGAGCGGCCCCGCCGGTCCGCCAGGATCATCTGTAAACCGCGGCGGACTTGGGCCGTCGCCCGCAGCGCCGTATGCCTCACGCCAGCGTTTTGTCCTTGGCGTAACAGATCGGATCCAGCGGGCACTCAGGACATTTTGGCTTTCGCGCCACGCAGATGTTGCGGCCGAAATGAATGACCTGATGTGAAAACAGGATCCAGCGCTCCTTCGGAATGACCTTCATCAGGTCTTGTTCAATCTTGACCGGATCGTCCTGCTTCGTCAGGTCCAGGCGTCGGGATACGCGTTGCACGTGCGTGTCCACAACGACGCCGCTCGGAATTCCGAACGCCGTGCCCAGTACGACATTGGCTGTCTTTCGGGCCGCGCCCGGCACCTTGAGCAGGTCTTCCATCGTGCGCGGCACTTGGCCGTGGAACTCCGTGAGAATCGTACGGGCAGCCCCGATCAGCGCTTTGGCTTTGTTGTTGAAGAAACCGGTGGAGCGGATGTCGTTGGCGAGTTCCTGTTGATTTGCGTTCGCGAAATCCTCAATGCGCGGATATTTCGCGAAGAGGGCGGGCGTGAGCTCATTGACGCGCTTGTCCGTGCATTGGGCCGAGAGGATGGTGGCTACCAGGAGCTGCCACGCGTTCTGATGATGCAGCGCGCAAGTCGCCCGGGGATAGAGCTCATCGAGCGCCTTCAGGATCCGCGCAACGCGCCGTTTCCGATCGGCCGCGGTCTTCGGCCTGGGCACGAGTCGCGGCGGAGTGACATGCCGTGGAGCGGCTGCTGCTGGGAGAGCGGAGTCCGGTGGCATCCCAACGTGAACGAATCCACATGATAGCACTGGCATTTCGCCATTTTTCACCGTGTGACGATCAGCGACCAAGCCGCGCCAGCTCGGCTGCGGTCAGATCGCGCCATTTGCCGGGCGCGAGGTCGTCGATGCGCAAATTTCCAATCGCGACGCGCACCAGGCGCAGAGTCGGGTAGCCGACCGCCGCGGTCATGCGGCGCACCTGCCGGTTGCGGCCTTCGGTCAGCGTAATTTCAAGCCAGGTTGTGGGGATGGATTTGCGCGTACGCACCGGCGGATCGCGCGGCGGCAGGTCCGGTTCAGCGTCGCACAGGCGCACTTTAGCGGGACGCGTTCGGTAGCCTGCGATCAGCACGCCGGTTTCGAGGCGGCGGATGGCCATTTCATCCGGGACGCCCTCGACCTGAGCCAGATATGTTTTTGGATGTTCAAATTTTGGATCCGTGAGGCGGTGCTGCATCCAGCCGTCGTCGGTTAACAGTAGCAGTCCTTCGCTGTCCTGATCGAGGCGGCCGACCGGATATACGCCTGTCACAGGAATGAAATCCTTCAGCGTGCGCCGCGACTCGCCGCCAGAAAATTGCGTCAGCACGCCGTAGGGTTTGTTGAAGAGAATATAGCGATACAGCGCGGGTTTCGCCACAACCAGCCACCATTGTTGTACGCTGCGGGTAGGGTTGATCAAATCATGGCCAGAGGACCGTTGACGGAGCAGGAAGTGGAGGCCTACCGGCGGGATGGGTTCGTGCTGGTCGGGGGGATGTTCGACGCCGAGGAAATAGATCTGCTGCGGCGCGCGGCGAAGGAGGACCGTGCGCTCGATGAGCATTCGATCCCGCGCGCCGACGGCGAAGGCGGAACGGTCCGGCTATCGCTGTGGAATCATCCGGGCGACACCCTCTACGGCATGTTCGCGCGCTGTGATTCGATTGTGACCTCGGCCGAAAAACTGCTTGGCGGCGAGGTGTATCACTACCACTCGAAGATGATTATGAAGGATGCCCGCGTCGGCGGCGCGTGGACCTGGCACCAGGATTACGGCTACTGGTATCAGAACGGAGTGCTCTTTCCGCTTCTATGTAGCGCCTTCATCGCCGTGGATCCCGCGACGCGCGAGAACGGCTGCTTGCAGGTCATTCGCGGCTCGCACGAACTGGGCCGCATCGACCACGTCCTGACCGGCGACCAGGCGGGCGCGGACGTAGAGCGCGTAAAGCATGTTCTCGACCGGCTGGAACTCGTGTACGTCGAGATGAAACCGGGCGACACGCTGTTCTTCCATTGCAACCTGCTGCATCGCTCCGATCAAAACCGTTCGGATCAGCCGCGCTGGTCGATGATCTGCTGCTACAACGCCGCGCGCAACGATCCGTACAAAGAATCGCACCATCCGCGCTACACGCCGCTGTACAAAGTTCCTGATTCGGCCATTCGCGAGGCTGGGCTGAAGCGTTTCGCCGATGACGCCTCTGACGTGGCATGGTTGGTTGCGGAACAGGATGAGAGCGCACGGAGTCTGGCAAAGAGCCGGTGAACGGACCTGGCTAAACGAGAAGCTGGTTCCTAAGCGCACGGCTGGTGCAGCGCGGAATTAGCGTTCGCGCCGCGGTTCGTAAAAGAAAAGATTCGAGCGACAAAAACGACGAATCGGCGAAATCAAAGATGTGCTGCGCGCGTGTTTGTTATTCTCATCTTTGGAATGCGTCCATCCCTGATCCAGTCCTTCCTGGCAAAGCACGACAAGGAGTTGTCGGAAATCGACGCCGGACTGCTCGCGTTTCTCGCCAATCTGGAGAACGTATCGCAGATCTCGCCAGTTGTGGCGGGCGCAATTTTCCAGGAGCTTGCCGACCAGCGCAATAACATCAAGCTGATCGCAAGCGAGAACTACTCCTCGCTGTCGACGCAGAGCGCGATGGCGAACCTGCTGACGGACAAGTATGCGGAAGGGTTTCCGCTGCATCGGTTCTACGCGGGGTGCGACAACGTTGACGCGATTGAGGCGTACGCGGTGGAACAGGCAAAGGCGCTATTTGGCGCCGAGCACGCATATGTGCAGCCACACTCAGGAGCAGACGCGAATCTGGTCGCCTTCTGGGCCGTGCTCACGGCGCGGGTCGAAACTCCCGCGGTCGCCGAGTTGGGCGCGAAGGATTCGCTGGATCTTTCCGACGCAGACTGGGAGAAGGTCCGCCAGCGGCTCGGCAACCAGCGGCTCCTCGGCATGGACCTGCGCTCCGGCGGACATCTCACGCATGGTTACCGTAAAAATGCCTCGGCGAAAATGTTTCACGCCTATTCCTACGGCGTCAATCGCGAGACCGGGCTGCTCGATTATGAGGAGATTGAAGCGCAGGCCCGGGAAGTGAAGCCCCTCATTCTGCTGGCTGGCTATAGCGCGTACCCGCGCTTGATCAATTTCCGGCGTATGCGCGAGATCGCCGACCGGGTGGGCGCTGTTCTGATGGTGGACATGGCCCATTTTGCCGGGCTCGTAGCGGGAAAAGTATTCCAGGGCGATTTTGATCCCGTCGCGCACGCCCAGATCGTGACCAGCACAACGCACAAGACGCTGCGCGGACCACGTGGGGGAATCGTGCTCTGCGCCAAGGAATTTGCCGAAGCGGTCGACAAGGGCTGCCCGCTGGTGCTGGGCGGCCCCCTGGGGCATATCATCGCGGCCAAGGCAATCGCCTTCACAGAGGCCCGGACGCCGGAATTTCGCGCCTATGCAAAGCGCATTGTGGACAATGCGAAGGCCCTGGCGCAGGCGTTTGTTGACCTGGGCTGCACTGTGCTCACGGGTGGAACGGATAACCATCTGATGTTGCTCGACGTGCGTCCGTTCGGCCTCACTGGGCGCCAAGCGGAATCGGCGGTCCGTGAATGTGGCATTACGCTGAACCGCAATGCCATCCCCTTTGATCCGAACGGCGCCTGGTATACCAGCGGTCTGCGATTGGGGACGCCCGCGGTAACCACGCTCGGCATGGGCCCGGAGGAGATGCGTGAGATCGCATCTATCATTGCCGCGGTGCTGGCCAATACAGCCGCCGAATCAGGACCATCAGGGCCGAGCAAGGCGAAATATCGCATCCAGGACGCCGCCCGGCATCAAGCCAAGCAGCGCGTTCACGCTCTGCTTGCGCGCTATCCCGTGTACCCGGAATTGGACCTCGAACTGATCGCCGATTTTCTGGCGTACATCGAGAAGCCCGTCGCCGTGTAGGGCATCCAGCGTCAGCCGAACGCGCCGGCGCCCGGATCAGGGAAGCGGAAAACATGTCTGCGCCGGCAGCCCTATGTTCGAAGGTCTGGCAAGGGCCTGGAAAGCTGGCCGGCTGAGGGTTTAAGTCATCCCGATACGATTATGCGAATCCTGATTATTGGCGGCACGCTGTTCATCGGCCGGAGGCTCGCAGAGACGCTGGTTCGCAAGGGGCACGACCTCACGATTCTGCATCGCAACCCACAATCGCAATTGCCGGCCGGCGCTCGCGGAATTGTGGCGGACCGCAATGACGCGGCTGCTGTAGCGCGCGCGCTGGCAGGCCAGCGGTTCGACGCGGTGTTTGACAACGTCTACGATTGGGAACGCGGCACGACGGCGGCGCAGGTACAGGCGACAGCCAGGGCATGCGCTCACCCGAACCTCGAGCGTTACGTGTTCATGTCCAGCGTGGCGGCTTACGGGGAAGGACTTGATCATGACGAGAGCGATCTGCTTGCGCCGCCGGACCACCCCGAAGCATACGTCCGCAACAAGGCGGAATCCGAACGCGCGCTGTTCAGCATGCATCGCCAGAGCGGGTTCCCGGCCGTCACCCTCAGACCTCCTTTTGTGTACGGCCCAGGAAATCCCTTCTACCGTGAAGCGTTCTTTTGGGATCGCATCGAGGCCGGGCGGCCAATTATTGTTCCCGACGATGGCAGCCGCCTGATGCAGTTCGTGTATGTCGACGATGTGGTTTCCTGCTGCGTGCGCGTTCTCGAGGAACCGCAGGCGATAGGACAGGCCTTCAATGTCGCCCATGAGCGCGCGATCACCCAGAACGAGGCGGTTCAGGCGTTCGCGCGAGCGGCGGGCAGGCGAGCGCGAATTGTCCATCTCCCGCGTCGAACCATGGTTGAAGCGGGCGGGCATCCCATGGGGCCGAAGCTGTATTTCGCGATGTACTACGACCTGCCGCCGATCACCATGCGCGTCGACAAGGCGAAGCGCATGCTGGGATTTACGCCTTCGAATTTCGACGAGGCGCTCCGGAGGACATTCGAATGGTGGCGTAGAGCGCAGCCGTTTCCACCGCCGGATTATTCGTTCGAGGACGAGCTGCTGAGTCGCGCAAATCTGGCGCCGGGGCCCGGATAGGCGCCCCTTCGACTTCGACCGCGTTCGGGGGCGTTGAGGATGCGGCAAGAATTGCCGCGGGCTTTATACTGAACTGTTCATGCTTGCTGTTCACATTGAGAACGGACGCGTCGAGGCGCGCCGTGTTCCGCGACCGCGCCGGCCGCAAGGTTTCGCTCTCATTCGGCTGTTGGCCGGCGGCATCTGCAACACCGATCTCGAACTTCAGCGCGGCTACTACGGCTTTCGCGGTACGCCCGGCCACGAGTTTGTGGGCGAGGTGGTGGAAGCCGATTCGCCGGACCTTGCCGGCAAGCGCGTCGTCGGAGAGATCAATCTTGCGTGCAACCGGTGTGAATGGTGCCGCAAGGGTTTGGGCCGGCATTGCCCGAAGCGGAGCGTGCTCGGGATTGTGAAACACCCTGGCGCATTCCGCGAATTTTTCACGCTTCCCGAACGCAATCTGCACCACGTGCCGGAGCGCATGAGTTCCGAAACCGCAGTCTTCGTCGAGCCGGTTGCGGCGGCGTGCGAGATCCTCGATCAAGTCCGGATTCCGAAGGGCGCGACGGTCGCCGTGCTCGGCGACGGGAAGCTTGGATTGCTGGCGGGACAGGTCCTGCTGGCCCACGGCGCGCGCGTATGCCAGTTCGGGCGGCACCAACACAAGCTGCGAATAGTCGAGCGAGCCGGCGCTGAAACATTTGTGGTCAAGGACAGCCGGGAGCTTCCGGCCGCCGAATTTGAGTTTGTGGTCGAGGCGACCGGATCGCGCGAAGGGCTGGAGGGCGCAATCCAGATGGTCCGGCCGCGCGGGACGGTGGTGATGAAATCCACGGTGCACGATCGCGTGGCGGTCGACACGGCGCCCGTCATCGTGAACGAGATTACCCTGGTGGGATCGCGCTGCGGAAGGTTTGAGCCGGCGCTAAAGCTGCTCGCTGCGGGCAGGGTGCGCGTTCATGAGATGATCAGCGAATCGATGCCGCTGAGCCGCGCGCCGGAGGCGTTTGCTCGCGCGGCTCAAAGTGGCGTGCTCAAGGTTTTGCTGAGGCCGGACTAGCGCGGCGGAAATGCGGCCGCTATGAACAGCGCTTGTCAAAGCAATTCACGACTGAATATGATTCTGGCCCAAGATTGAACCCGCTCGCGGAATTTTCGCGCCGAACCTGATCGCCACGGCGTCCGTTGACGCTACAGTTGGGGTCGTTGACGACCGATAGATTAGCGTGCGTTCGCTTTGGCTCCTGGCAGCGTGTGCGCCGGTTGCGTTTTCGCAATCCACGTCTGCGGATGCGATCCGCGCCGCCATGGAGGTGTCCATCGCGCAGCAGCGAGCCTCCATCGCGAAGCAGGCTCAGAACGCCCTGCGCCTGGATGCATCCGTGGCCCCGGACGCATTTTTTTGGTCGCCTTGGCCGCGCAAGGCTTCTCTCGCTGCCGCGGGCGTCGATTGCGATCCGCTGCCCCGCTCCGAAGTGGACCGCCTTGCGGCGGACGCGTCTACGCAGGCGCGTCTTAGCGCGGATCTGATTCGGACGGTGATGGAAAAGGAGTCCGGGTTCCGCCCGTGCGCGGTATCCAGCCGCGGCGCGCAGGGCCTGATGCAGCTTATGCCCGCGACGGCGATCGACTTCAACGTATCGGATCCGTTCGATCCAAAGCAGAACGTGCTTGCCGGCGCGCGGTACCTCAAACAACTGCTCGATAAGTACGGCGGCGATATCGAAAAGGCGCTTAGCGCCTATCATGCCGGACCGGCGCGCGTGGACAGCGCCGGCGGTGTTCCGAACATTCCCGAAACGCAGAAATATGTTCTGGACGTCGTGGGGCGCTTGCTGACCCTGTAACCGGCGGTCAGCGCTTCGGATAGTCCGGACTTTCTTTCACTTCATTGATTTGTTCCGTGTGACGCATCGTGTGCGCAGACATATATAGCACCCATTGGTACGCGTCCAGATCTCCGAGCGCGCGTGATGCGGCTATGTGGTCCCGCAGGTCCGCATTCGTCGTCTCGATCCACTTGATATTGGCGTCGCGCGCCTTGCGGAAGTGTTCCACCGCGTCCTGTGGCGTAGCGAATTTGTGCGACGGCTGGAGCGGCTCGGGCGCCTGCGCTTTGTGACTGCGGTCGGTGAGCACAGCCTCGATCCGATCATCCTTGGTTCGATCTGTCGTCTTGCCGGCTGGGGAAGGCGAGGCCAGGATCTTGTCCTTGATCATCGACATGATGAAATCCTCGCTGAGCGCGATGTGTTCGGCGCAGTCGGCAATGGACCAGCGGTCGGGGCCGGGCTTGAAAGTCCACTGCTCGCTTGAGAGTCCGGCGACGGAATCCAGAAACAGTTTGCGACTGGCGTGCAGACTGCTCATGGCGCGGTCGCGCTCGCCTTGTGTCAGCGCCTCGCCAGGACTGAGCGGCGCAATGGCGATCAGGGCAAAAACGAGTGGGGCAAGAATACAGGCCAATCTTTTCATCAAGACAATTCCCGTGATTAATAGTATAGTGGCCGCCCGCGAGCGGCCCGAATGCGTCCCACAGCGATTCGCGACGGCGAGGTCCGGCCGGGAGCTGGATTTCAGCGGCGGCGCTGCTGGGGGCCGCCGCCCGGTTTCGCGCTAAACTGGCGAGCGTATGCGCTTTGCATGGTTCTGCGCCTGCCTGGCCGGCGTTCTTCCTTTGCTCGGACAGTCCGAATCCCGCCCCGATGAGGCCGCCATTCGCGCCATCGTGCAACGGTATGTGGACGCGCGCGAACGCCGAGACCCGAAGGCGGTTGAAACATTGTTCACCGCCGATGCCGATCAGCTCGTCTCCTCCGGGGAGTGGCGGAAGGGACGTGACGAGGTGGTGCGCGGCGCCATGGCGAGCTCCCAGCGTACAGGTGGAACACGCAGCATCGACGTCGAGTCCATCCGGATGATCACGCCCGATGTCGCGATCGTTGACGGCCGCTACAATCTCACTGGATTGGCCAGCGGCCAGACGCGGCGAATGTGGACCACGCTCATCCTGAAGCGCACGTCGCAGGGATGGCGCATCGCAGCGATTCGTAATATGCTCCCGGCGCCGCCTGCGCAGTGAAAATTGCGAGCAGCTGCAGATGCGGCAGCCCGGCATGGTTGATGCGTTTGCATTCCGCTTCTTCAACTAGCGGTTTCCGCTTTTAAGCGGCCGCTCACGACACGACGACAACTACGCTGAAGTCGGTTGCGCGCCGGGCTGGCGCGTTATATAGTACTTCCAACCCTGTCTGGGGCTTGGGGGAATCGATGAGAATCAGGTCATTGCTCGTGTGGGTGGCGGCGGCAGTCGCTTCGTTCGGCCAGACCTTTTACGGCTCAATCGTCGGCGCTGTCAGCGACCCGACTGGAGGCTTTGTGCCACAAGCGAACGTCACTCTGACCAACCTCGGCACCGGCGAGCGGCGGGTGATGCAGAGCGACGAGAACGGCAATTTTCATTTCGTCAATCTAGTTCCTGGCCAATACAAAGTAGAGGTGGAAAAGTCAGGCTTTCGGCGCTTTGCGCGCGAGCCGATCACTGTGGAAGTGCAGAGCGCAGTCCGCATTGACGTGACAATGCAGGTGGGCGATGTCAGCCAGGTAGTGGAGGTGACCGCGCAAACGCCGCTCCTGCAA
>DASRCT010000081.1:0-10670 GCA_035652975.1 Bryobacteraceae bacterium | reverse complement strand
CCGCATTGACGATCAGTACGCGACGTTCGGCAAATCGCGGCCGAACGCAACCACGCACGATCTTGAAGACGTGCTAACGGCCATCGCCGCGGGCCGGACCCTCCAACCGCATACGACCCGCGCCACAGGCTGCTTTATCTCGGACGTGAAATGATTGCCCGTGCGTTGCTCGTTGGCGCTGCAGCCCTGGCGGCGCTGTGCGCAAGGCCGGTCACCTTCAACCGCGACATCGCGCCGGTCCTGTTCCATTACTGCGCGCCGTGTCACCGGCCGGGCGAGGCCGCGCCCTTTTCGCTGCTGACCTATGCTGACGCAAAGCGCCGCGCCAGGCAGATCGCGGCAGTGACGCATAGCCGCTACATGCCGCCCTGGCCGCCCGAACCTGGCGAGGGCGAGTTCGAAGGCGAGCGAAGGCTGACCGAGGCGCAGATCAAGATGATTGCCGAATGGGCGGCCGCGGGCGCGCCGGAAGGGGACCCCGCTGATCTGCCGCCTCAGCCGGCATTCACCGAAGGCTGGCAGCTCGGCAGGCCCGATATGGTGCTGGAGCTCGAGCGCCCCTTTACGCTCGCCGCTTCCGGCTCGGATGTATTCCGCAATTTCGTCCTGCACGCCCCCCTGACCGCGACGCGCTACGTGCGCGCGGTGGAGCTGCGCCCCGGAAACAAGCGGGTGGTCCATCACGCCAACATTCTGATTGACCGCTCGGGATCCGCGCGCCGGCGGCATTCCAATGACGGACAGGTCGGCTTTCCGGGCATGGACGTTCAATTGGAAGCCGGCGCGTTCGACCCCGACAGTCACTTTCTGTTCTGGAAACCGGGCACGCCGACTGTCGCTGAGCCTGAGGATATGTCCTGGCGGCTCGACCCCAACACCGATCTGGTCGTCAACATGCACCTTCAGCCAAGCGGCAAACCGGAGCAGATCCGTCCTTCCCTGGGCCTCTATTTCAGCGCGAAATTGCCGACCAAGTTTCCGATGCTGCTTCAGCTCGAACATGACGGCGCGATCGATATTGCGCCCTGCGACCGGAATTTCGTAGTTGAAGACGAACTTCGGCTGCCGCTCGACGTCGACGCGCTTGGCGTCTATCCTCATGCGCACTATCTGGGCAAGGATCTGCGCGCATTCGCGATCCTGCCGGACGGAACCAGGCGCTGGCTTATCCACATCAAGGATTGGGACATCAACTGGCAGGCTGTGTATCGCTTCAAGCAGCCGCTGTTTCTGCCCAAGGGTTCGCTGGTGAAGATGCGCTACGTCTACGACAACTCGGCGGAGAATCCGCGCAACCCGAGCAACCCGCCAGTTCGCGTGCTGAATGGCGATCGCTCCGTCGATGAAATGGGCCACCTCTGGCTTCAAGTTTTGCCGCGGCCGGGGCAAGTCGCTGGCGATCCCCGCGTGGTCCTCCAGGAAGCGCTCATGCGCCGGCGACTCGAAAAATACCCATCCGACTACCTTGCGCACTACAGTCTGGGGGCCATCCTGATGGCGCGCGGCCAAACCAGCGCGGCCGCAGATTTCTTCCGTGCGGCCCTCAACTCGCGTCCCGACGCCCCGCCGGCCCATAACAGTCTGGGCGCCGCGCTGCTGGTTTTGGGAGATGAGAATGGCGCTCTGAGCGAATTTCGCCTGGCGCTTGCCCTGCGGCCGGATTATGTCGACGCGCGATACAACCTCGGCCGTACGCTCGCCGCCCGCGGCGCGTACGCCGAGGCGGCCGATCACTTGCGTGAGGTCACGCGCCTGAGTCCATCCGATGCCGCAGCGCATATGCAGTTGGGCGCGGCGCTCCAGGGCGCCGGCGACCGAACAGCCGCGCTGAACGAATTCAAGGTTGCGGTGCAGTTGAACCCCGCGCTCGCCGAGGCGCAACACGCCCTCGGACGCCTGCTGGCCGTGAATGGCGACGCTGTGGCCGCCCTCGATCACCTCCGGAAAGCCGTAGCGCTCGAGCCGGGCAACGCCGACCTGCACAGCGATCTGGGGACCGCCCTGGCGCGCAGCGGACGGTTAGCTGAAGCCGAGGCCGAATTCGAAGCGGCCGTCCGCATTGATCCCGGACACAGGACCGCGCAGAATAACCTGAGGCTAGTGCGCGCCCGGCTGGGCAATGCCCGCTGAGTATCTCGAATCGATTTTTGCCGCGAGAGCCGCCGCCCAAGCCGCCCGATCCGCCTTGCCCAGATCGCGATAGACCAGCGCGAGGTTGAAATACAGCGAAGCAGCCAGCGGGTCTTGATCGAGGCCGGCTTCATACACGCGGGCGGCATCCCCGGCGCGCCCGGTCGAATACAGCAGGCCGCCGAGATTCAAATAGGCCGGAATGAGGTCGCGCTGGAGCTCGATCGCCTTCTGGTAGGCAGCCATGGCCTGCTCCCCGCGGCCGGCGCTCTCGTATGCGAGCCCCAGGTTGTATTCGGCCGCAGGGTCCCCCGGATACAGGCGGGTCGCATATTCCAGCACGGCCGCTGCACGCTGCGCGTTACCCTGTTGGCCGAGCGTCGCGCCCAGCAACACCAGCGAACGCAAAAATTGCGGATAGACCCGCAGTGATTCTTCAAATTTCGCAATGGCCTCGCTGAAACGGCCCTCCTGCCGCAACTGCGAGCCCTCGATCTCCAACTGCTCGGCCTCGTACAGGAAATCGCGAGGCATGCGCGCCACGATCATCGGCTTGCCGTGAATATCCAGCACCTCGCTGAACTCACCCTGCGCCAGCTTGAGAGCGGCGGCGGCCAGTTGCGGATCCATGCGATCCGGGTCGATCTCTCCGATGTAGCCGCCCGTGATGCCGGATGCATCCTTCGAATATTTCTGCGCGACGGAAAAGAAGGTAGCGCCCGCGGCGAGTTCCGCTCGCGCCGCTTTCGCTTTCTCCGCGGTCTCAGCGACAATCAGCCGCAGATACAGCCGCTTTGGACGCACTCGCGTGCGATTCATAGCGCTCTGTCGAGGCGCTCTTACGCCCTGCTCCGGATGAACACGGATCCAGTGGTCGACCATATGGAAGGAACCGCGCTGTTCCATGGGCATGTGGCACTCGAGGCAATTTTGCTTCTGGTTCACCGGACACAGCGCTGCGCGATTCGCAACCGCCGATCCATGACAGGACTGGCACACGGCTGTGGCGGAAATATCCGCGCGCAGACCGTCGCGATGCGGATCGTGACAGGATGTACAACTCATGGCGCCGCCGCTCTGGATGTAGCACTGCGATCGCTTCAAAGCGGTAGCCTGGCTTGAAATCAGCAGGTCGCCGGGCAGCGGATCGTACAGCTCGCTGAAGCCTGCATGGCATCTCGAGCAAAGTTCGAGTTCTTGTTCGCGAGTCGTCGGCTTCTGAATCGCGCGAACTGCGGCGTTGGCCGAAATTGCTGAAATGTGCGCTGCGCCGGGCCCGTGGCACGACTCGCAGCGCACGCCCGCTTCATGGGACGCCTCGCTCGGAGCGCCGTGGCAATCCAGACACTTGCGCTCGAAGTCCGGGCTCAGGACGCGGCCCAAAACTGTTTCGTAGCTGGACCCCGCCGCCTGCGGAAATCCGGGCGAGAGTACAAGCTCATTCGAGGGCGCGCTATGCAGGTATCGCGCTTCCACCAGTGGGGCGCGCGGCAGTTTCAAGCCATCGATTTCGGAAAGCCGCACCAGGAAACTGACGCCATGGCGGCGGCCGCCGACCGTCGTTTCGACTGGCGCCGTAGCGGGCGCCCGTCCCGCAATCACAACGCGAAACTGAAGCCGGTCTCCACTCGAGGCTGCGGTGTATTCGACGGCGCCCTCGCGCATCCGGCGCGAATACCGCCGCGGAAGCAACGGCGGCCAGGAACCCTGCCATGTCAGCGCCATGTTGCTGTTCATTTGCGCCCCGCCGATGGCGCGGTGACAAGACGCGCACTTCGCCGCGCCCGTGTAGACCGGTTCCGGGCCGGCCAGGGCGAAGATCGAGATCAACGCGAGAACGACCAGCCGCACTCTGAACCGCATGAAGACGCTTTCGATTTTAGAGCAGACAGGATGCGACAATGTGGAAGCAATGTCTTCTGGCTATAATCTGGTCCCCCGGCCGGTGCCGCGCGTCGAGACGGCGCTGCGCCGGATTGTGACGCCGATCCCGGCGCCGGAATCGATCCCCCTGCTCCAGAAGCTGCATCGTCTGGAGCCCGTCGCGATGCAGGGTCAGCCGCCCGTATTGTGGCACCGCGCTGAAGGGTTTCAGGTTTATGATCCCTACGGGAATTGCTGGATTGACTGGTCATCCGGAGTGCTCGTCGCCAATGCCGGACACGGGCGGCGGGAAATCATCGATGCCGTGGTCTCTCAGGCGGAATCCGGGTTGCTCCACAATTATTGTTTCCCGAGCGCGATCCGCTTGCAGCTGGTGGAACGCCTCTCCTCGCTCTTGCCGGATCCGCTGAAAAAGGTTTTTCTGCTCACGACCGGATCGGAAACGGTCGAGTGCGCGATTAAGTTGTGCCGCACGCACGGCGTCAAAGTGGGCGGTCGGGGCAAGAATATTATCGTCTCCTTCGATAAAGCGTTTCATGGTCGCACGCTCGGGGCGCAACAGGCTGGCGGGATCCCGTCGCTTAAGGAATGGATAGTCAATCTCGACAAGGGTTTTGTGCAGGTCCCTTTTCCGGACGGGTTCCGCACTCCAGATATCTCCTTCGACTTCTTTCTCAAGTCGCTGGCGGAGGCCGGGATTGAGGCCTCGAATGTCGCCGGCGTGATTCTCGAAACGTACCAGGGCGGCAGCGCGGCGTTTGCGCCGCCTGAGTATATGAAGGCGCTGCGTCAGTGGACGCGAGGACACAAGGCGCTGCTCGTCTGCGACGAGGTCCAGGCCGGCTTCGGCCGCACGGGAACCATGTGGGGGTTCGAGCATTACGGCATTGTGCCCGACCTGGTGGCGCTCGGGAAAGGAATCTCCAGTTCCCTGCCTATCGGCGCCGTCGCTGGTCCCGCCGAGATCATGGACCTCCACCCGCCCGGCAGCATGACCTCGACGCATACCGGCAACCCGGTGTGCTGCGCGGCTGCTCTGGCGTCGATTGAATTGACCATCAAAGAAGACCTGCCGCGGAGGGCCAAAGAGAATGGCGCTCTGCTGCACGATCGCCTGCGCGCGCTCGCCAGGCGCTTCCCGCAGATTGGACGCGTGGATGGCAAAGGACTGGTGGCAGGCGTTGCGTGCGTGCGGCCTGGAACAAAGGAGCCGGACGGGGCGCTGGCTCTCGACGTCGTTCGCCGCTCGATCGAAAAGGGCGTGCTCATGTTCAGCCCGGTGGGATTCGGAAGCGCTACCGTCAAGATTTGTCCGCCGCTGGTCATTACGGCGGAGGCCATTGAGGAGAGCGCCGGAGTCTTCGCCGAAGCGTTCGCTGAGTCGCTCGCCCAACAGGCGCCGGCCGCATGAGCCCTGCGCCTGTTCTCTTGATCGGCGGAGGCATGATCGCGCATGACCAGATCCTTCCTTCGCTGTATCAGCTCCAGCGCTTGAACGTGGTCGGCGACATTGCGGTTTGCGCGCGCCGCGCGGCCACGCTGGACGCGCTCGCTCGATCCGAGACCATCCGACGCGCCTTTCCGGAGCGCTCCTTCAGGCCCGTACTGGATCCCTATGCGCAGGCGCTCGCCGCTATGCCTCCACGCAGCATCGCCATTGTCGCGCTCCCCGACCAGCTTCACTACCATGCCATCATGACCGCCCTGCGAGCGGACCAGCACGTGATTGCGGTCAAACCGCTGGTGCTCAAGGCGAGCGAGTCCGTCGAGATCGAGCGCGAGGCGTCGGCCCGAGCCCTGTTCGTCGGCATCGAGTATCACAAACGCTTCGATGATCGCAGCCTCATGGCGCGGATGCGATATCGTGAGGGCCGTTTCGGCGAATTCCGTTTGGGCACGGCGTGCTTGCTCGAAAAATGGGCCTACAGGCATTCCAACTTCCAGAACTGGTGCACCGTCGAGAACTCCGATGCGTTTACTTACATTGGCTGCCACTACGTCGACCTGGTTGCATTCATCACCGGGCTGAAGCCTGTGGCTGTGAGCGTGTACGGCATTCGCGACAAGTTCCCGAACGGCAATGAGGGGTTTCTTTGGACGGACGCGCGCGTTATCTGGGAAAACGGGGCCGCTTTGAATGTGCAGAACGCGCTCGGTTTTCCGGATGGAGCGCCGGGATCGAACACGCAGGGCTTAACCATGTATTGCGCGGGAGCAGACGGCGGTGCGTGGCTCGCCCACTCGGACCAGTATCGCGGCCTGCAATACGCTTACGTCGACGGCTCATACAGCGAACCAAGCCCGGATTATTTCCAATATGTGGATCTCGGTGGTCCGGGGCTTACGCCGGTGGGATACGGATACCGCTCCATCGCCGCGCTGGTTAAAGCGTGCCTCAGCGATGAGCGGCCCGATAACATCGCGACGCCGGCCAACAGCCGGTACAACGAGCTCGTGATCGAAGCTGGCCGGCTGTCAATCCTGCATGGCGGAAGGGAAGCCGTCATTGACTACGAGGCCAATTGCGCGCGACTGCGGTGACGGACCAGGAGATCCGACAATTTCTCGAGGACAACGGATATCCACGGCACGTCATTGAGGGCGGCCGGGAATACCTCCTCCGGCGATATCGCGAATTCGTTGACGAAGTAGAGCGTGGATACTCTTACGGACTGGATGAATATCGTCACGACCTTGATCTGCGAGGCATCATCGCGATGCTTGGTCTCGATGATCAGGTGAGCGACGCCGATGAACGCCTGGCGGCCATGCTTGTACCCGCTCGTGAACGGGTTTGGGAGAGCATGCCGGGCGAGCCGTTCTGGGATTTCGGATATCCGCGCAACGCGCGCGGCCGACTGCTCACTGAACTGCGATCAGCCGGGTTGGCCCAATGAGCGAAACCGAAGCGCGAGGCGGGAGAGCCCGCCGATGGCTCCGCGTTGCCGCGGGATTTCTGTTGCTTGCCGGCGGATTAATTCTTTCAATTCCGGGCGTACCGGGCCCAGGGTTCGTGTTGCTGATCGCAGGACTCGTCTTGTTGAGCGAGCACTACCATTGGGCGCGACGAACCCTTGATTGGGCCCGGGCCAAGCTTCACCGCCTCAAACGAAACTGACCGTCTGCGCAGTTTTAGCGCGAGGCGCGCCAGCTTCGCCGTCCGCACCACAGCAGAACGCCGCCGATTGACAGCAGCGCCAGGCTGGTCGGCTCCGGCGTTACGATAATTTGCCCGTTCCGCGCGTTGAAAATGTAGCGGCCGAGCACATTGCTATTCAGATCGTGCGTGATCAGCGCGTTGGGGCCGCCATCGATTAGAGCGCCGGGAATCGCCGAGCCGGCCAACTCGAACGATGTTCCAGGATTCCCGGTGCCGTTTGAAAACCCGACCCGGGCCGAACTGCCGCCTAAGCCGTTAACCCCGTTGCTGGCATCGCCGGTTTCCCACTGGATCTGATCGTAGTTGAACACGATGTCAAAGTTTCCCGGTCCGGTGTCGGTGCGGTCAACCAGCAGCAGTTGGAAGCTGTTTGTCTTATCGACTTTACTGTTAAAGTAGCCTACGTTAATCCAATTGACGCCGAAGGCGTTCCGCCCATCAAATGTCCCGGTTCCGAACGTGACCACTCCACTGGATGGGTTGCGGGTGTCGACATCAGCGAAGAACGGAGCAATAATTTGGCGTGTTGTGGCCGTCAGGCCGAAGGGCGTAAAAGTGCTCAGCGGCGCGTCGAGAGTAACGTTCCCGTTCGTGTTGATGTAAATGGAATTCGATGTAACGCCAAAAAAGTTGAGGTTGAACCCGACCGGCACGAGCGAGCCGGCGCACGTGCCGCCATTCACACCATTCGTGCAACCGCTTGGGGCCGTGTACGTACCGTCATCATTCCGCCCGTCGCTCGTTGTGTTAAACCCCGAAACGATAGCGCCCCCGAAGGCTGCCGAGGCGGCCAGCATCCCTACCGCAATGTTCACACACCACCGCGTTGCGTAACGCATGTTTCCTCCGAAGCGGCAGTATATCGCAGAGCTCCTGCAATCCTATAGATATAACCGTTATAATTCGTCCTGGTACTCATAATCATAAGGCGCGCAACTGAGGGCGCTACAATGGCTTCAAAGACCTGCATTCCAGGATCTTTGCGAGATTCCTGCGGACGGCGCGCGCAAGGTTGATCATAGTACGCCCGGGTGGCGAAACAGGCAGACGCAACGGACTTAAAATCCGTTGACCCGCAAGGGTCGTGCGGGTTCGACCCCCGCCCCGGGCACGCAGCTCAGCGCGCCGCTCGCGCCGCTCCGGGCAGCAGCAACCGCGCGGTGATCAGCCGCAAAGCGCCGTCCAGCCCACCCGCGCGCTGGATTCCCGGCACAAAGAATCGGTCGAGGAAATCCTGATCCCATCCGGAAAATCCAGCCATATCTGCCACCACATCAACTTTGAAAGGCGCAACGGCGGCTGCAAAAATCGCTCGAATTCCCGCCGTTTCCATGCCGATTAATTCGGGCTGGGCCTTCGTCTTGGACTTCAGGAACGCCAGCGCCGTCAGGACGTCCTGCACCCGCTCGGATTCCTCACTGCGGTTGTAAGACAGAAAGTAATCGTCTGTTTCAAACCGCTGGGTCCGCAGAGCCCCGGGCATGAACGGATCGATCATCAGCACCGGACGTCCCGATTTTAAAAGCTGTTTGCCGAGTTCCGTCTGCTCGGCGGCAGCGGCGCCGCGAGGGTGCAGCACCAGCACCGGACCGCCGGCGCCCGGATGCCAGACGCCAACGACGCGGTCCCGGTGCGGCGGCCGCGTCAATACAATATGGCCGCCCTCGGCGGCGCTGTCCACCCGCTGAGGATACTCCACGCCGAGCGCGGTGCGCAGGGCATCCCGCAGCTCGCCGAGAGAGGCGCTTTCCATCTGCATCCGGGCCGCCGCCCGCCAGTTTTGAAACACCTGATCGAGGTTCATAAGGTCTGACGGAAGGTCCCCCCGGGGAAACGCCAGCAATTGCTCGTCCGGCGGCAATTCGTACGGCCGCTCTTCGAACTCTGGCGCTTCCGGATCGGGCCGCAGGCAGGACCGCAGGAAGCGATACACGGCTTCGCGGCTCTGGCGGTTATAATTGTGCTCGGCGTCGATCTGCACGCTTTGAACCAGCGCAGGCTGCCCATAGAGCGAATAAATACGGCGAATTTCCGGAAATTCCTCCTCCGGCGTGTTGCGCGTCCAGTCGCGCGTCGAAGAAACGATCAGCATCGGCCGGGGAGCCGCCATGGCCGCAATTTCAACGTTGAATGTGCCAATCCGCAGATTGGGCGCCTCCTCGCAAGGATCGCCGCCCTGCATATGCGCTGACACCATGTTGACCGGCGCCGCTGCAACAATCCGGTCGTCTACTGCGGTCAGAAAGATGGCCTGGGATGCGCCGCCCGATGCGCCCGTGATGGCAAGCCGCTTTCCATCAACGCCCGGAAGCGATTCGATGAAATCGAGCGCCCGGATCGAATTCCACAACTGCAATCCCATGGGATGAAACGACCACAGCGTGCGGCGGGGCGTGACGAACGAATGCGGTGTTTGCCGCGTGTCGTTGAACCCGACCATGTCGTAAGCGAACGCAAAATAACCCTGCCGCGCCAGATTGATGCCCAATGCGGGTACGGAATAGGACGGCAAATCCTCCAGCCGGCCCTTTTTCCAGTGTCCGTGGGGAATCAGAACGGCCGGATGCGAGCCTTTCGGATTGGCCGGCACATACAGATTTCCGCCGAGAAAATAGCCCGGCAGCGTCTGCAACAGCACAACCTCGATCGAATAGTCCGGGTAATCAAGCCGGCGCACGATTTTTGGCTGCAATGGAGTCTTGGCAGGCATCGGCATCAGGCCAGCCGCCCCGAGAATTTGCTGTCGCAGCGCGTTTTTGCGCGCTTCCCATTCCCCGCGCGAGTGGTACTGATTCATTCGAAAATGGCTTTTAAAACCGAAAATTTCCGAATTGCGGGCGTCCACCGCCGGGACCGCTCCTTGAAGACAGGGCGCAAGTGATCCCAAAATCAACGCCAGCCTTATTCGCATACCTCCACGTTTCAAGCGCAACCTATATATGACGCCGGTACTCCGCCCGGCGTCGCAAAGATCCTCGCAGCCAAAAATGGGATCGAGTCAGATACGCTAAGAACGATGAGAGTGTCCCGAATTGCGAAGATCGCGGGACTCAGTGTCGCCGGATTTTGTCTGTCGGCTGCAGCCGCGGACAAAATTAACCTGAACCCTGTCGCGTCTCAGATCGCTGGTTTCGCGGGGGCCTTTCTTGGCACGCTCGTCGGACGGCGCCGCGCGCGGCGCCGTGATTCCGACCATCCGAAGAGCGCCGCCGATCCCTCCGGCAAGCCGTAAAACCGCTGCTAGCGCAATTCCTCCATGATCTGGTCCAACGCCTCCCGGGAAGGCCGCACCCGCCTTTCGGGCAACGTCGCCAGCGGTTCTTCTACCATATGCAGCCGCTCGAGAAAAGTCGGAGCGAAGCCCACGTACAGAACGCCGGTAAGAACCTCCCCAGACTCCTTGGATTCATTGAGCAGCCGGATCGCCTCCATCTTGTCGCGCGGGTCGTAGTCGCGCGCCAGCTTCTTGAGCCGCAGTCTCGACCCGTCGTGCAGC
>DASRCT010000080.1:0-11931 GCA_035652975.1 Bryobacteraceae bacterium | reverse complement strand
GGCAATCATCACGATGCCTGGGTGAACGGCGCCAGCGACCCGGCGAGCGGGGCGTCGGCGCTCCTGGAGACGGCGCGGACGCTGGCGTCGATGGTCCGTGAAGGATGGCAGCCGAAGCGCACGGTTGTGCTTGCCTTGTGGGATGCAGAGGAGTTCGGCTTGGTGGGTTCGACAGAGTGGGTGGAAAAGCACGCGAAGGAAGTCGACCGGAAACTGGCAGTCTATATCAACTCCGACTCTAACGGAAAGGGCGCCATCAACGCATCCGGCTCACACACGTTGGAACACTTCATGACAGAGGTCCTGCGCGATATCAGCGATCCTGTTTCCGGAAAAAATCTGCTCGAGGCGCGGCAGGCCCGCTCGAGCGCCGGCGACCAGAATGCCCCGTTCCATCTCAATCCGTTAGGGGCCGGATCGGACTACGTAGCCTTTCTGCATCACGCCGGCGTGGCCAGTCTGAACCTCGGATTCGGCGGCGAGGGCGGGGGAGGCGTCTACCATTCCATCTACGATTCCTATTACTGGTACACGCATTTCTCTGACGCCGACTTCACCTATGGACGGGCGCTGGCGCAAGTGATGACCCTTTCGCTGATGCGGCTGGCGAACGCTCCGGTTCTCCCGTTTGAGTTTTCCCGAGTGGCGCGCGCCTTGCGCAGTTATGTGGATGAAATTCAGAAAGAGGCGGCCAAGTCGTCGCACAGCGTGGATTTCGCCGAAGTGACCGCGCAGATCGGACGCATGGAAGGCGACGCGAAAAATTTCGAAGAGGCGTTGGAAGCGTCTGGAAAGCGTATTTCCGCGGCGCCGGCCGAACGTCTGGCAAACCTGAACGAAATCTTGTTTCGAACCGAGCGCGCGTTGACCACAGGCAGCGGTCTGCCTGGACGCGACTGGTATCGCCACCGCCTGTATGCGCCAGGCCTGTATACGGGCTACGGCGCGAAGACGCTGCCGGGCGTGCGCGAGGCTGTCGAGGGCGCGCGATGGCAGGAAGCCAACCAGCAAGCCAAGGCGGTCGCCAAAGCGCTGAAAGCGTTCAATTCGCGGCTGGAAGACGCTACGCGCGAGCTGCGCGCAATTGGCGAGTAGCGGCAACAGGCGGCGCGGAGCGTGCCGGCTCCGCGCCGGAGTGAAAGGTCGGCCGGAAGGCGGCCAGCGTTAAGACGCAAGGCGCAGCTGGGTGCGCGAGGGCCGCGAGATCCGGAACGAAACGAATTCGCCAGAATGAGGCGCGTCGGCGCGGACTGCCGCCTGCGGAGGCACCCGCCCGGCTGCAACCAGCGCTGCAAGAGGCTGCATCAGCTGCCGGTGGAGCGTGCGTTTCAATTCTCGGGCCCCGAACTCCGGACTCGTGCCTTTGCGCAGCAGAAATTCACGCGCGGCTTTCGACACCGCCAGCGAAAACGCGCGCGCGCCCAACCGCCTGTCGATATGGCGCTGAATTTCCTCGATCTGAAGGTCGAGAATCCGACACAATTGCTCCTTTGTGAGCGGCTCGTAGGTAAGAATGGCGTCCAGGCGGTTGACAAATTCGGGCGCGAAGCGTTTTCGAACCGCGGCCATTCCGATGCTTTCCAGTTTGCGTTTCGAGCTGTCGCCGCCGCCTGCCATGGACGCGAATCCGAACCCGGGGGTGATGGAATCCAGCATTTCCCGCGCACCCAGGTTGCTGGTCATGAAGATCAAAGTGCGCTCGAAATTCACCGTGGTGTTGTCGCCCAAACGCAGAACAGCCTTGTCCAAAACGCCAAGCAGCAGCCGCGCCAGACTGGAAGCGGCCTTCTCCACCTCGTCAAACAGAACCACCGCCAGATTGCTGCGCTCGCTGGTTGCCGCGTTGAGCTTGGCTTGCGACAGAAGGGGATGGGTTTCGCGGTGCCCGAGGTATCCCGGCGGAGCGCCGATCAGTTTGGCGACCTCATGCTCCATCTGAAATTCGCCGCAATCGATTCGCAGTACATTCTTGTCGCTGCCGTGAAGGGCTTCGGCGATCACCTCGACGGTCTTCGTTTTGCCCGAGCCGCTAGGTCCCAGCAGAAGGAATACGCCCGCCGGGCGGCCCTCCGGCGACAGGCCTGCCTGATGCATCTGGATGTATGGCAGAATCCCGCTGATCGCCGAGGTTTGGCCGATCAGCTTGCGTGAAACGATCTCAGTCAGATGGTCGGTCGCGCTCGCGCGGCGCGATTTCCGATCGATGGAGGTCATAAGCAGCGGACGATTTTCCTTTCGCCCCCAGTATAGCTGCGCTCCGCCAAAAATCAGGCCGGAGAAGCCCGCCAAAAGGGCCGATTTTGACGAATTGCGTAGAGATTTATCTGTTGAAGAATGAGGCGATTAGGTCCGCAATGCGCCCGCTCGCGCGCCCGTCTCCGTAAGGGTTGTGAACGCGCGCCATGGTCGCGTACTGTTCGGCATCATCAAGCAGCCGTTCCGTCTCGCCGACGATCCGGTCCTCATCGCTTCCGACCAGTTTGACTCCGCCGGCTTCCACCGCCTCTGGACGTTCTGTTTTGTCGCGCAAGACCAAAATCGGCTTTCCCAGCGAGGGGCCTTCCTCCTGAATGCCGCCAGAATCTGTAAGAAGGATATGGGCGCGCCGCATCAGGTCGACGAAGGCTACGTACTCCACCGGCTCAATGAGGAGAACGTTATCGAGATCGCTCAGCAGCCGGCGGACAGGCGCCTGTACGTTGGGATTGGGGTGGACGGGGTAAACGATTTGGATGTCATCTCGTCTGGCCAGCCTGCGCAGCGCCCGGCAGATCCGCTCAAAGCCCGCTCCAAAACTCTCGCGCCGGTGAGCCGTGACGAGGATCAGTTTCCGCTCCGGATCGATCTCCTCGCGGTCAGCGCCGCGGAGCCGTCCCGCCTCGAGTTCCCTGCAAATATGTAAAACGGCGTCAATTCCTGTATTGCCTGTCACCGACACCGATTCCGCAGCAGCGCCTTCGCGAATCAGGTTCTCGGCGGCGCGCCGGGTCGGGGCAAAGTGCAGTCTGGCGATTCGCGATGTCAGAACGCGATTCAGCTCTTCGGGGAACGGTTCATACAGATCGCCGGTCCTGAGCCCTGCTTCGACGTGACCCACGGGCGCGCGGGTGTAGAATGCCGCCAGAGCGCCGCAAAAGGTCGTAGTCGTGTCTCCCTGAACGATCACCATGTCCGGCCGCTCCGCCTCAAGAACCGGCGCCAGCGCGGAAAGGATTCTTGAGGTGGACTGAAACAACGTCTGATTTGGCAGCATCAGGTCGAGATCGTGGTCGGGGCGCACGTCAAACGCGGTTAGTACCTGATCGAGCAGATGCCGGTGCTGCGCAGTGACGCACAGCTTGGCCTCAAATGCGGGATGGGCCCGGCAGTAACGAATCGTCGGACAAAGCTTGATCGCTTCGGGACGGGTGCCGGCGATAAACAGCAGTCGAATCACATGAGGGCGGCAGTCGGAAGGAACGGCGTTTACTTATGCCGGTAGGTAATCCGGCCTTTGGTGAGATCGTACGGCGAGAGTTCCAGGGTTACGCGGTCTCCGGCGAGGACGCGGATCCGGTTGCGGCGGAGCTTGCCCGCCAAATGCGCCAGCACGGTGCGATCCTGGTCTAGCTGAACACTGAATAGTCCGCTGGGAAACTTTTCTACTACGGTTCCGGTTACTTCAATGCTGTCTTCTTTGCTCATTGGCCTCCTGATGATTAGATTGTGCGTCGCATGTCAGAGTTGCAGCCGTTGTGCGGCTGAATACACTTCATGCGTTCCGCTGTGCAAATATTATAACCCGATGCGCCCGATGCGGGTTAATGCAGCTGCATCGGAAGTTTTGGAGCCCGCGACTCGGGTACGCCGCGAATGGCGTAGAAGGATATCGCCAGACATCGCCGAAAAAACGCCGTTGAAATCGCGACCATCCTGCTGCGGGCGGGCGCGGAGCCGGATACGCTCGCAGATCGGGCGCTTGCGCTCGCGGCGCAGCGTGGGCGCGTGGCCGGATAAACCCGGTTGCGCACGGACACACGCTGTGATAAGTACTTCGACCGGAGGCAATCCCTATGCGCGCCGCCGTCGTGCTCGCTGGCACAGCTGTGCTTCTCAGCGTTTCCCTCTCCTGCTCGAGCGGCTCCAAAGGACCGGAGCCCGGCACTCCCGCATTTTACTGGTCCGCCGCCAGAGAGAACTTTACGGCGGGGGATCTGCTGAAGGCCAGCGATAACCTGGACAGGGCTATGAAGAGCTCCGAATACAAAACTCAAGGCCTCCCCTGGTCGCTTGTGCTGACCTCCGGCCTTGCGCGAGGCTACCAGGAGCTGGCTGATGCATACGAAACCGGAGCGAAAGCGGCGAAAAGAAATCCCGCCGAGTTCCGCCGGCAGGTCATGGAACTGCGCCGGCATGCGCGCGTCGCGTCGCTTCAGTTTGCCGAAAAGTTCCGCGAATTTCAGAATTCTAACAAAGACGAACAAGTGAAACTGGCCTTCCCATTCCCCTCCGGCAGCCCGAGCGAGCCGCCAATGCTGGCGAAGATTTCCGCCGGCGCCATGCCCGATGATCCTGTTGTCGACAGCGTCAACCGGGCTATGCTCCAGCGAGCCGTGATTTACGAAACGAGCAGCGCGGTAGGAGCTCCGGACGATCCAACCAAGGCGCAAGCGTTGTTCAAGAACGGCGAGGCGGCTGTCCCGCGTCCGCAATTCATGCTGGCCATGGCGAATTCGCTGTATGCGCAGTCCCAACTCTTCGGCCCCAAGAAGCTGGATGAACCGGACAAGATGCGGTTCTTTGCGGAGGCAGCGTTGGAAGCGTTGAGGTCCATGCCGCAGAATAAAGACGTGAAGGCGCTCAACGATAAGATCCAGAAGTCGATCAAGGACATGAAGTCGCGCGCGAGCTGAGACTCCCGCGATCAGAACGCCGACATTCGCGCGCCGATCGAGTAATCCCGGAGCATGGTACGGATTGCCAGCCGGCATCCATCCGTCGACACCGAAATGAGTCCGTCCAGGTCGGTGCGAAAGACCGCCGCATGATGAGCCGCCAGGCGCTCGAGGACCACCGGATGGGGGTGATGGAACATGTTCTCGAATCCGGCCGAGATGACGGCCACGGCGGGCTGAATCTGGTCCAGAAAGGGCTCTGTATCGGAGGTCTTGCTGCCATGATGCGGGGCTTTGAGCACGGTGGTTCGGGTCAGTACGCCGTCGGCGATGAGGCGCGCTTCCACGGGCGCCTCCATGTCTCCCGTGAGCAGAAACGAGTGCCGTCCGAATGAGATCCGAAAGGCGAGCGAATCGTTGTTGCCGGGCCTGCTGGCGGGGACGTAATCCGAAGGCGGGGCAAGAATGTCGATGCGCGCGCCGGACTCCTCGATGTGTTCGCCTTCTCGCCGCGCGATCACGCGCGCTCCGGCGAGGCGGGCGGCGTGGAACACGGCCCGCCACTGGGGCGAATCCATGGCCGCGCCCGTCCAGATTTCGGCAGGATGAAAGTTTGCGATCAGCGCCGCCGCGCCGCCCACGTGATCCTCATGCCCGTGCGTGATCGCGATGACGTCGACTTTGCGGATACGGCGCTCCCACAGGTAGGGAGAAATAACGTCTTCCCCAATGTCCAGCTTCGATTTTGCGCGCCGTCCGAACTGCGGGACGCCGCCGCCGTCGACCAGCATGATTTTGCCGTTCGGCAGCGCGACAAGCAAACCGTCGCCCTGGCCAACGTCGATGGCCGTCATCTCCAGCCGCCCGGGCGCGATGTCGGGGCGAAAAGGCGACCAGAGCATCACGCCGAAGAGCGCCAAAGTCGCGCCGACCGCAGGCCAGCGCCATGCGCTGCCCAGGCGCAACGCGACCGCGGCGACCACCAGGGCGGCTGCCAGCGCGATGTCGAACCAGACCGGCGGATCCGGAATGCGGAAGCTCGGCTCCCAGCGAGCATGAAATGCCGCAACCCGTTCGGCGGCTTCCAGCAGCATCGTTGCGATTGCCGCAATGCGCCCCCAGCCCGTGAAAATTGCGAGGAATCCCACTGGGACCAGCGCCGACATGAGCGGAACGATCAAGAGGTTCGCGGACAACCCTGTAATAGAAAACCGGTGAAAGTAGAGCGCCATGGGGAGAGCGAGCGCCACCTGGATTACCGCCGAAACGACCATCATTTCCGCAGCCCATACGGCAAACCGCAGCATGACGCCAAAAGTTGCGAGCGTGGCTCGCTCGGGAACTCGCGTCCACAGCGCGATGGTCTCAGCCAGGAGCCGGAGCTCGATGCGGAATTGCGCGGCCCGAGGATCGAGCCGTAGATCGCGACGCCGCTCTCTGAGAGCTTTCGCCGCCATCCGGAACGGCCCGGTGGTAGAGTCCAGAATGGGAACGGCGAAAGCGCCGATCGCAGCGACTGACAGAAACGAGAGCTGGAAGCTTGCCTCGAAAAGCTGCCCGGGATCCCAGATGAGATATGCGATGGCCACAGCGGCCACGAGGTTCAGCACCCTGCCGCGGCGGTAAGAGTAGCGGGCGACGAGATACAGAGTGAAGCCGCCGGCGGCGCGAATGACCGGCGCCGACCAGCCCGAGGCGGCCGCATACAGCCATGCGGCCGCCGCAGCGACCGCCAGCGACGGCGCTTCGCCGAGCCCGCAGACGCGTAAACAGAACAGCAGCACGCCGGCAAGCACGGTGACGTGCAGCCCGGAGATGACCAGCGCGTGATACGTCCCGGTCCGGCGGAAATTTTCCGTCCAGACCTTCTCGAGCTTTGTGGATTCCCCCAGCAGGATTGCTTCGCTCATGCCGGCGGCGTAAGAATTGCCGGCGTATAGACGCTCAAGACGGTCCAGCGCCGCCGTGCGCAGCGCGAATATCGCCGACATGATTTTCGATCCGCAGCGGCCTGGCAGAATACGGATGGCCCCGGGGCCGCGCGCTGAAGCCATCCAGTAGATGTTCTGTCGCGCCAGGTAGCGTACGTAATCGAATGCGCCCGGATTTTCGAAATTTCTGATTTTGCGTACTCTGGCATCCACTTCGATTCGCTGGCCGTACTCCAGACGCGGCCCAGATTGGCCCTCCCGGAGGGTAATGGAAACGTTGGTTCGCGCTCCCGGCTCGAGTTCGAGCGTGAAACGCTCACGATCTTCGGTAAACGCCGATGGCTGCACTACGCAGCCAGACAGGATTACGGTTTCCTCGGATCCGGCGTCAAGTTCCGGAGCGCGTCCGGGACGGTGGATGGCATCCACCCACGCGCCGGCCATCAGCAACGCCAACCCGGTGCCAATCGCACTCAGCGCGCGCGCGGCCCGAACATGCGCGAGAACGGCCAGAGCCATACAGGCGACGCCGGCGCAGAGCGACTCGCGCGCGCCGAACGGGACGAATTGCGAGAGTACGATCCCCGCGGCGAATGCGGCAAGGGGCAGCAGCAGAGGTTCGCGCATCGACCGCCTCAAGGCGGTAGTGGCCACACGGGCTGCAATCTCTCACAGTTGTCTGCTGCTTGCTGGCGCGGGGCCCGTCGAACCCTTACCAGCCCATCTGACGCATGCGGGTGAGAATAATCGCGGCGTAACGGTCCATGCGCGCCGGCTTGCGCTTGAGCGGGTTGGGAATGATGGATGCGAGCCGCGCGGCCTCATCACGATCGATTTGCGAGGCGTGTTTGTGGAACCAATACTCGGAGGCCGCTTCTGCGCCATAGACGCCCGGCCCCCACTCGATCACATTCAAATACAGCTCCAGAATGCGCCGCTTGCCGAGTATCGCGTCTGCCATCGGCGCGAGAATAAATTCCAGCCCCTTTCGCAGCAAAGACCGGCGCGTGGAAAGGAACAGATTTTTTACCAGTTGCTGCGTGATGGTCGAACCGCCGCGGCCGAGTCGGCCCGCTTGGAGATCTTCTTCAATCAGCTTCTGCGTCGCCTCCCAATCGACGCCGGAATGTTCGCGAAACCGGGTGTCCTCGGCCGCAATCACAGCGTGCTGAAGATCCGTAGAGATCCGCCCCACCGGCACGAACCGGTACCGCTTCGTGTACGGCTTGTGGGCGAGGAACGCTTGAATGCGCCGCTCCATCTGGACGCTGGTCGTGATCGGATCAATCCACTTGAGCAGCACAATGCATAAGGCGCATGCGGCCAAGAACAGCGCAGCGAGGAAGGCCGCAGAATAGACTGTCCACCGGACCAGGCTACGCCGGGAAGCGCGCTTTGCAGCCGCAGCTCGCGGTCCCGAATATCGGCCTGCCATTGCTCTGGCGTCCGGTCTATTGACCGAATTACAGGGTCAGCGCGACGATCGCCATTACGATGGAAAATACGGGCAGCACCAACAGTCCCTTTTTTAACCCCTTGGGATCCGTACCGGCGATGCCGCCAATGATCGGTGAACTCACCACCAGCCCGAGCCAGCCTGCTGTAGTCGAAATGCCGGTCGCCGTGGCCGCGGTCTGCGCAAACCGCGAGTTCACTACAGAAAGCGTTGTCGGAAAGACCGGGGCCATCGCAATGCCCGCCAAAAATACCGTGATCCACGCCACCACGTCACTGCGAGATTGCAGCATGATGTAGGTCGTAATGGCCATAAGGACGCCGGAGCCGAAGAGCACGCGTTCGGCCGAGATGTGCGTGAGCACCGGCGAGACAACCACGCGGCCTAACAGCAGACCAAGCGCGAAGCCGAGCGAAAGGATGGTCAACGCCTTGCCCTCGGGCACGCCCTGCGCGATCAGGTGGCGGACCAGCCAGTTCCATACGCCCACCTCGCATGCCACGTACAGGAACAGCATGAGAGAGAGCGCAAGCAGCGCTGGTCTGGCCAAAAGATCGGTGACCGTGGAAACTTGAAATGCGACCTCGCCGGAAGGACCAGGCATGGCTGTAGCCGCGCTGACGACAAAAGCGATCACCGCCAGGGCGCTGGCGAACAGCAGAAGCCGGCCTGTCTGATATTTGAAAAGATTGGCAGCGATCAGCGGAGTAACCAGGCCGCCTAACCCGAAGAACAGGTTCAGCAGATTGAAAACGCCCCCTGTCGTCAGTCCGTCCAGATGAATGAATGGCGGAAGCGTGTTCGCAGCCGTGACCAGCGCTCCGCCGCCGCATCCGAGCACGAACATGAACGTGGCGACGGCGCCATAGCCTTTCGCCGCCTTCACGCCGAGCAGCCCGGCGACGATCAGCCCCAGCGACAGCAGCACTCCGAACTTCTTCCCTTCAATGTCGGTTAGCGGACCCACGGAAAAGCCGCCGATCATTAGACCGATGGCTTGCGCCATGGCGATATTGCCGTTCTGTTTTGGAGTGAGGTCGAACCGTTTGGAAATATCCGGAAGAATCGTGCCCAGCATCGCGGCGATGATGCCGTACACGAAGATTGCAAGAACCGCTGCAACGGTAAGCATGGAAGTTGTAATGTTATCAGAAAAGCCGCTCTCCTACCCGAGGAAGCGGGCGCCGGAAAGCCGTCGGGCTCTACGAGTACCGCACCTTGCGCGTCTTCTCGTCCCAATAGACTTTCTTGTTGTTCTTGAAAGAGAGAGTGGCCAAGTGGCCCGAGATTGCAGCCTGTTGTCCAATCACCGGGTCCGCGACCACTTTCGCCTTCCCTTGAACGGCTTCAATCAGGTTTCGCACGTGCGCTTCCACGGCCTTGTTATCATTGCCCGGCAGTTCAATATGAAGCTCCTTGCGAGCCTTCACATGCTCCGGCGGCTTGCCGCGGAACGTCTCCGGATAGAAATTGAGCACCTGACGGTTCAGCACTTCGATCGTGCCTTCATCGCCCATGAAATTCTCGCCGTAGCCGTAATGGTCGTTGCCGAAATAGGAGCTGTAGTTGATGTGGAACCGGTCCGGGTACTCGTAAATCGCGCTGAACGTGTCCGGCACCTCGCGATCCTCGTCGACGAAACGGTAGATGCCGCCCGAGGCCATGCAGGATGACGGGACCACCTGGTTGCATACAAAATTCGTGATATCGGTTTGATGAACCAGCAGGTCGGTCGAAATCCCGCTCGAATAATCCCAATACAGCCGCCATTGATAGAAGCGGTTCTTGTCAAACGGTCGCTTTTTCGTTCCTTCAAGGAACCGGTCCCAGTCCGTGTTGCTGGGGCTGGCGTCTGGGGGGACCGCGTAGCGCCAAGGGTCGGTGAGGCCGTTGCGGTACCAGTAGGCGCGGACATAGTGAATCGGACCGATCATCCCCTGCTGAACCATTTCCTTCGCTTTCTGGTACAGCGAGTTGCTTCGGTTCTGCGTGCCGACCTGGACCACTTTGCCAGATTTCTTCCACGCCTCCACCATCCGTTCTCCCTCTTCGATGGTGTGAGCCAGCGGCTTTTCGATGTAAATGTTCTTACCAGCCTTGATCGCTTCCATGAACATCGGGTAATGCAGATGCTCCGGCGTGGCGATGAAGACGACGTCAATCGAGGGATCCTTCAACAGCTCGCGGTAATCTTCGTACACCTTTGGAGCGCTACCCTCCTGCGTCTGGATCAGATCCTTGGCGCGCGCGCGGTGGCCGGAGTAAGCGTCGCAGACAGCCGTCACGGTTGCGTCCTCGCGGTTGGCGGGCACGGCGTAGAAGCGCTGCATGAGGTAGTAGCCGCGAGATCCCGCGCCGATCCAGGCGACGTTCAGCTTCTTGTTGGCGCCCAGAGCAGGAATGATGGCGGGCGCCGCCGTGAGCGCTGCGCCTGCCGCTCTCACGAAGTTCCGGCGAGAGAGATCTTCTTGCATATGTCCTCGATGGTGGAGTGTGTTTTCAGGATAACAAGGTCCGACCGGCCGCGCCCTCGGAGAAAATAGCTTTACAACAAAAAGTCCTTCGCATATACTCAGATCCGCCGGAGGCCTCCCATGCGGTTCCATCCCGTTCTCCTGTCCCTTCTGATTCTGGCGCTGGCGCCGGTTGCATGCCAGCGGCGGCGCGCACACGAGTGGCCCGTGATTGGCGCCGCTCGCGACGGCGACGCCGTGCGCCTTGAACAACTGCTCAAGGAGGGCGCGGACCCGAACACGCGCGCCGGCGTGAACCAGTGGACGGCGCTCATGCATGCCATTCACAAGGGGCAGGAGGGATCGGTGCGGGTTCTGATCGCGCATCAAGCGGACTTAAACGCCGCCGGTCCCGGCGGCATGACACCGCTAATGATGGCCGCCGGATACGGCTATGCGAATATCGTTCGTCTTCTGCTGAAGGCGGGGGCGAATCCGCTCCTGGCGACGCCGGATGGCGCGAACGCCCTCACGGCAGCGGTCGGCGGGACAGCCGATATCGACCGGTTCACGGTGGGCAAATGTCAGACCGAGACTGTTCGCGCGCTGCTTGAGGCTGCGCCCGATCTCCGCATTGCGAATAACCTTCGCGGCCATGCAGCTATTCTGACAGCGAAACTGGCCGGATGCCGCGAAGTGGTGAACCTGATCCGGCGAAGCCGGTGAAAGCGCGCCCGTGCGCCCGCATTGGGGTGCAGTTACGGCGCGGCCTGATGTGGGCGCAGCCGCGCGCGCCGCGTAACGCTTGACACTTGGCCGGCGACTCCCATAGGATACAGTCTGCAAACGATTACATCAGCCCATTATGCGCCGCGTGGCGCGACCCTATGCCTTTGACTCCCGCACTCCTGATGCAAACCACCCCGTTGCGCCTGGTCTCGCTTTCGGCGATAGACATTGCGATCATCGTCATCTATTTCGCTGCGGTGCTTGGCATTGGCTTCTATCTGAAGCGCTACGCCGAAACGGGCGAAGATTTTTTTCTCGCCGGGCGGGAGATGACGGCCTGGATTGCGGGTCTCAGCTTTCTTGCCGCGAACCTCGGGTCGCTGGAATTGATGGGCTGGGCCGCTTCGGCCTACCAATACGGCATTCTGGCGACGCACTGGTATTGGATCGGCGCGATTCCCGCCATGCTGTTCCTCGGCCTAGTGATG
>DASRCT010000079.1:0-19654 GCA_035652975.1 Bryobacteraceae bacterium | reverse complement strand
TAATGAAAGAAAGCGATCCAGCCGCATGAATGCCGTATTCCTCCGTCCGCTCGCGATCTTTGTTGTCGCCTGCTCCGCCTTCGCCCAGGAAACCGCAAAGCTGTCGGCCGCCAATACCGATCAGAACCGCATCATTCTCGATGTTTCCCGCGTGAACCTGCAGTTCACGGTCGCCGATAAAAAGGGTCGCTTCGTCACCGACCTGGCCAAGGACGACTTCCAGATCATCGAGAACAAAAGGCCTCAATCTATTCTGGAGTTCACCGCTGAGTCGAACCTTCCCCTGCGGCTCGCCGTGCTTATCGACACGAGCAACAGCATCCGCGACCGGTTTCATTTCGAGCAGCGCGCCGCCATCGACTTCCTGAACTCGCTCATGCGGCCCGAGGATAAGGCCATCGTCGTCAGCTTCGACACCTCCACGCAGTTGGTCGCCGACCTCACCAACAATCTCGAGCAGTTGACCAAGGCCATTGAAGATCTGCGTCCGGGCGGCGGAACTTCGCTCTACGATGCGGTGTTCTACTCCTGCCGCGACAAGCTCATGCAGGATCAACCGTTGCACAAATTCCGCCGCGCCATGGTGATCCTCAGCGACGGCGACGATAACCAGAGCCGCTACACTCGCGACCAGGCCCTGGAAATGGCGCAGAAGGCCGACGTCGTCATCTACACGATATCCACCAACATCACCCGCATCCCGACCGACGGCGATAAGGTCATGAAATACTTCGCCGCCGAGACCGGCGGCCTGGCCTTCTTCCCCTTCAAGGTGGAAGATTTGTCGCAATCGTTTGAGAATATCGCCAACGAGCTGCGCCATCAGTACAGCATCCTGTACCGCCCCGATCCGCTTAAACTGGACGGCTTGTGGCACTCCATTGAGGTGCGGGTCAAGGGGCGCAAAGATTTGGTTGTGCGCGCCCGCAAAGGCTATTACGCGCCGCGCATGTAGTGCACCCGAATATCGCTATGCACGCGACCCAAACCCTCCTCGTTGTATGCGCGGCGGCCTCCGCCTTCGCCCAGCTCCAGGAAATCGCCGGCGATCGGATCCGCGCCCACACCCGGTTCCTCTCCAGTGATCTGCTCGAAGGCCGCGGCGTCGGCGAACGCGGCGGCGATCTTGCCGTCGAATACATCGCCACCCAGTTTGCCTTGATCGGAGCCAAGCCCGCCGGGGACCATGGAACGTATTTTCAGCGCGTGCCGCTTGTCGGATCGCTGACTGCGCCCCAGACCACGCTGGTCGCCGCCGGCGCCGGTAAGCAGGTCAAATTCCAGTGGCTCGATGAATTCGTCGGCACAACCCGGCGCCAGCAGCCCGTGGCCGATTTCGACGCAGAAGCCGTATTTGTCGGCCATGGCATCACCGCGCCGGAATTTCAATGGGACGACTACAAAGGCGCCGACCTCCGCGGTAAAGCGCTGGTCATGTTCACCAACGAACCGCCGTCCACCGACCCGGCCTTCTTCGGCGGCCGCGCGCTTACCTACTACGGCCGCTGGACCTACAAGTACGAAGAGGCCCTGCGCAAAGGCGCCGTGGCGGCGATTATCATTCACACCACGCCAACCGCGGGCTACGGCTGGGACGTCGTGCGCTCCTCCTGGGGCCGCGAAGATCCTCAAGTCAGGCTGGCCCCCGGCGAAAACGCCCTCGCTCTGGCCGGCTGGCTCACAAAAGAGGCGGGCGACAAGCTCCTCGCCTTGAGCGGCCATAACGTCGACCAGTTGCTCCGGCTCGCCGACACCCGCGAATTTAAACCCATTTCACTCGGCATTCATCTTCGCGGACACATCGTCAGCAAGCTCCGCGACATCGAAACGCGCAACGTCCTGGCCGTCATCCCCGGCGCCGATCCTCAAATCAGCGACCAGGCTGTGCTCTTCACCGCGCATTGGGACCACCTCGGAATCGGCGATCCCGTCAACGGCGATCGCATTTATAACGGCGCTGTCGACAACGCCACCGGTTGCGCCATTCTGCTCGAAATCGCTCGGGCTTGGGCCGCGCTTCCCCACAAACCCCGGCGCTCCGCCATCTTCGCCTCGGTCACGGCCGAAGAAGGCGGATTGCGAGGCTCCGAGTACTACGCGCTGCACCCCGTCGTCCCGCCCTCAAAGACCGCCCTGGACCTGAACTTCGACGCCTTCGAACCGCTCGGCCGCACTAAAGACATCGCGGTCACTGGCGCCGAGCGCACCACCGTGTGGCCGCTCGTCCAGCAAATGGCGCAGCGCTTTAATTACGAAATCAAGCCCGATCCGCGCCCGGAGCAGGGCAGCTACTTCCGCAGCGACCATTTCTCGCTCGCTCGCGTCGGAATCCCCGCCTTCTCCATTCATCAGGGCGACGCCTTTTGGGGCAAGCCCGCGGACTTCGGCGAGAAAGCGTTTCAGGAGTTCAACTCCAGGCGCTACCATCAGCCCTCCGATGAGTACCAGGACAGTTGGGATTTCACCGGCCTGGAGCATATCGCGCGCTTCGCCTTCGCACTCGCTCTCGAAGTGGCCAATCAGGATGTGCTGCCCGGCTGGCAGCCGGGCGATCCGTTTCAGCGCAAGTAGCGGCAATCCGCGCGCTTATGCCTCCCGGTCCGCCCACAGTACGTCGGCTGTTGGCGCTCTATACAGACCGCTGCTAAGCGGTGAAATTCTCTTCATAGTACGCAAGCTTGCCCGCGGAAACTTGTAAGTATCATCAGGCATCCGTATAATCAGGATCTCGTGATACTGGACCCGAGTGCCGATAAGCACTTATAGAGGACCCTCTATGGATATCGTGGGTGATCGTCACTTCGTCGAACTGCCGGGCTCAAAAACGCATGAGCTGCCGCCCCTTCTGGTGCGCACGTCGCCGAACGTGAAACGCTTGGACCGCGTGATGGACATGGCCACGAACATCGTGGAATCCGAAGACATGCTTCCCCTCGCCGCCGTCCCCGATCCCAACCTCGAGGCCGATCTGGACCGCCGCAGGCTCGAGCTCGCGCTCAACTTGGTGGATCAATACCTCACCTTCCTGACCTGCTGGCAGTGGGGCGACAGCGTGATTGAGTGGATCCGCCAGTGCGAGACCACCTTCGAGACTCGCAGCGAATTGCGAAACCTCCTCCGCGCCGATATTTGGCCCCACGCCGGACGCAGCAGCTTCGTCACGCTGCTGATGGACAAGTGCATCAAGACCGACGGCGTCGCGCTCGATAAGGCCGTCGGCATGCGGCTCACCTTCCGCCAGCCCCCGCCCATCGGCTGCTTCTCGAACCAGTTCCTGTTCTATCTGAACGACAAACTCGCGCTCACCGCTTACGATACCTGGGCCCACATGACCCCCGATCCGGTCTCCAGCTTGCCGCCGGAGCGCTTCACCTTTGAGGTGGTCAACCTGTCGCTCGAATAGCCCCTCCCGCGCAGCCCCCCTACGCCGGTCCGTTGCGCTCCCGTCTGCTCAGCCTTCCAATCCGTGCCTCCAGGCTCTTCACCTGCTCGGCCCACTGCGTTACGCTGACCTCGATCTTTTCGCGAAGCCGCGCGACATGCCGCGACAGTTCCGCTAGGTCCGCCTGCTCGGAAGCCCAAAGACCGGGCGGCGCTCCAAAGCCGTGCGCGGCCAGCGCGCACACGATCTCTCTCCTCGTTACAGGTCCCATTCTTCGAGCGCCGCGCGTGAAATCGTAGGCAAGCACATCCCTCACCGTCCGCTGCCCGAGTTCCCCCAGAGCGTTGCGCGCTCGCGTCGACAGCTTCAGATCGCCAATCGGCGAATCGAGCGTCAGCGCCGGACCCCCGGAGACTGAAGGACGCGGCATTTGCAGGTCGGAATCAACGCGCGCGATAATTTGCCTCACTCGGTGCGGCGACAGTCCCGCCGCCAGACCGATATCACGGAATGATTTGCCTTCGCCTACATGCGCTACGAACAGGCTCCAGCTCCGTTCATCGATGAAGAAAGGACGCTCGCCAATCTGGTTGTTCGAGTACTTGGCGCGGATTGAGCTGATCGGTCTGCTCATGGGTTCCCCGCGGCGCTGAATAGGTTGGCAAGGCTCTGATTCAGCGCTGCACAGATTCGACGTGGACTAGACGAACGAGGGTTGAGCCAACGCGGGCGCTTCCGGGCTTGCCCGGAACTGGATTCAGGTTAATGCGGCCCCGAGTGCTTGTCCAATAAAAATCGTTTATCGCCGCCGAACACGGATTCTCCCTTCTGCGCTGGCCATCCCAGCCAACAGGCTCGCTGAATAATGCCGGCTGAAGAATTGCGAATGTCAGTCATCGAAATTTTCTATTTGGCGTTTGGCTCATATCGAGCTACACTGCACAAAAGCCTCGTAGCGCTCTTCCGATTCAGCGCAGCGCTCCTCGCCGTAACAGCTCCGTCCTGCTGCTCTCGACTCCCCGTCCAGGTCCAACCAGTTGAACTGAGGAGGTCGCGTTCTGTTGACGGCTGGAGTCTCCCTGAACCAGAGCGACGGCCTTGCTGCCGGATAGCCGGGGCTTAAGTCAGTCAAAGCCCAAGTTTGTGAAAGGACAGGCGCAGCTGATGCGCCGCATGAGTGGCCGATGAAAAAGATCGAAGCGATTATTCAGCCCTTCAAAATGGACCAGGTGAAAGAGGCGCTGATGAGCATTGGCGTCGACGGAATGACCGTCAGCGAAGTGCGCGGCCACGGCCGGCAGAAGGGTCACAAAGAGATTTACCGCGGGCAGGAATATAGCATCGACCTGCTTCCGAAAGTGAAAATCGAGCTGGTGATTCCTTCCGAACGGTTTGATGATGTGATGCAAGCGCTCACGACAGCCGCTCGCACCGGCAAAATCGGCGACGGAAAAATCTTCGTCTACGACGTCGCCGAGGCTGTGAGGATCCGCAATGGCGATCGGGGCGAACTGGCGCTCTGAAAGCCAGCTATGTGAAAAGCCCGGCCGCTGCCTCACAAGCTGCCGGGCGTCCAATTCAAAAGGAGTTGTTCGATGGGAGCTAATCCTACACAGGCATTAGGCGTGCTTCTGGTCATGGTCGCGTTGACGCTCATTGCCCTGGGCCTTGCAGTGAACTTGAGCATCATCGCCATCCTGCTGGGGCTGGCCGCCTTGGCCGGCGCGATCGGCCTGTTTCTTAAATGCAAGCCCTGGGAATACAGGGAGGACTGAGGAAAGGACGGAAACAATGGTGCTTGCCGGACTTGCAGTGACCCTATTCGGTTTCCTGATCGCCATACTCAGCTTGGGAGTGACGTCCAGCGTCTCTGGGCGCCTGGTCATGGTTCTGATGGGACTGGCCGTCAGCTTGGCTGGAATCATCGGCATAATCAATCGCTCCTGCCTCAAGAACGCGATCTGGAGGAGATGACGCCCATGAAACGATCCTTATTGCTTGTAACCGCTGCTTTGCTGACGCTTGCTCACGGCTTGGCGCAAACTCCATCGCCTGCCGCCTCGCCAATCACGACCAGCGATATCAGGAACGTCGAAGCGCCGAAGCCCGAGAGCCGGCTCAAAGGCGATCCCGATGGGTCCCTGACCGGAACGGTGTCGGATATCGCCGTATCGGATCCCAAGAAAGGTCTGACCATCGCCGACGCGCTCAATCAAATCGGACAGAATAGGATCGCCATCAACTTCGTCTGGACCTTGATCACCGGATTCCTGGTCATGTTCATGCAAGCTGGGTTCGCCATCGTCGAAACAGGCTTGTGCCGCGCGAAAAACGCCAACCACACCATGATGATGAACTTCATGGTGTACGGCGTCGGAATGCTCGCCTACTGGCTGATCGGCTTCGCCATTCAGATGGGCGGCGTGGGAGGCGTCGCGAATCTCGGCGGCGCTCCTCCGCTCAATACGGAATGGACCTTCCACCTCTTCGGCAAGCCGTTCGGCCTCTTCGGTCAGCACGGACTCTTCCTGACCCAGGGCGGCGCCTACGATGTCGCAGTCATGGTCATCTTTCTGTTTCAGATGGTGTTCATGGATACGGCGCTGACCATCGTTACCGGCTCAGCCGCGGAGCGGTGGAAGTACGCCGCCTTTCTAGTCTCCTCATTCATCATGGGCGCCTTCACTTATCCGCTGTTCGCGAACTGGGCCTGGGGCGGCGGATGGTTGGCCAATCTCGGCGTGAATTTTGGGCTCGGCAAAGGCTATTGCGACTTTGCCGGCTCCGGAGTCGTACACGCAGTGGGCGGACTCACCGCCCTGGCCGTGGCCATGATCATCGGCCCCCGCATCGGAAAATATACCCGCGATGGCAAGCCGAATGCGATCATCGGCCACGACATCGTGCTGGTCCTCACCGGCTGCTTCATCCTCGCGTTCGGCTGGTTCGGATTCAATCCCGGATCCACCCTCGGCGCCTCCGGCAACGGCAATCTGCGCATCGGCTCCATCGCCGTCAACACCATGCTGGCCGGCATGACCGGCGGATTTGGCGCCATGTTCTACATGTGGCTCCGATACGGCAAGCCGGATGCTTCCATGTCCGGCAACGGACTCCTGGCCGGTCTGGTGGCCATTACGGCTCCAAGCGGCTTTGTGAATACCATCGGCGCGACCATTATCGGCCTGATCGCCGGCGTCCTGGTCTGCTTGTCGGTGGAGTTTGTCGACCGCGTGCTCAAGGTCGACGACCCGGTCGGCGCCATCTCCGTGCACGGAACCAACGGCCTCTGGGGCGTCATCTCCGTTGGCCTGTTCGCCGACGGCAAAAGCAACTACGGCGGTTCCTGGAATGGCGTGAACGGATCCGTCACCGGCCTGTTCTATGGCGATGCCAGCCAGCTCGTCGCCCAGTTGATCGGCGTCGCCACGCTGGTTGGGTTTGTCTTCACCTTCAGCTTTGTCGTCAATCTGCTGATCGATTTCGTCGTCGGCCAGCGCGTCTCCCCCAAAGCCGAACTCGAAGGCTTGGACCTGCCGGAAATGGGCCAGCTCGGCTATCCCGAATTCGAGCTGAAAGCACGGCCGGCGACGGTGCACTAAAATGACCGGCGAGCTCGCCAAACCGCAGTCGTTGGCTCTGCCGCTCGCGCCCTGGCGGGATCCCCATTCGATCTCGCCGGGCGAACTGGCGGAATGCATCCGAAATCTCGAAGCCGCCTGTGAGCGCCAGCCCCGTTCTGCGGACCTTCGCGCCTGCCTCGGCATCGCCTACGCCATGAATTACGAAGTCTATAAGTCCATGGACGCGCTCCAGCTCGCCACTGAGCTTGATCCGCGCCACTTCCTCGCCCAGTTGAAGTTCGCGGAGCTGCACTACCGCCTCCGCGCTCTCCAGCGCGCGGAACGGGAAACGCTGAAAGCCTTGAACCTGGCCGTGAACGGATGGCAGCTCTCCCTCGCGAGAAAGCAGCTTCAGGAAATCCGGAGGTTGATGCGCGAGGGAACGCAAAAACCGGAATGGACGAAGCCCTTGGGACCCCCGGCCGCCTGCCTGCTCGCAATGCTCCTCATCCTCTGTCTGGCGGTGTATTGCCGGTGAGCCGGACCATCCGCTGTTTCCTGGCCGGCGCCATCCTGGCGGCCTGCGTCCTGCTTTCAAGCGGCGCTCCGCCGCTGGCTGTCGCCGGCGGCATCGCCGTGGCCGCCCTGTTCATGCGGCGGATCTCGCGCGCGCTGTAGCTCGTCATGCTGTTCCTTCCCCCGCCCGCCTTGCTCATGTCCTTCGCGCCTGCCGGCGCGGCAAAGATCCCCCTGTCGATGCTGATCGTCTTTGTCTCCGCCAAGCTGCTTGCCGATCTCTCGGAGCGGCTGGGTCAGCCCGGCATCGTCGGCGAAATTCTCGCCGGCATTTTGGTCGGCCCCAGCGTCCTCGGATGGCTCGCGCCGGATGCCTTCCTGAGCGCCCTGTCCGATCTCGGCGCCATGCTTCTGCTCTTCCGCGTCGGCCTCGAGGTCAAATCTTCAGAGTTGCTCAAAGTCGGAGGAACCGCGATGCTCGTCGCCTGTCTCGGCGTCGTCGCGCCCTTCCTCTTGGGCGCGGCGATTCTCAGCGCGTGGGGCGCCAGCGTAAAAGAGGCCATCTTCGTCGGCGCCTCCATGGTTGCCACCAGCGTCGGAATTACCGCGCAAGTGCTTTCCGCGCGCGGCTTGCTTCACGAGCTTTCAAGCAAAATCATCCTGGCTGCCGCGGTCATCGATGACGTCCTCGGGCTCCTCGTCCTGGCCGTGGTCAGCAGCATCACCCACGGCCGCGTCGACCTGTTGCAACTCGGCGCCACCGCGGTCGCCGCCTCCACCTTCACCCTGATTGTCGCCCGGTGGGGCGCCCCGGCTATGGGCCGCGTCGTCCCCCGCCTCGACCGCACTCTCCGAGTCGCCGAGGCCCGCTTCGTCGTGGCCATGGGCCTCTTGTTCTCCCTCGCCCTCCTGGCCGTCTACACCGGCGTCGCCGCCATCGTGGGCGCCTTCCTTGCCGGCCTCGCCCTGGGAGAAAGCGCCGGCCCCCGCGAACGCTATCTGGTCCAGGGCGTGTCGGAACTCCTGGTTCCGTTCTTCCTCGTCGGAATCGGCCTGCACGTCGATCTCTCCGCCTTCGCCCACGCCGCTACGGCGGCCCTCGCTCTGGTCCTTCTCGCCGCCGCCATCGTTTCAAAATTCATCGGCTGCGGCCTGGGCGCGCTGCATTTGGGCAGGACCGACGCCATTCGCGTCGGCATCGGCATGGCGCCGCGCGGCGAAGTCGGCATGGTCGTGGCCCAGATCGGACTGGACTTTCGCGTCCTGTCGGCCGCCTCCTACGCCGTCGTCGTCTTTATGTCCGTCGCCACCACCCTGATCGCGCCGGTGCTGATGAAGATGGCCTATCGTCAATCCCCCGCCCCCGTCCTGCCGGAGAGCGAAGAAGTCTTGCCTCTGGGCTGAGCGCCCTCCGCGCCTCCCGCCTCACTTCGTTATCCTTGTCTTTGATGACCCCCAACCAGCCCCCGCCCAAGATCAGTCTGTCTAAGGGACCCGACTATCGCGAGAATTACGCCAACAGCGTTCAAGTCCGGGTGAGCCTGTGGGATTTCTTTCTCACCTTCGGCCTGGTAGACCAGACTACCCCCGAAAACGTCACCATCTCCAATTTCCAAGGCATCTATCTCAGCCCGCAACAGGCCAAGGCGCTCGCCAACGTCTTGCATCAAAATCTTTCCCAATATGAAGCCGCGTTCGGCGAAATCAGACTGGAGCCACAAGCGCCGGGCGCAGTGATTCAGTGATCATCGAGCGAGCCCACACCCCACCCTCCACGCGCCCAGCGAGCGCCTCCCGCGCCAAATATCACGCCATTTTTCTCGCCGCCTTCGCCCTCCTGGCTCTGGTCCTGCACGCGCCCTATTTCTCGTTGCCCTATTTCTGGGACGAACTCGGCCAGTTCGTCCCGGCCGGCCTCGATATCCTGCGCCACGGCTGGTGGGTGCCGCGTTCGGCCACCCCCAACGTCCATCCGCCCGGCGTCATGGCCTATCTCGCCGCCGTCTGGAAAATCGCCGGCTACTCCATCGCCGCCACCCGCGTCGCCATGCTGCTCGCGGCCGCCCTCGCTCTGTACGCGGCCTTCCTGCTGGCTATCGAAATGGGCCGCAGAGCCCCCGGCGCTCCGGCCTTGATCGTCGTCGCGCTCTTGCTCGCAACCCCGCTGTTCTACATGCAGGCGATGATGGCGCAGCTCGATATGCCCGCCATGGCGCTCACCTCATTCGCCCTCTTGCTGTTTATGCAGCGCCGCTACGCCTGGTGCGCCGGCCTCTGCACCGCCCTCGTCCTCGTCAAGGAAACAGGCGCCATCGCTCCGGCTCTGTTCGGCGCCTGGCTCCTTGCCCGCGAAAAGCGCTGGCGCGAAGCCCTCTATTTCGCGGCTCCCTTCATTGCGCTCGCGCTTTGGCTCGTCGCCCTCAAACGCCAGACCGGCTTCTGGCTCGGCGACCCCGGTTTTGAACGCTACAACGTAGGCTATTCGCTGCATCCCGTGCGCGCCGCCGCCACCCTCGCCCGGCGCCTCTATTATCTCTTCATCGCGGAATTCCGGTGGATCGGATCGCTCGCCATCGTGTACGCGCTGCGGCGTACGCCGATATTCCGCAGACCGCGCTGGGCTGTCGCCGGCGCGTTCTTCTGCGCGCACGTTCTGCTGGTCAGCCTGTTCGGCGGCGCCGCCCTCGAACGATACCTGCTCCCCGTATTCCCCATTCTGTACATCGCCATGGCGGCGGCGCTCGAAGCGCTCCCCGCTCCTCTCCGCCTCCCCGCTCGCGCAGCCCTGATCATCGGCCTCCTTTCCGGGCTGTTCTGGAACCCCCCCTATCCCTTCCCCTACGAAAACAACCTGGCCATGATCGATTTCATCCGTTTGCAACAAGCCGCCGCCAGCTACTTGGAGCACAACGCACCACGCGCTCGCGTGGCTACCGCCTGGCCCTTCAGCATCGCCCTCCGCCGCCCCGACAACGGCTATGTCACGCGCCGCTTCTCTGTTGTGGAGACCACCGATTTCCACCCCGCCAGTGTGTCCCTGGCCGTCCGCACATCGCGCCCCGATGTCCTCATCACCTACGCGCGCACCTGGGAGCCGGCCTGGAGCGTTCTCAACCTCCGCCCCATCGCCGCATTCCTCGGCCGATTCTACGACTATCAGCCCCAGATTTCCGCAGCCGAAATCGAGCGCGATTTCGGGATGCGCTCCGTGTTCCGGCTCGAGCATCGCGGCCAGTGGATCGAGATTTTTCGAAAATGAAACACAATTTCCTTCTGCTGCTTCTGGCCGCGCGGGTCTTCGCCGCCCAGCCGTTCTTCTTCATCCAGATGTCGGACCCGCAGTTCGGCATGCAAACGGATAATCGCGATTTCGCGCAGGAAACGGCCTCCTTCGAATTCGCAATCGCCACCGCCAACCGGCTCAAGCCCGCCTTCGTCGTCATCACCGGCGACCTGGTCAACAAGCCCGGCGATCCCGCGCAGATCGCCGAGTTCAAGCGCATCGCCGCCAAACTGAACCCGTCCATCAAGCTTTATAACGTCGCCGGCAATCACGACGTCGGCAACGAACCCACGCCGGAATCCCTCGCCGCGTATCGCAAAAATATCGGCCCGGATTATTACGCCTTCCGCTCAGCCGGTCTGCTGGGCATCGTCCTCAACGCCTCGCTCATTCAACACCCCGACAAAGCGCCCGGCGAATACGAAAAGCAGCTGGCTTGGCTCCGCGCTGAGCTCGAACGCGCGCGTCGCGAGCGCGTCCGCTGGATCGTCCTGTTCCAGCATCAGCCCTGGTTTCTCCAGTCTCCGGACGAGCCGGATCAGTACTTCAACATCCCGCTCGCGCGCCGTACGCTCTATCTCGACCTGCTGCATCGCTACGGCGTCCGCTACGTGTTTGCCGGTCATTATCACCGCAACGCCGAAAGCCGCGACGGCCCCCTGGAAATGATCACCACCGGGCCCGTCGGCAAGCCGCTCGATGACGCGAGATCCGGCATGCGAATCGCCATCGTCTCCGACGCCGGCATTCGCCACGCCTACTTCGATTTCGGAATCCTGCCCAATCGCGTCGAAGCGCGCTGACCCGCGCCGGCCAGGCCGGAAAAAGCTCGCTCTCGCGCTGCTTACGATGCGTCCCGGCCGCTCAGGACCCGCCCCGGCGTGCGCAACAGAATCCACGCGTACAATCCCGGCGAGCGCTTGCGCACAAAAAACACATCCAGCCGCCGCCGCTGCGGGTAGCTGAGGCGGTTCCGCCCCAGCACCTGCCACAAACCCGTCATCCCCGGCGCCACTTCCAGCACTTCCGCCGCGCTCTCGCCATAGTAGGCCTCCAGCTCCTCCGCCGTCAGCGGCCGCGGTCCTACGAATGACATCCGCCCCGAGGCGACATGAATCAGTTGCGGAAGCTCGTCAATGGAGAACTTCCGGCACAGCGCCGCGAATCCGCTGGTCACGCGCGCATCCCGCCCGCGCTTTGGCCCCGGCGGCGCGCCCGCCAGCCGCTCCACCAGCCGCGGGCCCTCCCCAGGCCCCGGACCGTTCCACATCGTCCTCAGCTTCAGCATCCAAAACGGTTCGCCGTTCAGACCTACGCGCAGATGCGCCACCAGCGGTGAACGCCCGGATAACCAGCGCACAACCGCGCACGCCGCGGCAATCACCGGAAGACTCACCGTCAGCGCGGCGGCCGCCGCCAATCGCTCTGCTACGCCCGGCTTACCTCCCCGCGCCCGCCGGATGGCGCCGCATCCTTCCCCTGCACGCGCTGTTAGACTGCTCGCCAATTCCGAAACGCTCACCTGTGTTAGACCTCCGCAAACCTCGCAGAGAACGCCGCCGCCAGACGCCCCGCCCTGCTTTGGTACACTCCTGAGCGGGACCAACCTGCATGAGATCCATCCGCAATGTCGCCGTTCTTGGCGCCGGAACCATGGGCTCGCGCATCGCCGCGCACTTCGCCAACGCGGGCATCCCCGCGATTTTGCTCGACATTGTCCTCCCCCATCAGCCGGATCGAAACGCCGCCGCGCTCAAGGGCATCGAGAACGCCGCCCGGCACAAGCCGCCCGGCTTCTTTACCGACGATGCCGTCAAGCTCGTGCGCCCCGGCAATTTCGAAGACAACCTGGACTGGATCTCAACCTGCGATTGGGTGATCGAAGCCGTCGTCGAAAATCTCGACGTCAAACGCGACCTCTGGCGCCGCGTCGATCGCTTCCGCAAAGCCGACGCCATCCTCTCCACCAACACCAGCGGCATCCCCCTGCGCCAGATCGCCGAGGGCTTTTCCTCCGAATTCCGCCGCAATTTTCTCGGTACGCATTTCTTTAATCCGCCGCGATATCTGCACCTGTTGGAGCTGATTCCCGGACCCGAAACCGATCCCGCCATCCTCGACTTCGTGGAACAGTTCGCAGACCGCCGGCTCGGCAAAGGCGTCGTGCGCTGCAAGGATACCCCCAATTTCATCGCCAACCGCATCGGCAGCTTCCTGGGCGCCACCGTCCAAAAGGAGATGGTCGCCCGAGATCTCGCCATCGAGGAAGTCGACGCCCTTACCGGCCCGCTCATCGGCCTGCCCTCCACCGCCAGCTTCCGCCTGCTCGATCTCGTCGGGCTCGATGTCTGGGCCTTCGTCGCCGAAAACCTGTATCGAGCCGTCCCGCATGACCCCTGGCGCGAGCGCTTCCTCCTGCCCGATTTCCACAAACGCATGATGGAGCGCGGCTGGCTCGGCGAAAAAAGCGGACAGGGATACTATAAACGCATCGGCAAGGGCGAAAATCGCGAAATCTGGGCCATCGACTGGAAGTCGCTCGACTATCATCCCGCGCGCAAAATCGCCTCCCCCCTGCTCGATGCCGCCGCCCGCATCGAGGACCTGCCGGAGCGCTTGCGCATGCTCGTCAACAGCCGCGATCGATACGCCGAGTTCCTGTGGAACGTTTTCAGCGATCTCTTCATCTACTCCGCCTCGATGATCCCCGAGATTTCGGATCGCATCGTCGAGATCGATCGCGCCATGCGCTGGGGTTACGCGCATAAGCTCGGCCCCTTCGAGCTGTGGGACGCCCTCGGCTTCGAACACGTGTGCGGCCGCATTGAGGCCGAACACAGGGCCCTCCCCGAAAACATCATCCGCGTCCGCCTGGCCGGCGCGAAGTCCCTCTACCGCCACGCCGGCCGCGACGGCCGCCCTGTCGTCCAGTACCTCGATGTCTGCAAAACCGAATATCGCGACCTCGAACCACGCCCCGGCATCCTGTCCCTCCCCGATCTCAAGCGGACGCGCGGCGTCGTCCGGCGCAATCCGGGAGCCTCCCTCATCGACCTCGGCGACGGCGTGCTGTGCCTCGAATTCCACAGCAAAATGAACGCCATCGGCGAGGACAATATCGCCATGATGTACGCCGGACTGGAGGAAACCGCCAGCAATTTCGAAGCCATGGTCATCGCCAACCAGGGCGAGAACTTCAGCGTCGGCGCCAATCTGATGATGATCCTGCTCGCCGCGCAGGAAGGCGAATGGGAGGAGCTGGAACTGGCCATTCGCCGCTTCCAGCAGGCCAACCTGGCCCTCAAGTACGCGCCGAAGCCCGTCGTCTCCGCGCCGTTTTCCCGAACGCTCGGCGGCGGCTGCGAAATCGTCCTCCATTCGGCGCGCGCACAGGCCTCGGCCGAAACCTATATCGGCCTGGTCGAAACCGGCGTCGGCCTCATCCCCGCCGGCGGCGGATGCAAAGAACTCCTGCTGCGCTTGAAGGACCCCCGCCGCGTCTTTGAGCTCATCGGATACGCCAAGGTCTCCACCAGCGCCGAAGACGCCAGAAAGCTCGGCTTGCTCAGCCGCGCGGACCGCGTCTCCATGAATCCGGAGCGGCTGATCGGCGACGCCAAGGAGCTTGCCCTCCTGCTCGCCAAAGAGTACAACCCCGCCGCCTTGCCCGCCGAAATCAAAGTCGCCGGAGAGAACGGAATCGCCGCTTTAAAGCTGGGCGCCTGGTCCGCGCACAAAGCCGGCTTCATCACCGATTACGATCTCGAGATCGCAGCCCGGCTCGCCAACGTCCTCTGCGGCGGTCCCTTGACCGGAGAACAGACCGTCTCGGAGCAGTACCTGCTCGATCTCGAACGCGAAGCGTTCCTGAGCCTCTGCGGCAACCCCAAAACGCAGCAAAGAATGGCGCACATGCTGCAAACCGGAAAACCGTTGAGGAATTAGCGGCGCCAGTTCTGCGCTGGCGCTCGGTGACGCGAGGGTTAAAACCCCAGCCGCAGCCCGAACCGCATCTCCCTCGACCGCCCGAACGCATCCCCGGCCGACTGCGTCGACAGCACCTTCCCGAAATTCGAGCTGTTCACATTCCCGTTCGGATTCGCAAAATGCGGCGTGTTGCTCAGGTTGAACGACTCCGCCCGGAATTGCAGGTTGAACCGCTCCGTCAGCTGGAACGTGCGGAACAGGCTCAAATCTGTATTCACCACGCCCGGTCCTCGCATCGTGTTCCGGCCAACGTTCCCAAACCGCACGCCCGTCGGCCGCGCGAACGCCGTCGTGTCAAACCACGTGCCATCGTCTCCCGCCTTCTTCAGCGTCGCCACCGTCGCTTTCACCTGATCCGGCGTCTGCAAGTTCCCCGGCATGTTCAGCGCCGCTCCGGACGCCGTCAGCGTGTACTGCCGCCCCTGGTAAGCGCTGAAAATCCCGTTGAATTGCCAGCCTCCCAAAATCGCGCTCGCGGCGCCGCTCGTCGCCCACTTCTTGCTTTTCCCGAACGGCAGCTCATAGACGTACCCAAGCTGAAACATGTGCGGAATATTGTTCGTCGCCGACGCGCGATTCCGGTAGAACACGCTCGGCGCATTCCATCGAAACGCCGTCCAGTCGCCGTAATCCGCCATGTCGATCGCGTGCGAGTAGGTGTAGGCCCCCTTCAAAAACAGCCCGCCCGCCACGCGCCGGTTGATGGTCGCCTGCAAGGAGTGGTACGTGCTGTGCGTCCGGCCGTCCCACTCCCTCGTGATCGCCGTCCGCCCGAATTTTGCAAATAGCGGCCGCCCCGCGTCGCCCGATCCCGGAATCTGCGACGCGTTGATGTCCAGAAACGCAAAACCGTTCACCGAAGCCGTTCCGACATACCCCACTGATGTGACGAACTCGCCGGGCAGCTTCTGCTCGATAATGAAATTCCACGATTGAATGTAGCCGCGGTGCAGCTCCCGATTCGCCACCGGATAGCCCATCTCGGTCGATGGCGGCAGCGGAATCCGGCCCTTGCTGATGTCGGGACAGCAGATCGGTATGATCCCCACGTCCGACCCCAGCGGTTTGTTCGGCACGCCTGCCGCGACATAAGCGGGGCCCGTCGTCACCGGCTCATATCCGTTCAACCCGGCGAAGTCTGAAGCGATCGTCAGCGGATACCAGCCCCGCAGCGCCTGCGCCCCCCACGGATGCGAATGGTACGTGATCCCATACCCGCTGCGGATCACCGTCGAGTCCCCAACCTGCCAGGCGAACCCCACCCGCGGCGCAAACAGCTTCTTGCTGTACCCCACCCCGTTGTCCCGAGGAATGCCCCCGCGCCCGCCGATCAGCACCTCGTTCGTCGTGGGATCGTAGGATTCGATGCCCAGGCCCGCCGACCGCGTGCGGTTCGGATACAGCTCCCACCGCAGACCCAGGTTCAACGTCAGCCGCGACGTCACCCGCCACCGGTCCCGCACATACAGCGCATACTGGTTCTCCTTGCTGTCCATCTTGATGAACTGGCTGCTCTTGGCCGTCGAGGTCGGCGTGCCCAGCAGAAAGCCCGCAAGACCGTTCCACCCGTTCTCAAACGACGGAGTCCCGCCCTGAAATCCCACGCTCGCGCCAATCGCCGCCGGATTGAGCGCCGTCACTCCGTTGTCGAAGTAAAACGAGCCGCGCGGCCCATCGCCCAGCTCCGGCTGCCAGTGATTCATCAGGTGGTGCATGAAATCGAAGCCGAACCGGATCTCATGCGCGCCCTTCATCCAGCTCGCGTTCGTATTGAACGTGAAGGACTGGTCGTTGCGAAACAGCGGATTCCATCCCTCCGTATTGCCCAGACTCGAATAATCCGAACCAATGTTGAACCACGGCATGCCGCTCTCTCTCGGATCCGGTCCGTTCGTCCCCGGAAGCCCCAGGACGTCTCTTCCGAAGTTCGTCCCCAGATCCGGCGACTTCACGTTCTGCCCAAACCGCGTCCAGCCCAGCGTTCCGTCAATCAGGAAAGTCGGCGACACCGTGTACGTTTGCCCGATCGCCGCAAGCTGCGTGAGCGTGTGCCCGTCGCCAACCCCTCCGTCGCACAGGCACGAGCCGCCCGCTTTGCCGAGCCCGAAATCCCCATGCACCAGCGCATCCATGACGCTGTATTTCACCCAGATCTGTTGTTTGCGGCTGCGATTCCAGTTCACCTTCGCGTCCAGGTTGTTGCGGTTCAGCCGTTGCGTCCCGGAATTGAAGAAGTTGTTCAGATCGCCCGCCAGGTTCGGCTCCGGAACCAGCGCCAGCAGCTTCATCATCGGCCCGTTCAGCCGCGAAACCGGGATCACGTTGATGCGTCCGCCGCTCGAAAACACCGACCGTCCCGTGCCATCCGGATTCCCGCTGAACGGATCGAAAATCATCCCCTGACGCAGCGCCGTGAATCCCCCCTCCGTCGTCGGCACGGGAATCGTGTTGCCCTTCGCATCCAGAATCGGCGCCCCCAGCTTCCGGCTGAAATCCCCTCTGCGAAAATCATCCGTTGGCACCGAAAACAGCCCCGTGCGCCCTACGCGTTCGAAGGTGCCCTCCCAGTCGGTGAAGAAAAACAGCGTGTTTCGTTTGATCGGCCCGCCGAGACTGCCGCCGTCGATATTTCGAATGCCCTTCGGCTTCGCCGTTAGCCCATTGCGGTGTTCATCCCAGGTGAACGCCCGGATCGCGTTGTTGGCGTGCATGGCGAACGCGCTGCCGTGAAACTGGTTGGTTCCGCTTTTGGTCGTCACCGTGATCGCCGCGCCGCCCGTCATCCCCTGCTCCGCATCGAAACTGTTGGTCGAGATGTTCACCTCTTCGATGCTCTCCACCGGCGGGACATAGACCATGTGGTGCGGCATCGTCACCAGAATGTTCGCCGCGCCATCCACCCGCGTGTTGTTATCTCCGCGGTCCTGCCCGTTGACGTTGGTCGTGAAATCACGCTGCGGCGTGTCGATCACCGCATTCTGAAATCGCACCGGCGTTGCGCCCGGAACCAGGTTGATTAGGCTCTGAAAATTGCGGTAATTCGAAAGCGGCAGGTTCTCAATCGCCCTCGACTCCAGATTCACGTTGACGTCCGATTTGGTCGTCTGTAGCAGCGCCGCGCTCGCCTCCACCGTCACCGTATCGGTCACCGAGCCGACCTCGAGAGTGACATTGACGTGCGTCGCGTTATTGATCAAAACATTCACGCCGCGTTGCGTCACCGGCTTGAAACCCGGCGCCGTCACCGTCAGATCATAATTGCCTTCGAGCAGGTTGGGAATCGAATAATACCCGGCGTTGTCCGTCTCCGTCTGACGCGCCAGCCCGGTCGATGTGTTCGTCACCGTCACCGTGGCCTTTGTCACCACGGCGTTGGATGGATCCGTCACCGTCCCCACAATGGAGCCATATAGAACCTGTGCGGAAACGACGCGAATTCCGCCCCAAAATAAAGCCGCCGCGGCCAAATACACGCCAACCGCCCCGACAGAATTACCCCGCTTCACCCTCTCACCTCCAGTCCGCGAATACTGCGTTTCCGAGCAAATTAACTCGGATTAGCTGCCATGTCAAGATTGAATCAGCCGCTCTGTGTCGCGGGATCTCGATGCCGCTTTCGCCGCCCTGGCCGACCCCACCCGTCGCGCTATCCTCGCTCGCCTCGCTCGCGGAGAAGCCACCGTGATGGAACTGGCCAGACCGTTTGAAATGACGCAACCCGCGATCTCGCAGCATTTGAAGGTGCTCGAGCGCGCCGGGCTCATCGCCCGTCGCATCGACGGCGCCAGGCGTCCCCGCCGGCTGGTCAAGGACGGAATCGACGCCATGGATCAATGGCTTGCAACTTTACGGCAAGCCCTGGAAAAGAACTACAACCGGCTGGACGATGTCCTCGCCGCTATGCAACGGGATAAACGAAAGGAAAAACGTTGAGCAGAATAACGCTAAAATCCGAAGGCGATACGCAGATCGTTGTGACCCGCCGCTTTGCCGCGCCCCTCGAGGCCGTGTACCGCGCGCATATAGAGCCAGAATTGATCCGGAAGTGGATGCTCGGTCCGGAAGGTTGGACCATGCCCGTCTGCATCAGCGAAGCGCGGCCCGGCGGCAGGATCCGCTTGGAGTGGACGAACGCGAAAGGCGCCGGATTCTACCTCACGGGCGAATATCTGGAGCTCGAGCCGTATAGCCGGATCGTACACGTCGAGCGCATGCACCTCCCCGACCCAACCCCCGACAACCACGTTGAAACGCGCTTTGATCCGGATGGCGCCGGGACGCTGATGACCATGCGCATGACTCTCCCGAACGCCGAAGCCCGGGCGGCCATGCTGGCCACTGGCATGGAGCACGGAATGGAAGCAAGCTACGTACGGCTGGAAGGCATCCTTTGACATCGGGTTTTTCCATTCACAGCTTTCGCCGCCGCTCTAACTATATGTGGTCCCAATGCTTAACCGTTCTGTGGCCCTCGCCCCCTTGCAGCCGCCCGCTACCATAAAAGCAGGAGGCCGCAGACCCTCCATCAACAAGCCGCTCGCCCGAGCGGCTTTTTCCTTTTCTGGAGGTCCCGATATGTCCACCAACCGTTCCACCGGTCCACGCACCGACGCCGGCAAGGCCGTCTCCTCGATGAACAGCCTCAAGCACGGCCTCACCGCTAAAACCGTCGTCCTGCCCGGCGAAAATAAGGCCGACTTCGACGCCCTGCACCAGCAGCTCATCGAAGAGCACGCCCCCCTCGGCGCCCTCGAAACCGAACTGGTCGCCGAAATCGCCGCCTGCCTGTGGCGCCTCCAGCGCGCCCGCCGCTACGAATCCAAGGTCCTCGAAACCAGCTCCTTCGAAGTCTTCGTCAGCCATCAACTGGGCAAAGGCTTCGAAACCCTGCTGCGCTACATGGGCGCCATCGAGCGCCAGCTC
>DASRCT010000078.1:0-29533 GCA_035652975.1 Bryobacteraceae bacterium | reverse complement strand
CAGCCGCACTTCGAGCCAGTGATTCGAATTGCCGCCGTCATTTCGCAGCAACTCGGGCTCCTGGCCGTTGTTTGTCACCAGCGCGTCTACGTCGCCGTCATTGTCGAAATCCGCGAACGCCGCGGACCGGCTCACGCGCGGGCGATTTAGGTCAGGGCCGAGTCGTGCGGTCACATCCGTGAAGGATCCATGCAGGTTGCGGTATACGGTCTTCTTTTCAGCGTATGTGGTTTCGGAATGGAACAGCTCGATGTTGTCGAGTACGTGGCCGTTAGCAATGAACAGATCCCGCCAGCCGTCGTTGTCGTAATCAATAAACCCTGTTCCGAATCCGCTCATACGGAAATTTCGCGCGCCGATCTTTGACGCGAAGGTAGCGTCGTCAAACGAGCCGTCGCCGCGATTCCGATACAGGCGGTTCAGTTCCAGGTCCAGGTGCGTGATAAAAAGATCCGGACGCCCGTCGCCGTCGTAATCGCCCGCTGCGACGCCCATGCCGGCTTCCGCCTTGCCGTCCTCGCCGAGAGCAACGCCCGCCTGAAGGCCGATCTCGCGAAACGTTCCATTGCCCCGGTTTTCGAACAGGAAATTCTCCATCGAGTCATTGGCGATGAAAACATCGCTCCAGCCGTCGCCGTTGTAATCGAAACAGACGATGCCAAGTCCGTTTCCCGCTTTCGCTGCGAGCCCTGACGGGCGGCTGGAATCTGTGAACGTACCGTCGCCATTGTTGTGATACAGCGTCGGCGTTTGACCTCTGTATTTGTTCGGATGGCAATAGGAACGCACTCCTGCCTGAAGGCAGATCAGGTTGTTCTCCGGCGTGAAATCGACATAGTTGGCGATGACCAGATCGAGATAACCGTCGCGGTCGTAATCAAACCATGCGGCGCTCGACGCCCACTTGCCAGCGTTGTCGACTCCCGCCCGGCCGGTTACATCCACAAAGGTTCCGTCGCCGTTGTTCCGATACAGGACCGAGCGCGCGTAGCCAGCGATGTACAGGTCCGGAAATCCGTCATTATCAAAATCGCCGACCGCGACGCCCATCCCGAACAGCCCCGAGGCGGCGACGCCGGCCTTCTCCGTCGTGTCCGTGAACGTGCCATCGCCATTGTTACGATATAGCGCGCCGCGCAACGGACGCGGCGGATTATAGACCTTTGTCGCCGCGCTGTTCACCAGGTACAGATCGAGATAGCCGTCGTTATCGTAATCGAGCCACGCCGCGCCGGAGCCCATCGTTTCGATCAGGTACTTTTGCGGGGAGCGCGCGTTGTCGTGCCGGAACCTTATCCCAGCAGCCTTGGTCACGTCTACGAAGTGGACCGGCGCCTGTTCGGCGGTCCGGCACAGCGGTGCAAGCGAGAGCGCCAGGGCTGTCGCCAAAATCATCAAACAGCGGCGCATCAAGGCTGCATCCTATCATTCCTGGGGGGATCCAGTGCATTTTCTCAAAGGCGTTCCACCGACGCCCCGATGTACACTCTCTATGTGATTCGAGGTCGATTATGAGCGATTCGAGCCACCCCCACGCCCTTACCCGGCGAGATTTCGCCGTACTGTTGCCCGTTGCTTTAAACACGGCGCCAGCGCTGACTGCGGAACAGCGGGCTCGGACTCTGCAATCGCAAGAATCGCCGCGTCCGGCGCCCGGTTCCTGGCAGCGGCCGCTTGCGCCCGACACGCCGGCGTTTGCCGGCCATCTGGAATTCAGACGAGAGGATGTAGCGCTCCGAGCCGCGCCATTCCCGATGAGCCAGGTGCGGCTGCTCCCCAACAGCATCTATTACGATTCCCAGGAGTGGAACCGCGGCTACATGAGGCGCCTCAGCGCCGACCGGCTCCTCTATACATTTCGCGTCAACGCGGGACTGCCGGTCGGAGGGGTAAAGCCCCTCGGCGGGTGGGAGCAACCCGAGAATGGCCAGCGTTCAAGCGAACTGCGGGGCCATTTCGCTGGACACTTCTTGAGCGCCAGCGCCCAACTGGCTGCCAACGGGGACGCAGAAGCCAAAGCCAAGGGCGACTATCTGGTGGCGGAGATGGCCAAATGCCAGCAGAAGCTCGGCGGACAATACTTGAGCGCTTTCCCGACATCCTGGTTTGACCGGCTGGAGAGAAATGAACGCGTGTGGGCGCCCTTCTACACAATCCATAAAATCATGGCCGGAATGTTCGATATGTACCGGCTCGCCGGCAACAAGCAGGCTCTCGAGGTGCTCCAGAGGATGGCGGCGTGGGTCGATTCGTGGACGGCGCCCAAGAGTGAAGCGCAGATGCAGCAGATTCTCAACGTGGAGTTTGGAGGAATCGCCGAAACCCTGTATACTCTGGCGGCTGCTGTCAACGACGAACGCTGGGCCAAAGCCGGCGACCGGTTTCAAAAGAAAAGCTTTCTCAATCCCCTGGCGGCGCGCCGGGACGAGCTGCGTGGATTGCACGCCAATACTCATATACCGCAAGTGATCGCCGCCGCGCGGCGTTACGAAATCTCAGGCGATATCCGGTTTCATGATGTAGCGGATTACTTCTTCCATGAGGTGACGAGCGCACGTTCTTACGTCACCGGTGGAACGAGCAATGCCGAGGCGTGGCTTGCGCCGCCGCGCCGCCTTGCGGCGGAGCTGAAGCAAAGCGTCAATACGGCCGAGTGCTGCTGTGCCTATAACATGCTGAAGCTGACGCGGCATCTCTATTCATGGAATCCTCGGCCGGCTTACTTTGATTACTACGAGAGAGCGTTGCTCAATCATCGCATCGGCGCGATCCGGCCCGGCGTCGGATACACGCAATACTATCTTTCGCTTGCGCCAGGCGTGTGGAAGACTTTCAACACCGAGGATCAGACCTTCTGGTGTTGCACAGGTACTGGCGTTGAAGAGTATTCGAAACTGAATGACAGCATTTACTGGCGCGACGACGAAGGGGTGTTTGTCAATCTGTTTATCCCGTCGGAGCTGAACTGGACGGAGAAGGGCTTTATCCTTCGGCAGCAAACGAATTATCCCGAATCGCCGGACGTGACGCTGACCGTTCTCGCCGCCCCGCCGGACGCCGTCGCGCTCCGGTTGCGGATTCCAGGGTGGCTGCGAGACTCCCCTGCCATCAAGCTTAATGGCAAGCATTTGGAGTCCTCCGCATCACCGGCCAGCTATGTCGTTATAAAGCGAATATGGAAGCGCGGCGACAAAATTGAAATGCGATTCTCGATGGACTTGCACGCGGAATGTATGCCCGATGATCCGGACATACAGGCCTTTCTGTACGGTCCGCTGGTCCTTGCCGGAGACCTCGGAGCCGAAGGGCTTACCGAAGAGCACATCATCGGGCCGAACCTCCGGGTGGGCGCTCCGATTCCAGAGCAAAATGGGTCGCCTCTGGGACCCGTAAACAGAACGCCTCCTGTCCCGGAAATCGAGATCCCGACTTTTCGCGCCAGGGGATCTGATCCAAGTTCGTGGATCAAGGCGGCGGACGCGCCGCTGACGTTCGTCACGGATGGCCAGAGAAAAAATGTAAAGCTGCTGGCTTTAAACCGCCTGTATGACCGTCGCTACGCCGTGTACTGGCAGGTATTCTGAGGGGTTGAGAGCTCCGGACGGCATCGCGCGCCAACTCGCCCGCGCTGTTGCCGAATTGCGCTAAGACGGCCGGCTCAAAACTGCAGACGGACCGCCAGTTGCGCCATGCGCGGCAGATACGTCGTCGCGGTAGCGAAAATGCGGCCGGCTGTGCCGGGGGCGTCTACGGATGCTGTGGGCTGTCCCAGATTTGTGTGATTGAACAAGTTGAAGATTTCTCCGCGAAATTGCAGCTTCGTAGCTTCGGCAAGGCGAAATTCTTTAAATACGGATAAGTCCACTTGCGAAAATCGCGGCCCGCGCAGAACATTGCGGCCGAGATTACCCCAGGATCCGCGCTGCGGCCGCTGCCATGGACCGCTGACTTGGCCATTAGCGGTCAACAGAGCGCTAGCCGTGGCGAACCATCCGAACTGGCTGGGATTGCTGACTCTCCAGTCGCCGACGATATTGGGCCGGCACCAGCCCGTGTCCACATCGGCGCCACAGTTCTGATAGCTGGGGGTGAAAGGCAAACCGGTCATCCATGTCTGTACGAAATTAAGCTGCCAGCCGCCCACTACATAGTCCAAAGCCGCAGGCGCGTTGCGCAGGGCATAGCGGCCACGCCCGACTGGAACCTCCCACAGGCCCATGGCGGTGATGACGTGATTTCGGTTCGAATTGTTGGGGCCAAAGCCTTGGACCCGGGTCCAAATGTATTGGACCGTGTCGTAATCGAGCGCGCGCGACCACGTATAATGACCCAGCAACTGAAAACCCTTGGAGAAGCGCTTCTCGAATTTCGCCTGGAGCGCATGGTAACGGTTGCTTGAATCCGTTGCGGAGTAGCGTACTAACTGCGTCCACCCGAACGGGCCGAAATACGGCCGCCGCTGATTGGTGGAGAGCCCCTCGAGGTATCCGACAAGCGTCGGCTCATTGCTGTTGTAATAACCGTTGTACGCTGGCGGCTCGTGCGTGCCCTTGGTTCCCACATAAGCCAATTCGAGCGTGGCGGCGCCGGAAAACTGCCGCTGCAGCGCGACGTTCCAGGTATCGATCGTCGGAACGCGCTGCGGGCTCGGGACGATATCGGTCGTGAAGCCGTTGGGCTGGATCGGACGCCCGTTCGGTCCCTTTGGCTGGGCCGCTAGGATCGACTTCGGATCAGGAACCGGCGGCGGTCCCTCTGCCAGCGTGAACACGCTCTGATACGAGAACGCGGGAGAAATGTTCTGGATCGCAAGGACGGGTAGATTCTGCGTCACGTTGTGGCCGAAAATCGTTCCGAAAATGCCCTGATCAAATCCCCGTCCGTAGCCCGCGCGCAGCACGGTTTTGTCGCTGATCTTGTATGCGATGCCGAGGCGCGGCGCCATCGTCCGCGGGGGGATGCGGATATTGAGATCATCGCCCACGCCGGGGGCGCCAGCCACCAGCACTTCGCCGGTTACCGGGCTGATGTTTGCACCTTTTCCTGCTCCAGCCACATACTCGGGGCGGTAGACCTCCCACCGCAGTCCGAAATTTAACGTCAGGCTAGGGCTGACGCGCCAGGTATCCTGCCCGTAGAAGAAGAAACGGTTTTGCATTTCCGCGGCATCATACGCGCTTTCGACATTGCGCGCAAAACTGGCGACGCTCCCCAGCAAATACGACGCAAACCCGCTGCCCCCTCCGCTCGGGCCTTGTGTCTGCGCGGCGGCGAAATTAAGGACGCCGGACGGATGATTATCGCTCGGAATGCGCAGATTGTAAGCGTGGCGGATGTCGGCGCCGAATTTGATCGTATGGTTGCCGTGCGTTCTGGTCCAGTTGTTCGCGAATTGAAACTGCCGCTCATTCTCAAGCAGCGGACAATTGCAGTTATTCACTCCGAGTCCGAAGCCGAAAGAGGTTCCCAGACCAGAGAAGGCGGGCATGCCGCCAGTGAACGGCGTTCCCAGATTCAGCCCCGGGATGCCTGCATCTTTTGCGGGCGTTGTGTCCAGCCCGAGCGGGTTCACCTGCACGTGATAGCGGAAGAAGCCAAAGCGAAAATCGGTGATCAGCGCCGGACTCACGACATAATCGAAACCCGACGCAATGCTGTAGTTCAGCGAATTAGACGCGCCCGCGAAGTTGCTGGCGTCGAACCCCGTGCCGCCAGCCAGACCGAAAATGGCGGGCGAAGTCAAAACGAACCTCTGCAGGCTGTAGCGGCCGAATAGGTGAAGCTTCGCCGTGGCGTAATGGTCGATTCGCGTATTGAAGGAATCCTCCTGCAAGGCGATGCTGCCGGCGCCCTGATAGTTCGGCTGATTGGGCGCTGCGGGCTTATTCGGGAGCGGGAGAAGATGGATCAGCTTTTGAGCCTGCGGCGAGAGCAGGCTCGGCGGAATTATATTTCCGGGAAACGGTGCGCGGTTGGCCGGGGGGACGCCGCCCGTGGGGTCGTAGATGTTGATCCCCAGATCATTGAGATCGCCGGCGCGCTCTGCGGCTGTCGGAACCCAAACCAGCTTGCTTCCGCCGGTGCGGCGCCGCGTGCCCTGATAGTCGCCGAAGTAGAACAGCTTGTTCTTCTTGATCGGACCGCCCAGCGAGGCGCCGAATTGATTCCAGATCGTGACCGGGATCGTTCGGCCGTTAGAACCGTAGATCTGCGCCGCTTGTGCGAAGGGATCGCGCGCCTGCAGATGATCATTGCGCAAAAACTCGAAGGCGCTGCCATGCGTCTCGTTTGTTCCCGACTTGGTTTGCGAGCTGACCACCATGGCGCCGGCATTGGCAAACTCTGCGTCGAAGGCGCTGGTGGTGATCTTGGCCTCGGTCACGGATTCGAGCGTGGGATTGATTACCTGGTAGGCGAGCACCGAGTCGTGATTGTCGGTCCCATCCAGCAAGTGCGCTACGCCCGAGTACATGTGCCCGTTTACCTCGAGACGATAGGAGCCCATCGGGTTCTCGGATTCCGTCGAGTTTGGGCCGCCGCTTTGCATCAGCACGCCAGGAGTGAGCAGGCTCAGAGTCGAAAACCGCCGATTCAAAATCGGCAGTTCATTGACCGCCTTCTCATTGAACGTGATCGCGATGTCGCTGCGCTCCGTTTTAAGCAAAGGCGCCTCGCCGGTCACCTGCACGACCTCCCTCAGATCCCCGACCTGGAGCTTGACGTCCAGACGCAATTCGGCATCTACGGAGACGTTTACATTGCTTTCGACAAAGGTTCGAAAGCCGGGCGCCGCAACATGTATCTCGTATCTTCCCGCGATCAGATGTCGCTGGGCGTAATTGCCATTTTCATTGGTGGCGGTCGTGAAGACGACGTTGCGGTCGAGATCGCGGATAGTAATGGCGGCGTTGCTGATCACCGCGCCGGAGGAGTCCGTCACAACGCCCACGATGCTGCCATAAACCGCTTGCGCCGACAGCTCAGGCGAACAAATGGAACAGCCTGCCAGGGCTATTCGGAGAAAGAGCGCTCCTGAATGTTTCACCACGCGCCTCCTGCCCAAGAACGGGTCGCATCGAATCGCGGGACGCGCTTTGAGAAATGCCTGCCAGAGATTGCGCCCTTGCGCGAGTCCGTTGTGCGCCCGTTGCTTAGGAGTGGATCGAATTATACTGAGCCGTAAAGGTGCGGTCAACCATGGGCGTCACGCGCAGAACGGTGATGAAAAAAGCAGCGGCATTGGCGGCCTCGACAGGCGCCCGGTCTTTGTCGGCGCAGGAATCCGCTGTGGCGGACGAAGGGCGGCACACGTTCCTGAGGCTTTTGAGAAGCAGCAACGAGACCGTGAGTCGAATGCTGGAGCGCCCGACCGCCCGCGCGGCAAGGGGCCTGGGGCGAGGCGCCAACGTGGCGGCGCTGACCGCCGCCTACTGTTCTCCGCAATCGGTCTATTACCGCTCGGAAAAGCTGATTCCATTGCTGGAGAGCGGAGCGCGCGCTTTCGTGGACGCGCAGCATCCTGATGGCACGCTCGACGCCGGGAATCTGGCGTCGCCGCCCGACACCGGCTTCGTTGTCGAGGCGCTCGCCGCATCGCTGGCGGTCCTGCGCCGGATGGACGATCCCCCGCTGGCGCAAACCAAAGCTGCCCTGAGCAAATTTCTCCTGGCCGCCGGCGAGGCCCTGGCGACAGGCGGCGTCCACACGCCCAATCATCGCTGGGTGATTTGCTCAGCGCTGGCGCGAATTCATTCCCTGTTTCCGGACGCCAAATATGTCAACCGGATTGATGACTGGCTCGGCGAAGGCATTTATCAGGATGCCGACGGCCAGTTTGAAGAGCGAAGCGCCGGAATTTATTCGCGCGTCACCGATAACGCGTTTATCACCATGGCGCGCTTATTGAACCGTCCGGAGCTCCTGGTTCCAGTGCGCAGAAATCTGGAGATGACGCTTTATTACCTGCATCCGGATGGCGAGGTCGAGACTGTGGCCTCGCGGCGCCAGGATCAAACCATGGCTGTGTCGGTGGCGAATTACTACTTGCAGTATCGCTATATGGCCATTCGCGATAACAATCCTTCGTTTGGCGCGGTAACGCGGCTCATTCAGTCCCTGGCGGGTGAAAATTACGTCGAAGGCGCGAATCCGGTAATCTACTTCATCGAAGAGCCGCTGTTACAAAGGCCGCTGCCTGACAGCGGCGCCATTCCTTCCGATTATTCCCGGGTATTTTCAAATAGCGGCGTAGCGCGAATTCGGCGAGGCGACATCAGCGCGACGGTCTACGGCGGGTCGGACTGGCCGCTTGGCGTCGCCTCCGGACTCGCCAGCAACCCCACATTTTTCACTTTCCGAAAGGGCAGAGCCGTGCTTCAGTCGATACGCATGGGAGGGCAGTTCTTCAGTGAAGGCGCATTTCGGAGCGAGGGGCTTGAGGCCGAAAACAATCGATTCATTCTGCATCAGCGCTTCGACGTCCCTTACTATCAGCCGCTGCCGAAGGCATTTCGGAATCCTTGGGGCGATTACGCCCTGACTCCCGCCCGCGACTTCCGTTTTTGGAGCAAGCTGGATTTCCCGCATCGGCCGATGAGCAATATCCAGACGCTCGATCAGAAAGTAACGGTGACTGAGAACCGCGGGGTGTTCGAGCTGCGCTTCGACATCACTGGCCATGACCATGTCGCATACCTGGTCGAACTCGCGTTCCGGCCCGGCGGAGAACTGACGGGCGCGCTCCAGGAACTTTCCTCCAGAGACGGCGGCAAGGCTTATCTGCTCAAAGAGGGCATGGGGCGATATCGGGTGGGCGAGGACGCAATCGAGTTCGGCCCGGGTCTTGCGGAGCATCAATTCCTCAACCTGTCGGGACCTTCCTACATTGCCCACGGCGCTGCTTTAAAGACTGCCGGGATCCTGGTATACATCACCGGATATACGCCGTTCCAAAGAGTGTTGACCATACGGAGCGGCTGACGCCGTTTGCCACTCGCCGCCGCGATAAACAAATTCATCCTGGGGCCTTTGATAGCTCAGGCGCCCGAAGGGAGGCGCCCTCTATGTCTCCGCTTCGAACCCGTACGGAGTGGGGAACGTCTCCGAGATGTGATCGTGCCAGGTCAACGTTTCCTCATCCACCAGCGCCCATAGCAGACCCAGCCCCGCCGAGAGCAAGCTGAGGAGACTTGCGCCGAACCGCACCATTCTCTGCTCCCGGGTGGGCGGCTGTCCGTCAAAATTGAGCAGACGCAACTGCGTCCAGCGATATCCGGCAGTGTCGCCTCCCGAGAGGCAAAACAGGAGACAATAGAGCGCCCAGAATAAGACCGCAACCCCGACGAAGGATGGAATCGTCTCTTTGTTGAGAACGACGGTACCGCCGGCGAGATGAAAGATCACAAGGAAGATGCCGAAGGCTGCCAGTACAAGACTGCTGTCGAGTCCCGCGGCCATTGCACGGTGTACGGGCAGGGCGACCGGAGCATCGCAATAGATCACGCCCCCATCCGGCTCCGCGGTGAAGTCAAACGCGCCCTGGCCTTGATATGTGCGCCGGCCGCGCCGCGCGGCGCGACTCCGAACCGGACGGCGGACCGCCGGCTCAGGCAGCGCCGGCAAAGCCTGGGGCATCTCGCGAAACAGCGTCCGCTGATAAACCGGCCGCGGCGCCTCAGGCGGTTCGGTCGCCGTCCTCGGAACAGGCGACTCGCGCATCTCCAGCAGCGCCGGCGCCGTCGCTGTCTGAATCGGGTACGGCTCCAGCGCGGGCCGTCCACCGGCAAGATGAAGCCTCCGGCCGCAGCGCGCACACCGGTGCTCCGCCTCATCGTTCCACGCCCGGCAGTAACGGCATTCCATGTTGATCCCTTTCCACTAAGCGCCGCCGTATTGCGGCGGGCGATGCTACCGTGCTACGGTTCTCGGTTGAAGCCCCGGGTGCAGCCGCCGGCTCCACGGCGAAACCGCTCCGAGCCCACCATCGGCGGATGGGACGTTTTCCATCATATCGGCGCCCCCTTGTCCCTTCCTAACATATTGAGTGCGTTTTGTACAGAAAAATATGCAGGCATTTCGTCGGCGCTGCGCTTGGCGCTGCTGGTTTTGCCGTTCCTAACATTTATTAGCAGAAATGTTTCGGCACAGGAGACCCGTCCGCCCTTTCTTCCGGGCGCAACTCCTCCGCCGTCGCCGCTCGCCCCGAATCAGCCGTTGAAGCCGATCCGCCCCAACGCTCCGCCGCCGAACACATTCTTTACCAGCGCAATTCAACAAGAGAAGAACGGCTCGAACTATATCCTCCGCGGCAACGCCCAGCTCGAGGCCACGGACTGGATCCTGAAGGCTGACGAGATCGAATACGACGAGGAAAGCCGGGAAGCCCATGCCCGGGGAAACGTCCGGTTCGAGGATTTCAAAACCGGAGAGAAGCTGAATGCCTCTCGTATCGACTACAACGTCGAGGACGAGACGGGCAAGTTCTTTGACGTCAGCGGCGTCTCGCCCGCTAAAATCGACGCTCGGCCGGGCATCCTCACCACCAGCAATCCTTTCTATTTCCAGGGGAAATGGGCCGAGAAGCTGGAGGATCGCTACATCATCTATGACGGCTTTGTCACGGACTGCAAGGTTCCGAACCCGTGGTGGATTCTCAAGGGTCCCAAGTTCGACATTGTTCCTTACGATCGCGCCCTGGCCTACCATTCCTGGTACCGGGTGCGCTCAATACCGGTGCTGTACTCCCCGGTCTTTTATCGCTCGCTCAAGAAATACCCGCGCCAGAGCGGATTCCTTACGCCAAACATCGGCAACAGCTCCCGACGCGGCAAAATGCTCGGCATCGGATATTACTGGGCCATTAACCGCAGCTACGATTTGATGTACCGCGCCCAGTGGTTTACCGAGCGCGGTCTGGCGCACCACGTCGACTTCCGGGGCAAGGTCGGCCAGAAAACCGACTTCGACTTCGTCCTCTTCGGAGTCAATGATAAGGGCATTCAGATCGGAAATACCATACAGAAGCAGGGCGGATACCTGCTGTCCTTCGGCGCGCGCTCGGAGCTGGGCAAAGGCTGGACGGCGCGAGCCGATTTGAACTACCTCAGTTCGTTCGTCTTCCGGCAGAACTTCACGGAGTCTTTTCATGAAGCGATTCAATCGGAAACGCGATCCACCGCCTTTGCGACGAAACACTGGAGTTCATTCGGCGCAAACTTCGTGGTCGATCGCGACGAAGTGTTTCAGTTTCAGAACACCAACGATAAGGTGATCACGCGAAAGCTGCCCGAAGCCGAATTTCTGAGCCGGGAGCGCCAAATCGCCGCGGGCTCCCTCCCGCTCTGGGTGTCCTTTGAGTCATCGGCCGGGCTGTTGCGCCGCGAAGAGGACGTAGTGGGCCTGCCCACCTTCTCAACCGCCCAGTTTGTCGACCGGCTGGACGTAATGCCGAGGGTGACCACAGCCTTTCGATGGAAGGACTTTAGCCTCGTGCCCTCCTTTGGCATTCGCGAAACGCACTACGGCTCCACATATACGTCTGCAGGGCAGTTGACCGGCGCAGGGTTATGGCGCGGCGCCCGGGAGGCCACCATTGACCTCGGTCTGCCATCGCTTGCGCGCGTCTTCAAGGCGCCCAAATGGACCCGCGCGGAAAAACTGAAGCACGTCATCGAGCCGCGGGCTTCCTATCGCTACATCTGGGGAATCGATAACGCATTCAACCGCCTGATCCGGTTCGATCAAACCGAGTTGTGGGCCAATACCAACGAAGTAGAATTCTCACTGGCTAATCGCCTGTATACAAGGGACGCTAAAGGAAATGTGAATGAATTGCTGAGCTGGGAGCTCACTCAGCGGCGCTATTTGGATCCGACCTTCGGAGGCGCAGTAATAAAAGGGCAGCGGAACGTTCTGCTGAGCGCCATCGATCTGACCGGATACGCGTTTATCGATGGACCGCGAGCTTACTCCCCGATCGTATCCGCGCTCCGGTATAACTACAAGATCGGCCTACAGTGGCGCGCCGATTACGACCCGCTGCGCGGCGGCATCGTCAACAGCACGCTCAGCGCCGACTGGCGCCGGGATAAGTACTCTGTATCGATTGGATACAACCAGGTCCACGCCGCTCCGGTTCTTTCGCCAAGTCAGAACCAGTTTACCGGCGGCGTAGGTTTCGGCAATGACAATCGGAGGGGCTGGAATGGCAATTTCCGCGCTTGGTACGACTACCGTCTGGGCGTACTTACTTTCGCTCAGGCGCAGGTCACCTATAACACCGATTGCTGCGGCTTTAACGTACAGTATCGCCGGTTTAATATTGGAACCCGCGATGAAAACCAGTTCCGCGTGGCCTTCGTGATCGCCAATGTCGGCAGCTTCGGCACCCTCAAACGGCAGGAAGCGATCTTCTAGCCCGGCGGCGGCTTAAGCCTGGGCCGCAGGCTTGATGTTCTGATTGATCCGGAACAGGTTGCCCGGATCGTATCTCGCCTTCAACGCCTTCAGGCGAGTCAGATTCTGCTTATAACTGGTCGCGATACGGTCTTCGCCTTCTTCCATCAGGAAATTCACATATGCTCCGCCGGCAGAGTGCGGATGCAGCGACGCCCAGTAGTCTCGCGCCCATTCGCGGTATTCCGGCATGTACGCAGGATCGTGGCTTACAGCAGCAATAACATGCGTGAATCGTACATCACGGTATGCAAAGGCAGTCTCTTCAGCCGCAACGTCGTGCACAGCGCCGTCCAACGGATAGATATGCATCGCTGAGTTCACGGTCGGAATGCGCGGACCGAACTCCGCGTGCCCGCCGATGATTTCGTCCGTCAGATCGCCCGTGAAGTCGCCCTTCCAATAGTGGTGCAGTCCCGAGGGGAGCAGGGGGTCGAAGATCTTCTGGAGCGTCGGATACGGGACGGGGCCTGTGTGCGCAAACAGCGGCGGACCGAACTCGAGCAGCGGGCGGATCACGTGATCCCCCTTAGCGACATCGCCGCAATATGCGCAAACAATGCCGCACAGCCTCTTCATGTGGAGCGCTTCGGGAAACGCCGGCGCTGGAGGCACGATCAGATATGCGAAGAACGCGGCCAGCTCCCGGGGAGCCTCGCGCATAAAATCGCTGAACAGCCGCATCACTTCGGGCGCCCGTTCCAGCGAATACAGGATCGGTCCTGCGTATACAGTGCTGATGGGGTGCAGACGGAATTCGAATGACGTAACCACGCCGAAATTGCCGCCGCCCCCCCGGATGGCCCAGAAGAGGTCCGCGTTCTCGGTCGCGCTCGCGGTGCGCAGCGCCCCATCAGCGCACACCACGTCTGCAGAGATCAAATTGTCGCACGCCAGCCCGTACCGGCGCGTCAAGTACCCGAAGCCGCCGCCCGTCGTCAGCCCTCCCACTCCCGTCGTCGAAATGATTCCGCCTGGCGTCGCCAGTTCGAACGCATGCGTCGCGTGATCGACGTCGCCCCACGTGCACCCGCCCTCTACCCTCGCGACCCGCTTGACGGGATCAATGCGAATGCCCTTCATCCTCGAGAGATCGATCACAATACCGTCATCGCAAACGCCTAAGCCCGCCACGCTGTGGCTGCCGCCCCGAATTGCCGGCGCAACCCCCTCCTCGCGCGCGAACTTCACGCAGTGAATCACGTCCGCAACATCGGCGCATTTCACGATCAGCCGCGGTCTGCGATCGATCATGCCGTTAAACACCTTTCGCGCGGTGTCATACTCTGCATCGCTCGGGAGAATGATCTGTCCGCGCACAGATGCGCGAAAAGCGTCAATTGCCCGACTGGACGGAACGGGCGCCTCTGCCATTACGGCCTCCTTTCCATTGCCCGCCGTTGCTCGGCGTTGTGGCAATGCGAAATTATACTCCTTCTATTCCCGCCTTAGAGAGACTGGCGGTTGCCCGGCGAACGATGGCCAGGAATTCAACGAGTTGCCAATGGATTCCAACCGGATCGGGAGCTGCTCGATGCAGGGCGAAGCGCGAGGCCGCCATTCCTACGGGTTTGACGCGCCGTGCAGCATGCTTTCGGCTTCCTGGCGTCTCGGGAGCGCTTTGTTGAAGGACTGTTGCTCCTAAATATCGCTTTATTTTTCAGTAGCTTGTATGCAGTGATTCCCCATTCGACCCCGCTCGCCCGCTATCCTGTTAATTGAAGGTAATTGTCCCAGTGCGACGCGGCTTTTCACTCGCCACGCCGAAACACATCGTGGTACTTTTGTTTTTGGCGTCCAGCGCCCTGTTCATAGCGCACATTGCATACGCTCTCGGAGCGCCGGCAGCCGTCGCCGGCCGCAAGGAGCCGCTGCGTCTTGAGACCAGCGTCGACGCAATGGGCAGTACATACGCCATGGCGCTCTACGGCGATGATGCCCAGCGGCTCAAGGCGGCGGCCGAGGAGGCCGCTGAGGAGGCGCGGCGTCTCGATCGTATGCTGTCGAACTATATCGCGGCCAGCGACTGGAGTGAAATGAACCGAAATGCGGCTCAACAGCCCGTCCGCGTCTCGCCGGAACTCTTTGAGCTTCTTTCCGCCTGCGTGAATTACAGCCGCGCCAGCGACGGGGCGTTTGATATCTCGGTGGGACCTCTGATGAAGATTTGGGGCTTCTACAAAGGCACAGGGCGGCTGCCGCATCGCGCCGAAATTCGCGGCGCCATGGCCAGCGTCGGCTATCGTCATATCATCCTCGATCCGGTGAATCGCACGGTCAAGTTCGATCGAACAGGCGTCGAGCTCGACCCCGGGGGGATCGGCAAGGGCTATGCTGTTGATCGCATGGCCGATATTCTCCGCCGAAACGGCATCACCAGCGCGCTCATCTCTGGCTCCGCATCGAGCATATACGCCATCGGCGCGCCCCCCAACGAGCCGCGCGGATGGCGCATTAGTATCAGGAACCCCCGGGACGCCTCGAAAACCATTGAAGACGTGTACCTCAAAGACGAGTCGATGTCCACTTCTGGCAATTACGAGAAATTCTTCTACGCGGAGGGACGCATGTGGAGCCATATCATGGATCCGCGCACGGGCTATCCGGCCGAAGGCGTCCTGTCTGTGTCCGTGATCGCGCCCCGGACCATCGATTCCGAGGCGTGGTGCAAGCCGTTTTATATCAACGGCCGCCGATGGGCGGCGACTCACAAACCAAAGGGCTTTCGCGTGTTTCTGTGCGAAGACAAAAAGGAGAATGCATGCGCGTGGCTCCAATGACCAGCCGCTTTCTGGATGCCTGCCGGCGCCGGCCGACCGATGTGCGGCCGGTGTGGTTTATGCGTCAGGCCGGGCGTTACCTGAAGGAGTACCGGGAGATCCGTTCGAAACACGGCATTCTTGAAATCTGCAAGCGGCCCGATCTCGCGGCTGCCGTCACGCTCCAGCCGGTTGAGATTCTGGATGTCGACGCGGCCATCATCTTCGCCGACCTGCTGCTTCCCGTCGAACCGATGGGTCTCAAACTGAAATTTGTCAGCGGAGAGGGCCCGGTGATCGATAATCCGGTGCGTACGTCCGCCGACGTTGACACCCTTTCTATCTCCAACGTCGACGATCTCGGCTATGTCGGCGAAGCCATCATGCAGGTGGTCCGGGCGCTGGCCGGACGCGTGCCCGTGATTGGCTTTGTCGGGGCGCCGTTCACGCTGGCAAGCTACATGATCGAAGGCGGTCCGTCCCGTCACTTTCTACGAACCAAACAGATGATGTATCGCGATGAGACCTTATGGCGGCGCCTGATGGGCAAGCTGGTGGACGTGCTCGGCCCCTTCGGACTGATGCAGATCGCATCTGGCGCGCGCGCCATACAAGTCTTCGATTCGTGGGTCGGCGCCCTCGGCCCTGACGATTACGTCCGCTACGTCGCGCCGTATTCTCGAGCGCTGATCGAGCGAGTGCGATCTGGCGGCGTGCCTGTGATTCACTTCGGAACCGGCTGTTCTGGTTACTTTAAAGAGCTGCATGCCGCCGGCGGCGATGTCCTCGGCGTCGATTGGCGCGTCAACATCGATCAGGCCTGGATGGATATCAGCTATCGCTCAGCGATCCAGGGAAATCTCGACCCCGCCGTGCTCCTGGCGCCGCTGCCGGAGCTGAAGGCGCGCGTACACGAATTGCTGAAGCGAACCGGCTCCCGCCCCGGACACATTTTTAATCTTGGGCACGGTATTCTGCCGGAAACGCCCGTCGAAAACGTAAAAGCTGTGGTGGATTTCGTCCGGAACTTTAAACCTTAACCGGCACAAACCGCCAGCGCGGGCAACGGTTTCAGTCAATCAATCCGTTGCGCACGGCGAATCGCACCAGTTCGCCTGTGCTGTGCAGGTTGAGTTTCTCCATGATCCTGCCGCGGTGCGCGTCCACCGTATAGACGCTGAGTTTAAGCGATGTGGCGATCTCCTTGTTCGTTTTGCCCTCTGCAATCAATTGCAGCACCTCTCGCTCGCGGCTGGTCAGCAGATCAAGAGGATCCGTCACGTGGCGGCGGTAGTCGCTGAGAACGGCATCAGATACTCCGGGACTGAGATAGCCGTCGCCACGCGCAACCGCCCGAACGGCATTGACCAGATCGCTGTCGATCGAATCCTTTAGCAGATACCCTCGAGCGCCCGCGCGGAGAATTTCCCGCACGTAAACCGAATCTTTGTGCATACTGAGCGCGAGCACGCGAGAGCGCGGCGAGGAAGCCGCGAGCCGCCGCGTCGCCTCGATGCCGTTCAATTCCGGCATGGCGACGTCCATCACAATCACATCCGGATGCAGTTTTTCGGCGAGTTCTACTGCTTCGCGGCCGTTTCCGGCTTCGCCCACAATTTCGATATCCGGCTGCGACGACAAAATCAGCCGGAAGCCCTGGCGCACCATCGTATGGTCGTCAGCCAGAAAGACGCGGATCATAGGGGAGCGCTCGCCTCCTCCGAAACCGGAGCGCGAGAGTTGCCGCCGTCCGCCCGTGCGCCGGCCAGCGGCGCCCAGACCTCGATCCGGACCCCCGCGCCGCGGCGCGACTTCACCGTCAGTTCACCGCCCGCGCTGCGAGCGCGCGCTCGCATGCCGATCATACCCATGCCGCGCGACCCCTGGCTGTCGCCGTGTTCGATGCCGCGCCCGTTGTCTTCGAGAGCAAGGCATACGCGATCGCCCATCGCATGCATGTCAATGCGTACGCGGCTCGCGCCCGAGTGGCGCGCCACGTTCGTCAGCGCCTCCTGCACGATGCGAAACAGGTGCGTCTCCGTCTCATCGGCCAGCCGGGCGTTGAAGCTGGAATGATAATCGACGGCGATTCCGGTTCTCTGTGTGAAGCGTTCAGCCAGCCAGCGAATGCTCGCGTCCAGACCAAAGTCGTCGAGAATCGTCGGGCGGAGCAAGTGCGAGAGCTCCCGCACGTTGCCGATCGCCTCCTCGACCACGCGCCGGCAATCCTCAATGCGCGCCTTGCCAGCGGGATCAGTCGAATCAAGAGCCAGCAGATTGGCCTTTATCGCCGTCAGCGATTGCCCCAGCTCGTCGTGGAGCTCGTGAGAGAAGCGTTGGGCCGTGCTCTCCTGGTTTTCCAACAGCCGCCAGGAGACCCGGCTGAGTTCGCCAGTCTGCCACTCCATTTTTCGAAATAGCTGCGTCGCAATACGCACCGTAAGCCAGGCGCACAGGAGCGCCGCCAGGACGCATCCGCCCAGCAGCAGGAGGGCGTCGCGCACGAGGCGTGACGAGCGGCGATCGATGTCGCCCCGCGCCGCAAGCGCCCGCTGCGAGCCGCTGTTCACCAGATGTGCAATGACCGATGTAACCTCTTCGTGGCGGACAAACAGGTCGCGCGACGAGTAGCTCGGCATATTTTTGAGCGATAAGAGCCGCCGCGCTTCCGCCGAGAAGCTCAGCGATGCTTCTCGGAGCTCATCCCAGAGCGGCTCGTCCGTAGTTCCCGAAGCCTCGCCGACGATGCGGTCGATATTCTCGTCCGCCTGGTCAAGTTCCCGGAATACGCGCTCGCGGTCGCCGATGTCGGTCCCCCGCGAGAGCTTGAAGAAAACCGCGTTAATCGCTTCCTGTTCGCGCTCCACTTCCTCCACCAGGCGGGTCGTTGTCAATTGATTCCGCACTAGGCTGCCGGCGCTCTCTTTGATCGAGTGCGCGTTGTTCAGCGCGACCGCTCCCGCCGCGACCAGCAGTATAATCACCGTGCTGAAGCCAACCGCCAGTACGCGGACAATGGAGGCATAGGTGATTTGTTTCGGGACCACTTCGCTTCTGTCTTCAGTGTAGAGCAACAGCATGAAACGGTACGCTCGAATCCACAATGACGCCGGCATGACCGTGCCGCAATCGGCCGAGAAGGCTAGTTGGAACGCCGAATGACCAGAGAGTACGCGGCCAGACTTCTTACCATTCTTCTGTTAGCGGCGCTTGCGACGGTCGTTTGGATCCGCAGGGCCGCCGTTTCCGCTTCGGGCCGGGGCGCGTCGAATGGTCCAGCGGAGGCGGTCTATGCTATGCTCGACGCTGCCCGCCGCGGCGATGTGGAGGCCTATTTGTCCTATTTCAGCCCGCCGCTCGAAGTCGCTTTGCGTCGCACGGCGTCGGAAAAGGGATACGCTGGGTTCAGAACCTATCTCATTCAGTCGAACGCGGACATTCAGGGAATCGCCTTGACAGGGCCGAAAACCGCTTCGGACCGCGAAGTGCAAATACGCGTGGAATACGTATTCAAAGATCGTAATGAGGCGCAAACCATGTATCTCGAGAACCGCTCTGGCGCCTGGCGCATTTTCCGCGTGGACGATGCCGAGCGCGTTAAGACTGTCATTCCTTACGGCGCAACCGCGGAACAATGATGGTTGCCCTCACCGGCGCAGCTATCGATAGGTCACCCAGACTGGAGAGCTCCAGGCCAGGTTGCGATCCATCTGCGCTACCCGCACATAATACCAGTTGGTCCCCGCCGCCGGCGACATGTCCACATATTCAAACTCAACGTCCTTGGTTCCGGAAGTCGCAGGACTGTAGATCACGGCGTTATTGCGAATGAGATCGATTCTGGTGATAACGTCCGTGCCGTGGATTCGGGCGCGCAGCTTCAACCCGCGCCCTGCTGTAAATATGTCGCCCATCAGGTGGGAAGCGCCGTTGGGCTCGACTGCCTCGAAGTCCAGAATGATGTTGTCAGTGGCCGCGTAGGCGTGGCGGCGCCGCATGCTGTCCACGATATCCGAGCGAGTCGCTGCGGGCGTATAGATCATAGCGTAGCTGCAATGCGTCGAGATATGATCCGAGCTGGCCTGCACGCCAAGCTTGTAGCCCTTGCTTAGCGCATTCCAGAAGAACCCTGCCGGCTCATACGATCCGTGCACCAGCAGGTGATTGTTTGCGCTCTCGGCTCGCGGCCCTCCTTCGTATTCATATGCGGCGTGATAGCCCTGATATAGCTCCACCAGAGGCTCGAGGTCCGGGTCGTTGTCGCGCCAGTCCGTCCCCTGGCCGGTCGCGAGCGAGTGCTCCATGCAAATGCCGCGATTCTGCCGCAAGTACGGATACACCAGCGCCCCGCTGTTCACCTGGCCGCGGTTTTCAGCTGCGTCGACGGGCAGCGTCCGCACGCCGCGATGGTCGAACACAATGTTCCGGTGCCCGTTCGGATAGTTAACGCTGCGTTCGTAGCCAAACAGCGGCGTATATCGATTGGGGATGAGAAATATGTCGTACGACTTCTCCGTCCGCCACCAGTTGTACTCGACGTCGCCTCCCATGTTATGGTCGGCCACAATGCCCGTGTCCATCGCGGCCGCATCCAGCATGTAGCGGTAATAGTCCTCGAGAGAACCGTCGCCCGCGCCGTCGTTCGAAATGTCCGTGTGCCGATGAAAATCTCCGCGCAGGATACGGTATTCCGTCCCTCCCACCGTGGTTCGATATGCCCGGATGCGGCGCACGTCATCGCGCTCGTTCGGGTGCATGATCTGCGGGCGGGAGGCTGGCTCGCTATACGCGGCGAGCGCGGGAGAGCCCGATGGCGCGGGCGCCGAAGCCTGCGCCGCGAAAACATCGTAGTGCACCACCGTGGGGGCCTGATAATTGCCGGTCGAGTTTTGAATCCCGCGGCCGTCGGTCGCCCATATCATCCACGCTCGCCCGTTTGAAGCGGTGATTTGGAACGCCGCCTCGTTGCGCCCGGTCGAGTGCGGTACAAATGCGGCAGGCTGCCAGACGCCCCGGTCAATGCTGGTCAAATACAAGTCCCACAAACCGCCCGCAGCCCAGTAATCGATGCGCTGGATCGCCACGCTGGTCCTGATCTGAAACAGAGCCCAAATCCTGCCAGACGCATCGGCGGCAAGATGCGGCAATTCCACGTAGCGCTGGATGCGATCGGGCGCCGCCGCCCCGAAGTCCGGCCCCTGCTTCCATACGCCGCTGTCCTTCACCGCCACGCGGATGCTGCGATCTTTGTACAGCACCGTCGAGCGGTCCTGATCCTGGTGGTTCCAGTCCTTCCCCCAATTCGCGCCGGATTGGTCCCAGGCCACCCACGGCCGGCCGGCGCCGTCAATCGCGAGGGAGGGATGAGCGTCAAACAGCGGCGATTTCGTAATCTGCTCCACCGGAGCGAGGGCCCCGTCAGCGCCGATCCGCCGATAGTAAATGTCGTAGTTGCCCGCCGCGTATCCGTCCCAAGCCACGTGCAAGTTGCCGTCGCGATCGAACGCGGCGTCCGGGCTCCAGACGCTGGGACCCCCGATCTGGCGCGGTTCCGACCACCGTCCGGATGAATACCAAGCTGCATACAGATACGACTCGCCGTTCTCGTATCCGATCCAAACCAGGCTCAGCGCGCCCGGGCCTGCAACCAGTTTGTGGAATATGTTCGCCGTATTTGCGCGCGTAATCTGCGCGCGTGAAGACCAGTCCCGGCCGTCAAAAATCCGCTCGTACAGGTTCCAGTCCGCGCCGCGCCTCTCCGACCAGGCGACATGGATCCGGCCCTCAGCATCCTCACCCACCGATGTACGGAAAACATCGCCTCTTTCAGCCGTCAAACGCATGACGTCGCCGCCCAGCCGCCGCGCATAGACGTGATCGCCACGATCCTGGTAAGCCTGCCAGGCGGTCCAGACCTCTCCGCTCCGTGTCACGGCAATGGAAGGGTAATCGTGTTCTTCGCGGTTTTGCGGAGATACGCGATCCGGCGTGGGCACGCGCTCCACTTCAACATCCCTGTCGAGGAACTCCAGAATGCGCCCGTATGCGAGCTCGCGAACGGGCGCAACGAAGTCGCCCTGCGTGGTGTGGAACTGCGCCGATACAGCAGACGCATCCACCGTCACAACCAGCCCCGCCGGCACGATGTTCTGCGGCGCTGGTCCGCCGCCGGCCAGCGGTTGAGGCGCGTCCGGCTGATTTTCAAAGACGGCGCGCCGGATCTGCAACTTCCAGGAGTTCGGTCCTGTGATCGCGTCGTCTTGAAAGAAGCGCCAGGGCGCCAGCCTTCTCAGCGCCCCTCCCGTCACTGATACGCTTCCGTCATACCTCTTGGGCGCCGCACGCTGGTTCCCGAACACGACGCGAAACGAGATCAAATCGGCCGGCGGCGCCGCCACGGTCTGAGGAGGCGCGGCGCGCTGGGGAAACGCTATGGCGAAGAGAACGGCCAAGCCGCAGCCGCCGAGAATCAGAAACGCAGCTCGCATGTCTGCCTCACCAAATCAGCTTCAAGCCAAGCTGCTGGTTTCGCGGCGTGTCCGCGCTCGTAATCTGTCCGAAGTTGGCTGTGCCCAGGGTGGCGCCCGGAGTCCCGAATCTCGGCGTGTTCGTGAAGTGGAACGACTCGTAGCGGAACTGGATGCGCAGCCGTTCGCGGACCGCAAACTCTTTGTGTGCGGAAAAGTCCCAGTTAAAGAAGCCGCGCTGGCGCATGATGTTGCGCCCTGCATTGCCTGTGGTAAAGGGCGGATGCGTTACAAACGCGGCTGTGTTGAAATCCTGCTGGAGCGTGCGTGTAATCGCGTAAGGATCGCCAACAACATTCGGGCGGTCCACGATGCTGAAGGTACCCGAATTCGCAGGATTGCCCGCGACGACCACGCTGTAGGGCGGCCCACTCGCTACCGTGACGATGCTCCCGATCGACCAGCCGCCCAATACCGCTTCGGCAAGCGCCGGCATGTTCGCGCCAACGCGCCGCCCTTTGCCGAACGGCAGGTCATACATCCCGCTGGCGACGAAACGGTGGGGGATGTCGCTGTTGTCCACCGACCGCTCCGCGCGAAGATTCCGAACGTCCTGATAGCCGCAATTGGTGGTATTGCCCGCCGCCGCTGCGCCGCACGCATCGCCCATCGCCTTCGAAAATGTGTATGACGTCAGCAGCGTCAAACCGTCGGAAAAGCGTTTTTCCAGTCTCGTGACCAGCGCGTTGTAGAAACTGTTGCCGTTGAAATGATATCCGTAGATGGGGCCCAGCGCGGCGTTAATCGACGTTCCCGGAATCAGCACTGTTTGATATGGCCGTTTGGCGTTGATGTTGCCTGGACCTGGAGGAGAAAAGTTCTCATCGTACACCTCCTCGAGGTGCGTCCCCTTGCTGCCCGCATACCCGACCTCGAACATCCAGTCCCGGCCAAGTTCCCTCTGAATATTGAAATTCCACTGTTGCGCATAGGGGCTGATCCCCTGTCGCTCGATTGCGGCTAACTGAATTCCTGTGGCGTGCGCCAAGTCCAGCGCTCCAGGCGCAAGTCCCTGCGCCAGGATCAACGCGGGCGTTGTGGGGCTGGAAGTCAACGTTACGCCATAAGCGAACGGAGGATTCCCGATGAGCCATTCGGCGTCCCCCAAAGGTTCCATGTAGGCGTAGAAAACTCCGTAGCCCGCGCGAATGACCGTACGCGCTCCCAGTTTGTAGGCGAAGCCCACGCGCGGCATGAAGTTGTTCTTGTCGGTTGCGATCATGGCCCGGTGGTAGCGGTCCGTTCCGCCCTGGCCGGCCACAACCAGCGTCGGATTCGCGGGGTTGGTCCAGTCATCGAAGTCCCCCATGCGATTGCGCTTGTCCACAAACGGCAACACGATCTCATAGCGCAGCCCGAGGTTGAGCGTCAGATTGGGCGTGACCTTCCAATCATCTTGGATGAAAGCTGCGTTGTTCCAACTGCGCAGGTTCACCTGCAATCTCGTGTTCCAGGTGAACTGGCTCGCCATGCCCAAGACAAAATCGGCCATGCCGTCGCCCGTATAGCGGCCGTTAAATTGATATGGCCCGCCAATCTCGTTGCGGATATTGAAGATATTGTTCTGGGACTTGATCAGGCTGCCGCCGAATTTCACCGTATGCGCGCCCCGCGTCCAAGTGACGTCGCCAGCCAGTTGGCGGTTTTGCGAATCCCGGAATACGGGATTGTTTGGCCCCAGTCCAAGCGACGCATATCCGGTGATGTTGAAGTTCGAGAACGAGCCGGGAATCGAGTCGTTGCCGCCCTTGATGCCGTATTTGCGGTTAAAAAATTCGCTCTTCGTCGACGCTGGATTATCGCGCGCGAAGTAGCCGTAATTCCACGCGCCGCGGATCGACATGATCAACCCTGGCGTGAAAATGTGGTTCCAGGTCGCGCCGGTATTGATGCCCGTGATCTGGGAATCAAAGGGACCGCCGCCATACGCCGGCGCGGGCAGACTGAACACGGCTGGCGTGGTCGCGTCCTGTTTGCTGATGCGCCAGAATACGTTGTCCTTGGCGCCCAGGTTGGCATCCGTCCGGATGTCGAATTTGGGAGCGTCCTGCGGCGCCGGCGCCTGGTATGTGAAGTTCGATGCGACGCCGGACGTCATGGGCGCCGGATAGAGGTTCACCAGCGTTACAGCGACCGGGTCCAGGCGGCCGGCGGGGATAACGTTGCCCGGAAAGGGTTGCCCCGTAGTCGGGTCGGTGATGGCGAGTTTCCGCTGAGTCAGCAGCTCACTGAAGTTGCCGGTCCGCATCAGGGGGGTGGGAATCGTGCTGACCGTTGTTGAGCTCTGGCGGATCTTGGTGCCTTCGAAATCGGCGAAAAAGAACAGTTTGTTTCGACCATCGAACAGTCTCGGCAGATAAACCGGTCCGCCGACCGAAAAGCCGTACTGATTGCGCTTGAACGGCGCCTTGGGACCCGGAGGCGCAAAAAAGTTCTTTGCATCCAGCGCTTCATTGCGAACGAACTCAAACGCGGTTCCGTGCAGCGAGTTTGTCCCGGATTTTGTGGTTACATTGACCACGCTGCCCAGGGCGCGACCGTATTCGGCGGCGTACACATTGGTCTGGACTTTGAATTCCTGAATGCCATCGATGGAGGGCTGCACCATCTCCGAGCGCCGTTGCGCGCCGGCAAGCTCCACCGGATTGTTATCAACGCCGTCAAGGATGAAATTGTTCTGCGTGTCACGCATGCCGCCAGAGGAAAAGCCCCCGAAACGAGCGCTGCCGAGAGGTTGAGCAGTACCCGCGGACAGCAGCGCCAGATCGTCGTAAGTCCGCCCATTCAGCGGCAACTCTACGATCCGGCGGTTTTCGATCACCTGACCCTGGCTGGCGTCGGCAGTGTTTAACTGAGACGCCGCCGCTTGCACTTCGATGCGCTCGGCCAAGCTGCCGATTTCAAGGCTGAAATCGAGTTCGGCCCGCTGGTCGACCGCCAGTTCGACGCCGGATCGGATCACCGGCTTGAAGCCCTGACGTTGAACAGCAATCTTGTACTCGCCCGGAAGCAGCAACGGGACCGTGTAATAGCCGTCCGAACTGGTCGTCGCCAGGCGCTCAGCACCAGTGGCGACATTGGTCACCGTCACTGCTGCGCCGGGGACGACGGCGCCCGTTGCGTCGGTAATGCGCCCTGTAATCTCAGCGGTTTGAGCGTGTCCAGGTAAGGCCGCGGCGACAGCGATGGCCGCGAGAATTATCGCATTTACAAACTCAAATGTCGTCCGCATAACCCCTTCTTGCGAACTCCAATATACGCCAGCCCGGGCGCTTTTGGGATGCCGCTGCGCCGAGTCTCAACGTGACGACCGTGCGGATGGCAATCGAGTTTTCGGCAATCCGGTGAATTGAACGCCGTTCACGGTTGTACTTGGTTGTAACGGGCGGTAGGATATTTTGCACAAATTTCCCAGGAGGGGCCGTGTCTTTCATTGGTTTCGGCTTGAGACGGCTGCGCCTGCCGGCTCTCCTGATCATTCTGTTTTTGATTCCATCCGCGCTGTTTTATTTCCGTGCGAGGGCCCGCGAGAGCTATTTCAGCGAGCGTGAATTCCGCCTCCTCGCGCTGATTTCCAAGCAATTCACCGAGATGGTGGACAATTTTGACGACGTTCTGAAAAATACCACAGCGCATATACGCCGCGCCGGAGAATCGCCCGCGGATTTGTGCCACGACATCGAAGCGAACGTTGCACTGTTGCGTCCGCTGCATTGCAGCGCATCGAGCCAGATGGGGGAAGGGGCCACGGTGCTCGAGGTGGCTACAGCTCAAAGCGAGCCGATTCGCCTGAAGCTGGAGCAGTACGGGCTGGCGATCGAAGCCGCAATTCGGCTGGCCCGGATCGACCGTCTGCTCGACCGCCCGGAAGTTTTCGATGACGTGATTCTGGCCGAGACCGACGGCCGTGTGGTGGCGCAGCGGGCCTCATCGGGGATTCGCGTCGTGAATATCCGCGATCTGATGAACCGGCTTTCTCCCGCCGCCGAGGCCGCCGCAGATGCGACCAAGGGCGGCCCAGTCGCCGGGAGCGGGCAGCATTTCGCTGAATACGGACGGGTGGCGGACGCGTCGCTCGGCCGCCGGGACTACAAAATCTTTTCGCAGCCGGTGCGCTTTTCGTTGCGGCGCGACGGGACCCAACAAGCCGCCGAATTCGTGCTCTGCGGCTTGATTGATTCTACGCGGTTTTACGCCCAGACCACCGCCATTCCGCACATGGCCATCATTGTCGCGGTGGTTGCGCTCTCGATCGCCTTTCTGTCGTTGCCGCTGTTGAAGCTGTTATTGATGACATCGCGCGAGCGGTTCCGCCTGCGAGAGGCGTGCGCCGCGGCCGTGTGCGCAGTGGCGGCCAGCTCGTTGCTGGCCCTCTTGTTCATGGACCTGTATTGTGCGCGCAGGCTGGAGCGCGAAATGGATCAAGGTCTGACTTCGGTCGCCGCCCAGCTGGATGAAAAAATCGGCCGCGAGTTGAAGCTGATGCATGAGCAGCTTGACTACATGATTCCGGAGGACTCTGAGATCAAAGAGCGCGTTGCGCTAACCGATTATCTGGCGAAGTTTCCGGCGGCGCCGTATCCGTTTTTCAACATGGCCTTCTGGACCGATGGGGAAGGGAACCAGCGCATCAAGTGGACGGTGAAGCCGCACGAGACGCCGTTCATAAACATTGCCGCGAGGACTGAGTTTCAGGCCCTAAAAACAGGAAGAGTGTGGCGAGCGTCGGCGCCTGACGGCGCATTTGATTTTTGGTTCGGACCGTCATTTTCGCCGAACACCGGAGAGAACCTTGCGGTGATTACAGAGCCGCTGCCGCGCGGGCGGGCGCTGTTTGCGAGGACCCTGGTTTCGCAGCCGCTGTCCTTGTTCCGGCCAGTGCTTCCGGCGGGTTATGGATTCGCACTGCTAAACGCCGACGGCCAGGTAGCGTTTCACGTCGATCCCGTGCGGAATGAGCGCGAGAACTTCATCGAAGAGTGCGACAACAATCGGCAACTGGCGTCGGCTGTATTCGGACAGGGAGAGCGTATTCTGAACGCGGCGTATGAGGGACGGGACGAGCGCGTGCTCATCACGCGATTGCACCGCGCGGACAGCCTCCCCTGGTTGGTGGCGGTCTACCGGGACAAGACGCTGGCGAGCTCGGCCAATCTGCAGGCTGCGGGTGCGGCGGGATTGATGTTGCTGGCGTATATCGCGCTCGCAGCAGCGGTTGTCGCTGCATTGTTCCTGTTCTGGCGCCCGCGCTATCCCGCCGAGTGGCTGTGGCCGCGCTTTGAGCGCGCGGCCGATTACCGTCAGCTCTCGATCGCCTTCGCCACGCTGGCGGCGGCCTTCAGCGCCTGGGTGTGCACAGGAGGTCCGCGCGCCGCGCTTGCCGGAGTCGTCGCGGCGCCCGCATTCGCACTGTCGCTCGGGATCTGGCGACTGAAATTTTATGGATCGAGCGGCCGCGGTTCGGCTAAGCTGACGCAGCGGGCGCGCGCGGCGGGTTCAGCTGCGGCATGCATTGTGGCCATTGTGGCGATTCCTCTGCCGCGGGCGACCGGCATCCGGATTGCAACGGCCGCCTGCTGCGCCGCCCTGACGTGCTATCTGGCCGCGTCACGAAGCGTGCTGCGGTGGTGCCAGCATCGGACCTGGCCGTCGTGGCGAGCTGGTTACACGCTGGCAAGCTGCCTGTTCGCTGTAATCGCCGGAATCATTCCCTGTCTCGCATGTTTCAAAGTCGCGTGGGAACGGGAAATGACGCTGTGGGCGGCGCATAACCAGCGGAAGCTGGTTGATGCGCTGGAAGCGCGCCGGATCTCCACTCTGGGGGCCTACTCCGGCATCAATGCCGGGACCGGTCGTGACGCCCTGTTGGCGAAACGAATGAATATTGATATGAGCGCCATGGATCTAAGCTTCTTCGGATTCATGCAAACGGAGGCTCATCCTGGCGGCGAGTGTCGGCATCATTTCAAGTCGGAATCCGCGACGAGCGCGGAGGGCTGGACCCGCTATTTCGGTTGGCTCATGATACCTGCCAATCGCACAGCAATTGAGTTGCGCGGACTCAACGAACGGCTGGGGAATGGACGCTGGGATTGGAGCCCCGAGGGCGACGTGCTGCGGCTGCGCCGCCATTTGTTCGCGGATGCGCTCGACCTCGATGTGAGTTCGGCGATTGTCGCCAAACATGCCCCTACAGACGGTTGGATCTGGGCGGCGATGATGGCGTGCTCCGCTCTGCTTTTCGGGATGGCGGCGCTGATCGAACGAAAGGTGTTCTTTCTGGACGTGCATGCCCCCACCAGCTCGCATTGCAATCAACTGCCCGACCGGATCACCGCGAACCTGCTCGCGCTGGGCCGCACCGGCGCGGGCAAAAGCATGCTTCTGGCCCGCAGGCCGGATATTCATGTGATCGATCTAACCGCATTCGCGGGCGAAGACCACTGGGCCCGCGACTTCCGCTATGAAGCTTTGCCGCCGGGCAAAACGATCGCGATCGACAACTTCGAGTTCAATATCCAGACGCCGGCGGCGAACCGGGAGAAGCTGCACCTGCTGGAGCAGCTGGTGTACAGGTTCCGCAGAACTGTGCTCATCGTGTCCACGGTGAATCCGCTGTATTACTTTACGGCCGGCGCGTCGGGACTGGGCGAGCCGATGAAGGCCGAAGAGCTGGAGCGATGGGCGGGCATGCTGAATACCTTCCAGAAAGCAGTCTTCGAAGGCGAGCCGGAGCCAAGAATCGAGGCGTGGCAAACGCAGTTTGAGGCCCAGTTGCGGAGCGCAACGCAGCTGAGCGAAGACCGCGTTGCCGAACTCGTCGAATGGTTTGGCCGCGAGATCCGATGGTCAGAGCAGTTGCAGCGGCTGGGCGTCGAGATCACGGCGCAGATCGCGCAAATTGGCGCGAAACTGCCGCGCGGGGTTGAAATTACAGAAGCGGTGTTGACGCGCGAGTTTCTTGACCGCGCAAACGCCTATTATCGCGTGTTGTGGGTGAACTGCTCGCGGGAAGAAAAGCTGGCGCTTTCGCACTTGGCCGAAAATGGCCTGGTAAGCCCGCAAAATCAGGCCGGCGTGGAGGAGCTGCTGCGCAAACGGCTGATGGTTCGCGATCCGGCGTTCCGCATTATGAACGACAGCTTCCGACAGTTTCTGCTGACGGAAGTGGACCGCGGACAGATTCGAAATTGGGAGCGGGAGGAGAGGCGCGCTGGATGGGGCGCCCGGAGCTGGCTGGTCCTGGCGCTGCTGGTCGGCATCGCCGCGCCGATTCTGATTGCGCAGCGGGACACGTTGGATGAATGGGCGCCGTCGATTGCGCCGCTGGCTGGCGCGCTGACCGGGGTTTACAAGTTCCTGAGTGGTTTCGTGGACGCGCGCAGCGCCAAGGCGGCGAACTGAACCCGCCAGCCCGCGTGTAGAAGCAAATAGGAACCAGGGGCGCCTGCTACATTGGTCTTTATGGCGCTTCAGAATTACCGTCGCTTTCAGGCAGGGCCCGATCCGTTCGGCCGCGTCTGGGAAGTGGAGTTTCGCTGGCTTCAAACCGGTATTTCCATCCGCCATGCGGATACTGTGGATGTGAAGTTTCACATCTGGACGACGGACGAGCCGAAGCAGGAGAAGGTCATCGCGCTGCGTCATCCCGAGTTGCTGCGGCTGAGCGCAGAGACCGGCGAACCGCTCACCGATCCCTGGTGCATGAAGCTGGCGGCGCTCCATCTCAAGCGCATGATCGAGACGGATGAAGACATGGAGAAAACCGTAATCACGGTCCCATATGAGGATCTC
>DASRCT010000077.1:0-3180 GCA_035652975.1 Bryobacteraceae bacterium | reverse complement strand
AACGTCTTTGGATCATGCGCGGAGACGATCAGCAACAAAACAACGTGTTCAGCTAGGTGAGTCTGGAGGATCGAGTGCCATCCGATCATCCACTGCGGCCGATTCGCAAGATCGTCGATGGCGTGCTGAAGGCCATGTCGGGCGAGTTCGACAAGCTGTACGCCGAAGGCGGCCGCGCCTCGATTGCACCGGAGCGGTTGTTGCGCGCGCTGCTGCGGCAGGTGTTCTACTCCATCCGCAGCGAGCGCATGCTGATGGAACAGCTCGAATACAACCTGCTGTTCCGCTGGTTCGTGGGGCTGGAGATAGATGAGCCGGTGTGGAATCACTTAGTAAAAGCCGCGACCGGCTGCTGAATCAGGATGTGGCGCGGAGTTTCTTTGCGCGGGTGCGGGAGCAGGCGCGGCCGTATAGGTCCGATGAGCACTTCACCGTCGACGGCACGATGATCGAAGCGTGGGCGAGTCAGAAGAGTTTTCAGAAAAAAGACGGCGATGGCGCGGGCGACGGCGGGAATTTTCACGGGCACCAGCGAAGCAATGACACGCACGCGTCGAAAACGGATCCCGATGCGAAGTTATATCGCAAGGGTCACGGAAAGGAAGCCAGGCTGAGTTATCTCGGCCACGTGCTCCTGGAGACTCGCAATGGTCTGATCGCCGATGCCATGGTGACCGAAGCCGACGGCCGGGCCGAGGGTGAGGCGGCGCTGCTGATGGTGCATGAACGCTGAAGAAAGCGCGAGCCGATTCGCACCGTGGCGGCGGACAAGGCCTACGACATCCGCGAATCTGTGGGGCTGCTGCGGCACATGCAGGTGCGGCCGCACGTGGCGCAGAACTGGAACCGGCCGGGCGGCAGCGCGATCGACGCACGGACCACGCAGCCTGTGAGATATGCCATCAGTCAGAAGCGCCGGCCGCGAACCGAGCAAGCGTTTGGATGGATGAAATCGGTGGGTGGAATCCGCAAGGTGAAACTGCGGGGGTTGAGAAAGTCGGGTGGCTATTTTTGATGACGGCGGCGGCGTTCAATCTGTGGCGAATCCCGAAACGGATCGCGGCGGAGGCATGAAAGCGCGCGGCAAGAAGCGTGCTCCGCTCGCCGAGCGACCATCTTGGCGGCGGCGAACCTGACCAGACCAACGCTTTCGACGAACTTCACTGCTGTTCCGGCGCACTCTTCAACAGGTTCCTAGTGTGCAGGATGGGTAAGCGGCCGGATTTCCTGCGCCCGCAGCAGCAAGGAGGCGATCGCAAAGAGAATGATCCGAACCATATTTCAAGCGAACAAAAAGGGGCCGTTGCGATATAATTCCACCCCAAGGAGACGTTCTCATGTTCAGGCTGAAAGCGCTGGCGGCGCTGGTGGGGGCCGCGGTTCCGTTGTTGGCGCACCACTCCTTCGCGATGTTCGATTACAACAATCGCATCACGCTGACGGGCACCGTCGTCAAGTTCGAGTGGACCAATCCACACGCCTACATCGAGATCGACGTTCCGGGCCAGGACGGCAGCGTCACGCACTACTCGATCGAGTGCGCGAGCCCCAACGTGTTGACCCGCGTCGGATGGAAGTACAACGATCTCAAGCCAGGCGATAAAGTCACGCTGCTGGTGAATCCTTTGAAAAACGGCCGGCATGGCGGCATGCTGGAGCGCGCCACGCTGCCAGACGGCCGGACGCTTGGCGACGGCAACCCTCCCGGCGGGAAATTCGAGTAAGGAGCAACGCGATGCAACTCAAAGCGGCCGCACTGCTGCTGTTTCTGCCGGCGATCACGGCGGCGCAGCCGAGCGCTCCGGATATTACCGGCGCATGGTCGATTCTCCGGGCGGGACGGGGCGGCGCGGACGCGAAATTCGCGGCTCCGCCGGCTACGCCGATGCTGCTGAAATCGCCTTACAAGGAAGCCTACGCCAGGCGCCAGGCAGCCGAGCGCGAGGCGGAGGCCAAAGGAGAGCCCCTCGGCAACCGCGGAACACAGTGCATTCCTTATGGCATGCCGCAGATGATGTCCGCGATTTATCCAATCGAGATCTTGCAGACGCCCGGCCGCATCACCATCATTGCCGAAGCTTTCAGCGAGGTGCGGCGCATCTATCTCGATCAGCCCCAGGCACAAATGGGCGATGTCGCGCCGGGCTATTACGGCCACTCGGTGGGGCATTGGGATGGCGGCGTATTAAACGTGGATACCATAGGAATCAAGGAAGACGTTCCGGGCTACCGCGGGATGCCCCACAGCGACCACGTGCGCATCAAGGAGCAGTTCAAGCTGGTTGCGCCAGATATCCTTCACGATCAGATCACCGTGGAAGACCCGATCACGCTGGAGAAGCCGTGGACGTTCACGTTTGCATACCGCCGCAATCCGAAATACCAGATGCTCGAATATGTCTGCGAAAATAATCGCGAATATATCGACGAACATGGCGTCACGCAGTTGAAGCTGGAAGACAAATAGGCTTGCTTCGCCGGCGGCCTGCCTCCGCGGCTTTTATTCGTAATACTCGGGCGATTTCTTCAGGCTGGGGAACGCCAGAATGTCGTGCTGAATCCAGATCTGGGCGTGCTTTTCCTTGAGCAGCGCCTCGACCTTCGCCCTGGACGCCGCCTCCTGCTGCGCCGTCGCCGGATTTCCGAAAGGTGTGAAGTCCGGGAGGGTGCGTTCGGATGGGTAGTGATACAGATCGCCGCTCAACACCACCGCGCCGGTTTTCTTGAGGTTCACCAGCAGCGATTGGTGGCCGGGCGTGTGACCGGGCGTCGAGAGGATCATCACGGAGCCGTCGCCGAACACGTCGTAGTCGCCGTTGAGAATCTTCGTCTTGCTGTTCTTGAGCGCACTGTATCGTGAAGCCGTGGTGGCCTGCTTTTCGTCCTGTTTTGCCGGAGTGGCCGGGAACATCACGTCGCGCTCGGGCTTCTGCACGAGCCAGGTGGCGCCGGCGAACTCATTCGCGTTGGCCGAATGGTCGTACTGATTGTGCGACAGGGCCAGATACGTAATCTCCGACGGCTGATAGCCGATCCCGGCTAACTGGCTGCGCAGAGTTGTCTTGGTGGTCGCACGAGCCTCCGTGGCGCCGCCGGGCTGAATCAGTTCGTCCGGAATCGCGCCCGTATCCCACATCAGAGTCCCGCGCGGATGCACGATCAGAAACGCCGCGAGCGACA
>DASRCT010000076.1:0-23873 GCA_035652975.1 Bryobacteraceae bacterium | reverse complement strand
GATTTATGGGCGACTGGCTGGGCCCGAAGCGCGTCCTCATTCGGATCGTGCTGTGGTGGTCCACCTTCACGGCGGCGATCGGATGGATGTGGAGCTTCGGATCGCTGTGGACGGCGCAGTTTCTGTTCGGGGCGGGAGAGGCCGGCGGGTTCCCCAACTTGACCAAAGCGTTCAGCTCCTGGCTGCGGCCCCAGGAGCGCGTGAAAGTTCAGGGTCTGTTATGGACGTTTGCGCGGTGGGGCGGCGCATTCACGCCGCTCCTGGTACTTTATGCGTTCAACCTGATCGAGAGCGCGGGGGTCTCAAAACACATGAGCTGGCGCTGGGCGTTCGTCTGTTTCGGATGCCTGGGCCTGGTGTGGTGCGCGCTGTTTGCGTGGTGGTTCAAGGACCGCCCCAAGGATCATCCTGGCGTGAACGCCGCTGAGCTGGCGCTGCTCAAGGACGTGCAGGGAATGGGGGGCGGCCACGGGAACGTTCCCTGGCGAAAGATGCTGCGTTCGAAAACGATCTGGCTGCTGTGGATCCAATATTTTTGCTGCTCGTTTCCCTGGTACTTCTATATCACGTATTTGACAAAATATTTGCAGGAATTCCGGCATATTCCCGAAAATCAAAGCGCCTATTACGCCGTGGCGCCGCTGCTGTTCGGCGGATTCGGGTGTCTCTTCGCCGGGCTGATCGCCGCCAAGCTGGCGCGGTGGACCGGAAGCGTGTCCTTCAGCCGCAAGCTCTTAAGCTGCACCGGATTCGCGGGCGGCGCCGTATTTTTGTTCCTGGCGATTCAATTTCAAGACCCGGTTTGGGCGATTCTGGCAATGGGCATGGCCAGTTTCTGTAACGATCTGAACATGCCGGGCGCGTGGGGATCCTGCATGGACATTGGCGGCAAATATGCGGGAACGGTTTCCGGATCGATGAACATGATGGGCAATCTCGCGGGCTTTGCCGCTCCAGCGATCGGCGGCTACATCCTCCAGCACTATAACCGCGACTACAATCTGTTTTTGTACGTCATGGCGGCGATGTACGTTGTAGGGTTTTTTACGTGGCCCTTTATCGATCCCGTAACGCCCCTCGAGCCGGAGGACGCTGTTCAGCCGGAGAGCGCCTCCGCCTGAAAAGCGCGTTGTGAGCCCGCTGGTCCTGGTGCTGGGCCCCACAGGCGCCGGCAAGAGCGTCCTCGCGCTCGATATCGCGGAACGGTTCAGCGGTGAAATTGTCAATTGCGATTCCATCCAACTCTACCGGGGCTTCAACACCGGCGCCGCCAAACTGCCGGAAGCGGAGCGCCGCGGGATTCCACATCATCTGATTGACGTTCTCGATCCAGGCGAGGATTGCACCGCAGGCGCATATGCGCGCATGGCGCGGAGCGTCCTTGTGGACATCGCGGCGCGTGGCCGGCTGCCGGTCATCGCGGGCGGCACGGGATTTTACGTTCGGGCGCTGCTGGAGGGCCTTTTCCCCGGACCGGCCCGCGATGACGCGCTGCGCCGCGAGCTGGCGCGCCGCGAGGAGCGGCGGCGCGGCTTTTTGCACCGCGCGCTGCGCCGCTTTGATCCTGCGGCGGCGGCGCGCATCCACGCCAATGATCGCAACAAGCTGATCCGCGCCCTGGAAGTATGCATCACGGCGCGGAAGCCGATCTCGAAGATGTTCGAGAACGGGCGTGATGCGCTCGAAGGATTCCGTTTCCTGAAACTCGGGCTCAATCCACCGCGCCAACAGCTATACGCGCGGATTGAGGAGCGGTGCCGGCGGATGCTCGAGGCGGGACTGCTTGACGAAGTCCGGGAGTTGTTGCGGTCCGGCGTCTCTCCTTCCGCCAAGCCCTTTCAGGCGATCGGCTACAAGGAAGCGCTTGCCGCCGTCCAGGGCCGCATGACTGCCGAGAGTGCGCTGGCCTTGATGCAGCGCGACACCCGCCGCTACGCCAAACGCCAGATCACGTGGTTCCGCCGTGAGCGCGACATGCGCTGGCTGGCCGGATTCGGGACGGAGCCCGAGATCAGAAGTTATGCGTTCAATATCGTCGCTAACTGGATGTAAATCCATGTAATTACTGTGATATTTGGGAACAAATCAGCTTATTGAACGTCTGAATTGGAGCAGCTGGCATTCGCCAGCGGCCGATTGCCAATCATCCTAGGAGCAGACATGAAGAAGCTGATTCTTGCTTTTACGAGTATTGCTTGGGTCATGGCCAGCGCTGCGACGCCGAGCTATCGGATCAAGCTGTTCCAACCTTCCGTGATTGCGGGAACAGAACTGAAGCCGGGCGAATACAAGATTGAGCTGGAGGGCGAAAAAGCCCTCGTAAAGAGCGGCAAGAACGTCGTGGAGACGAAGGTGAAAGTGGAAACAGGCGACCAAAAGTTCGCAGCGACGACAGTCCGATATTCGAATGGGGACGGCAAGTATCACGTCCAGGAAATCCGGCTGGGCGGTACGAACAAGAAGTTGATCTTTGAGGACTGAGGTCTTCACGAAACACGGACTCGGCGCGCGCAATCCACACACAGGGAGGGACGATGCCGAATTCCGGTCAACGTGAAATCGTAGTTGTAACGGGCGCGTCCGCTGGCGTCGGACGCGCCGTGGCGCGCGCGTTCGGCAAGCAACGCGCCTGGGTGGGCCTGGTGGCCCGGGGCCGCGACGGTCTGGAGGCAGCCCGGCGCGAGATTGAGGACTTGGGAGGCCGGGCGCTTATTCTCCAGGCCGACGTGGCCAATTCCGATGAGGTGGATTCCGCGGCTGAGCGGGTGGAACGCGAGCTGGGGCCTGTCGACGTATGGGTGAACAACGCGATGACCACCGTATTTTCGCGGTTTATCGACATCACCCCCGAAGAGTTCCGACGGGCCACCGAGGTTACATACCTGGGGGTGGTGTATGGGACTCTGGCGGCGCTGAAACGCATGTACCCGCGCGACCGTGGAACGATCGTGCAGGTTGGATCGGCGCTGGCATACCGTTCGATCCCGCTTCAGGCGCCCTACTGCGGCGCCAAGCACGCGATCGCCGGATTCACCGACTCAGTTCGGACCGAGCTGCTGCACGAGAAGAAAAACATACACATCGCGATGGTGCAGTTGCCGGCGATGAACACGCCGCAGTTCAGCTGGTGCCGCACAAAGCTGCCCCGGCATCCGCAGCCGGTCCCGCCGATTTATCAACCTGAAGTTGCGGCGGATGCCATCGTATGGGCGGCGCGTCACCGCCGGCGCGAAGTGTGGGTCGGCGCGCCGACGGTGGCGGCCATCGAAGGGCAGAAGATGGCGCCGGGCGTGATGGATCACTATCTCGCTTCGAGCGGCTATGATTCGCAGCAGACGGACCAACCCGTAGAGCCGAACCGGCCGGACAACCTGTTCCACCCTCTGCCGGGCGATTGGGGCGCCCACGGGATTTTCGACCATCAGGCGCACAAGCACAGTCCACAGACGTGGGCGACGATGCACAGGAATTGGCTGCTCGCCGGACTGGGTCTGGCAGGCGCGGCGGGCGCGGCGATCGCGATCAATGCGCGGAGGCGTGAGACTCCCAATGACCGCGAATAGCGGCCAGTGATCAGTTGGGCGCCGCCGTCGCGATGGTCCCGGACCAGTCCGTTGGAACCTGTCCGTTCGGCAGCAATTCGCCTTTCTCCAGATAACGGACGTGGCTGGCGAATTTTGCAGCGTGAGGGTCGTGCGTAACCATGACAATAGTCTTGCCGAATTCGCGGTTGAGACGAGACAGCAGCGTAAGGACTTCCTGGGCTGAGGCGGCGTCCAGGTTGCCGGTAGGCTCGTCGGCGAGAATGAGATCCGGATCCGTGACAATCGCCCGGGCGATCGCGACGCGCTGTTCCTGCCCGCCTGAGAGCTGCCGCGAATAATGCTTCAGACGATCGCCCAGGCCCACCAGTTTGAGCGCGGTAACGGCATGTTCGATGCGCTCTTTTTTGCTTAAATTCGTCAGCTTTAACGGCAGTTCGACATTTTCGAGCGCGGTCAGCACGGGAATCAGATTGAACGCCTGAAAGACGAAGCCGATGTGGGTGTTGCGCCAGCGCGCGATTTCCCGGTCTGAGAGGGCGCGGAGGTCCTGCCCGAGCACGAGAATTTCGCCCCGGCTGGGACGGTCCATCGCGGCAATCAGGTGCAGCAGCGTGGACTTCCCTGAGCCGGAAGGACCCATGAGAGCGACAAACTCGCCCTTATGCACTTCAATGTCGACGTCTTTCAGCGCGATGACATGAAACGCGTCGCGGGTGAATTCTTTGGTCAGTCCTCGAGTCTCGATGATAGTTTCCTTCATGGTCCGGTATCCTGTTGTTCTGACAGCGGCTACAGCCCGCTTCCCCCTGGGCTTATTGCGGCGATTTTCACGCGCGCACCGTCCTTCAGATCAGCGGGAGGATCGATGATGACGTCTTCGCCGCCGATCAGCCCGTCTTGCACCTGAACGCCTTGCGCCGTAACGCTCCCTGTTTTAATGGAGCGGCGCACGGCCCGGTCCTGTGCGACGATGAACACCGAATTGTCGCGAACAGCGGCCGATGGAACAAAAAGCGCCGGCGGCGCTGTGGCTCTGGTGGCGGCCCCCTCGCGGGCGACAAACGCGACGGAGGCGTTCATTTCAGGACGCAAATACTCGTCCGGCTTGAGAATTTTTACTTTCACCTGAATGGTCGCTTTCTGGCGGTTGGCTTCTGGCGAGATTTCATCAATGACGCCATCGTACTTGCGGTCGGGGAATGCGTCCGTCGTCACGACGGCCGGCTGGCGCGGCCCGAGCTTTGCGAAATCGTTTTGGTTGATGTCCAACTCGACCTTGAGATCGTTCAGGTCGGCCATGGAGACCACGTAGCCTTTGGCGCCGCGGTCGCCGACGAAACCATTGGTGACGAACTCGCCCTTTTCCACATTTCGCTCAAGAATGGCCCCGGAGACGGGCGCGCGAATGACCGTGTTCGCCAGAAACGTTTCGGCATAGGCGAGCTGTCCTTTGGCCTGTTCGATCTGGCCGCGCAGCGCATCGATCTGCTCGCGGCGCGGCCCGAGCTTCACCAAATCATAGGTGCGCTGCAAGGAATTGGTTTTGGCGAGCGCCGCGTCGTAGCGCGCCTGGGCGTCATCGAACGCTTGGCGCGCGATAACGCCATCTTTGTACATCTGCCGGGCGCGCTCGAGCGAAATGCGAGCGTTTTCCAGATCGGCGCGGCTCTGTTCGACGTCGGCGCGCGCTCGCTCGATTTCTTCGGGTCGAGAGCCGTTCAGCATCTCGGCGAGCTTCGCCTGAAGGTTCTCCAGATTGCCGCGGGCCTGCATCACTTGCGCCCGATATTCGTCATCTTCCAAACGCACCAGCACCTGACCTTGGTGAACATGGTCGCCTTTCTCGACGCCGATCCAGGCCACTTTGCCTACGACCTTGGAGGCCAGCTCGATCTTATGAGCGGCGACGATGTAGCCGGTCGCGTTGAGGATCACGGCGCCGGCGGCGGGTTCCGAAGCGCTCGCCGCGCGAACGCGGTAGACGTGAACCTCGACGGGCGCCGTCAATCTCGCATAGACGTAGCGCCCGACGCCGAGCAGCACGAACAGCAGCACGCCGGCGATAATCCACCGCGCAGCCCAACGGGAGGGCGCAGGGGCCGATTTTTTGCTGCGATCAATGCGCAGGCTCTTCAGTTCAGGTTCCATTTTGGCGTCGAGCATAGCCATGCTTACATATTCGTGCGCTCAGGGCGATGTCAAACTTCGCGCAGCGCTGTCAGGATCTCCTTGCGGGCGGCGGAGCGCGCCGGGAACAGGCCGCCGAGCGCACCCATCAACAGCGCGAACACGATGCCCCATGCCATGACAGCCGGCCCGACATGAAAATTGAACGAGATTTCGCTGAACGTAACGAAGCTGCCGATCGACGTGCTGATGTTGTTCAACGGCAGGACGAGCGCGATCCCCAGCAGCGCGCCGATGACGGCAAGCAGCAGCGATTCGACGAAGAAGCTGAAAAGAATCGTGCTTTTCGAGAACCCCAGCACGCGCAGCGTTCCGATTTCGCGCGCGCGGCGCGCAACCGCCGCGTACATCGTGTTCATCGCCGCAAAGCTGCTGCCGACGGCCATAATTATTGATACGAAGATGCCCAGATATTCGATCGGCGCTCCGGAGATGGTCTGGGTCTCGTAGTATTCCTTCTCTGTCCGCGCAGTCATATTGAGTCGCTGATCATCGTTGATCGAATTGATCAAGGCCGGGACGGTGGCGAGATCCGCAGCCCGGACCAGCACGGAGCTGAGGCCGTTTTCGCGATTAAAGTCGCTTGCGACCTGATTGAGATCGCCCCAGATTTCGCTGTTGACGGCGCTCCCGCCGCCGTCCATGATCCCGACCACGGTCCATAATCCCTTTCCGAAGCGCAGTTGCTTGCCAATTCCGGTGTTGTATCGTTCGGCGATGAGCCTGCCGACCACGATTTCGCGTTGTCCCTGCTGAAACCAGCGGCCCTGTTGGAGGCGCACGTCGCGCAGCTCGAAGCCGAGCGGCAGGATTCCGCGCAGCGTGATGTTTGAGCCTCGCGAATCCAAACCATTCGGCAAGCTGACAATCGTCACCATTTCAAGCGACGCCATCGGATCGCCCTTGTGGTCGCGGGCGATGCCAGGCTTGAACTTCAGCTGCTGATAAACCTCTCGCGTTACGGCGCTGACCAGTTCCGAAGTTCCGCCTTTGCGCAGGACGAGAATGTTCAGCGGGTCGCCGGTGGAGCGGAAGGCGTCGCGCAGCCCGTTGACGAGCGCAAGATCGGCAAGAAGCACTGCGACGGTGAGCCCGATGCCGAGCGCAGTCATGAGAGTGGTCGTTCGCCGAACGATCAGGTTCCGGAAGTTGTAAGAGATCGGAAGCGCCATTTCTCTACTCCGTGCTCCGCAAAGCTTCGAGAATTGTCGTCCGCGCAGCCCCAGCGGCGGGCGCGACCGAGCTGAGAATCCCGATCAGCATGGCAAAGGCAATACAAAACAGCGCGACCGGTCCGGTAATGGACAATGTCTTTAACTGCTGGACGAAGGCCGGGCCGGCGCGCACAACGGCGGCTGCGCCGCTTGCCAGGATGAGCCCGATCACTCCGCCGGCGGCGGCGATGATCGCGGACTCCCCCAGAATCATGCCCAAAATCGCTCCATTCGGGTACCCCAGAGTTTTCAGAATTCCGACCTCGCGCCGGCGTTCCCGTACGGACATGGCCATCGTGTTGGCGGTGACTAGAAGGATGGTGAAGGTCACCGCGCCACAGATGGTGAGCAGATACAGCTTCACGTTGCCGAGAAACGACAGAAAGCTGAGCGCAAACGCGCGCTGCGATTCAGTTCGCGTCGGGTATGGCGAGTTCGCGAACATGGCGTCGATTTCGCGCGTGACGCGGGGAACGGCGGCGGCGTTTTCCGCTTCAACAACGAAGGCTCCGACCATGTCGCGATCGCCGGCCGGGAGGCTCTGGCGAATATATTCATGATTGAACAACAGCGCTTCAAATTGTTCCGGTTCCTCAAAAATTCCCACCAGGCGCAACTCCAGGGTGACCGGAAAAATATCGCCTACCAGCGTGATCCGTTCTCCGATTTTCCAACCGAACTTGTCCGCCAGCGGGCGGCTGGCGATACAGCCTGTCCGGTCTCTGATGAACGCCTGCTTCTGATCCTCCGGCCACTGGTATTCCGTGTGGATCCGAATGAAGTGTTCCGGCTCGACGGAGAATCGAGCAAAGAAGTTTCTGCGATCACGCGCATCTTTGTAGGCGCCGCCGAACCACTGCCAGATGCTCGCGTCCCGCACGCCCGGCACGCGCCGGATCTTATCGCCGTAGGCGATCGGCAGGGGTTGCGTGAGCGAGACGCGATGGTAGGTGATCAACCGCAATGCCTGCGCCGCGCTCGGTTCACTGAGAAACAGCGCGCGATAGATGGCGAACATCGTTCCCAGCAGGCACATGGAAGCTGCTACGCTGCAGATGGTGAGGATCGTCCGGCGACGGCTCCGCAGCGCATTCTTGATCATCAACGGTACGTAGCGCAGCATCGGTAATATCAAGTTTATAGACGAACGACGTTTCAGCGACCTCGAAATCGACAGGCATCCCGCGACGATGGACGAGCGCCCTGATTTTACCGGCGAGCAGCGCGACGAGTACTTCATGCGCCAGGCGATCAAGCTGGCTCGCGAAGGGGAGGCCGCAGGCGAAGTGCCGGTTGGGGCGGTGCTGACTTCGGAGGGGAAACTGCTCGCTTGGGCGCATAATGCCCCCATTTCGATGCGCGATCCCACGGCGCACGCCGAACTGCTGGCGCTGCGCGAGGCGGCGAAGAAAACTGAAAATTACCGCCTTACCAATACAACGCTCTACGTAACGCTTGAGCCGTGCGTGATGTGCGCCGGAGCCCTGGTGGCGGCGAGGGTGAAGCGGCTCGTTTTCGGATGCCGCGATCTGCGGTTCGGAGGGGTGCGCAGCAAGTTCCAGATCGCCGATTCGGAGTTGCTGAATCACCGGGTAGAGATCGTCGAGGGCGTGCTCGGGGCGGAGGTGACGGCGATGATGCGGGCCTACTTTGCCAACAAGCGGTGAAGCCGCATCCGCTCATCGAGCCTGAATGCGGAAAGTGATCAGAAGCCAACGTATTGCACTTCTTCTTCGAGTTCCAAGCCGAACCGGTCGCGGACACGGGACTTTAGGTCTCTAATCACGCTCGCCAGCTGAGCGGCGGTCCCTTGGCCGGCGTTGTAGATGAGATTGGCATGGTAGTCGGCCACGCGGATGTCGCCGTTGGCCATGCCCTTGGCGCCGACCTCCTCGAGAAAATACGCCGAAGGAACCTTACCTTCCCGGATCACCCGGGAGGGCACGTGTTCGCGCACGCCGGCGGGGATCTCGCTCAGAAGCAGATTTTTGAAGATGCTGCCGGCGCACTTCATCGTCGGCGGGTACTTTACGTTGCGAATGGCCAGAATCTCATCGGCGGCGCGCCGCAGCTCATCCCGATCGCCGGGCGTCAGTTCGAGTTCGGTCGAGAAGATGACCCAGTGCTTGCGGCGCTTGAAGATGCTTTCGCGATAATGGAATTCGCAGGCCGCATTATCGAATTCGCGAATCTGCTCGCCATCGAAGAAGCGGACGCTGACCACGCTTTCGGAAATCGAGTGGCCATACGCGCCAGCGTTCCCGTAAACGGCCGCGCCGACCGAGCCGGGAATCCCGGTCATCGTATGAAGGCCGGCCAGCCCCCGATCAATGGTGAAATCCACCAGAGTCTGAAGCTCCGCCCCGGCGCGCGCGAAGACGCGGTTTCCCTCCGCGCGGATTTCGCGGCCGGCGAAGCGCAGCACAAGGCCGCGGAATCCGGCGTCGGAAACCACCAGATTGGTCCCTCCGCCGATGACGGCCGAGGGGATGCCGGACGAGCGCACCACCTCCAAGGCGGCGATGAAGGATTGCTCATCGTCGGTCTCAATCAGCGCATCCGCTGGTCCCCCGATTCCAAAGCGGGTATAGTGACTGAGGAGCGCGTTGGGCTGAACAGCGACGCGCGGAATGGCGGCGAGACGCTGGAGCGTCTCCGGCGCTACTGACATCCACTCAAATTATAAAGGAGGCTGGTTGCGTACTTCCGGTTTTGCGGGCTTTCCGCCGGAGGGCATGAGGTTTCTTACGGCCTTGGCGAGGAATAACCGCCGGGAGTGGTTCCAGCCCCGCAAGGAACTGTACGAAACCACCGTGCGCCGCCCCATGCTCGAACTGGTAAGCCGGATCAATGGCGCGCTGCTTGACTTCGCTCCCGATTATATCTGCGAACCCGAAAAGGCGGTGTTTCGTATTTATCGGGATACGCGCTTCAGCCCCGATAAAACGCCCTACAAGACCCACATCGCGGCGGTGTTCCATCGCCGGGGGCTCAACCGCCATGAGGGCGCTGCTTACTATTTCTCGGTGTCGCCGAAAGAGATCTCCGTAGGCGGCGGAGCATACATGCCGTCTTCTGACGTTTTACTGGCGGTTCGCAGTCAGATCGCGGCCAGGCATGGCGAATTCACGAAGCTCGTTTCGGATCGGACCGTACGCAAGTATTTAGAGGATTTGAAAGGGGAGTCGCTTTCGCGCGCGCCAAAGGGGTTCCAGCCGTCGCATCCGGCGGCGGATTACATCCGGATGAAGCAGTGGTACTTTTATACCGCCCTTGATCCAACGCTTGCCGTTACAAATCGCCTGCTTCCAGAAATCGTCAAACGTTTCCGGCTACTGACCCCATTTATCGAATTTCTAAACCGTCCTCTGACGGAACGGCGTAAAGTTTTGCTAGACGGACGGAAATTTGTCTGAATCAAAAAAGAGGGGTGGCTCCGCGCGGATGGAATGTTGGGGAAAGGGTCGCCGTGCGGAGCCTAGCTGCTTTCTTACCCATACAGACGAAGCGAATCTCGCTTTGGTTGCGCGCTTTACATTTTTTTTATCTTCTTCCAAGTTGCCGTATCAATGAAGCGGGCGGCGATGTTTGAAATCGACGCCGCGTCCGCGCGCGAGCGCAGGATAGAATCTTGATCAAGAGCACGCCGCCGCCATGAGGTACTTGTGGGTTTGCATCGCATTGCTGACATCTGTCAGTTGCACTGAGGCGCCGAAGACGGAGACGAAAAAGGAGCCCGCGAAACCGCTGGCGCCGATAACGGGGCGGCAGGCGTTTCAGCAGATGTACGTTTCGGCGCGCGGCTGGGCGCCGGATGCGCAGCCCATTCAGCTGAAGAGCATCCAGTTGCAGGACGTCAAGGCGCCGGCCGGCAAGGCGGGCGCATGGCAATGCATCTTCGTTTCGCCCGGCCGGGGACGGGCGAAGATGTATACCTGGTCGGCGGTTGAATCCGCGGGCAATCTACATCAGGGCGTTTTCGGCGGAAACGAAGAGGGCTACTCGCCATCCCGGCAGCAACAGCCTTTTCTGGCGGCGGCTATCAAAACCGATTCCGATGAGGCCTATGAAACGGCGGCGAAGAAAAGCGCCGATTTCCTCAAAAAACACTCCGATCTGCCGGTGAACTTCATTCTGGAATGGACTCCACGATTCCCCAATCTCACCTGGCGGGTGCTGTGGGGCGAAAGCGTGAGCACAAGCCCGTATTCGGTGTTTGTGGACGCCACAAGCGGGCAGTTTTTGGAGAAGATGCATTAACAGCGGTTAGTGACTGGTTGCTAGTGGCTCGTCATCTACGTCGGCGCGCTTCCAATTGACCGTGACCTATGTGTAAGCGACCTGCGCGCCGCTGGGGGGAAGTCTGCGGATCGGGGAGCCAGTGGAAGGCGCACAGGCCGGTTTCGGCGATCTTGCGTTTGGCAGCGCCGCTTGCGCAAAGCACGACAGCCGCCGACAGAATTGCCGCAGCACGAAGGCGGGCGTAAGTCATCGCTGGAGATGTGAACAGATCACCACTGGACCGGCTTGCCGGCTTCAAGCGGCCACACCTGCGCGTCGACGCCGAGCTTTTGGAGCTCCGCCGTAAGTTGATCCGGGCGGCCAGTAAGCGCGGGGAAGGTGGCGAAATGCATCGGAATGACGCGCTTCACCTTCAGCATGCGGCACGCGTACGCGGCTTCGTATGGACTCATCGTGAAGAGATCGCCAATCGGCAAAAAAGCGAGCTCCGGATGGTACATTTCCGCAATCAGCTGCATGTCGGTGAACGGTCCCGTGTCGCCGGCGAAGTAGAGCGCGCGCCCGTCAGCGAAGCGCAATACGTACCCGCAGGCCTCTCCGCCGTAGATGATCTTTCCGTCATCGAGGATTCCGCAGCTATGGACGGCGTGAACCATGGTGATCTTGACGCCGAGGATGGTTTGCGAGCCGCCCTTGTTCATCGCGCTGGTGTTCTCAACGCCCTTGCCCTTCAGCCATTCGGAAATTTCGAAAACAGCCCCGACCGTGGGCTTGAAGCGTTTGGCCAGCGGGACCGCGTCGTGGATGTGATCGAAGTGGCCGTGGGAAATCAGCATCGCATCGACGCGATCGAGGGCGTAGTCCTTCGGATAAGCCGGATTTCCTTCGGTCCAGGGGTCCAAAAGAATCACCTCTCCGGATTCGAGCCGAAGTTGAACGGTTGCGTGGCCGAGCCACGTGATTTCGACCATATTGTTCTCCTTTAAAATTATTTCGAGCCGGTTGGCATGCCGAGTTGGATGCCATCCCCAGAGCGGGCAAAACCTGGAATTGTGACTGGCGTGCGGCCGGAGATGGGGATCTCGCCGAACAGGGCTCTGGCCACCGCCGTCTCCGAAGTAGATGCCGCGCTGAAGGTGGCAAGGTACCCCGCCACATCGGGAAAGCTGCGCAGCAGATAGGGATTGCCAAAAGCGATCAGCGCGGTCGGCGCGGCGCTCACGACGGCTCTTAAAAAACCGGGATAGCAGCCCCCGAGCGCAACGTTGCCGCGATATGCGCCGACAGTGTCGAAGGCGGCGACAAAGACGGAGGCGCATGAGCGCGCGGCGGTCTGTGCGAGGCCGCTGACCACCTCATCGGGCATCGCCGGATCGAGCGCGCGCGCTGTCATCGCCGGCGCGCGTCTGTGGATCTCGAGCAACAGCGCCCGGCCTTGCTGGGAGTAGCGATTCTCAGGCAGCACAAACAGGCAGGCCTTGGCCGAGTCCTTGACGGGAAAGATATCGTCCTGATTGCGCAGCAGCGTCAGGGCCCGCTCGGCGACGCGCTCGGCGATCTCTTCAGCTTCTGGCGTATCGATGGCATCGCTGATCTCATCGACGTCGACAACGCGGCGGCGCGCAAGCCCGACGCGAGCCTTTGCGTTGAGGACTTTCAACACGCTCTGGTCAATGCGTTGGCGGCTCAGGCGGCCCTGTCGGATGGCGGCCATTACGGCGTTGATCGCCTGGTCTGCGTCGGGGGGCATCAGAAGAACATCGGCGCCCGCTTCGAGAGCGCGCACGCTTGCCTCGCCGGCTGAAAACTGTTTCGCGAGGCCCTGCATGTCCATGGCGTCAGTCACAATCAGACCGTTAAATCCCAGTTCGTTGCGCAGAACGCCGGTCAGCACGTTGCGCGAGACGGTTGCCGGGATCGCCTCCGGCTCCAGCGCCGGCGCCGCCATATGCGCGGTCATGATGGCGTCAACACCGTGCGCGATGGCGGCTTTAAAGGGAACGAACTCGACCGCTTCGAGCCGCGCGCGATCGCCTTCCAGGCGCGCCAAACCAAGGTGGGTGTCGACCGCCGTATCGCCGTGACCAGGGAAGTGCTTGGCTGTGACCAGCACGCGATGGTTTGGATCGGAGTGTGCGCCATCGATGTAGGCGGCGACATATTCGGCTACATCCTGCGGATTTTCCCCATATGAGCGCGTGTTAATAATCGGGTTGTCCGGGTTGTTGTTTACATCGGCGTCGGGAGCGAAGACCCAATGCACGCCCAGGGCGCGCGCCTGGCGCGCGGTTTCGGCTCCTTCAAATCGCGTAGCCGCGAGATCGCGCGCAGCGGCGAAGGCCATATTGTAGGGAAACTTTGTCGTATTGGCGACGCGCATGGAAGCGCCGCGCTCGAAGTCAGAAGAAACCAGCAGCGGCACGCGCGCAAGACGCTGCATTCGATTCAGAAACAGCGCCATGGCGAACGGCTCCGCATTGCGAACCTGACCGTTGACGACGCGGTTGGCCACAATCAGCCCTCCAATGCGGAGGTCGCGAACCCAATGACGGTATCTTCTGAAGTCGGCCGATCGCGTCCCCGGGTTCTCGCCGTAGCACGGCATGGAGATGAGCTGCGCAACGCGATCGCGCAAACTCATCGACTTCATCCACCGCTGGACGACGGCTCTCGACTGTTTGTCCGCGGGGGACTCTGCGGCCGAAACAATGGCGCAGCAGGCGAGCAACACGAACAGCGGCCGGTAAGGCATGTATTAATTTTAGCTGGCGGCTCTCTACACTCAGCTCTCCCGTGCGCGTATTATTTGCGCGATCGGATTATAATCACGCGCACCGGCCATGGTTGAGTCGCAGAAGCGCGGAATGCGCTGGGACTTACAAACTCTTCCGGCTCGCCCTCGCCGAACTGCCCTGAACAGCGGCCGCCTTCTTCGGCGGCTTGCGCGTCAGAAGGCGCTGCACTGACCGAACCAGAGACGTCACTTCGTGACTGCTCTTTTGAATGATCACATCCGCGCCGGTGCTGGCTTCATCGAGCCCGAGCGCGTCGGCGAATCCCGAAAGCAGGATGACGGGCACATCGGGACGGCAGCGTCGCACCTGAGTGATTAATTGAATGCCATCCATGCTGGGCATCTTGTAATCGGTCACCACCAGGTCGTACTTCTCGGTTCTGAAGTGAGTCAGAGCCTCGTCCGCGCAGGTCGACGCCGTGATGGAATAACCGAGTTCCTCGAGGACGCTCTTACGCGCACTCAGGCCCATCTGGTTGTCATCGATGAGTAGGATACGCGCCGGAGGCGCGCACTTCCGGCTGGAACTTTTGTCCATGGATCGCAACTGAACCACCGTGAAGTTAACAGAGGCTGTTTCGGAGTGTCAACAGTTTTGTAACGAGTTGGAAACGGTACAGATGAAAAACTTGACAACGCCCCCTGACCAGAATAAAGTATCGCGCCAACGAGACCGTTTGTTCTACTCGACTTCGCGTGGAGCAGTGTAGCCCTGCTTGGCAATGATCTGGTACTTGATCGGCTTGTTCTTTTCGTCCACAATTCGCAGCGGCTGATTCGTGGCAGGATCCACCAGTTCCACTTTGATGCGGCGGAATTTGCCATCCCGCGCGGTATTCGAGGGATGGTACGTGATGACGTACTGGTTCCGCAGGGAATCCGAAATAGCGCGGAAGATTCCGGGCATCTCGCCTTCAAACCGCGGGAAGAACGCCATGCCGCCCGTTTCTTTGGCGAACGTTCTCATTTGATTGTCGGCCTGCAAAAAATCGAGCCGCTGAATGGGGCCCATCCAGCCACGCGCGTCATAGAGCTCACGGATGGTCTGCATAAGCCCGATCGCGTAAATCGGCACGCCGGCGTTTTGCAGCGCGCGCCGCGCTTTGTCGAATGTCAGTTTGCTGAACGTATCGACGCCGGTTGAAAGCAGCACGATGGCCTTGCGCCCCTCAATGTCGGACATACGCTCTGCCGTATCGACAAGCGCGTCATAGAGATTCGATTCGGAGAAGGCAGGAATGCGGAGGCGCTGCATCGCCTCGTACGCCTGGCGCTTGTCGGTTGAAAAGTCCGAAAGGATTTCGGGCTTGAGATCGTATGCAACGACGGCGACGTAGTCCTCCGGTTTCAAGGTTTCGAGGAATCCGTAGGCCGCCTGCAGCGTCTGATACCATGTGTACGTCCAATACTGCTGGTAGAGATTGCTGAACTCGATCACCATGCACACGGTCATGGGCGCTTCGCCCATGCTGAATTCGCTGATTTGCTGGGGAACGTTGTCCTCGAGGATCCGGAAAGCGCCGCGCGGGATTTTGGGAATGAAGTGACCCTTGTTGTCGAGCACCGCGACGTCAACGGAAACAGTCATCACGTCGGCGCGGAAGGTGGGCACGCCCTCGGGCAGCTCTTTCCCTTTTTTGCTGAATTTGGATGGGATCTTTTCCTGATTCTGCTCAGGCAGCGATTCCGATTCGCCAGCAGGCTTCTTTCGAGGTTTTGCGACTGTTTCCGATGACTCCTGCCCCGGGCCCTGCTGTGCGGCGACCGTGTACAGCAAACCGCACCCCAGAGACACGACGCCTGCTATCGCGATGGTTTTGAGGGAGCTCATGGCAGAAAACCACTTAACAGTATAGACGGCAGGCAGCAAGGGGAGGTTGCCCTTTCGGAACAATCAGTTGACCCAAGGGCCGCCGTGTTTGCGAAGATACACTTCAAACTTCTTTTTGGCCCGCTGCACGCGCCAGTTCTGGTATTCGCGCCGGAGTGCGGCAACAGGATTGAATCTGGGCTGCGAAACGCGGCGCTGTTGCGACTTCAAATACACGTAACCGAACAGCATCCCGCCCAGGTGCGCCACGTTACTGACGCCAGTATTGGCGCCGAGGGAGCTCAGAAACGCTATGGCGCCGATGATCATCACGAAGTACTTGGCCTTCATGGGGAACAGAAAGCTGAACAGCACCGTGGTATCGGGATATAGCATCCCGAATGCCATCAGCAGCCCGTAGATAGCACCCGACGCGCCGATCGTCCGCGTTGCTGGATCGCCGAAAGGCGTATAGTTCACGATCACCACGCAGATGCCCGCGCCGATGCCGCACAGGAAGTAGTACTTCAAAAAACGACGCGCGCCCCAACCACGCTCCAGATCCGCGCCAAACATCCACAGCGTGAGCATATTGAACAGGATGTGGCCGAAGCCGCGCGGATCGTGCAGGAACAGATAGGTGAACAACTGCCAGAGCTGAAATCGCTCCACCACATCCTGTGGCACGAGCCAGAGACTCTGGAACCACTTTGCAGCGGATGAGGCTCCGCTGATGAGCGTTAAAAAATACAGCAGCCAGATGCCGACATTTGAAATCAGCAACCACCGGACGGCCGGCGGGAAGGCGCCGCTGGGCAAAAAACTGCGAGTATAGTACCGGTCCGAATAGGCCACGGCAAGGGTCCGTCTACTCGTCAGAATAACAGACTATTTCTGATCTTCGACTTCAGTGTGCGCCTTGAGCTGGCGGTTGAGATTGACGGAGGCAGCTTGAGTAGCGATCGCGAGAGCGATCCATACCTGCCAGTGTGATAACAGGCCGACGCCGATGAAAAAGTCGCGGGTCCACCCCAGATCGGCGCAAAGACGCCAGACCCCCAGGACGGCTTCCATGAGCGCGAGCGGCGTCAGAAATGCGGCTACAAAGGCGGCAATGGCGTGCGAAGCTTGGGCAGTCCACGAGAGGGCGGGCTGGAGGCGAACGCTGATGCGCTCGGGCCGCGCCTGAAGCATCATTTCGTGCCAACTGAATGCCTGCCAACTCATGGTCTCGTATTCCACCCAAGAAAGTAGATGCAACGCCCCTGCCCGGAGTTTCGAAAGCGGCCCGACAATAAATAGCCCGGAACACCGACAGGCTGGTATTGAGGCAGAGCGCGGTACTAAGGCAGTCGGAAGGCGCCGCTTCGCCCGTAGCGGTTGAGCACGAGCGCGCCGCCGTGCAGCGTAAACCCGAGCGCAATCCACACTTGCCAGTGGGAAAAGAGTCCCGCAGGGATGGCGAACGCTCCCATCAGGCCCATATCCGAGCCGAGCTTCCACAAGCCGAGGACGTACGCCATCAGGGCGCCAGGAGCGAGCAGCGCGGCCAACGCCAGCGCAACGTGCCGGTTCTTGCCGCCTTGCCTGCGAATACGCGGTCCGCGCCGCAGGCGAACGCGAACGATCATGCGGTTAACAACAGTCTATTACGAAAACGCCTGCCGGCGCTCTGGGACCGCTGCCGGAGCGCGGGGCAGAGATGAGTGCACCCGGCGCCCGGCCGCCGCAACATCCCAACATTAAGGGGCGCCTCCAGTAGATGGACGCGGCCGCCCACTGATACATTGTGATCTTGGCTGTATTCCAGAAAGGACGTTTTTATGCAGAAGATCAGAACCGCAGTCCTCGGCGCCGGATTTATGGGGAAGGTCCACGTGGAGCAAATTCGCCGTTTGGGCAACGTGGAGGTCGCGGCTTTGGCCGCCGCAACGGAGGAGGAGGCTCGCAAGTTCGGCGAAGCCTACGGCATCGAACACACGACGGCTGACTGGATGTCGCTGCTGAAAGATCCGAGCATCCAGGCAGTCCACGTGTGCACGCCTAACGCCCTTCATGCGCCGATGTCAAAAGCTGCGCTCGAGAACGGCAAAGCCGTGCTGTGCGAAAAACCTTTGACAATGAACGTCGCCGAGGCCCGGGAACTGGTGGACCTGGCCCGGGCGACCGGATTGCCGAATTGCGTCAACCACAATCTCCGCTACTATCCGGTCGTGCAGCAGATCCGGCAGATGATCGCCAACGGAGATCTTGGCGACATTCTGATTGTGCAGGGAACGTATTTTCAAGACTGGCTGCTGTATGACACCGATTACAACTGGCGCGTGGAACGTGCGCATAACGGCGCATTGCGGGCGATGGGCGACATCGGGTCGCACTGGATGGACATGATCCAGCACCTCACCGGCTTGAAGATCACAGCGCTGTGCGCCGATCTTCAAACCTTCCACAAATCCCGCAAGAAGCCCAAAGGCGCGGTGGAAACGTTCACCGGCAAAAAGCTCCGGCCGGAGGATTATACGGAAATTTCCATCGATACAGACGATTTCGGCGCTGTCCTGCTCCGGCTTGGCGATCGCGCCCGGGGCTGCTTTGCCGTCAGTCAAATGTCGGCGGGAAGGAAGAATCGCTTCGAATTCGAAATCTTCGGGACGAAATCGGGCGTGGCATGGAACCAGGAGCGACCGGATGAGTTGTGGATCGGCCAGCGCAATTCGCCCAATCAGTTGATTGTCAAGGATCCGTCGTTGATGGACCCGAAGGCCGCGACATTCGCTGATCTGCCGGGCGGCCATAGCGAAGGATATGACGATGCGCACAAACAGGTGTACCGGCGGTTTTATCAGAAAGTCGCGGACCGCTCCGCGCCGGTCGATTACCCGACTTTCGAAGACGGACTGTGGGGGATGCAGCTCCTGGAGAAGGTGCTCGAAAGCTCGAAGAGCGGGTCCTGGGTCAGCGTACAGCCAATGACGGCGTCCAAGTAGGCCTCCGCGCGGTTCGGCTGGGCTGCCTTCAGCCGCGCGCTCCGCGCAACCGAAGCGGGGCCATTGCTATCTTAAAGACCAGTGGCCCCAGCCAGCCTTCTGCATGATCCGCTTCGTTTTGAGCGGCGCGTCCCGCCCTGCGCCATCGTCATATTCGGCGCAAATGGCGACCTGACGAAGCGAAAACTGCTGCCCGCGCTCTACCGCCTGGCGTACGAGCGCCGCATTCCGCCGGGCTTCGCAATCATCGGCAACTCGCGAACGCAAATGTCAGACGACGACTTCCGCGAGAAGATGCGCGAATCGGTAGCGCAATTTCTGGAAGACAGCCCGTTTGACGCCGAGCTGTGGCGCGGCTTCGCACAGAGCCTGTACTATGTGCCCGGCGATATCAACGATGCCGCGATGTTCGACAGAATCAGCCGTTGTCTTGCAGAGGTCGAGGCGGCGAACCAGACCGGCGGCAACGTGCTGTTTTATCTTTCGACGCAGCCGAGTTATTACGCGGCGGTGGTGAACGGAATCGGGCGTGCAGAGCTCGCGCGCGGGAAGGGCTGGCGGCGGATCATCATTGAAAAGCCGTTCGGGCGCGACCTGTCGAGCGCCGCGGCATTGAACCAGCAAATCCACGCGGTATTCGACGAGAACCAGGTGTATCGCATCGACCATTACCTCGGTAAAGAGACGGTGCAGAATATCCTGGCCTTCCGGTTCGGCAACGGCATCTTCGAGCCGGTGTGGAACCGGCGTTACGTCAACAATATTCAAATCACGGCCGCCGAGTCGATCGGCGTGGAGGGACGCGGGGGATATTATCAGGAAGCAGGCGCCCTTCGCGACATGATCCAGAACCACTTGTTGCAGGTGACGGCGACGATCGCCATGGAACCGCCGGCCCTGTTCGACCCCGAAGCGGTGCGCGACGAACGAGCAAAGCTGCTGCGTTCCATCCGGATCATGAAGCATGAAGAGGTGCCGCAGTATGCCGTGGCGGGTCAGTATGGGCCGGCTCAGATCGGCGGTAAAAAGATTCCCGGGTTCCGCGAGGAGCCCGGCGTCGATCCGGATTCCCAGACCGACACCTACGCCGCCGTCGCCTTTTTCGTGGATAACTGGCGTTGGGCGGGGGTGCCTTTTTATGTGCGCAGCGGCAAGCGAATGCCGAAACGAGTAACCGACATTGCGATCCGGTTCAATTCGGCGCCGTTATCCCTGTTTCCCGGCGACTCCGAGGACGGCGACGGTCCGGCGTCGCGACCCAACTTGCTGATCCTGCGCATCCAGCCGGAAGAGGGTATTTCCCTTCGCTTTCTTTCGAAATATCCGGGCCGCGGCATGCGTCTCCGCCCGGTGTCGATGGATTTCAACTACGGCGCCAGCTTCGGGGCGCGGTCGCCGACTGCCTACGAAACGCTCCTGTTGGATGCGATGAGCGGCGACGCCACTCTTTACACGCGGCAGGACATGGTGGAGGCCAGCTGGCGCGCTGTGCAGCCGATCCTGGACGTATGGGCGGAAACAAAGTTTAAATTTCCGAATTACGAGGCGGGCTCCTGGGGGCCGAGGGAGGCGGACGACATGCTCGCGCGGAACGGACACCGCTGGAGGACTCCATAGGTGCCGGCGATCGCCCCGGAACGAATATTGCGCGACCTTGCAAACCTGTGGGCGTCGCTGGCTCATCCGGAACAGGGAGACGTCTCAAGCCAGGGCGTGCTGCGCGCGTGCTCGATGACGCTGATCGTCGCGGCGGAGAACGCTTCCGACGCCGTCTGCGCCTCGGAAACGCTTGCGGCGTTGATGCACGAACACCCAAGCCGCGCAATTGTTTTACAGCCTGGTCCGCCGGGCTCGGAGATGGACGCTCATGTTCGTGCGCAGTGCTGGATGCCGTTCGGCAGCCGGCAGCAGATCTGTTGCGAGCAGATTGAGATTACGGCTGGGATGGATCGCCTGAACGACATTCCTCCAGTCATGTACGGCCTGCTCGCGCCAGACCTCCCGTCGGTTCTGTGGAGCCGCGGAACGGCTTGGTGGGAGGCGCCGGCCTTTGTCGACTTGGTAAATATGATGGATAAACTGATCCTGGATTCCCGGCGGTACGAGGGCTCATCCGGCCTCGCCCGGATCCGGAGCCTTCGCAGCCGGGGCAAACGCGTTGCAGATCTGGCATGGGCCAGCGTGACGCCATGGCGGGAGCTGATTGCGCACGCCCTTGAAATTCCAGCGAATCGCGACCGTTTGGCGAGCACGTGCTCGATCCGTGTCGCGGGTCGGGAAGGCGAATCGCCGGTTCCGGCGCTATACGTCGCCGCCTGGCTCAAGCGATCGCTGAGGGACGTCGCGGTAGAAATCGAGCGCGACAATCCAGGACCGGGCGAAGTGTCTCGCGTGATGTTGACGGGCGACGGGTGGGAGATTTCATTCCGCCGGACCGAATCAGAGGCGGTGGACCTCAATGCCGGGGGGAGCATCCGCACGGTAGTACTTTCGCCGATGGACGAGTGTACTGTTATGCGAGAGGAACTGTCCATTACCGGGCGCGATCCGGTATTCGATGAAGTATTCCCGATCGCCGAGCGAATGGCGGCTCAATGAGCGTCGACTGGCGCAAATATCCGGACGCCGTGACCGCGGCGCAGGCCTGCGCGCAACACATCCTGGCGGTGCTCGAGGAGACGCTGTCGGGAGAGGGCCTGGCCACTCTGGCAGTTTCGGGCGGTTCAACGCCCAGACCGATGTTTCAGGAAATGGCCAGGAGCCGGTTCGAATGGGACCGGGTCCATCTGTTCTGGGTGGACGAACGCGCCGTACCGCCGGCGGATCCGCAGAGCAATTACAAGCTCGCGAACGAGAGCTTCATCGCTCCGGCGCACTTTCCTGACCGGAATGTTCATCGCATCCAGGCGGAACTGGGCCCGGAGGCTGCGGCAGGCAGATATGAGAACGAGATCCGGGAGTTCTTCGGCCTCTCCGCCGGCGAGTTGCCGGGCTTCGACGTGATCCACTGCGGCATCGGACCCGACGGGCATACAGCCAGCCTGTTTCCGGGCGAGCCGCGGATCCGGGATCATGACAAAATCGCAGCCGCCGTGTGGGTGGAGAAATTTGCGCAATGGCGAATTACGCTGTTGCCCGGCGCGCTGGAGGCAGCGCGGAACGCGGTTGTGCTGGCATGCGGTCCCGACAAAGCGGATGCGGTGCGGGCCATCTTCAGCGGGCCGTATGATCCGATGCAGTGGCCGGCGCAAATCTTGTCCCGCAACCTGACCAGCGTGACGTGGTTTCTGGATGAAGCCGCAGCGGCGGGAGTGGACTGAAATTACGCGAACTCGACGCCGATTTCCCGGCCGATCCGCTGAATGTAGGCCCGCCCTTCATCGTACTCCGCAGCGGACTTGAGATGCTCCAGCATCAGCGGCGCATCCACCGGCAATTGCGACAATTCGCGCAGATAGGCACGATAGTCGATTTTGCCGCGGCCAGGGATCACCTCGACGAAATGGACGTTCATTTCCGGGATCCAGGCCAGGTCCTTGGCATGGCAGGAAACAATCCATCTCCCGAGTTTGCGGAAGCACTCGGCGATGAGCTCTGAATTGTTGTAAAACCTCGCCGGACTGTTGACGACATTGCAGACGTCGAGGTGCACGGCGAAGGCGGGCCGGTCCACGGCGCGGATCAGCTTCAGGTAGGCGTCGGGACCGTCCGGCAGATTCCAGCCCATCATTTCCACAGTGAATTTGGTGTTGCGCGGCTTGACCGCATCGATCAGCTTGCGGCAATTCTCCACGGTGGCGTCGAAGAACTCCTGCGAAAGATTTTTCGGATCAGGGCCATACCAGACGTCCGGATTATAGGATCCGGCGATATCGACGCAGCAGCGCGCGCCAACGGCTTCGGCGAGCTGAAGACGTTCGGCGACATAGCGGAAATTGTCGGCGCGCTTCTTGCTGTTGGGGTCGAGCAGATTACGCCATGCGCCCACCTCCGCGATCACCACGTTTTCCGCCGCGAACGCGTCGCGGATGGCCCGAACCCGGTCGCGATCATTCGGGTCCGCCGAAGGGCAGTATGCGGCGCTGTAGCCGAGCCGCCGGTGTTCGCGCGCCAGTTCTTTCGGGTCGTCGGACTTCAGAAAGACAGGGCCGCCGAGCCGGATCTTGCGCCCTCCTGCCGCAAACAGCGGCGCGGCAACCGCGGCGACGAAAGTTCTACGCGTCGCTTTGAGCATGGTGAAATGATTCTACGCGCGGCGCGGCCTACAGCGCAATAGACGCAGTCACCCAAACACCTCCGCAGCGATCCGGAACGTGTTCGCGTGGGCCTCCGCCGTGAGCTCAATCGGATCAGAGTACCCGCCGCCCAAGGTAATGACAAATGGGGCGCCGTAGTCGCGGCAGGATTCCATCACCAGGCGGTCACGGCGGCGCAGTCCTTCCTGCGTCAACGACAGACGGCCGAGCCGGTCCGTCGCAAGGCCGTCCACGCCGGACTGATAGAAGATTATGTCGGGGCCAAATGCAAACACCCGCGGCAGCACGGCCGCGAGTTCCGCAAGATAGGCCTCGTCGGAGGCCCCATCGTCGAGCTCCACGTCGATCCTGCTGCGCTGCTTCCTGAACGGAAAATTATTGCGGGCATGCAGCGATAGCGTGAACACGTTCGGGTCGTTTTGGAAAATGAGAGCCGTGCCGTCGCCCTGGTGCACGTCGAGGTCAATGACAGCGGCGCGGGCCAGTCCGTGATCCTCACGCAGAGCGAGAATGGCGATGGCAAGGTCATTGAACACGCAAAACCCCGATCCCTCGGAGCGGAACGCGTGATGCGTACCGCCCGCCAGGTTGCCGCCGAATCCGGAAACGAGCGCCTCCTCGCACGCGCAAAGCGTTCCGCCGACCGATGCGAGCGTGCGACGCACCAGGCCCGGCGACCATGGAAATCCGATGCGTCGCAACACAGATGCGGGAAGCGAGCCTTCGAGAAACGATCGGACGTAGGACGCATCGTGCGCGCGTTCGATGACGTTTGTGGAAGCGAGCGGCGCCGCGCGCATCTCGTAGTGACGGTCGGCGGCGAGCAGGGCGCGCAGCA
>DASRCT010000075.1:0-10685 GCA_035652975.1 Bryobacteraceae bacterium | reverse complement strand
TGCCTGTGGCGCCTCCAGCGCGCCCGCCGCTACGAATCCAAGGTCCTCGAAACCAGCTCCTTCGAAGTCTTCGTCAGCCATCAACTGGGCAAAGGCTTCGAAACCCTGCTGCGCTACATGGGCGCCATCGAGCGCCAGCTCAACCGCGCCATCGTCCGCCTGCGCGAAACCCAGTCGGCGCGCCGCAAACTGGCAGCCTCTCAACCCCGGTCGCTCGCCGCAACCGCTTCGCCCCTCGTCATTTCCGCCTCGACCCAGTTCGTTTCGTCGGCCCGCGTCGCGCCGCCGCCTTGCTCCCGCTTCGAACCCGTCGATCCCCCACTCACAATCGCGCCTGATCAATTGACTTCGCCCGCCGAGCCGTGATGAAATCAATCCACGGTTGCCCTCGGGGTCTGAAGTGATCAGCGATTCAACCGTGTTCAGTGTGCGCCGCGCAGTCCTCCTTGGTGCGTGCCTGTGTAGTGCGCTCGCCCTTCGCGCGCAGCCTCACATTCAGGGCCGCAGCTACGGGCGATCCATGGTCATCGCCCAGCAGGGCATCGTTGCCACCAGCCAGGTTCTCGCCTCCGCAGCCGGCGCCGAAATCCTCGCGCGCGGCGGATCCGCGATCGACGCCGCCATCGCTGCAAACGCCGTACTCGCCGTCATGGAACCCGACATGGACGGCATCGGCGGCGACCTGTTCGTTTTGTATTGGGACGCCAAAACCGGTAAACTCACCGGCCTCAACGCCTCCGGACCCGCGCCTCGCGCCCTCACACCCGATTTCGTCCGCCGCGCAGGCTTTACCGCGATGCCTACCGAAGGCATCCATAGCGTCACTGTTCCCGGCGCCGTCGACGGCTGGTCGAAAATTCATAAGCGCTTCGGCAAACTCCCCTGGCGAGATCTGTTTCAGCCGGCCATCGCGTACGCCGAACGCGGATTTCCGGTTCCTGAAGTGATCCATGAGGCTTGGTCGGACCCCGTTCCGCTCAAAAAGATTCAAGCGAACCCCGAATCCGTCCGCGTCTTCTTGCCCGCCGGCCGCCCTCCTGATGTCGGCCAGCTGTTCCGTAATCCGGATATGGGCCGCGCTCTTCGCCTCATCGCGGATCAGGGCCGCGACGCATTTTATAAGGGAGAAATCGCCGCCGCCATCCTCAAAACATCGCAAAAACTCGGCGGCGTCATGACGGCCGCCGACCTGGCTGAGTTCTCCTCCGAGTGGGTCGAGCCGATCTCCACCGATTACCGCGGCTGGCGCGTCTACGAACTCCCCCCGAACGCGCAAGGCATGGCCGCGCTCGAAATGCTCAATCTCCTGGAGACCGCACCCGCCGCGGTCGGCGGCCCGTTCGGCCCGGACGAGATCCACCGCCGCATCGAATCCATGAAGCTCGCCTACGCCGACCTCGACAAGTACGACGCCGATCCGCGCTTCGCCAAAATCCCTTTGAATGTCCTGCTCTCCAAGGAATACGCATCCAAGCGCGCCGCGCTGATCAATCCCTATGAGGCCAACTGCAAAGTAACCGCCGGCCGGGCCGTCAAAGGCGACACGACTTACTTAACCGTCGTCGACCGCGACGGCAACATCGCCAGCTGGATCCAAAGCATCGCCGATAACTTTGGATCGGGCATTACCGTCGAGCGCATGGGGTTCGTTTTGCAGAACCGGGGCTGGGGATTTACGCTCGATCCTCAATCGCCCAACCTCCTTGCGGGCGGCAAGCGGCCGTTCCACACCATCATCCCCGCCTTTATGGAACATGAGGACCAGCACATCGGCTTCGGCATCATGGGCGGCGCAAACCAGCCGCTGGCGCATGCGCAGTTCGTTTCGAACATCGTCGATTACGGCATGAACCTCCAGGCCGCCCTCGAAGCGCCCCGCTTCTTTAAAAAAACAGCGGCCGGCTGCGACGTGTCCATCGAGGGCCGCGTCCCGCTCGACGCCCTGCGCCAGCTCTCGCAGCGCGGTCATGAGCTTCGCATCCGACGTAATTACACCATGGAAATGGGTCGAGGGCAGGCTATCCTGCATGACTCGAAAACAAAGATCAACTACGCCGCATCCGACCCGCGCGCCGACGGAGCGGCGATACCGGAACCGCTGGCCGCTGGCCACTGAATACTGAGGAGGAGTGATGACACGAGTAACTCTCGCCGCCTTAATTGGCGCCGCGCTGATTGCGCCCGCCGCGCTGCACGCCCAACTTCTCTATGGCTCGATCGTCGGCACAGTCACTGACCAGAGCGGCGCCGTCGTCCCCAACGCTCAGGTCAAGGCCGTCAACCCTGCCACCGGCGAAGCCCGCGAGGTCGCCACCGATGCATCCGGCCGCTTCACCATCGGCAATGTCGTCGCCGGCGCATACGACGTCAGCGTCACCGCGCCCGGCTTCCGCCTGTTCACGCAAAAGGGAGTGACCGCCACGGTAAACACCGTCACGCGCGTCGACGTGCAGCTTGAAGTCGGCGCCCAAACCCAGGAGGTCACGGTCGCCGGCGCGGCGGCCGCGCTGCAAACCGATAAGTCCGACGTCCACGCCGAACTCACTCCGTCCGAAATGAGCAATCTGCCGCTGCCCAACTATCGCAATTATCAGAGCCTGTTTAACCTTGTCCCCGGCGCCACGCCCACCCAGTTTCAGAATTCCGTCACCGATACCCCCCAGCGCTCCCTGACCACCAACGTCAACGGAACCAACCGCAATAACAACAACACCCGCGTCGATGGCGCGGGCGACGTCTTCGTGTGGCTGCCCCACCACACCGTCTATGTCCCGCCCGAAGAAACCATCGAAACAGTCAACATCACCACAAACAGCTTCGACGCCGAACAGGGCATGGCCGGCGGCGCCTCCGTGATCGTCACTACCAAGTCCGGAACAAACCAGCTACACGGCGTCGCATTCGCTTACTGGGACAACAATAACCTCCAGGCGCGTAACTTCTTCTATTACGGCAAGACCACTCCCTTCAGTCTCCATAACATCGACGGCGGCACGCTCGGCGGCCCCATCGTCAAAAATCAACTGTTCTTCTTCGGAAGCTGGGAGGGCGTCTGGGAACGCACGAACTACTCCAGCACCTTCACCGTCCCCACGCCAGCCGAGCGCGCCGGCGACTTCAGCTCCTACGGGACCACCATCTATGATCCGCTCACCGGAGACCCCGCCACCGGCCGCAACCGCGCCGCCTTCCCCAACAACATCATCCCCGCCAATCGCATGAGCCCGGTCACGTTGAAGCTCCAGAATCTGATCCCGCTCCCCAATCTGCCCGGCACGTCCGCCAATTACTTCGCCTCCGGCATCCAGGCCCTTGACCGCAATAACTTCGACGTCAAAATCGATTGGAACCGCACCCCCGGACACCATATCTTCGGCAAATACAGCGCCATGAAAGCGCTCGTCAGCTGCTCCTTCGGTCTCGGCCCCGCCGGCGGACCCGGTCTCTGCAATGGCGGACCCGGCACAGCCCCAACGTTAGTGCAAGTCCCGACCCTCGGACATACCCTCGTCATCAGTCCCAACGTGCTCCTCGATCAAGTGCTTGGCTTCAACCGCATGGGCCAGCACGGGACCGACAGCTTCTACGGCCAGAACGTCGGCCTCAATCTCGGCATCCCCGGCACAAACGGCCCCGACATCCGTCAGAGCGGATTCCCCATCATCAACATCACAGGCTTCACCAGTCTGGGCCAGACCGCAAACTGGATGCCTTTCTGGCGCAACGATCAAAGCTGGACCACCAGCCACAACCTGACCTGGACCCACGGCTCCCACGAGCTCCGTTTCGGCTTCGACATGATCCGCTATCAGCTCAACCAGTGGCAGCCCGAGGCGGGCTCCTACGGACCGCGCGGCTGGATCTCTTTCGATGGCGCCATCACTGCCCTCAACGGCGGCCCGTCGCCCAATCAGTTCAATGCCTGGGCCGCCTTCCTGCTCGGCCTCGACCAGCAGGTCGGCAAAAGCGTTCAGAACATCAAAATGACCGGCCGCGAGTGGCAGTTCGGCTGGTACGCCCGCGACCGCTGGCAGCTCGCCCGCAACCTCACCCTCAATCTGGGCCTGCGCTATGAGCTGTATCCCCTGGTCCGCCGCTCTCATACCGGCCTCGGCCGCTACGACCTCAACGCTAATCAGGTCATCATCGGCGGCGTCGGAGGCAATGACGAAAACGCCGGCGTGACGGTCAGTCATAAAATGTTCGCGCCGCGCCTCGGCCTGGCCTGGCGCATCGGCAGCTCCACCGTCGTGAGAACCGGCTACGGCATCAGTTACGACCCCCTCCCCATGTCGCGCGTCTTCCGCGATCCGTACCCGCTGACCGTCGTCCAGAACTTCGTAAGTCCCAATAGCTTCGTTCCCTTCGGGTCGGTCTCCGATGGCATCCCCCCTATGTTCGTCCCCGATGTCTCCACCGGACGCGCCCCCGTCCCCACCTCCGCCGTCATCAGCCGCAGCCCGTTCCCCGGCACGCTCCACCGCGGCTATATTCAGTCCTGGAATTTCACCCTGGAGCGCCAATTGCCGGGCGCCTTCGTCGTCAGCGCCGCCTACGTCGGCACGGCCACCACGCACCAGTTTGTCGACCACGAGCTCAACGCCGGCTTTCCGGGCAGCGGAACAACCAACCTCCCCCTCTATCTCATGTGGGGCCGCAACGTCTCGACCTTGTTCGAGGACGGCTGGCTCAGCTCCCACTATCACGCGCTGCAAACGTCCTTCAATCGCCGCTTCCACAACGGCCTGCTGATTAAAGGCGCCTACACCTATTCGAAGGCCATCGATATGGCCGATGACGACGGCCGCACCGGCCTGCTCTTCAACTGGGCCCCCATGCTCCGCCGCAACGAGGCCCCCGCCGGCTTCGATATCCGCCACAATTTCCAGGTCGGCTGGGTCTATGAGCTGCCCTTCGGAAAGAGCAAGCCCTACCTGCGCTCCGGCGCCGGCGCCTGGATCCTCGGCGGCTGGCAAATCAATGGCGCCCTCAGCGCGTATACCGGAACGCCGTTCACCGTCACCTCCTCAGGCGCTTCTCTCAACGCGCCCAACAACACCCAGACCGCCGATCAGGTCCTTCCCACCGTCGCCAAACTCGGCGGCATCGGACCCGGCCATCCCTATTACGATCCCAACGCCTTTGCGCCCGTCCGCGACGTCCGCTTCGGCAACACCGGCCGCAACATCCTCCGCGCCCCCGGCGTTTTCAATACCAACCTCAGCCTGTTCCGCTCCTTCCCGCTCAAGGAGCGCTTCCTGCTCCAGTTCCGCGCCGAATCCTACAACTTCACCAACACGGCGCATTTCAGCGCGCCCGCCGCCAGCGTCACCTCGGGCAATTTTCTCGTGATTACCAGCGCCGCGCAGGATCAGCGCCAGTTCCGCCTCGGCCTGCGCCTGCAATTTTGAGATCATGAGTACAGATCGCTATGGCCATCAATCGTCGTAAGTTCGTTCAAACCGCCGCCTCCGGCGCCGCTCTCGCGCAGGGCGCTTTCGCGCAGTCCCCGTCGAAAACGCCCTCCCCCAACGACCGGATCCAGATCGGCTGCATCGGTTTCGGCATCATGGGCCAGGGCGATGTCCGGACCGAAGCCGCCATCCCCGGCGTCGAGATCGTCGCCGTCGCCGACGTCTACGACGGACGGCTCACAGCAGCCCGCGAACGCTACGGCGACCATGTGTTCACCACGCGCGACTACCGCGAGCTTCTCGCCCGCCCGGATGTCGACGCCGTCATCATCGCCACCCCCGACCACTGGCACGCGCGCATCGCCAGCGATGCCATGCTCGCCGGCAAGGACGTCTATTGCCAGAAGCCCATGGTGCAGAAGGTCGATGACGGCCATCTCGTCATCGATACCTGGAAGAAAACCAACCGCATCCTCCAGGTCGGCAGCCAGCGCGTCAGCTCCATCCTCTACGCCAAGGCCAAAGAGTTGATCAAAAGCGGCGCCATCGGCGAAGTCCACATGATCGAGGCCTTCTGGAACCGCAACTCCCCTCTCGGCGCCTGGCAATACACCATACCCCCCGACGCTTCGCCGCAGACCATCGACTGGGACCGCTTCCTCGGCGCCGCGCCCAAGGTCCCCTTTGAGCCCGTGCGGCTGTTCCGCTGGCGCAACTATCGCGACTACGGAACCGGCATCGCCGGAGACCTGTTTGTGCACCAGTTCAGCGGCATCCACTTCATCATGGACTCCCTTGGTCCGCAGCGCGTCTGCGCCACCGGCGGCACGTACTTCTGGAAAGACGGGCGCGACGTGCCCGACCTCATGCTGGGCCTCTACGACTACCCCGCCACCGACGCGCATCCCGGCTTTCAAATCAGCCTCCGCGTGAACTTCGAGGCCGGAGGCGCGGGCGGCGCCGAAAGCCAGGGCTTCCGCTTCATCGGCACGGACGGCATCCTCAACCTCTCGGTCGGCAACGCGCTCACGCTCTCCAAGCGCCCGCGCCAGACCGAACCCGGCTCCACCGCAGAGACCTTTTCCAAAGCCACCGCGCAAAAAATCCTCGAGGAATATCGCCGCAAATATCCTCCTCATGAGCCCGGCTTCACGCCGCTCACCGAGGAAACCTATCCACTACCCCGCGGCTACTCGGAACAGGTCGCGCACCATCAGAACTTCATTAACGCCGTCCGCGCCCGAAAGCCCGTCGTCGAAGATCCCGTCTTCGGATTGCGCGCCGCCGGCCCCGCCCTCCTCTCAAACATTTCGTACTTCGAACAGCGCATGGTCGAGTGGGATCCGGTCAATATGCGGATTAAGAGTTGAATGCGCAGGCCGGATCCGTACAACGCCGCCCTCTGCGCTGTTACGTTACACTAATTTCGAAAGCCTCGCCGGAAACAGGTATAGTCCGGAAATCGTCATTAGGAGGGAAGAAAATGAACTACGGGCTGTACCCTCGGCGTCCCGTCCGCGGTCCGAACTTATATTGGAAAAAAGCGCATGCTCTTTTCTGTTGATGCACATGCTGTCGGCTGCCATTTGACGGGAAATGAAGTCTATATTACGAATCTGCTGAATCAGTACGCCGAGCTGGACGGCGACGCGGATTTCATCGCCTACGTTTCCAGGCCCGAGGCGTTTGACCGGCTCCCGGCTCGCTTCCGGAAAATTCGAGTTTCCGATAATCCGTATCTGCGGCTCGGCTTCGAGCTTCCCCGCTGCCTGCGCCGCCACCGTCCGGATCTTTTGCACGTTCAGTACACGGCGCCGCTCGTCGCCTCCGTGCCCGTGGTCGCCACCGTCCACGACGTCAGCTTCCTGGAGCACCCGGAATACTTTACGAAATTCCGAGCGGTCCAGCTCCGAATCACGGTCAAGCGCACGGTCCGGAGGGCGGCGCGCATTCTGACGCCGAGCGAGTTTTCCCGGCGCCGCATTGTGAACGCCTACGGCGTGGACGAGTCGAAAGTGACCGTGGTCCCGAACGGCGTTTCGCCGGTGTTTCGTCCGGTTCACGCCGGCGCGGCGGCGCACTGGGTGCGAAGCCGGTACAACATCCCCGCGCCCTTTGTCTTGACCGTCGGCGATCTCCAGCCGCGCAAAAACCATATCCGCCTGATTCGCGCCTTTGAAGAGTTGCTGCGAGCTTACCCGCATCTGCCGCACCATCTCGTCATGGTCGGCAAGGAGACGTGGCGCGCTGCCGGAGTGCGCCGCGCGGCCGCGCGATCCGCCGTCGCAGACCGGCTGCATTTTACAGGCTGGGTTCCCGATGAAGACCTGCGCTATTTCTACGGCGCCTGCGATCTGTTCGTGTTTCCCTCGCTGTATGAGGGCTTCGGAATTCCTATCGTCGAGGCTATGGCCTGCGCGCGCGCCGTCGCCTGTTCCAATACGTCGGCCATGCCGGAGGTCGCAAACGCCGCCGCCATCTTGTTCGATCCGGAATCGGTGGCTGAGATCGCCCGGGCCATGCGCGATCTGATTCTTGACGCCGAGCTGCGCCGGCGCATGGAGCGCCGCGGAGCGCGCCGCGCGGCGCTGTTCAGCTGGTCGCGCGCCGCGCAGAAGACGCTCGACGTCTACTACGATGTGGCCGGCGTCGTGCGGGACGCCGCGCCGCAGCCACCGCGCATTCCCGCCGCGCGCAAACTGGTCCGATGAGACTGCTGCTCTTCGCCCTGCTCCTGTCGCCAGGGTTGGGCGCCGCGGACCCGCTCGCCACCGCCGGCCCCACCGATGAGGACCTCGCCTACTCCATCAACTGGCCCACCGGCCTCAGCCTCGGCGAGGCGCACCTGCGCACCGCGCACAAGAAGACCGACGCCGGCGACCGCTGGGAGACCGAGTTCACCATTGACGCCGCCGTGCCCGGATTTCAGGTGCTCGATCGCGTCCGCTCCATCGCAAGCGGCGACTTCTGCTCCATCCAACTCGAAAAAAGCTACACGCACGGCAAGCGCAAGACCGAGGAGACCACGCGCTTCGATCAGCAGGCCGGACGCGCGACGCGCGAAACCCAGGGCGGCGGAAAAACGGAGTTCAATATCTCAAATTGCGCCCGCGACGCGCTCGACTATCTGCAATACCTGCGGCGCGAGCTCAGCCTGGGACGCCTGCCCCCGCACCAGACCGTCTACTACGGCGCGCCGTATAACGTCAGCGTCCAGTTCGCCGGAACGCAGACTATCCGCGTCTCGGAGGTTCCCATGGAGGCCGACCGCCTCGTCGTAACGCTCAAAGGCCCCCAGGTCGACATCTCCTTTGAGGCCTTCTTCGCCAAAGAGCCCAGTCGCAAGCCCGTCCTGGTTCGCGTTCCCTTCTCGCTCGCCACCTTCTCCATGGAACTGGTTCGCTGAATGCGGATCGCATTCTTTTCTCCCCTTCCGCCTGACAAGAGCGGAATCGCCGATTATTCCGCGGCGCTGCTGGCGCCCTTGTCGCGCCTGGCCGAAATTGAGACGTTCACCGGCCGGCCCTGCGGCTTCGATCCGGCGCGCTACGACGTCTGTCTCTATCAGATCGGCAACAATCCCTACCACGCCGCCGCCTACGAGATGGCGCTCGAGCACCCCGGCGTGGTCGTGATGCACGAAGCCAACCTGCACCACCTCGTCGCCGATCTCACCATTCGCCGCGGCGACTGGGAGGCGTACCTTCGCGAAGTCGAGTACGAGGGCGGCCAGGAGGCGCTCGACTATGCGCGCAAATACGTGCGCACGCTCCAGCGCGGCCCCGACTACGAGGGCGTCCCCATGCTGCGCCGCCTCCTGGAGCGCTCGAAGGCGGCCATCGTGCACAGCCGCCATGTCGAACGGGCGCTTCGCGCGGCGGGATTCTCAGGCCCCGTCGCCAAAATCTGGCACGGCGCCTGGATTGTCGAGCCGGAGCGGATGCGCTGGCGCGACCGCCTCGGCCTCGACGAGCTCACGCCGCTGGTGGGCGTGTTCGGCTTCTTAAAGCCGTACAAGCGAATCGCGCAATCGCTGCGCGCCTTCCGGCGCGTGGTTCGCCTGGAGCCCCGCGCCAGGATGATCCTCGTCGGCGAGCCTCATCCCGAGCTGCCGCTCGATTCAATGATCAACGCGCTCGGACTCGCTGATCAGGTGCGCGTGCTCGGCTTCACGCCGATCGACGAATTCAACGGCTATCTCGGAGCGTGCGACATTATCTTGAACCTGCGCTATCCCACCGTCGGCGAGAGCTCCGGCACGCTGTTGCGCGCGCTGGGCATGGGCAAGGCGGTCATCGTGTCCGATGTCGGCTCATTCCGCGAGTACCCCGACGAGATCTGCCTGAAGACGCCGGTGGACGCCAGCGAAGAAGATTGCCTGTTTGAGTATCTGAACCTGCTCATCGCGCGCCCCGAATACGCCCGCGCCCTGGGAACGGCCGCGCGCGACTGGGTGCGGCGCGAATGCAGTTGGGAGCACGCGGCGCGGCGATACGCGGACTTTCTGGATCAGGTCGTCAAGGGCGCAGCGCCGCTGAGCGCGCCCGAACCGCCCGAGCGCGCGCCGACCGTCGCCGACGCGGCGCCGCCGGACGCATCGCTCGCATCCGAGATCCGCGGCTGGACCGCTCCCGATGCGCGCAAGTACGTCGAGAGTCACATCACGCGGCTCGCAAAGACGCTCGAGATCACGCCCCGAGGCGGCCCCGAGGATCGCATTCTCGAGATGGGCGCGTACCTTCAGATCACGCCCGCGCTCAAGACCAAGCTCGGCTACGGTGAAGTGCGGGGCTGCTATTACGGCTGCTCCGGGCGGAGAGAGCGGCGCTCGGTCGTATCCGAATCCGGCGAGATGTTCGAGTGCGTGATCGATCTCTTCAACGCCGAGAAGGACCGCTTTCCCTACGATGACGAATACTTCTCGACGGTCCTGTGCTGCGAACTCATCGAGCACCTGTTTGAAGACCCCATGCATATGATGGCCGAGATCAACCGCATTCTCCGCACCGGCGGCCATCTGGTGCTGACGACGCCGAATATCGTCTCCCTGCGCGCCATCGCCGGCGCGCTCCAGGGTTATCACCCCGGCCTGTTTCCCGCCTACCTCCGTCCGCGGGAGGGAGGCCGCGTGGACGCCCGCCACAATCGCGAATATACGCCGCGCGAGATTTCGGATCTGCTGGTCAATTGCGGATTCGAAGTTACGCTGCTTGAGACCGGCCCGTTTCTCGACGAGCCGCATCCGGAGCACGGCTGGGTGCGCCATCTGCT
>DASRCT010000074.1:0-102661 GCA_035652975.1 Bryobacteraceae bacterium | reverse complement strand
GGCGCCTGCTACATTGGTCTTTATGGCGCTTCAGAATTACCGTCGCTTTCAGGCAGGGCCCGATCCGTTCGGTCGTACCTGGGAAGTGGAGTTTCGCTGGCTTCAAACCGGTATTTCCATCCGCCATGCCGATACCGTGGATGTGAAGTTTCACATCTGGACGACGGATGAGCCGAAGCAGGAGAAAGTCATCGCGCTGCGTCATCCGGAGCTGCTGCGGCTGAGCGCAGAGACCGGCGAACCGCTCACCGATCCCTGGTGCATGAAGCTGGCAGCGCTCCACCTCAAGCGCATGATCGAGACGGATGAAGACATGGAGAAAACCGTAATCACGGTCCCATATGAGGATCTCCAGCGATATGCCGAGATGATCCGGCCCGCGGCGGCGGCGCGGTAGGATGTCCGGAGCGATGCGCCTTGTTCTTGCAGTCATGGCTGGCGTCTGTGTGTTTGCGCAGACGCAGCGCTGGGGGGAGGCAAAGGCAGCCGAATGGTACGCCCGGCAGCCCTGGCTGGTTGGCAGCAATTACATTCCGGCGACCGCGATCAATCAGCTCGAGATGTGGCAGGAAGACGCCTTCGATGCCGGGCGAATTGACCTGGAGCTGGGCTGGGCGGAGAGTCTCGGCATGAATACCATGAGGGTGTTCCTGCACGACTTGTTGTGGCGGCAGGATGCCGCGGGATTTAAACGGCGCATCGATGCCTTTCTGCGCATCGCCTCGAAGCATGGAATCAGGCCGATGTTCGTGCTGTTTGATTCCTGCTGGGACCCGGCGCCCAAGCTAGGGAAACAGCGTGCGCCGAAACCGGGCGTGCATAACTCCGGATGGGTGCAGAGTCCCGGGGCGGAAGCGTTGCGCGACCGCGCGCAGTATCCGCGGCTTGAAGCGTACGTCAAAGGCGTGCTGGGCGCGTTCGGGCGCGATCCGCGGGTGCTCGCATGGGATTTGTGGAACGAACCGGACAACACGAACGCATCGAGCTACGGCAAGCTGGAGCCGGGCAATAAGGTCGAGCTGGTTGTGAACTTGCTGCCCAAAGTGTTCGAGTGGGCGCGCGCGGCGGGCGCCGATCAGCCGCTCACAAGCGGCCTGTGGCGGGGGGATTGGTCCCGTCCCGAAAAGCTTTCGCCGGTGGAGAAGATCCAGTTAGAAAACTCGGACGTAATCTCCTTTCATAACTACGGCCCTCCGGCGGAGTTCGAACAGCGCATTTTGTGGCTGAAGGCCTACCGGCGGCCAATTCTGTGCACTGAATATATGGCGCGCGCAAACGGGAGCACATTTGAGGGCAGCTTGCCGGTCGCCAAAAAATATAAAGTGGGCGCTTATAACTGGGGACTGGTGGCCGGCAAGACGCAAACCTATCTTCCTTGGGACTCCTGGCAGCGGCCGTATACCGATCGCGAACCGGCGGTGTGGTTTCATGAAGTGTTCCGGCAAGATGGAACCCCGTATCGCCAACCGGAGGTCGACCTGATCCGCCGTTTGACAGGCGCGAGCGCCAAGCGCAAGGCCGCATAGAGTGTGATCGAGAGAACACTCGCACTGGCTTTGTCTGCCGCCACGCTGGCTTCGGCGGGGGACTGGGCCGAATTGCCGGACTGGTTGAAGCTGGGCGGAGAGCTGAGGGGCCGGCTGGAAACCATGACGGGCCTCAATTACGCGCCGGGGGACGACGACACCTACTACCTCCACCGCCTGCGGCTGGATATCGGAATCGAGCCCGTTGGGTGGCTGCGCTTGTTCGTGCAAGGGCAGGATGCGAGGGTTGGGGCCTATAATCACAAACCGGTTCCGTCGAATTTTGCGGATTCGTTCGACCTGCGCCAAGGATATGTGGAAATCAGACCCTGGCGCGCCTGGACAGTGCGGCTCGGGCGTCAGGAGCTGAGTTTCGGCGAAGAGCGTCTTGTCGGCGCAAGCAACTGGAGCAATACCGGACGGAGTTTCGACGTCGCCCGGGTGACGTATGCCAAGCCGCGCGCACGGGTGGACTTCTTTAGCGGCGCCGTCGTGGCGACCGTGGACTCGCAGTTTGACCGGCCGCATTTCAACAACAAGTTTCACGGCATCTATGCGTCCCTGGACCAACTGCCTGGAAAATCGACCGTGCAGCCGTACGTCTTATGGAAAAGCAGCGCAACGGCGGTGGATAAGGAGGGACATAGCGGCGATCTGGGCGTATACACCTATGGAGTGAGAGCTGTGGGGAGTCTGTCGTCGCGCATCGATTACGGACTGGAGGCGGCAGCGCAGACAGGGCATCTTTCCGGCGACTCCATTCGTGCGTGGGCCGGACACTGGACCCTGGGACGGCGCTTGGCGAGGTCCGATCGCGCGCCGCGGCTGGTAGCTGAATACAACTACGCCTCCGGCGATGATTCGCGCCCCGGGCGCCGCGGCACGTTCGACCAGCTCTATCCGACAAATCACAACAAGTACGGCACGGCGGACAGGATCGCATGGCGCAACATTCACGACGCCATGCTCGGGCTGGACTGGAAAGCGAACGCGCGAATGCGGTTACAGCTCGATTATCACAGTTTCTGGCTGGCGGATCTTCGCGACGCGCTGTATACAGAGTCAGGAACGCCGCTGATTCGAAATCCGAATGCGCCCAGCAAGCGCATTGGCGCGGAGATTGATTTGCAGGCGTCCTACAAAGTCAACGAGCGGCTCCAATTCGGCGGCGGCTGCGCGCACCTGTTTCCAGGTCCGTATTTGCGGGCGAGCACGAAGCACAGCGGCGCGACGGCGCCCTATGTGATGTGGACCTACTCGTTCTGATCAGGTGATCCAGCAGACTCCCGGCGCGAAACGGTGCAAATGAGCGCGCTGTCTCTATTTGCGCTGTGCATTGCTGTACCTGTCCAACAAGATCTGCGCTGCGCGAAACGGGCTGAGGCGGCCTTCGAGCACATGGCGCTCGCAGTCAGGCAACGCGGCGCGGACTACCGGATCGTTGCGAAAGCGCTCGCCTAAATCCGACTCGATGGTCTCATACATCCAACTGCGGAGCTGTTCGCGGCGCAGCCGGTCGAACGATCCGTTGGCCTTTGTCAAGGCGCGGTAATCAAGTACGGCGTCCCACAACTCCCGGATGCCCTCGCCCGTCAGGGCTGAGCAGGTGACCGCGCGAGGCGTCCAGCCGCTTGGTGGGGCGGCGAACAGGCGGAGCGCGTTCGCGTACTCGCGGCAAACCTGCCGGGCGCGGCAGGCATTCGGGCCGTCCGCCTTATTGATGGCGATGAGATCGGCGGCTTCCACGATGCCGCGCTTGACGCCCTGCAATTCGTCGCCTGCCCCGGGCATGAGCAGCAGCAGGAAGAAATCGACCATGGAGCGGACAGCGGTTTCCGATTGACCGACGCCGACGGTTTCGACGATGATGTTGCGATAACCTGCCGCCTCGCAAAGCAGCATCGCCTCGCGGGTGCGCCGTGCGACCCCCCCGAGCGAGCGCCCGGAAGGGGAAGGCCGGATAAACGCGCGCTCATCGCCGGCAAGCTGTGGCATGCGGGTTTTATCGCCGAGAATGCTGCCCCTGGAAATCCGGCTGGTGGGATCGATTGCCAGCACGGCGACCTTTTCGCAGCGCTCGCGGGTAAGATGGCGCCCCAGCGCTTCAATTACGCTGCTTTTGCCGACGCCGGGCGCTCCAGTGACGCCGATGCGAAGGGAATCGCCGGAGCGCGGCAGACAGGCTTCAAGCACGTCCTGCGCCAGTTCGGCGTCATCGGGCCGCGAGCTTTCGATGAGCGTGATCGCGCGCGCAAGCACGGTGCGATCGCCGCGCAGAACGCCGTCAACATACTCATCGCGGGAGAGGCGCCGGCGGCGTTCGATCACTGGGGCTGGCCGGCGACGCTGCCGGCGAGGATATGCAGGATCTGTCGGGCTGCGGCGGGGATGACGGTTCCGGGGCCGAATACTGCGGCGGCGCCAGCCTGTCGCAGCACATCGTAATCCTGTGGTGGAACGACGCCGCCTACGATAACCAGGATGTCATCGCGGCCGAGCCGCTTCAGCTCCTCGATCAACTGCGGCACGAGCGTGCGGTGGGCGCCGGCGAGCGACGATACTCCAATGACGTGCACATCGTTTTCGACGGCGTGACGCGCCACCTCACGCGGAGTTTGAAACAGCGGACCGATGTCGACGTCGAATCCGAGATCGGCGAAAGCGGCAGCAATCACCTTGGCGCCGCGATCGTGTCCGTCCTGGCCCATCTTGGCGACCAGCAGCCGCGGCCGGCGGCCTTCGGAGTTCGCGAACTCGTCGGCCAAGCGGCGCGCCTCTTCGAAGTCAGCGCTGGACGCGGTTTCGGCCATGTATGCGCCGGCTAGGGTCCGGATGGGCGCCTGATAGCGGCCCCAAACCTTCTCGAGCGCCGATGAGATCTCTCCCAGCGTCGCATGTTGCCGGGCGGCGTCCACGGCGAGCTCCAGAAGATTGCCTTGTCCGGTGCGGGCGCTTTCGGCAAGACGATCCAGCGCGGCTTGGACCGCCGCAGGGTCTCGGTTTCGCTTCACAGCTTCCAGACGGCGAAGTTGCGCATTTCGCACCGCGGCGTTGTCGATTTCAAGCAGAGGGACGCTCGCGTCTTCCTCGATCCGGTAGGCATTCACGCCCACGATGATATCCTTGCCGGCGTCGATGCGCGCCTGTTTGCGGGCGGCTGCCTCCTCGATCCGCATTTTCGGCAGTCCGCTTTCAATCGCCTTCGTCATGCCGCCGAGCTCTTCCACTTCTTCGATCAGCCGCCAGGCGCGATGCATCAGCTCGTGGGTGAGACTCTCGACGTAGTAGGATCCAGCCCAGGGGTCGATGACCCGCGTGATATCGGTCTCTTCCTGTAAATAGAGCTGCGTATTGCGCGCGATTCGCGCCGAGAAATCGGTAGGCAACGCCAGCGCTTCATCGAGCGCGTTGGTATGCAGCGACTGGGTGTGGCCGAGCGCTGCCGCCAGGGCCTCAACGCAAGTGCGGACCACATTGTTGAACGGATCCTGAGCCGCAAGACTCCAGCCGGAAGTCTGTGAATGCGCGCGCAGACACATGGATTTTGGATTTTCGGGATGGAATTGTTTCACGATTTTCGCCCAAAGCGCGCGCGCGGCCCGCAACTTCGCGATTTCCATGAAATGATTCATGCCGATATCCCAGAAGAACGAAATGCGCGGGGCGAAGTCGTCGATCGCCAGACCCGCCTTGAGGCCAGCGCGCAGATATTCAAGGCCATCGGCCAGCGTGTATGCCAATTCGAGGTCGAGCGTGGCGCCCGCCTCCTGCATGTGGTAGCCGCTGACGCTGATGCAGTTGAATTTCGGCATGTTCTTTGCGCAGTAGCGGAAAATATCGCCGATAATGCGCATGGAGGGCTCGGGCGGATAGATGTATGTGTTGCGGACCATGAACTCTTTCAGAATGTCGTTCTGAATGGTTCCGGTCAGCTTCCAGGGCGGGACGCCCTGCTGCTCGGCAGCCACGATGTAGAAGGCCATGATGGGGAGCACGGCGCCGTTCATGGTCATTGACACTGATATCTCATCGAGCGGAATGCCGTCGAATAGAATATTCATGTCGAGAACAGAATCGACGGCGACGCCGGCCTTGCCGACGTCGCCGGCGACGCGCTCATGGTCGGAGTCGTAGCCGCGGTGCGTGGCAAGATCAAACGCCACCGAAAGGCCTTTTTGTCCGGCCGCCAGATTCCGGCGATAGAACGAGTTTGATTCCTCAGCGGTGGAAAATCCGGCGTACTGGCGGACGGTCCATGGCTGCGTCACATACATGGTCGGGTACGGGCCGCGGAGGAAGGGAGGTATGCCGGCGGCGTAATCGAGGTGCTCCATCCCATCCAAGTCTGCCGGCATGTAATAACTCTTCACCGGAATGCGCTCGGAAGCGAGCGTTTCGACCCGCGGTTGCGGCGAGCCCTTCGAAGCCGAAGGTCTGTAATCGATATTTGAGAAATCGGGACGCATTTTAACCTCTGACGCCCAGGCGATCCTGCCAGGCGGCCAGCGTCTCGGCGGCGTTGGAGCGGCTGTGAATAAACCCGGCGACGCCGTATTCACGCAACTGTTCGATGGCGTCTTCAGGAAATCCCGCGATTACAAGCGGCGTCCCCTTGAGCGCTTGGATCGCGGCATTGGCCAGAAAAGCATACTCGCTGTCCGAGCTGCACAGCACCACTGCGTCCGCTCCGATGGCGGAGGCCGCGGAGGCGAGAGCGGCCGCGTCGGCGAAGTACTCCCTGTAGATGCGGAAGCCGGCGCAGCCGAAAAAATCGGCGGCAAAACTGGAGCGCGCTTTCCGCATCTTGAGGTCTCCCATTTCGGCCAGCAGAAACACGGGCGTCTTTCCGCCGGCGGCGGCGTGCCGCTCCGTGCGCAGTCGAATCTCCTCGAAAATCTCCGGGCCGCGGAAGAAATGGCGCTCAATCTGTTCCCTGCGGTCAAGCGCCCGTTCCTCGAGATTGGGATAGCGATTGACCCCGACAAAAATCTTCCGGAGCGCCGCGATTTCCGCTTCTTTGTGCGCGCGGGATTCAGCGAGTTGCTTGTGGATGGCGCCGGACTCCTCGGCCCGCGCGAATCCTCCCGAGGACTCGATGCGCTGCATGAGCTTCCAGGCTTCGCTGGCGAGCGCGTCGGTAAGCCATTCGATAAAGTACGAACCGCCGGCCGGATCGGCGACGCGGTCGAGGCCCGCCTCGTGCTTCAGGATTAACTGAGTGTTTCGCGCCAGACGGCGGCTGAAATCCCCCGACGGGCGATATGCCTCGTCGAATGCGCCGACAATCAGCGACGCGCACCCGCCGATGGCGGCCGACATCGCTTCAGTGGCGGCGCGCAGGATGTTTACGTGCGGGTCGTAGATGGACTTGTCCCAGCGCGCTGTGCGGACCGCAAGGTGAGCCGCCGCGACCTCTGGGGGACCGCCGAACGCTTCGACAACGCGCGCCCACAGCGTGCGAAACGCGCGCAGCTTGGCGATCTGATGAAAATAGCCGGTTCCGATCGCAAAGGAAAATGAAACGGCGGCGCAAGCACTGTTCAAATTGATGCCGCGCTCAAGCATCGCATCAAGATAGGCGATGCCGGCAGATAGCGTGAAGCCGAGCTCCTGAACGGTGGTGCCCCCGGACTCGTGGAATCCGGCCCCGTCAATGACCGCCGGGCGCGTCCCGGGCAATGCGTCTTGAACCAGCAAGGCCGCGTCATCGTAGCTCCAGGCGGGATTGAGGCGGACGGCTGCAGGCGCGCCCGCGGCGCGAAGAATGCGCGCCAGAGCGGGGGCGTCCGGCGTCTCGAAATATGCCTTCGATGGATCGATGCCTGAAAAAAGCGTTTCAGCCTCCGCCGCGGTTTTCGGGATCGCGCTGCGGAACCAGATCTCATCCGCGCCCCCGGAGAGCGCGCTCCTCGCTGCCCGATTGGCGCTACCGAGATCAGTTGCGTCGATCTCCTGGCAGATTGTCCAGGAGTTCGAGGCTGTGGCGCCGCGCGTGAACGGAAATTCACCAGGCGCAAGTTGCAGGCCGCTGACATTCTCGAGATCTTCGCGGCGGTAATAAGGCCGCACCGTGAGCCCGTCTTCGGTGCGCCACAGCAGCCGTCTGGAATCGCTCTCGCCTTTCAGATCGTTGTGAATCACTCGCTCCCACTGTTCACGCGGAACGGGAGGAAATTCATCAAGAAGCGGGCGGCGCGTCTGGTCCATACTGGCCTCAGCGTTGGGTTGGCGAACTCTCGACGATTTCAATCAAGTATCCAAACGGCGCGTCGGCGCGCGACTTGGGATGGACGAAGAATACGGTGGTTCCACGCGATCCTTTCCGCGGCGCCGGATCGATGATGTGAAACCCGTTCTCCTTCATATACTCAAATGCAGCTTGGGCGCTGCGGACGCGGAAGGCGATGTGCGCGAAGCCGCCGCGGCCGCCGTTTCTGTCGATGAGTTTCTGGATCGGCGATTCTGGGGCGAGCGGCTCGAGCAGTTGGATGAGATTCGGGCCGTCGCCGACCTGAAGGAGCGCCTCCCGGACCTGGTCGGAACCGCATATTTCCTCGCGGTGTATCTCGCGGAAGCCGAGCAATTCGTAAGCGCCCACCTGCGCATCGAGTTCGCCGCGCGGGACGGCGATGCCGACATGATCGAAGAAAAGAAAGCCGGGGACGCGTGCCAGATCGTCGTGCGCCATCTTGCTCCGCAATTCAGATGCGGAAGTATCAATATCAGTTTAGATGGATCGCAGGGCGGCGACGCTGGGGCGCATCGGCATTGGCGGCCGGGCGGCAAAACCACTGCAAGCATGCTTCGCAGGGCATGTTTCGGAGCGCGGTAAACCCTGAAGTTGGCCGGACGCGACGTCACCAAATGGGCTAAGGGAAAAAGCGGAGCCCGGGTTAGGCGAGTGAGGTCTATCGGGGGTTGACCCGGGCTCGGAACGGGGTTTGCGGTTTCTCCAGAGGCCTCGCCTGCCTCTTCACCTTCTGTCCAAAACCAGCTTAAAGGCTTTACCGGGCTTGGTCCCATCCCGCCGGGGCAGTATTTTCAATCATCAGGACCGCCGTTTCAGAGTCGGCCGGTCGTCCTGATCGCCGCCGCCGTCATCGGAGTCGCCCGGCGTCGGGGAGGTCCGCCGGCGCAAGGTCGGGCGCTCGTCCTTTTTCTGCGAATCATCGATTCGGCGCCGATTTTCCAGCATCGCCAGGCGCGCCTTCACTTGCTCGAATTCAGACGTCGTGACGACGTACTCGGGCCTGGCCTTCAAAATTTCCTGGATATTTTTCTGCGCCGCCCGAATGCGGTCGTCTGTGGGCGGATGCGTCGAAAAAACTTTTGCGACCAGACCGGGCTTGGTCTTTTCCAGCGACTGGATTTTTTCAAAAAAGTCTACAAAGGCCGTGGGATCATATCCGGTCTTATACATATACTCCAGACCAAGCATATCGGCTTCCGATTCGAAGCCCCGCGAGAACTTGAGAAATCCCATGGGGATCGCCAGTCCCGCCGCCTGCTGGATCGCATATCCGGTCCATCCGCCCATAAACCACAGCGGTATGGTCGCCAGATTTACCAACTCCCCGCGAGTCGCCTGACGGGTCCCGTGGCGCGCCGCTACATGCGCGATTTCGTGCGCCATCACGCCGGCCAGCTCGGCCTCATTGTCCGCCTTCAGGATGAGACCTGTATTCACAAAGAAGAAGCCGCCGGGAAGCGCAAAGGCGTTAACTTCGTCGGAGTCCAACACCTTGATCGTGAACGGAACCTTTGCGTCCGAATTGCGCACCAGGTTCTGACCGATCCGGTTCACATATTCCGAGATTACGGGGTCATCGACGACCTTCGCGCTGCGTTCGACTTCCGTGGCCATCTGCTTGCCCAGCGCGATCTCCTTTTCAAGCGAGTAGAAGTTCACGCCGCGGCCGACATCGCGATCGCCGATCTCATCGGGATCCTTTTTCTTATCTTTCGCATGGCTGAGAGGCGCGAAAAGTAACGCACCGCCCAGGATCAGGGAAGAGACCAGACGGATCATATTGCCACCTCGTGCCGTCCTGGCGGGCAGGGCATTGCGACTGCGGCGTCGAACGGCCTGCTAATTCCAGGCTAAGACGGCGGCGGAAAGTCTCAAATACCGCTCGGACTGTATTACAGGTCACCCGCCGTAGAGGTTGATCGCCCCGACGCCGCCTTTTACGTCAAGCCGGATTCTGACTTTGGCGTGTTCGTAGGCGTCGTTGACGTAGTGCGAACCCTCTCGATGCAGCCCCTGTACATTGATGCCGCCCAGTCCGCCTGCGACATCTGCGTAAATGCCCGCGCCGCTTGGGAGATAGATGTTGGCCTCTCCCACGCCGCCGCGCACGCGCACATCGTAGTCGCGCGTCGGGGTTCCGCGAAGGTCCAGGTTGAGTTGTCCGACGCCCATGTGCACGTCAACGCTGTGCAGCGATAACGCTCCCAGATTCAGGCGCGCTTCGCCCGCGCCGAAATGAACTGTGAAATCCAGCGGGACGCTCTGGTTCATTCGGATATTCCACCGGTGCTGCGCCTTGCCGGCAGGGCCGTGAGAGTGGCCGCCTTGTTCGATCAGCAGACGTCCGCGCACTCCCGTATTCGTGTAGTGGACCTGTGGCCGCCAGGCGGGAACGCTGTAGGTGAAATCGGCGTCCATGAGCTTCGCTGAGCCCGCGTCGACGAGCAGGTCCCCCGCAGCCATATTCAGGTCCACGCTAACCAGCTCGCAGTTGTCGAGTTCGATAGATTTCGATTCGTGCCGCGCCGGACCAGCCGGCGCTGCGTCGTAGGCGCACCCGATAAGCGTCAGCGCCGCCAAGAACAGGATCGCCTCCGTCGGTGGATCGAGCCGCATTTTTAAACATCATACGCAGGCGATCCCGTGTTTGTTCCGGCCGCCGGCGGTTCACCATTGAATTCTGTATATCGGGCCTAACGATGCGAGCCGTCATCCTGAAATTTTCTAACAACGCAAGCCCTATTTTCGTGTTTTTATGGTTTAACCTGAAGTTTTGGAAGCGGATTTCAGCTCCGCATAATTCTTCCGATTTCACGCCGCATGCCTGTACAGAGCCGGTTCACCGCTGCCGTCGCCCCGGAGCTCGCGGGTTGTGACATTCTTCACGGGTTCCGCTTCGATGCCGAAAGCGCTGTGTTTGTCCCGGCTTGCGGCCTGCCGGACTTTGAATATTCCGACGGCGAGGAAATCGAAACCCGCCTAGCCTCAGCGATCGACAATGCCGTGGATGTCTCGCTCGGGTCGCTGGAGCTCAGCCGCTCGATTATTGATTTTCCGTCCCAATATCACTTGAGTCCGGAACGCGCCAACTTGCTGCGCCCTGTTGCGGATTTCCTGCGCGGTAGGGTTTTCGAGATCGGCGCGGGCTGCGGAGCAGTCACCCGCTTTTTGGGAGAAAACGGCGGGGATATCTACGCGCTCGAAGGAAGCTTGCGGAGAGCGCGGATCTGCCGCCGTCGGTGCCGCGATTTGAGCAATGTCACGGTACTGGCCGGGAACATGCGCGAGCTCGCGCCCATCCGTCCAAGTTTTGATGCTGTTGTTCTGATCGGCGTGCTGGAGTACAGCCGCATGTATTTGGGCGGTCCGGAAGGACCCGCAAATATGCTAAGAAGATGTCGCGCGCTGTTGCGACCCGGCGGCGTGCTCTTGCTGGCCATTGAAAACCAGCTCGGGTTGAAGTATTTTTGCGGAGCTCCCGAAGACCATCTCGCGATCCCATACGCCGGCGTGCAGGATCAGTACGGACCGCGGACGCAAGTCACTTTCGGCCGGAATGAATTGAAGCGGCTGCTTCATGAGTCGGGCTTTGAGCATTTCGAATTCTTATACCCGTTTCCCGATTACAAATTTGCGCGCGCTATTTTTCCGGAAGCCGCGTTTAAGAAATACGATGTCAATGTCGCCAGCGTGTTGCGCATGATGGGAGCGCCCGGGCAGGGCGCCGAACACTGGCGCAGCTTCTCGGAAGAGATGGCATGGCCCGTTATTCTGCGGAACGGTCTTGCGGAAGACCTGGCGAATTCGTTTTTGATCCTCGCTTCAGCAAGAAAAATCGACGCCATTGGCGTGAGACGCCCCGTCTCGATGTATGCGACGTCGCGGCGCCGCTGCTTTGCAAAGTGCATCTCCTTCGATCCGCTTGGGGAAGATGCCGAGGTGAAACGCACACCGCTCTATCTGGAGCAACCACAGCCGGATCCCCAATACGAATACCGGCTGGAGACGGAACCGTTATATCGCGGGCGGCTGCTCGGCGAAAGCTTCCTTGAGGTTTTGAACAGGCCGGGATGGACCGCCGAAGACCTGGCCGCTTGTTGCGGTCCCTGGCTCGATTATCTGCGGCGGCGCGTCATAGCAACTGAGAGGCTGCGCGGCGAGTGGCTTCCGGGCGACTTTGTGGACTGCACGCCCTTCAACCTTGTCGTCGACGCCTCCGGCGACCTGCACCGCTTCGACCAGGAATGGGTCTCGAAGGAAATCATCCCAGTCTCCTTCGTGCTGTTCCGCGGAGTTCTGGATGTGCTGCTGAGGCCGCGCAGCTTCGCTTCGCCCGGACGGCTGCCATCGACGCGTTTACTGGATATCGTTGAACGCGTTCTGACCTGTGTTGGCGCGATCGAAGACCGTCGCGATATTGCCGACGCCCTCGACCGGGAGGCCCGGCTCCACGACTTCGTCTACGGGTCCGGAGCGATCATTCGCGCCGCGTATCCGGCGCTGCTCCTTCCGGCGCCGAGAGCAGGCGACGCCGCCCGGGAAGGCCAGCTCTACAAAGGGCTGGCGGTTGACGGCGAGCGCCGGGCAGCCGAAGCGGCGCGAGTTCTTGAAGAGGAAACATCAAGACAGCGCGAGGCGATCCGCATCCTGGAGGAAGCCAATCAGCGCTATGCGGCCGAACGAGGCGAGGCGCTCGCGCGCGTTGATGTTCTTGAGAGAGAACTGGCGGCTGTACGTCTTCATACCCGCCACGTTGAGCGGCGCCTGGAGGAAGTCTTAAAGTCCCGGACATGGCGCTGGGGCAGCCGCATCGCTCGATGGATGGCGCTGCTGCGGCCTGCAATGTGAGCGCGCCGCCTCCGCGAATGGCCTCCCTTTCGCCGCCTTCGGCGGGCATACGGTTGCGGTATAAGAGGCCTCATGCCCTTTGTCGTCCGGGCGCAATTTCGATTCGCTTCGATTCGATTCAGTTGCGCATCTGCTGGTCATCCTGTTCGCTCCGGGCAGGCTGCCAGAGCGCCGAGATGATCGCGAGCGCCGCAACTGCCGCAGTTTCCGTGCGCAGGATCGTCGGCCCGAGCGATGCCGCGATCCATCCGTTCTGAACGAAACCAACGCGCTCGCTTTCCGTCCACCCGCCCTCTGGCCCGACCAGCAGCGCGACGGCATCATCCCTGTTTCTGACAGCCGGGGCCACGCTCAGCAGCGGCGGCGCCGACTCCCGTTCATCCAGCGCGAACCGCCGCAGCGCCGGGTGTTTCAGCGCAGCGGCGAAACGCGCGGGAACTTCAATTTCGGGCAGCCGGTCGCGCCGGCTCTGCTGGCTGGATTCGAACGCGATGCGCCGCCAGCGCTCGATGCGCCTTTCGGCTGCGCGGTCGAGGCCGCGTTCGGACCGCTCCGTCGCCACCGGCACAATCGCTTCCACGCCCAACTCCGTCGCTTTTTCAATGAGCCACTCGAAACGATCGAACTTGATGAGCGCGGCAAAAAGATGGATGCGCACCGGCGCTGGATTCGGGGGAAGCTGCTCGAGAACGCGAAATCTCACACGCTCCTTGCGAGCTTCCTCGATCTCAGCCAGCCAGACCGTGCGATTGTCGGAGATCTCGTAGCGCTGCCCCGGCTCCACCCGCAGCACACGCGTCAAATGCTTCGCATCGCCGCCCGCAAGTTCGGCGGCGCCGTTCCGGACCGCTTCAACGAAAAATCGCCTTCGCGCCATGCGTCCTGCTCAAAATCACCACGCGGACTCGCTTGCTCCGGCGCGTCCGCCGGCTCCGGGCGTCCGTGTGACGGTTCTCTGTGCCTTTATCCTTCCGCCTCCGGTATCCTGAAGCTTCACCTTTATGATCTCGTTTCTGCGCGGGACCTTGCTCGAGAAGCATCCCAATCAGATCATCGTGGATGTGCATGGCGTCGGGTATGAGTTGACGATCCCGGTCTCAACCTTTTCCGCGCTGCCGGAGACCGGCCAGGAAGTGCGCCTGCGCGTACACACGCATGTGCGTGAAGACGCGCTGGCGCTGTTCGGTTTCAGCAGCGCCGAAGAGAAATTGCTGTTCGAAAAGCTGATATCTGTAAGCGGCATCGGGCCGCGGCTTGCGGTGACTGTACTCTCCGGCCTTGCCGCCGCGGAACTGATCGAGGCCATCCGCAGCGGAGACGTGCAGCAGTTAGTGCGAATCCCGGGGGTCGGCAAAAAGACAGCGGAGCGAATCATCCTAGAACTGAAGGAAAAACTGGTTGCGGGCGCGCCGGCGGTCGCGGCAGCGGGAACGCCTCGCTCAGCGTTTTCCACCGCTGAGGAGGATGTGATTTCCGCGCTCATGAACATCGGCGCCAACCGCGCATCCGCCGAAGCCGCTGTACTCAAGGCAAAGCAGGAGGGCGCGGGCGTTGATTTTGAAGCCATGTTCCGGAATGCATTGCGCCTGCTGCGATAATCCCGCTCCGAGAGCAAATCAGGCGCCAACGCGCCCAGCAGTATGTTATCCTGATTGTGATCACAAGATTAAAGGTAAGACGAGGAGTATCCATTCGAGAATGGCACTGGCGGCCGAAGTTAAGCAGAGCGTGATTTCGAAGTACCGGATCCACAAGACGGACACGGGTTCGCCAGAGGTGCAGGTAGCGATCCTGAGCCAGCAGATTCAGCAGCTCACCGAACATTTCAAGACTCATAAGAAGGATCATCACTCCCGGCGCGGTCTGCTCAGCATGGTCGCGCGGCGACGCAAGCTGTTGAACTACCTGAAGAGCCGTAATCCCGAAAGGTACAAGACGCTGATTCAGAGTCTAGGAATTCGCCGCTAGGGTTTTTGGCGGCACGCGGGCGGCCTGGCGCCGCTTCGAGAGTTGGCCCGGGAGCCGGGCGGCCACCCTCCATTCCGCTCACTCCAACGTCTGTTCTTTGATCTCTGAGAGGGGAACGCAATTGAGTGGTTCTCCCGGATTAAAGGAACTCAGATGGTTCACACCGTTGAAATCGACCTGGGTGGTCGAAAGCTCACTTTAGAAACAGGAAAGATTGCGAAACAAGCCAATGGCGCCGTCGTTGTGCGCCAGGGCGATTCCGTGGTCCTGGTGACTGCGTGCGCGGCCGAAAAGCCAAAGCCGGGCGCCGCCTTCTTCCCGTTAACTGTAGACTACCGCGAGTATACATATTCGGCCGGCAGGATTCCTGGCGGCTTTATCAAGCGCGAGGGACGTCCCTCGGAAAAGGAAATTCTGACCAGCCGGCTCATCGACCGGCCGATTCGCCCTCTATTCCCTGAGGGCTTCTCCAATGAGACGCAGATCATCGCTTTAGTAATGTCGGCGGATCCGGAGCATGATCCCGGAACGCTGGCGATTCCCGGCGCAGCCGCGGCTCTGGCCATTTCAGAAATCCCGTTTGAACACCTTCTCGGCGGCGTCCGCGTCGCGCTTGTCGGCGGGAAACTGGTCGCCAACCCGACCTACGACGAGACGCGAGATGCAACGATCAATATTGTCGTGGCTGGCACCGAAGAGGGCATCGTTATGGTAGAAGCTGGCGCGCAGCAAGCCAGCGAATCCGACGTCGTTGAAGCCATCGATTTCGGCCACCAGTGCTGTAAAAAGATTGCGGCGGCGATTCGCGAACTGCGTCAGAAGGCGGGGAAGCCGAAATGGAGCTTCACTCCTCCGCCGGTCGACCCAGAACTGTATTCCAAGATTGAACAACAGTTTCGAGAGGACCTCACCGACGCGTTGAACACGGAAAAGTACGCCAAGCTGGAAAGCTACCATAAGGTGGACGAACTGCGCGCCAAGGCGGTGGAACTTGGGGGCGAGGAGCGGGGCGAAGAGGCCGGGGCGCTGTTCGACCGGTTGAAGGAGCGTATTTTCCGCGATCAGATGCTCAATGACCGGCGGCGTCCGGACGGCCGCGCGTTTGACCAGATCCGCCAGCTCGATATTGAGGCCGGCGTGCTTCCGCGCACCCATGGCTCCGCGCTGTTTACGCGCGGTGAAACCCAGGCGCTGGTAACCGCTACGCTCGGAACCAAGGAAGACGAGCAGCGCATGGAACTGTTGGATCCGTCCGAGACTTCCAAGCGGTTCATGTTGCATTACAACTTCCCGCCATTCAGCGTGGGAGAGGTCGGATTCATGCGCGGCCCCGGGCGCCGCGAGATCGGTCACGGAGCGCTTGCCGAACGAGCGCTTCAGGCCGTCATCCCAGACGAGAAGGATTTTCCCTATACCCTCCGCGTCGTGAGCGACATTTTAGAATCAAACGGATCCAGCTCGATGGCGACGGTGTGCGGCGCCACGCTGGCGCTGATGGACGCTGGCGTGCCTATCGCCGCCCCGGTGGCAGGCATCGCCATGGGCCTGGTGAAAGAAGGCGATAAGTACGCCATTTTGACCGACATCGCCGGCGCCGAAGACCATTACGGCGATATGGACTTCAAAGTGGCCGGAACCCGGGACGGCATTACCGCCCTCCAAATGGACATCAAGACCCCGAATGTCAGCAGCGCACTGATGCGGGAGGCGCTTGAACAGGCGCGGAAGGCGCGGCTGTTCATTCTCGACAAAATGACGCAGGTGTTGGCCGCACCGCGCACATCGCTGTCGCCATATGCGCCGCGGATCTTTACCATGACCGTCCCGACGGATAAGATTCGCGAGATCATCGGTCCGGGAGGCAAGGTTATCCGTGGAATCGTGGATGCCACCGGCTGCAAGATCGACATCAACGACGACGGCACCGTCAATATCTTCGCGGCGGACGGCGCCGCCGCTGAACGGGCAATGCAAATGATCGGCGACATTGCGGCTGTGGCCGAAGTGGGCAAGACCTACCTCGGCAAGGTCGTTCGCCTGGTAGACTTTGGCGCGTTCGTTGAAATCTTCCCGGGTACCGATGGGCTGCTGCATATCAGCGAAATCTCTGAGAATCGCATTAAGAATGTTCGCGACGAGTTGAAGGAAGGCGATCAGATCTTGGTCAAGGTCCTCGCGCTCGAGGGCAACAAGATTAAGCTGAGTCGAAAGGCGGTGCTGCGGGAGCAGCGCGAGAAGCTGAAAAAAGGCGGCGAAAAGACCGAGAAGAACGCTAAAGAACCTGTCGGCCAGGAGAAGTAGCTCCGGATGAAGCCGCGGGCCGGCCCTCTCGCCGGCCCGGTCCCCAGGCGCTGATTTATCTCACTTTTTATCTTATATTTCCCTTCAACAAACTCAAATACCCCGAATATTACGGGTTCCAAAACAGCCGCTCGCGAGTATAATGCGGTTGGCCTCGATGCAAACTGGATGATCTGGCGCGGCCGGATATCTGGTCGCGCGCTGATCCGGAAACCCAGGATCGCTGATTGTCGCAAACCTCCGGCGGCGGCGTTCCGAGTCGCAGAACCGAAACGCCCCCTGGAACGGCGATTGCCTTGCGAGAGGCGGATGCGCAGGCTGGCGCGGCGCCTCCAAGAAAAACCATTAATCTGTGGATGAACTCGGGAGGTTCACCGTGGCGACAAACATGAACAAAATATCATCCGATGCTCCCGGGCGTGAAAATATTACGCTGCTGGCGGTAAGCGCGGACCAGAGCGATTACCAGTCTCTGTGCTCCATCCTTGAAGAAGACCACTGGACAGTGCATCGGGCGTCGTCTTGCAGCGAGGCTCTTCAGTTGATGCGCCGCTCGAGCCCAACGGTGATTGCTTGTGATCACCAGCTTCCCGACGGGAATTGGAAAGACCTGTTCAATGGCGTTTGCGAGCTCGCGGATCCGCCGCCCGTAATTGTCGTGTCCCGGCACGCCGACGAGAGCCTGTGGGCCGAAGTGTTGAATCTTGGCGGCTACGACGTGGTCGCCAAACCGTTCGACAAAAATGAGGTGTCTCGCGTCTTCCGGATGGCGTTCCGTTACGGCCGCGGGTCAATGCACCGCGAAATTATGTCTGCGCAATAATAACCCGTCTTCGTTACCTCGACGCGGGTTGGGGCAGGAGCGTGCTTGCGATGCGAAGCTGTCTGCGCCCACTGGCAAGTTCGAGATTAAAACGCCCATCGCTGAATACGACGCCTTGGCCAGTGTAAGTTTCCAAACCATCTGAAGCCTGTATGCCGCTCAAGTGAATCCGCCCCCCGGGCGATAGTTCGATGACTCCCGAGAGTGCGTCAAAAAACGCATCGCTCGCCAGGCTGAGATCAGTTCCATCAAACCGCGCCCTCGCGCGCGCATTCGACAATAAATCGACGCCCAGCCCTCTGGTTGTCACGGACCCCTGAAGATCCACAGAGCCGCCTTTATAGTCGAGGCTGGCGACTCTGCCTTCGAGCTGATATCGGGGAAGGGCGCCGCTCAGGTCCGCAATGAGTTCGCCCTCCGCTCTGGTCCCGTGATGCTCCGCCTCGATATTCAGAAGACGCACATTGACGCCATCCCACTGGAGCCTGGAACGAAACGAACACTCCTGGCCAACGCCGGTAAGTCTTTGAATTTCGATCGCGCCCTCCAGTTTCCTGGACCTCAGCCAGTCTGGCGGACGCGAACTGCGCAAACGGAACCGAGCCAGCAGTCCGGGCGGCCGGTGCAGCGTCGGACCAAGAATCCGCTCAATATCAGCAACATCGATTTCGGGAATGGTCAAACGCAGGCGTTCTGGACGTAGCGCCCCAGGCTCGTACCGGTAATCGCCTCCGAGGCGCACCTCCGCGACATGTCCCTGGAGGCGGCTGACCGCGAGCCGGCCGTTGGCATCGAGCACAACCGATGCCGAGGCGACCCGGAGCGGCGCCGACAATCCCGGCAGATGAATGCGAGCGTTCTGAATGCCGAATTCCCCGGACCATGCATTGCGTTCGGCGTTCGACGTATATCGAACCCAACCATGCCAGGTTCCCTGAGTGCAGTTTTCAAGCACTGGCACAAATCCCACGCCGAGAAGCCGGCCGGAGCCTGAATGCAGCTCAGCCACGTCCATGCCGCGAGTTTCGATCCGCAGATCGAGCGTTCCGTCGGCGGCGTTGTAGGCGCCGCTCACATCGGCGCTCTCTAATTCATTGACTTGAATAGAGGCGGGACCAACCATCGTTCGGGGGCCATCGATGAGCACGGGAGCGCGATTCACGCGGACCGGCGCTGCTCCAGGCAATCGAACCGATGAATTCTGCAAAACGAACTGGCCTTGGAATCCGCCGGGTCTGGAATAGCCCACCACTCCCGCCAGAGCGCCATCCAGCATGATGCCTTCGGGTAAGGGGGCGCCCATGTGCCGCGCGGTCTCGACAAAGGCCGACGCGGGCGCATTCCTCAGTTCGAGACTGGCCGCCCAATGCGGGTTTGAAAGATAATCGGTTGCGCGGAACCGGGCGATGAGCGGAACGTCGGGAGCGGCTGTAGTCTCTAGATCCAATCGATGCTTCACGATATCCAGCGCGCCGCGGTAGGTCAGGTTCCATCCGCCGCCCTTTGCTGGAAGGAGATCCCAACGATGAATGTCATCCAGCTTAAGCTGGCCGGAGATGGCAAGGTTGGAAACTGGGCCGACGATTCGCGCTCTCGAAGCGACGGTTCCATGTATTCCGATCGGATTCGGGTTAAATAACCGGGCGATATCGGAGATGGCGCTGCGCTCCAGTTCAGCCGTCATCTCCAGGGTAGCTTGCTGCCCCTCGCCGCGGGTCCAAACGCCCTTGGCGAGCAGCCGTCCGACATTTTGAAAGGCCCGATCGGTTCGCGCGGGCTGACCGGAGAAGCGCACCTGGAGTCTGCGGGCGTCAAGAGCGTCGATGTCGATATCGGCGTCGCTCAGGAAAAATACCGATTTATCCGTTCCAAACCGGAAATTAATCCGGCCGCCACGCACCTGGATGGACGGGAAGTCGCGGGACGCAGCGCCAGGGGCGTGATCGAGCAAAAGCTGGAAATTCCACACGCCGCTTTCGCTTTTCGCCAGATTCAGTGTGGGAATTTCCTTGAAGCGCAAGTTTGAAAACGAGAGTCGTCTTCCCCACAGGCTGGCCAGGCGGACACGCGCTTCCAGGGTCTGGACGTAGGCGAACGGCTCGATTCCGACCTGGGGGTCGTCCTCGATGGTCACGCCTTCGATGGTAAAGCCCGGTCCGGTAAAGAGATTGAACCGGACCTTCTGCACGGTGACTTTCCGGTTCAGAGCGCGTTCGAGCGCATCCTGAATACGCGCGCGGTATCCCTCGGCGTCGATATACGGCGCTGCCATCCCCGCGACGATAATCGTGAGCGCGACATAGATCAGGATGCGCCGCAATTTCACGAGAATGCCTGTTCGAGCGCCCGGTGCTGTTCCGGGGTGTCCACATCCGACAGAATCGCTGGGTCGTCGACATCGATATAGCGGATCTCAGACTCATGGCGGCGTACGACGTCGGCCGGCTGCGCGGAAACGGGCAGGCTCTCGAACTCTTGAAGCAGGGCGTGGGCGATCAAGACAGGATGTCCGCGTCGCCCGCGATATCGCGGAATGATAATCTGATCGCCGGCCCAAGCCGCGGCGAGCAGACTCACAGTGGATTCGGCGATGGCGGGGTAATCCACCGGCGTGAAGAAGACTGCGTGGCGCTCTCGCGACACCGCGCGGAGACCGCACTGGAGCGAGCTGAGCATGCCGCGCTCGGGAAGCGGATTGGTCACCAGATGGGCGCCCGCCACGGTCCATTCGCCGCTTGCAGCCGAGCGGACGACCACAATTTCCTTGCACACGGCGCTGAAAATACGCGCCAGGCGGTCAACGAAGCGCTCTCCGCGATAGGTGAGAAGCGCCTTCGGAAATCCCATTCGGCTGGACGAACCCGCCGCCAGAATCACCGCCGCGAACGAGCTGGCCGGGTTCACTTCAGCAGAGCTCGCAACGAATCGTGCGCGAAGATTGATTTCGAGAGAGCGCGCCAGTTTGTTCCCGGATTACGCCTGACCGCGATCATCTCCGCGACAACCGATACGGCGATTTCCTCGGGAGTGACGGCGCCGATGTCGAGTCCCATGGGGGCGTACAATTGTGCAAACGCGTCGCGCGGAATACCTTCCTTTTCCAGCTCGCGAATGGTGGCGATTGTTTTCCGCTTGCTGCCGATCATGGCGAGATAGCGCGGCTGGGTTTGGACCGCCCAGCGCAGCACGCGCATGTCGTCTCTATGGCCGCGCGTGACGATGACGAGATAGCTGGAGGAGTTGATATTGAGCTGCGGAAAAATGTCCTCGTATTCGGCGGCGTGCACCTCATCGGCTTCGGGAAAGCGCTCACGGCAGGCGAACTGCTGGCGGTTGTCGATGATGACTGTGGAGAAGCCGGCGATGGCGGCGACCTTCGAAATCGCCTTTGAAATGTGTCCGGCGCCGAAAATGTAGGCCCGGGGTTGAGGAACGACCGGTTCGACGAACACAGTCAACTGCCCTCCGCAGATCAGGCCATTATCGTAGGCCGCGTCCTGCCCCAGGTTAAAGTTCAAGCTGCGGGGCTGTTCGGTTTCGAGGACCTCCCGGGCGGCGTTCCAGACCTCCGCCTCAACGCACCCTCCGCCGATGGTTCCGACAAAGGAGCCGTCCTCGCGAATCAACATCTTCGCGCTCTCGAAGCTTGGAATGGAGCCATTTACCTGGACGATGGTCGCCAGCGCGCAGCGCTGGCCTAAACGGCGCAGCCGCACGAGTTCCTCAAAAACGTCCATGCACTAGCAATTATAGCGACGCCGGGCTGGCAGCCGCCGAATAACGCCTGTAAAGCTTCCGTTTGCAGCCGATAAGGGCTTTTGGGATCGGGAGTCTCCGAGCGCCCGCCCAAAAGGATCGCATACGAAAATGCATCATGCTACTGAACGCGTGTCGGCGCAAGATCAGGCATTTGAGCTCGCCCGCTGGTATCACGAGCTGGCGCGCATTTGCATTCAGGCTGCCGAACACCATTTGACGCTGACGGAGGATTCGCCGCAGGCGGACGTGGATCGCGCTCTGGCGCTGAACGACATCATTCGAGTGCGCATGGCCACCGTCCAGTCTGTGGAGCGGGTCTTCCGAAGCGAATTTCCCCGGGCCTATATCGATTACCACGTGGAGCGGATTTTACGTCTCGACCCGGGCGACGACGGAAACGACGAGGCGCTTGCGGCCGGGGCGTGATCCAGGCCTGGCAACCGACTCTGCTACGCCCCTTCTCGGAACCGCGGCATACGCCGGTCGATTTGCAGCGCGATGGAATTCGGTCTCAATGCCCGAACAGCTTGCCCCTGGCGGAGAGGCGGAACTCGAACAGGCGGCTTGGTGAATCTTCGGGAAGCAACAGCAGCCGGTTGCGGCTAATGGCCATGCCTTCGTTTGTATACGGGATGCCGCGATCCGTACGACCGAGGTTGATTCTTCCAAGCAGCCGCAGGGAGGGGAACTCCAGCCAGTCGATTGCGCCGGCGCCTCCGGGCAGAAGGCCTGAACCGATCAAACGGCCGTCCACGAATTTCATATCTTGGTATGCATTAGTGGTCGGGTTCGGGGTCTTCCGGAGAAGGCGGCCGAAGCTGTCCCACATATAGAAATCCCGGCTGTCCCAATTCGCCCCCACGAGACCGTCCGGCGTGACGGCGACGCAGCCGATGTGGTCGTTGACGGCGAACTCGTACTCCAATTGCAGCGTTCGCAGGCTCCGCTTCTGGAGCACGCTGCTGCTCGCCCGCCGGTATTCGGCGACAGGGATCCACAGCGACATCGCAGCGGCGGCGACGCCGCCGGGGTGAAAACGCTCTCCGTCTGTCAGATCGATGCTGCGGATAAGGCGCCCGTCGGATAACGAGAATTCCTCCAAGTACCCGCGGCGCCGGGCTCTGTCGACGGATGTGACCCACACATGTGAAGTATCGAATTCAATCCCCTGCACATGATGCGTCTCGCCGCGAAGCGTCGTGATTCGCACCAGCTTGAGCTCAGGCGCCGAAGCTGCGGCAAGCGCGGATGCGCACAAAAGCGCCCGGAAGATCCTGGACCCTGAAACCAGCTTCGCGGAACGCATAACCACAGTTTGACGCGTTTCCGATCAGACGCAAAACGCTCAGATGACGCGACGGCTGAGCGGGGATAGGCCGCTCGGCGGCGGTGGGCGTGCGGACGCAAGCTGGCTCGCCTTCAGATCTGCGCTTTACCTCGCGTCGCGATTGAGCGATAGTGATGAGGACGCCGATGTTTTCCCAAATGCATTGTGTGGTATTGTTCGCGCTGGCGGGTGGATGCTGTCTTGGCGGAGGCGGCGCCACGCGAGGAGCGTCGGGTTTGACCTTCACGAAAGATGTTGCGCCGATCCTGTATAAGAACTGCGCGGGGTGTCACCGTCCCGGAGATATCGCTCCAATGTCGCTGCTCGACTACAAATCGGCGCGGCCGTGGGCGAAGGCGATCCGGGAAGCTGTCGTCAGTCGCAAAATGCCGCCGTGGTTTGCCGACCCGAACTTCGGTTCGTTCGCGAACGACCCCCGGCTCTCGGACCAGGACATTGCAACGATTAAGGCGTGGGTGGATGCAGGCTCGCCCGAAGGCGACGCCCGGGACCTGCCGGCTAAACCCGTGTTTACAGATGACTGGAAATTGGGACCGCCGGACATTGTCATCGACATCGGGCAGGATTTTATCGTGCGGCCGGGCAACGACGCCTACGAATACTTCACCGTCCCGACGCACTTTACCGAGGGCAAATGGATCCGCGCAGCGCAGATCCTGCCGGGGAATCGCCGGGCTGTGCATCATGTGCACGTCAGCGTGGCGCCAGATCGAGACGCGGCGGATTCGATTTCCACGCCCTTCCGCCAGCCCCTGGGACAATTTTGGGAGGTGAAGGACGGACTCTCACGGATGCGCCTGGACGCGCCGGTGGTCAACGACGCGTGCGCGGACGCCCCCGCGGAGCTCCCCAATTTGAGCGGATTCGAAGAGGGCTCGTTCACGGCGATGTTGCCAGGCAAGCCGCCGGATGTCTTTGGCGATCGTACGCCGAAGTGGATTCCTGCGGGAGCGAAGCTGCGGTTCCAGATTCATTACGCGAAGCTGGACAAGCCCGAGACGGATCGCACGAGGCTAGGGCTGTATCTCGCTTCACGGCCGCCGGAAAGACCCATGAGACGGCTGGATCTGCGGAACCGCTATTTCCTGATTCCGGCGGGCGCGCAGCGCCATGAGGTCAAGCGGTGCTATGATTTCGAAGCTGACAAGTTGCTGGTGTCCATAACGCCGCACATGCACTATCGCGGCAGGGAGGCTCGCTACGAGCTGGCGCGTCCGGATGGAAGGCGCGAGACGCTGCTGCATGTCGCGCCGTACGACTTCAACTGGCAGTTGTTATATCGCTTCCGCCAGCCCATTTACGTACCGAAGGGCAGCCGGCTCATCGTAACCTTCACCTACGACAACAGCCCGAACAATCCGGCCAATCCGGACCCTGCGCGCGCCATTCGCTGGGGCGACCGCAGCGAAGACGAGATGATGACGAGCTGGATTGAGTATGTGGATGCCGCCCAGCCGCTTTCTGCCGCGGCCACTCGATAAACCGCGCTGGCAGCCGCGGATCCGCGATGCTTGCATCCGCTTTGTCCGTTTGAAATAATTCAAACCGCCAACAGGGGGAGATATGCAACAACTCGGCCGAGTGGTTCTCTGTGCGATCGGGCTGGCCTCGATCGTTTTCGCTCAAGTCGACACCGCCACAATCACGGGACGAGTGGCGGACAGCACCGGAGCGGTTGTGCCGAATGTCCAGGTGACGGTCGTTTCTACGAATACGAATTTTCGGTTCGTGACGGCGACCAACAATGAGGGTCTGTATCGCATACAATCGCTGTTACCCGGTTCGTACCAGTTGACGTTTGAGGCGCCCGGCTTCAAAAAAGTTGTTCGCCAGGGAATCACGCTGCGAGTCGGCGATGTGCTTCCCGTGGACGTGTCTCTCGAAGTCGGCGCAGCGACGGAGTCGGTTCAGGTAACGGCGGAAGCGACCCTTCTCGAGACGGAAACCTCAACTACGGGCACCGTTGCCGAGGGCGACGTAATCTACAAGATGCCTCTGTACCAGCGTTACATCACGAGCTCTATGGAAATCGTTCCTGGTCTAACGTTTCAGACCACGGGGGGCACTTCCGGCCTCAGCGCATATACTGTGAACGGCCAGCGCAACACGGGAACGGCTGTGTTTGAAGATGGCGTGTTCGGCAACGATCCGCTCGCCAGCACGACGTCGGTCATAAAGCCCATCGAAAATTCGGTGGAGGAAGTGAGGGTTCTCACCGGCACTTTGCCGGCGGAATACGGCCATTCGACGAGCGGCGTGATTACGACTGTCAAGAAGAGTGGAACCAACGAATTTCATGGCTCAGCGGCGGACTATGGCCGGACGCGCGTTATGACGCACCGCCAGTTTTTTAACCTTTACAGGTCGTCGCAGCCGCAGCCTGGCAACCCCAATGGCGTCCCCGGATGGTTCATGCAGCCCGATGCGAGCGCGAGCGGCCCTGTCGTCATCCCCAAGCTGTACAATGGCCGCAACAAGACCTTTTTCTTCTTTGGCTATCAAAAGCTGATCGAGAAAAAGACGCAAGCGTACACCAGCCAGACGCCCACCCCCGAGATGCTGAATGGCGATTTCACGTTCGGCGGCCTGGGCCAGCCTTTATATGATCCCTATACGACGCGACAGCTCCCGGACGGAACCTGGGTTCGCGATCCATTTCCCTCGCTGGTGATACCGAAGAGCCGTTTCGATCCGGTAGCGGCGAAAATTCTTTCCTACAACATCTGGCGACCGCCGAACATGCCGGGATCCTTCAGCAGCACAGGTCCGGTCAGCAACTTCACCTACGATCCGCCTTCGCGCACGTTCTTTGAAGACTACTCGGGCCGCGTGGATCATCAGTTCAATCCAAACTTCAAGTTGTATGGCAGTTATACCTACAATCATCAGAATGGTTTGCAGCGGCCTACCAGCATCCAGGTCAAGGTATTCGATGGCACGACGGGAATCTACACGCCATTCACCCAGCAGAATTTTTCGCTGGGTTCGACATATTTGTTCGGCCCCGCGGCGTTGAATGATCTGCGGCTGGGCTTCTTCCGCGCCCGCAACGATACGTTCGTCCCGTCTTACGGACAGAACTGGGCAGCCACGCTGGGCATCCCGAATGTCAGCCCGGCGTTGATGCCGTCTTTCACAGCCTCAGCGCTCGGCCCGGGAACCTACACGGTCGCGCCGGGCTACGCCCAACTGTACGGATTGAACGTGCCCGGTCCGAGCCGGAATATCCGCCAGGATTTTTCAGTTCGGGACGACTTCACCAGGATCGCCGGCAGGCATGCCTTTAAGATGGGATACGAGCTGCTGTATTTGACAGCGAACTACTGGCAAGTCGGACAGCCCAGCGGCATTTTCCAGTTCGACAACATGACGGCCGGACTTCAGCCGAACGGGCAGCCGATTCCGAACACTGGAAATACGTTTGCCGGCTTCGAGCTGGGCGCCGTGCGGCAGGTCAATTTCACAACGTATACAAATACCTGGCTGCCTCGAGACAACATCAACAGCGTGTACTTCCAGGATGACTGGAAGTTCTCGCAGACGCTGACGTTGAACCTGGGCTTGCGCTGGTCAACCGAATCTCCGTTTCACACGCTGCATGGGTTTGAAAGCAACTTTAGTCCCACTACGGTGGACCCGCTGACCGGCAGAATGGGCGCGGTGATTCATCCCACCGGAGGGCTCAATCATCGATACTGGAAAAACTTCCAGCCGCGCATTGGACTGGCCTGGCACCCCTTTGACCGGTGGGTTTTCCGGGGCGGCTTTGGCATCAATACGGTCGATATTCGCTTCCCCAACGCGCTTCAACAATTTGACGAATACCAGGCAGTCGCGGTTCAGCAGCGTCCTCCCGGGGATCCGCGTCCACTGTTCCAGCTCAGCCAAGGTCCGCAGCCGGTGCACTTCAACATTCTGCCGAACGGATCGGCGCCATATGTGGGAACCAACTATGCCTCGCGCAACGTGTACTGGCTGGATCCGAATCTCCATCCGGGATATGTCGCGAACTGGAACGCGACGATTGAGTACCAGATGAGCGCGAACAATCTGCTCAAAGTGTATTATTCGGGCTCCTCCGGCGTCGACCTGGTCAATACCTGGAACATAAACACCATTCCTTGGAACTTTGGCGCCGGCGACCCTTCGCTCCAGCAAGCTGTTTTCACGAACCCTGTGCCATTTCTGCCCTATCCTCAGTTCGGCGCCGTGAACCAGATGTCGAACACCGGGCACTCCAGCTACCACGCCGGCACGGTTCAATTCGTCAAGCGCTACTCGCGCGGTCTGGTGCTTGACAGCTTCTATACATTTTCGAAGGCGCTCGACAATTGTGACACCGATTATGGCATCTGTACCGGCGTCGCTCCGACTGTGAACCGGAATCTCAACAAGGGCCGCGCCGGGTACGATCAGACTCACCGGTTCGTCACCAGCGTGATCTACGAGCTCCCGTTCGGCAAAGGACGCCGCTACCTGAACCGCCGCGGCGCGCTGAACTACATCTTCGGCGGATACGAGATCGCGTGGATCGAAACGGTGGCCAGCGGCAATCCGTTCACCGTCTTTTACAGCAACAGCCCGTACAATTACATCACAACAGCTCTCACTAACTTGGGCTATTCAAACGTCGGAACTCTGCTCCCGAATCTCACGGCCACGCCGTGGATGCCGCAGTTCGGACTGGGAGATCTGATTGGCGGCAACCGGTTCAATCAGGCGCAGGAAAACGCGCTGATTGTGCCCAAAGGAACGCCGGCGGGAACGTCCAACGTCAACACGTCGGCGTTTGCTGCGCCGCCGGCATTCACGATTGGCAACGAGGGTCGCAACATCATTACGGGTCCGGGATCGTTCTATGCGCAGTTCTCTGTGAAGAAGAACTTTCCCATAACAGAACGGGTGAATTTGCAATTGCGCTACGATTTCCAGAATCCGTTCCATCAATACGCCTTTGCGGCGCCGAGCAACACGCTGGATTTCAGGAACCCGCAGCTGTTCGGGAAGATCACTGGCGAAACCGCCACGGCGAACATTCAAGGCGAGCCGCTAATGAACTTGATGCTGCGGCTGACCTGGTGATCTGTAGCGTGCGGACGGCGCCGGCGTCAGACCCCGGCCCTGATCACACAGCATCGCCGTCCGGCTCCGGCTTGGTGCGCGCGGGAAGCGTGAAATAAAATGTCGCGCCTTGCCCGGGGACGGATTGAAACCAGATGCGACCCCCATAGCGCTGCACGATGCGGCGGCAAATGGCGAGGCCCATTCCTGTTCCGGGTATGTCGGCGCTGTGGAGGCGCTTGAACATCTCGAAAACCCGCTCAGAGTATTGGGCCGGTATGCCGACGCCGTTATCGGCAAAGCTGAATTGCCACTGCTCGCCTATTCGAACAGCGCCAATACGAATCGCCGGCGATTCAGATCGACGGTATTTGATGGAATTGGAAATCAGATTTTGGAAGAGCTGCGTAAGGTGGGCGCTATGAACCGGCAAGACCGGCAAGGGATCGTGGACGATTACGGCGCCGCTCTCCTCAATTGCAGGCGAGAGATTGATGAAGACCCTCTGGAGAACGAGTTCCGCGTCAGTCTCCTGGTCCGGGGGCGCTTCCATCCTGGTGAGCTCGGCATAAGTGCGAAGATCCGACAGCAGCGCCGACATGCGCTGCGCGCCTGTAATCACGTAGCGCAGGTATTCGGATGTGTCCGCGTCAAGGTTCTGGAGTCCGCGCCGGATCAGTTCCGCGTAGAGCGTAATCATGCGCAGCGGCTCCTGGAAGTCGTGGCTTACCGAGTAGATGAACTGGTACAACTCCTGGTTGGTTTCCTGGAGTTGCTCTTCGGTCCGTTTTCTTTCAGTGATATCTCGCAGAGCTATAGCTGCGCCGATGATTGCTCCCTGGGCGTTCCGAATGGGTGCAGCGGTACTGATGACCGGGATGCGGTTGCTGGCGCCGCTCTCGAGCAGCAGGTCCCGCGGGCCGCATCCAGCGTCGCCCCGCAATGCAGGGGCTGACAAGGGTTCGCCCAACGCTTCTCCCGAGCTGTCGAGAAAACGGAAGACGTGACCTGCCTCCTTTCCCAGCGCTTCGGATTCGGAACAGCCGGCCAAGCGCTCCGCGACGCGGTTCATAAAGCGGATTCTGTCCTGGGCGTCGACGGCGATCACGGCTTCGCCAACGCTATGAAGAATCGCGGACAGCCACTCGCAGCTCTCTTTCAGCTCCTCCTCGGCGCGCCTGTGTTCACGGCGCGCGCGGGCGTTCGCTATCGCCCGCTCGGCGGCGGCAGGCAATCGCGTCAAACGGTCCTTTATCACGTAGTCATCCGCGCCTTCTTTCATCATCCGCACGGCCGCGTCCTCTCCCACGCTGCCGGAGAGTACGATGATCGGAGCGTCTGGAACGATCTCCCGGCAAATCTTCAGAGCGTTCGATCCGATTGAACCGGGCAGAGCACAATTGAGAAGGATGAGATCCCAGCCGCCGCCGCTCAATGCGTCTCGCAACTCGTCTTCGGTCTCGATGCGCTGAACAGTGGGACAGAGCCTGCTTTGACGCAGCGCATCAGCGATGAGTTCAGCGTCATCGGGCGAATTTTCGACTATGAGTACTCGAATCAGGCTTTTCATGGCGCTACTCCAGCGGCGGCTGATTTCGAACCGGCCAGCACAGGCCCAGTTCTTGCACAGCTCTCATAGAGTTTTTGTCGAAGTCAACATTGCGAACGCATCGGTTCGCCCCGCTGCGATAGCTTGCCTTGAGATACAGCCCCTCGTTGAAGGTGAAAAGCACGCAGGCAGACGACGGGCGTTCTCGTCGATCCAAATGCGGCGCAGCACTTCCGCCCGCGCCGGAAAACTCGAACGCTTCGGCCCTGCCTTTGCGCAAGCGCGAATACGCCGCAGGTCTTCGGCGCGTCCCTCGTGAGCGCTTCGTCGTCCTGATTATCTTTAGCTACAAGTATCAGCCGGTTCATGCTTCGCCTGCTGTTAGAAGTCGCCAGCCTGAAAATCACCGACATGCCAAGGCTGCGGCAAGCTGTGAACAACGGACAACGAGACAGGTCCGTTGCATGGCCTCCATTCCATTAGAAGGCTTGTTCACGACACTTGTTTCAGATGGTCAACGCCACCCTCGGTGGATGTTAGGCGCACAGCAATGGCTGCCGCCGACGTGCGCAGGTCATGAATGTTTACGCTTCGCCGCAGGCGGTGGCGCATCGTTGTCTTAAGAAGACAGTCGCGGCAAGGCGGCTGACCGTATCACGTCAGTTTAGCTGGCAGTGGTATGCGATGTGCTGAAAAACGTGCGGAGTGGTTATGGATACTGCGAACAGACATGGACTCAAGCCTGAGGAGGCGAGGCAGGGAAATGTGTCCAACACCAAGTCGGTCGAACTCCTCGACTTAGCCCTGAATGATTTCGCTGAGTTTAAGCGACAGGTGCTCCGAAAGGGTAAAAACGACAGAGCGCGAAGCCGCGAGGACGACAGTTGAGCCTTACAACTCCTCCGCATCGGTCCGCTCAAACAGACTTTGTAACGTCTGGAGTTCGGATGTCGCCGAGTGAGTAAAATTTCCAGATAGAATGCCGGAGATCCCGCGAAATGGCTCTCCGACATGCATTCCCTTGGAATCAATAAAAAACTCGCGGATAGTGCGGTCGTGCTGCGATCCTCGCATTTTAAGGACGGCAATGCCGCGCCGCATTTCTCCGAATGCCTCAACGTAGCGCAGCAAAATAATCGAGTCCGTTACGCTCGAGATGTGCGCTTCGGTTACAGTAGATCCGCCCAGCAAGGACGGGGTCGTAGACGTAAACAAACCGGCAATCTGCTTGTCCTTGAGATAGGACGTGAGAGCAAGAACAAATTCCCTGAAGGTGCGCAACGTAGAGATGCGCTCCAGCGCCGACAAACCATCGACGGCGACTCGGGTAGGCTGAAACTCCTCGATCTGCTTTTTGATTCTCAGCAGGTGATCTTCAGGCCCTGCCACTTCAGGGTACTCGCACAGAATGCGCAGACGACCGCCCGCTTCGAGCTTGGGAAAATCAATGCCCCATCCCAGGGCGTTGCGATAGAGTTGGTCGCGGCTCTCTTCGAATGCGAACAGCAGACCTTTTTCATTTTCGCCGAGGGCGGAAAGGAATTGGGTGGCTGTCAAGGTCTTTCCAGTGCCGGTAGCTCCGGATACGAGCACAACCGAATCGCGATAAAAGCCGCCGCCGCACATGGAATCCAATTCGGGAATGCCAGAGGTGATGCGCTTGTCAGAAGATTTCTGGCGCAGCTCAATAGACGAAAGCGGAAGCAGAATGATGCCACGATCTTCGGCGATTGTGAACGGAAATTCGCCTTTCAAATGCGATGCGCCGCGAAATTTCAGAATCTCCAGAGTCCGGCGGCGCTTCTCATCTTCCAGCGTATTGCGAAGGATGATCACATTATCCGTAACGTACTCTTCTACGGGTGCTTCGCCGTTTCCTGTATGCTCCGCCGTAATGATGGATGTGACATCCATCTCCCTCAGCAGCCAAACCGCGCGGTACAGCTCCCGGCGAATGATGGCGGGCAAGCCGAACTGGACCAGCATAGCGCCGATGGAATCCAGTGAAATTCGCTTTGCTCCGATTTTCTTGACAGCATGGGTGACGCGGGCCATAAGGCCGCCCAGATCGTAGTCGCCGACGGTGACAGGCTCATCCTTCGGATGGAGCGAGCCGTCCACGAAAATCCATTTATTTTCCCGCTCCCACCGGGTGATATCCCATCCAAACGAGCTCAAGTTCCTCCGTATGTCTTCAGGCCTTTCCTCGAAGGTGACGAAACAGCCAGGCTCTCCCGCGTGCTGGATTCCTGCGGCAAGAAACTGGCCTGCAAATATCGTCTTTGCGCTTCCAGGTCCGCCGCAGACCAGCGTCGTGCGTCCGGCTGGCAATCCGCCGTTGCTGATCAGGTCAAAACCAGGGATATACGTGGTGAGGCGCTTCAATTCTTGTGAGCGGTTCATTCAAGCCTCCTTGGAGCGGACGTGTTCCTTCAGGCCCAGCAACTGAATAACGCGCTGAGGTTCGCACAGGTCTCCGACCAGGCGGCGCGGCGGGCCTGGGATCTGCCGGATCAGAGTCGGTGTCGCCAGTATCTTTTCACTCTCGGCCCGATCCGGATTTTCAAGGACGTCGATAATTTCAACGCGCGCCCCTGCGAGATACTGGCTGCACAATCCTTGCACGGCTTCAATGGCGCGGAGGGAGCGTTGGGAATTCCCGGTGATGAACAGACGCAACAGAAGGTCCGGCCCGCGAGGAGGTCCGACGGAAGCCATCAGTGCACCTAGGCGGATGCTCTTGCCAGCTCGCGGTAATAGAGCGCCAGCTCACCCAGGAGCTTTACCAGCAACAACCGCGATCGGCGCACGCACGCCTTGGCCATAACGTGCCGCTTGTCTTTGACAATCGTGACCAGGGCCGTCAGATGAACTGCGACGAGATCTTGGGGGGCGGCATCCTGTCGGCCTGCCCGGCGCGCCAGTGCGCGCACCCGGGAGAAGGTGCGGTGATCCACGCCGGATAACGCCTCTTCAACAGCTAATTGGATGATCTCGCGATAGTCCTCAACAAGCGCCCCGAACAGCGCTGCATTTTTGCGAGCCAGTGGACATGCGCCAAAAAGGGATGAAGCCGCGGCGTTCGGACCGTTCGACAAGAATCCATTCTACTGCGAATTTGCACGATGCAGTTGGATCCGAGTCGCCGGGTTCGTTTCGTCCTGTTGCGTTTGAGCCGGTCGCTTTGGATCGGGTGGCGATAGCGATCCGCTCCCTGTTTGCTGTCGCCTTGCGCGTTGGCTGGCGTCCCAAGGGAGACTCCTGGCCGCTATCTGGAAACGGCTCCGCGCCGACACGTTTTCGTATAATCAAATCAACTTCTTCGGGCCCACATGGTTATTGCCGATAATGCGGTTGTGAGCCGGCCCACCGGGCCGCGCGACCTCCGGTCTTTCCGGTATTTCGACATTCTGCTGAGCGTTTTTATTGTCGTGCTGCTGATTTCGAATCTGGTGGGTCAGAAAATCTGCGCCCTCGGATGGTTCCGCATTTCCGGCGCGCAGCTGTTATTCCCGATCACGTACATTTTCGGCGACGTGTTCACGGAGGTCTATGGTTATGGGGCTTCGCGGCGGGCGATCTGGCTTGGATTTTTCGCGTCGGCGCTCATGGCGTTTATGGGGATGATTGTGGTGGCGCTGCCCCCAGCGCCGGACTGGCCGAATCAGCAGGCCTTTGCCACAGTCTTTAATTTTGTGCCGCGCCTGGTTGTGGCCAGTTTGATCGCGTATTGGGCTGGGGAGTTTGCGAACTCATACACGATGGCGAAAATGAAGATTTTGACCGGCGGCCGCTATCTGTGGACGCGAACCGTAGGATCGACGGTGGTCGGGCAGGCGGTCGATTCGGCTGTGGTGATGACCATCGGTTTCGGGTTCACGCAGTCGTGGGCAACCATTCTCAAGCTGGTGGTTTCGGCATATCTCGGCAAGGTGGCGTACGAGGTCTTGATGACGCCTGTGACATATGCGGTCGTGGGCTGGCTCAAGCGGAAAGAAGGCGTAGATACCTTCGATTACGGCACCGAGTTCAGCCCGTTTCATATCGCGCGGTAAGCCGCGGCCAGCCGCAAGGACAATGTCCTCTGGCGCATGCAAGCGCCGAATAGGTCCAAATCAGACGCCTTTCGTAAGCGGCGCTCGAACGATAATCCGCGTTCCGGTTCCCGGCCGGGAGTCGATCGTGAAGCGTCCGCCTGCCAGCAGCGCACGCTCATGCATGCTGAGAAGTCCGAGCCCGCGTTCGGTGGGCCGGCCGCTTTGGTCGAAGCCAGGGCCGTTATCCGCGATCGTGAGTTGCAGCTCTCCAGACGCCGCCGACAGCGCCACGCTCACCGCTGCGCCGGGGGCGTGCTTCTGAACATTGCGAAGCCCCTCCTGCGCAATGCGGTAGAGCGCATAAGACGCCTCTGCGGGAATGGCCTCGGGTACATTATGCATCTCGAAGGTGACCGAGTGCGGCCATGACGATGCGAAACCCTCAACAAGAGCCCGTAATGCAACGGCAAGCCCGAGTTCATCGAGCATTGAGGGATGCAGCCGGTGCGACAGGTTGCGCACGTCTTTGGAAAGCTCCCCGATTTCGTCGCTGAGGTGCGCCAGATCCCCCTTGATCACGCTGGCTTCCGGGCCTATATCGTCGCGTATTCCGGCAATCAGCAGTTCCAGCCTGGCAAGACGCTGACTAATGTCGTCGTGCAACTCCCGCGCGATGCGCGCCCGTTCTTCCTCCTGCGCCCTCAGCAGATTCGCCGCCAGCCGTCGCAACTCCTCCTTCGTGCGGTCCAGCGCCTCCGTGCGGTTCGCCACTTCGGATTTGAGCAGCGCCGTCTGTTGAGCCTGGCGATGTTCGCGCAATTCCTGCTCATGCTGTCGCTCTGTTTCGTCGTGCAAAACCTTAACAAATCCGCGCAGCCGGCCAGAGTCATCCAGCATCACGTTCGTGATCCAGCGAACAAAAATGCGCGAGCCGTCTTTTCGCACCAGCCAGCGCTCATCCTCCACGCCGCCCTGCGCAATAGTACGTTGTAGTTGTTTATCGAGGTAGCCGGACCGGACATCCTCTGATGTGAACAGACGCTCCAAGGAATGGCCGATAGCCTCAGAAGCCTCATAACCGAACATCCGCGCTGCGCCCGGATTCCAGGCAGAAACGCGACCCTTCGCATCGAGCTGAATGAGGGCGTAATCGCGCACATTGTCCACGAGCAGGCGTAATTGCTCCTCCCGCTCCTTAAGGGCCAGCTCGATGTTCCTGCGCTCTGTTGCATCCTGGAAAATTTTTACGTATCCGCGCAGCTGACCGCCCCTGTCGCGCACGGCGTAGATGAGACCGCTCCCCCAAAAGACCGAATTGTCCTTACGCCGATGCCAGCGTTCGTCTTGTGAGCGACCCTCCCGCGCGGCGGTATTCAGTTCCCGTTCGACCTCTCCTTTGGCCGTGTCCTCGGGTGTAAAGAAGATATCGCCGGAACGACCGAGGGCTTCCTGTTCTTTGTATCCCAGCAGCCGTTCGGCTCCGATATTCCAACTCACTATCCGGTTGTGGGTGTCGAATGTCACAAGCGCATAGTCTTTCAGGCTGTCGATTAGCAGCCGAAGCCGCTCGGCGTCTGACATCTGCCACGGACTGGAAGGCGGATTCGCGTCTGTCACCACCGAGTCCTTCCCGCGTGTGAATGCGTCCGGGCAGGTTGCGCACTCGACGTCGCTCGGGTCACCTATGGTTGACAGTTGGTGCGCGTGGCTGGTTACAAGAAAACTGAAATTCAGGGCTGGGACAATCGCGAGGGTTGCGCCGCCGGGGGATCCGCGGTCTTGCCATCGGCCGCAATGACCGGACATCGGTGGTAAACTGCAAAGGCTGGTCATGATCCGTTTACGGTGAAATTTTGCAGGGTCCGGCGTGGCCGGGCCGATAGCGGCGGTAGTCGACCCGTAGCGGCCGCCTCGCGCGTCCGCGCGGGCGGCAACGCCCCGCAGAAGCGCGAGGAAAGATGACGACAACCACAGAAAGCTATGAATCAGCGCTCGAGCGCGTATGTAGCTCGAGCGTTGCTCTGAACGCGGTGGCCGTCGACCGCGACGGCGCATTTCCCGGTGAGTCTATTCGAGCGTTAGCTTCCGCCGGTCTGCTGGGTGCGCTCAGCTCGATCGAGTCCGGCGGCCTCGGACTCGGCCTGTCCGGAGCGGCTCGCATTGTGCGACGCGTCGCAGAAGAATGCGGGTCCACCGCCATGGTGCTGATCATGCACTATTGCGGGTCCGCCGTGCTCGAAGCGCATGGGCCAAAGGACGTCCGGACCGCCGCGGCCTCCGGAGCGCATCTGAGCACGCTAGCGTTCAGCGAAGCCGGATCGCGAAGCCATTTCTGGGCGCCCTCAGGGACGGCTTCGCGCCGCAATGGAGACATTGTGTTGAATGCGTCCAAGAGCTGGGTAACTTCCGCATCGCACGCCACGGCATACGTATGGTCCTCGAAACCGGTGTCGGCCTCCGGCGCAAGCACGCTCTGGCTTGTACCGTCCGGTTCTCCAGGTTTGACTGTGAAGGGTCCGTTTGAAGGCCTCGGCCTGCGTGGCAATGACTCTTGCCCCGTCACCGCTCGCGACGTCAAGATTCCTGAGTCGGCCGTGCTAGGCCGCGACGGCGAGGGCTTTGACATCATGATGAATATTGTCCTGCCCGTCTTTTCCGTCTTGAACGCTGCGTGTTCGATTGGCCTGATGGAGGGCGCTATCCGACGCTCGGTCGAGCACATCACCGGCGTGCGACACGCCGACACCGGCGCTTCTCTCGCGGACCTTCCAACAATTCGCAACTATCTCGCCCGGATGCGTATGAAGGCGGACATGTCCGAGGCCCTGATGGCAGATGCAATCGCGGCGATTCGAAATCAGCGCGAGAACATGATCATGCGCGTTCTTGAGTGCAAGGCGGCCGCCGCCGAATCGGCGAACGAAGTGCTCGACCTGGCAATGCGGATCTGTGGAGGCGCGGCGTTCCGCAAGGAGGTTGGCGTGGAGAGATTGTTTCGAGACGCGCGCGCCGCGGGGGTGATGGCGCCGACCACGGACATACTTTACGACTTTATGGGTAAAGCCATGTGCGGGATGGCCTTATTCTGAAGGGGGCATCATGAGCGCTACTCCTCTCCTGCTTGGGGCCGTGGCTTACGATCCGAAGGTCGTTACCATCTGGGACGGCTTCCAACAGTACTTCGAAGAGCGCGGCCTGCGGTTTGATTACATCTTGTATACGACCTACGAACGCCAGGTGGAGGCGCTTTTCGCCGGCCACATCCACGTTGCCTGGAACTCGCCGCTCGCATGGCTTCAGTCGCAACGGCTGGCCGGCAGGCTGGGACGCCGCGCCGAAGCGATCGCCATGCGCGACACCGATCGCGATCTCTCATCGGTGATCATTATTCGCGAGAACAGCTCGATTCATAGCGTTGCCGATCTGAAAGGACGACGGGTCGCGGCCGGCGCGAAGGACTCCCCGCAAGCGACTCTGATTCCCCTGTACTTTCTGGCGCAACAAGGCCTTGAGCCGCACCGCGATTTTGAAGTGGCGATGTTTGACCGGATGCTGGGCAAGCACGGCGACCACATTGGCGGCGAGCGCGACGCGGCCCGCGCGCTGGCGCGCGGTGAATGCGACGCTGCGTGTCTCCTGGACAGCAATCTCCTGCTGTTTACCCAGGAGGGCGTGTTGCCTCCGGGCATCCGCGCTATCGCGAAAACGCCTTTGTACGATCACTGCAATTTTACGGTTCTCGACAACAATATGGGAGACGAAGTACGCCGGTTCCGGGAACTCCTGCTTGGCATGGCGTACAGCGACCCCCAGGTGCGCCGGCTGCTCGACCTGGAAGGGCTGAAGCGGTGGCTGCCAGGCCGAACACAAGGGTATGAACTGCTGTCTTCGGCGGTCGAGCATTTCCGCTGCCTGGACAGTTTTGTCGCCGCAGTAGCCGCGCGATGCATGTAGATCTGGAAGGCCTGGGCTTCGAGCGCGGCGGAAGCTTGCTGGTCAAGCGCGCGCTACGACGGGCGGGCCCGGCCGGAATCGTCACCGTAACGGGCCAAGCCGCTGATCTGGACGTACACCTGAGGGCATGGTGCCGCGCTGAGGGCCACGAGTTTCACTGGCGCGACGACTCGGGAACGGGTTGCGCCGTCGTTGTCCGGGGATCCGCGTTCGATGAGCGATGGTCGCGAGCTGAACGCGCCGGCAGCGCGGACCCGTTCGAGCCCGAAGCTGTCGTCGAACACCCTCCACAGCGGTGGGGGCTCGCTGGCCGGGGGGCCCTGGTCGAATCCGGCGGGCCGGAATTTCACTTTATGCTCGACCGCAAGGTCGAGGTCTGGTCGGCCGATGCGGCCCGCATCTATGCGCAGGCGGCGGCCGCCCAATGGGACCCGGCAACCGCCATTCCTTGGGAAACACAGTTCGACCTTCCGCGTGAGGTGGAAGACGCCGTTGTGCAAATCATGACCTATCTCATCGAGAATGAGACCGCGGCGCTAGTTGTGCCCAGCCGGTTTGTGGCGCAAATGCACCCGCATTTCCGCGAGGTCATGCAGGCGCTCGCAATCCAGGCGGCTGATGAAGCGCGGCATGTCGAAGTCTTCACGCGGCGGGCGCTGCTGAAGAACAAATATCTGGGTCTTTCCACGGCAGGCGGTCAGGCGTCGCTGCAGACTCTGGTGGAGGAGGCGGACTTTGCAACGGCCTCCTTTCTGCTCTCCGTTCTCGGTGAAGGTACATTTCTGAGTTTGCTGTGGTTCATAGAGCGGCACGCCCCAGATCCCGTCACGGCAGCTGTATGCCGCCTCGCAGCCCAGGATGAAGCGCGGCATGTTGCATTCGGAATGGCGCACCTCCGGGAGCATATTCTGGCGGATCCATCCATTCGCGGGACGCTCATGGACGCGGTCCGTCGGAGACACGAGGCGCTGCGCCATACAGCCGGGCTCAACGCTGAGGTCTTCGACGCCCTCGTGCTGCTCGCCGCGGGTTCGTGGTCGCCCGCAGATATCGCCAAGGGCTATGACGCTGTTTCAACGCTTGTCGAGGAGATGCATAACAGCCGCAAGAAGCGCCTTTTGAAGCTCCATTTCAACGAGGCGGAAGCGGAAGAGATGTCGCGCCTGCACACGCGAAATTTCATGTAGGCGGAGATGCGCACGGCCGCCGGGCGGGCGGGTCGCTCCGGTTGGGCGGGACGGGAACGCGCCAAAATTCAGAGACTTGCGAAATGTTTCAACCGTTACGGGGCGCGCTCCAGGAGTGTTGAGGCCAGCCGGCGGCCGCAAGGCTTTGCGCCTGATTCCAGCTCTTGCGAAAATCGAAGCGCACTTGCTCAACCCGGGCGCCAATCACCTCAATCCGGCTCAGATCGCGCGACCCCACGCCGAGCTCCTCGGCCAGACGCAGCGTGCTATCGCAGCGCTCAAATGGCGGCGCGCCGCGGTCGGCCATGGGGTCGAAGCCCATCACCGCCATCGCCACGGCGTCCGTACACACTGCATTCAGGCCAGCGATCAGCACGCGCGGCTGTACCGGCGAGACGCCGCGAATCCAGGCGCCTTCGCCGCGGTTGATGCTTTCGATTCCATCGATGATCGCCAGATGAATCGGCCGCGCGGCGGCGAGGTCGGCCACCACGCGTGGAACGCGATATCCGGCCTCGCGCGGCGAGGTCGGGTCGTTCTCGGCGAGCGCGCTGGCCGACGGCTGGCGATTCCCGAAGTGAATCGGACCGCGTCCGCCGCGTGGAACTAAGCCGGGCTCCTGAACGCCGGCGCCGTCGCCATAGATCGTGCACGGCGTGATGCCGAAGCAGTTTTTCATCGAGAGCGTAACGCCGGTGGTCGCATGCTCCTTCAGCTTGGCGATCGATACGAACACGTCGCAGTCCGCATAGGAATGATTCAGATCGAACCCGCGGAATATATGGCCTCCATGCGGCGTCATCATGCGCACGTAGGCCTTGCCGCGTCCCAGGTAGTTGGTGTTCTCAAACTCCACCCGCGGGGCGGCATTCGCCAGGTCTCGGGGCTCCCAGTTAGCTGCGAGCATATAGTCCTCCAGCGGTTCCGCGGTTGCCCAGGGGCTCTCAAGGATGCGTATCCGCTTCGCGCCCGCCAGACCCATCAGGTGAATCGTCGTTCCAATGACAGCCGGATGCGTCCAATACGTGCGCTCGTTCGGCAAGCGGCCCAGGCGCTGGTCTGGCGAGCCGGTGAGGTTCACCTTGATCGCCACCGTCTTTCCTGTGACCAGCCGTCGGAGGCCTCCGAGCTGATCGAACATCCGAGCGAGCGTCGGACGGAGCTCGGCGCCGTACGAGGCGCATTTCGCAACAACGACGGGCGAAACGGGCGCTTCAGCGCCGCGCAGCGGCGGCGCTACCGCCGCGCCGGCTACGGCCGCCAGGCGTTCCATCCACTCCCGTCGAGTCATTCCTGGATGCATGGGCGCACTCCTCACTTCTGCAATTCTACGGCTGCGTACACTTCAAATGGCGGCAGCGCCAGCTCGTCGTTTACTTTCTCCCGGCGGGTAATCGCCACTGGTCGGGGTTCGGCGCCGATCGTCACAAAGCGCGCCGAAGAATAGCGCCCTGAAGGCGCGATCGTCTTCTCATCGCCGGGCCGGCTGAGCGCGTAATTGATCAGGTGCACGATCATTCTTCGATGGTCAGCCTGGACGTACAAATTCAGCCCGCCGGGATTGAAGAGGCGAACCGGGTCGCGCCGCCGACCGACGAGCGCCTGCGTCTCCGCAGCGGTGACCCACGGGTCCTGCCAGTCTTTCACTGGTATCGCAATCCGGCCGGCCCCGGCAGACCACATCTGGTATCCAGGCAAGTCGCACGGCGCGGGTTTGGCGCCTTGGAGACCGGAAACGGCCTGTGCGATCACCAGCCCGCCGTCTTCGGCGAATTTTTGTAGCGCCGCGCGCCATCGCTCTGGCGCCGGCTCCTGATCAAGATAGATCGCGGCATGCAGTCCGGCCAAATTCGGCTCGCCGGCCTTGTCCAAGACGCGATACAGCAGATTCCGCCGCGCCGCAAGATTCAAAAATTCGGCGGCGGTGAACTGATTCGGTCCGGCGAAATCCGATATGGCGCCCAGACCCGCTGCCGGCGGAAGATCGCGCACGGCGCGGCGCTGTTCGAAGAAGTCGAGCGTCTGCATCATGCGGCGCCAGTGGGCCGCCGCGGCCGCATCGCGCAAACTGAGCGCTTTCGCAAACCCCGGATCCAGTGTTATCGGCCAGCGCGCCCCATATACGCCCGCCTCCGCAATCGCGAGCAGGTAGGCATTGGGCCGAAGCGCGTATTCGTTATCGCCGGGCTTGAATGCAAGCCACAGCGCCTTCGAAGGCGCCTTAGCCCGGACAAGCCGCGCCAGCCAGCCATTGGCGTCGATCCACGCCGCGCCCGTCGGCCCGGCGTTCGCCGCTCGCTCTCCTTTTCTCAGGCGGACCCCCGGCCATCGCGCGTCCGTCACAGCGACAATCGATGCTTCGGAATTCCACCTCAGATCCGAGAGCGCTGCCGCGGCGACTTCACTCATCAGCGCTACGTGAATGCCGGCCCGCTCAGCCGCGGCCCGGATCTGCGGCGCCTCGTCCGCCCTTTCGAAAAGCAGGCAATTTATGCGGCAGCCGCTGATCAGATCCAGCATCCCCGCATCGGTCCACGACAGAGGCCATCGCAGCGGCGCTAAAGCTTGAGGATCGTAACTCATTCGCGTTTGGTTGCGTTTGTCGCCAGCGCGGCGCCAATCTCGCTCCGGATCGCCTCAAAGGCTGCCTTCGGATCTTCGGCGCGCGTCACCTGCCGCCCGACCACGACGAAGTTTGCTCCGTTCGCCAGCGCTTCGGCCGGCGTCGCGACGCGCTTTTGATCGCCTTTGGCTGCGCCGTGCGAGCGGACGCCTGGCGTGACCAGAATCGCATCCGGTCCGGCGATGACGCGCACTTCCCGCACCTCGACCGGCGAGCACACAACGCCGTCCATGCCCGATGCAATCGCATTTCGCACACGGTGCGCCACCAGGTCCTGAACGGTCACCGGGTAGCCGAGCTCTTTGAGATCCTCCTCATCAAAACTGGTCAGGACAGTTACGGCCAGGAGCTCGAGATCGGAGTCGCCGCGGCCCTCAACAGCCGCGCGCATCACCGCATTGCTGCCGTGAATCGACAGAAACCGGACGCCGGTCCTCGCCACCTGCGCGACCGCGCGCTTCACGGTTTCGGGGATGTCATACATTTTCAGATCGAGGAAGACGTTCTTCCACGCAGCGACCAGTTCGCGCACGAAGTCCATCCCGGCCGAGGCGTACAGTTCCAGCCCGACCTTGTACCACGACGCCGCTCCATCCAGCCGCTGAACCAGTTCGCGAGCCTCGGCGGCGGATTCGAAATCCAGCGCGACAATAATCGGCGATTCACTCATACCAGCCGTATCGCTTTCCCGCCGCGATCAAGCACCCGCCCGATGCGATAGGCGGCCGGATATTTCCGTTCGAGCGCGGCGGCGTCGCGTTCGGCAATGCTGATGAGCAGACCGCCGGAAGTCTGCGGATCGTACAGCAGGTCGTCGACCTCGGAACTCCCCTCAACGACGCACGATGCGAAGTCGCGATTGTTCTTGAGGCCGCCCGGAATCGCGCCCTGGCGCGCGTAGTCCACAGCGCCCGGAAGAAACTGGATCTGCGCGGCGGCGATTTCTATCGTAACCCCGCTGCCCAGGGCCATTTCGCGCGCATGACCGATCAGTCCGAAGCCGGTGACGTCCGTGCAGGCGTGAACTTCAAAAGCAAGCATCGCTTCGCAGGCGCCCCGGTTCAACGTCAGCATCGAATCGATTGCGGCTTGAACGTGAGCCGGATCAGCGATGCCGCGTTTGAGGGCGGTCGAAATGACGCCCGTGCCGAGCTTTTTGGTCAGCAGCAGGACGTCGCCCGGCCGCGCCGTGGAGTTGGCGAGAATGCGGCCAGGATCAATCGTCCCGGTCACCGAGTATCCGAACTTAATCTCGTCATCATTGACGCTGTGCCCGCCCAAGACCGCACACCCAGCTTCCCGCATTTTCGAGGCGCCTCCATTCAGGATTTCCGCCAGAACATCCAGATCCCCCTTTACGGGATAGCAGAGAATCGACAGCGCGGACACGGGGCGCCCTCCCATCGCGTAGACGTCGCTCAGAGAATTGGCCGCGGCGATGGCGCCAAACGTGAACGGATCGTCCACGATCGGCGTGAAAAAGTCTACGGTTTGCACCAGCGCGCAATCACCCGTGAGTTGATACACGCCCGCGTCGTCGGCTGTCTCGAAGCCTACCAGGACGTTTTCGTTAGTGGCGCGCGCGATCCGCGGGAGGACGTGGTCCAAAACCTTTGGACTCAGTTTGGACGCTCAACCCGCAGCCTTCACGTGCGCGGTCAGTTTGCGATCGCTCACTCAGAATCAGGATACCGGGGCTGTGTTTCCGCCGCCAGTTTCGGCGCGCAGTTGACGTATTTCCGCGTCGTCGGACAACAACACTCCTCAGACGATGCGCCGCGCTTCACGCCGTTGTTGTTTCCACGGCGGCTTCTGATCGCGGGGCATACCGGCGCTCCACATAGCGGTCCAGAATCTCAATGAACTCAGCGACGATGCGGTCTCCGCGCAGCGTGACCGTCAATTTGCCGTCCACGTAAACCGGGGCTACCGGTTCTTCAAACGTACCCGGGAGCGAAATCCCTATGTTGGCGTGCTTCGATTCACCCGGGCCGTTCACCACGCAGCCCATGACCGCAACGCGCATCTCCTCAACGCCGGCGTAGCGGTCCTTCCAGACCGGCATCTGCTGCCGCAAATAGGTCTGGATCTGGTCCGCCATGTCCTGAAAAAATGTGCTGGTTGTGCGTCCGCATCCAGGGCATGCCGTCACCTGCGGCGCGAAGCTGCGCAGCTCCAGCGCTTGCAGGATTTGCTGGCAAACCACGACTTCCTCGGTGCGATCGCCGTTCGGCAGCGGCGTCAGCGATGCCCGGATCGTGTCGCCAATGCCTTCCTGGAGCAGCACTGAAAGCGCCGCGGTCGTTGCTATGATGCCCTTCGACCCAAGGCCCGCCTCGGTCAATCCGAGGTGCAGAGGATACTCGCACTCGGCCGCCAGCTTGCGGTAAACGTAAATCAAATCCTGAACGCCGCTCACCTTGGCGCTCAGAATGATCCTGTTGCGCGGCAGGCCGTAGCGTTCCGCCGCAGCCGCCGAATTCAGCGCACTCGCCACGATGGCGTCCATGGTCACAGTCTTGGCGTCCAGCGGATCCGGGCGCCGCGAATTTTCGTCCATCATGCGCGTCAGCAGCGCCTGATCCAGCGAACCCCAGTTCACTCCAATGCGCACCGGACGCTCATATTCGATCGCTGCCTCAATCATTGTGCGAAAATTCGCGTCGCTTTTTTTGCCAATATCAACGTTGCCCGGATTGATCCGGTACTTCGCCAGCGCGCGGGCGCACTCAGGATAACGCTTCAGAAGAATGTGGCCGTTGTAATGAAAATCGCCGACAATGGGAACCCGCACGCCAAATTGATGCAGGGTGTCGACAATCTTCGGGACGGCTTTGGCCGCCTCGTCGGTGTTGACCGTGACCCGGACCAGTTCCGAGCCCGCATTCGCCAGCGCCATCGCCTGATTGACCGTCGCCATCACGTCCGCGGTGTCCGTGTTGGTCATGGACTGGACCACAATCGGATGTCCACCTCCAACCATCACGCCTCCGACGTTTACCGCCACCGTCCGGCGGCGCGGCAGAGCTCCCATGCATCCTCCTGAAGTTCCAGTGTAGCAACCGATTGCCGGACGTTTTAGGGATCCCACTCGTATAATCGCCGCAAATCGTCAGCCGTTGGAGTGCCTTCAACCGCCGGGCGGATCTCATTGGCGAAACGCCGCATCGCTTCAAGCAGTTCAATTTCCCGCCCAAGCGCGATGTACAGGTCGAGCCCGGCAAGCAGCGTTCCCAGACAGTCTTCACCGCGCTCGAATGCTTGATCCCGAAGGCGTCGCAGCGCTTGCACCGATTCCAAACTTGGGGGTTCAAACGCCATGGTTCCTCCAGTTGTACGTATTATATATTACCGTGAGTACAATATACTCATCAATAATCATTTGTAATGCTAAATATACTTGACATTCAAACTGTGTGGAGCTATATCAAAAACGAGAGCTGAACTACTTCAGCCAACCTTATGCCTGACACGGAGGTGAACCTATGTTGAGCACCATGTTCGCTAATGATGTTCGACAGACGTTGGACCACTTCCGGCGTACTGTCGATCAGCTCTTTGAAAATTTCTATGGCGCCCCGATTGAGCGCTCCCTCACTCCGGCCGAAAAACGCGAATGGACCTTCAGTCCGGTTCTGGAATCCGGCTGGACCGATGATGCGCTCTGTCTGCGCGCCATTATTCCCGGAGTCACGCAAAACGATATTAAGGTCAGCATTCAGAATAATCAGCTGGTGATCGAAGGCGAGCGGAAAGCGCCTGAAGGCTGGACCAAGAACACCTTCACCCAGCTTGCTTATGGCAAGTTCTACACCGCGGTAACACTGCCCACGGGACTCGATTTGGACAAGCTGGAATGCCGGCTGCACGAGGGGTTGTTGGATATCCGCGTGCCGGTGGTTGAGTCCAGCAAACCGCGCCAGATTCAGATTCAAACCGGCGAAGAACGCAAAGCCCTCGGCGCCTGAGGCGCTCGCGGCATACCTGGGGCCGAGCGATGGCGCTGGCCCCGTGTCTTTTTTGAAGCCGGCCGCGGCAACGGACGGTGCGTGGGCCTCAGCGCGTGACGGCTATAACAACCTGGTCCGTCGTCGTAACGCCATCCATTTGCATCTGGAGCGGCAGCTTGTCGCCGGCAGTGACATCCGGGACGACGACATTCACTTGATTCACCCCGGTGAACTGCGGGCTCAGGCCGGAGAAGAGCACCTGCGCAGGTTGACCGCCGATTAGAACAACCGGCGTAGTGGTGGTGCGCCGGAGCTTATCGGAGGAGGCGGCGCCATTGGAGATAGGCGAATCGACAGGCCCCAAGCCGGTGGCCAGGATCATGATGACATCGCCCACCTTGGCGGGACGCGTCGCTATGCCGGGGATTGCTCCGGGAGGCGCGGCGACGGAGCCGTCCGCATTGATGGCAATCGCATACCCGGCGCCCGGGGGAATGCTGAAAATGCCCGGGGCGCTGGGGCGCACCTGGACCATCTGTGCGGCGGATTTTACGCCTGCGCGCGTCACCACAACATCGGCGACGCCCGCGTTGATTCCCGAGGGCAGCGCGTCCCAGGGCATTTGCGCGTTGATTTGAGTGGGTGAAACGTATAACAGCGGCGCTGCGACGCCGTTGAAGGATACGTTCACATTCGCCAAGGTAGTGGATAGCGGCACGGAATCGGCCTGCGCCGTCGAGGACGCGAGATCTGTGCCGAAGATCGACACCAGTTCACCGGGACTTACGGCCTGGCCTTTGGCGAAGCTGGCGCCGTTCAGCACTCCTCCCTCGGTGATCGTGGGCGTCTGCGCCGCCGCGCAGAGTGCGCTAACTAGTGAAAGCAGAGCGATCGAAATCAGTCGCATCCGTGATTTGTTCCTCAAACTGGTTGCTCGCCGTCAGAGCATCACATGGACGTAAGACCAGGCGCAGGCGCGGCGCGGAACGCGGTCCCTCGCCTAGCGGCTCGCAAGGCGCTCAAACGTGGCCGCGACTTCCGCATTCTTGCCGCCGTTCAATTCGAATGCGCGCTGCGCTTCACGGACCGCTTCGTCGGGACGACCGCTCAGGCGCAGCAGGCGCGCCAGCGCCCAGTGCGGCTTGAACCAGTTCGGCGCAGACTGGACCGCGCAGCGAAGGGCTGCTTCTGCGGCTTGCGGGCGATTGCCTGCCGCTGAGATCGCCGCCAAGTTGTACCAGGCGTTCGCGCGGACCTCCGGAGATTGCGTGGCGCGGTTCGCCGCCGTGTTTGCCAGCTCGGAGAAGAGCAGCTTCGACGCTATGTTGGTGGAATGCGTCGCAGCCGAGGCCCACCGTCGCGAAATATACAGATCGGCGGTCGATGGCGGCCGCCGTTCGAGGAATTGCCGGTATTGGTCCGCGGCGGCGCGATAATCCCCTGCATCCAAGGCTCGCTGGATCGAAGCCAGCTGGCGATCGGCCTGTCCCAAGCGCCACGCCGTCCAGCAGAACAAAACCGCTACAGCAGACGCCGCAAGCATCGAGGCCAGCCGCAGCGAAGACGGAGAGGATGGCAGCGGCCTTGTACCGCCGCCTTCGGCTGTCAACAGAGCGAGCGCGGCAAACAGGTAGAAGGCGGTTGGCGCAGTGAGAACGGAAAATTGGTGCGCGACAATGGCGGCCGCGAGCGCAGGCAGGAGCGCCAGATCCCGTCTTCGGATCCCCGCCGCAACGCCCAAAACAAGTACGGCGAGCAGCAGAACGGCGCCGGGGATGCCCTGGGCGATCAGCGCATCGAGAATGAAATTGTGCGGAGATTCGTGATAAAAGTCCGGGTATGCCCGCGACAGCGCGACAGACTGGAATGGCGGGAAGGCGGCGATAAAATTTTCTGGTCCGTACCCCAGCGCTGGACGCGCCGCCGCCATCGACAGGCTGTCGCGCCACAGCAGCAGCCGCGCGCCTCCGGTGCGCTCCTCGCCGATCCAATGCAGGCGTGCGCGGAGCGCCTGCCCCGCCGGGGACAGATACACAGCCGCGCAAAGAATCATAGCGGCTATTACGGCACCTACGCCGATGCGGGCTGCGCGCCGGAATAACAGGGCCAGGCAACAGAATCCACAAAGAGCGCCTGCCACGGCGGCGCGCGATCCAGTCAGCGCAATCGCAAACAGAGCCATACCGGAGGCGATTGCGCCGAAATATCTCCACCGGCGAGTTGGATCCGCGTGCGCGACGCCTATGCCGGCAAAGACGGGCCACACAAGAAATGCGCCGAAGTAGTCGCTATGGCCAAGCGTAGCCGGCGGCCGGACAATTCGAAACGCTCCTTCGCCCGCGCGATACGCGTCGCCCGGCAGGAACGGGTCCCAGCCGAAATACTGGGCGATTCCGTACAACGCGGCCGCGACGCCGCTAACGCAGACTGCGCGCAGGAAGCCGTTGCGCACGCCTGTGCCGGCCGCGATCGCGAGCGCGATCAGCATAATGGCGACCAGTTCGATCGCGCCCAGCCGGCGCCAGTCGGATCCGGCCCACGCTAGTTCCGCGTTCGCCGAGAAAGCGGTCGAAATCAGGGTGGACGCGGCCAGAGTGCAAATAAGGCTCGTAAACCAGCGTGCGCCCTGCGAAGACGCCACGGCCGCGGGACGTCGCCCCAGGCTGAATGCGGCGGCGGCGGCGGCAATCAGGATAATCACCGCTTTGGGAATGACGTCGTGAAAAAAGAACAAGCCTGGAGCGATGGCCAGCGGGACGGCAATCGCTGTAAAAAGCACGATGGCCTTCATCGAACGGAGGGACTCGTTCACCCGCAGTGAGGGAACGCCATGGCCGCCGAATCGATCCAAATAATCGACTTCTTCGAATATGCCCGGCAGCGCTGGGAAGCGGCCGCATTGATCTGCGGCTTCGCGCTCGCCGCCGCGCTTGCGCTCAGTCTCTTGCTTCCCAAAAAATACACGGCCACGGCCAGCATGATTATCGAGCCGCCGGCGGCGAGCGATCCACGCATCTCCACGGCAGTGACCCCGGTGTATCTGGAATCGCTCAAAACCTACGAGCAGTTTGCGTCGAGCGACAGTCTGTTTGCGCGGGCCTGCGAGAAGTTCCATCTGCTTCCCGGTCCGGACGCGCCAGCCATTGAATCCTTCAAGCGCCGCGTCTTGCGCGTGAACAAGCCCAAGGACACCAAGATCTTGCAGATCGCAGTGACGCTCGGCGACCCGCGTCAGGCCCAGCGGCTGGTGCAATTCCTGGCGGAGGAAACGGCGAATCTGAACCGCTCCGTCGATCGTGCGAGCGAATCGGAGATGCTTGCACAAGCGCGCGACCGGGCGGCGCGCGCAGCGCGTGAACTGACCCAGGCGCAGTCCGCGCTGGCCTCCGCGAGCGCCGGCCAGGAGTCGCTGTTGGAAGCGCAGTTGGTTCCGCTCGCCAAGCTTGAATCCGACGTGCGCGGACAACTGGTGGAAGTGAACGGGCTCATCGCCGAGTATGAGGCGCGGGAGAGCGCTTTGAGCAGCCTCGCCGTCTCTGCGGCTGAATTGCCGGTCTTGCGGCAGGAACTGGCGGCGGCGCGCGCCAAGGCGGCGTCTCTCACAGCGAGCCACGAGTCGATCGCGCGAGAGTTGACCGCCAAAAGCGCGGCGCTCGCTCAAGCCAGAGCGCGGCGCGAGACCGCGCAGGCGCGCGTACGCACCGCGCAGACCGCTTACGACGCGGCTTCAAAGCGCGTCATGGAGGTTGAAGAATTCGCGGGCGCGCGCGCCGAGCAGTTGCGAATCATTGATCCGGGCATTGTGCCGCAGCGCCCGAGCTTTCCCAATCTGCCCTTAAATTGCGCCGCCGCGCTGTTGATCGGCGTTGTCATCTCCACAGCGTACACGGCGGTGCGGTTCGGTCTCGAGCGCCAGCGGGTCCGGTTTGCGCGGGCGTCCTTCAGGGTGGCGCGCGGTGGCGGAGACTAGCTTGCCGCGCGCGGCGCTGAGCGAGAGCGTGGCGCCGGCGATGCTGGGCCTTGCTGCGGGCGCGGCCGCCTGCACGGCCTCGCCGGCCGCGTGGGCTGGCGCCGCGGCGGCGGCGATTGCGGCGCCGCTGTGCTGGTATGCCTTTGCGGCGCGGCGCGGTTGGGTCCCGCTCTTTTTGGCCGCGTCCCTGCTGCTCCCGCCGCTGCCGTTCGCCTGGGGCGACTCCGGGCCGCACCTTGCGCCGCTGTTCGCTTTGGCCGGCGCGCTCGGCTCGCTGACGCGCATCAGGCAGTGGCGTTTCCCAATCACCTTTCTCAATTTGGCTCTCCTGCTCCTGGTTGGCGCTCTGATTCTCAGCGTCGGCTTCGCCCTCATGTATTCAGGCCTGACCATCGCCCTTGGGTCGGCGACGCGCGTCGCTCTGTTCGGAATCGCGGTGTTCGTCTATTTCTCCGCCTGGCCCGCGCGCGCCGGCGAAGCGCAGCGCGCCGCCACCCGCTTTCTGTTCTGCATAGCCCTGACCGCCGCCCTCTTCGGATGCCTGGACTTTGTCTTTCAGTTGCCCGCGCCGGCCGGATATGGCCCGCAGTTCATCTGGCTTGACTCTGGCGTGTACCGTCGCGCGCAGGGCCTGTTCTATGAAGCCAGCACGCTCGGCAATTTCTGCGCGTTCTTCCTGATCATGATCGCCGCCGCGCTCTCGCAGCCGAGCCGCGAGCGCCCATTGCCCCCGGTGTTGCTGTGGGCGGGCGGGATCGTATTTGCGATAGCGCTGGCGGCCTCTTTTTCGCGCGCCTCGCTGGCTGCGGTTCTGATCGGGCTCTTCACGCTCGCGGCCGTGGAACGCAGACGCTGGCTGAGGCCGCGAACTGCTGCGGCCATTGGGGGCGGCGCCGCCCTGGCGGCGTTGCTCATCGCGTTCGCGCTGCCGGAGTTCGCGCAGGGTTACTGGGCCAGGATTGTTTTTTCCTTTGATAACGCCGTCGCACGGCCGGATCGCGTGTTATCCGGACGTCTCGACAACTGGTCCGTGCTGGCGGCGTTTCTCGCGGAACATCCGTGGCGGACTCTGCTCGGGATCGGCTATAAAACTCTGCCTTACACAACCTACCTGGGGAGGCCGCTGATCGCCGATAACATGTACCTTTCCGCGCTGGTGGAGACAGGCATCGCCGGATTGTCCGCCCTGATTGCTCTCCACGTGGCAATCCTGCGCGCCGCCTGGAAAGCGATCGGCGGACGCAACGCCTTTTACGCCAAATGGATTTTCTGCTTCTGGACAGGTGAGATTGTGCAGATGTTTTCCGGCGATATTTTCACTTATTGGCGCGTTCTGCCGGTCTTCTTTTGGGCGCTGGCGCGAGCCGTCGCGGAAGGCGATGATGCGAATCCTGGTGGTTGATCAGTACGGCGAAATCGGAGGGGCGCAGCGGTGCTTGCTGGATGCCGTGACAGGGTTTCGGCAGCGCGGTTGGGAAGTGTGCGCCGCGGTTCCGGAGGGGGATCTGTTCAGCCGTCTTGAGCCTGTATGTCGCAGAATCGAGTCCATCGCGTGCGGGCCGTTCCGCCCCGCGCGCAAAACGGCGTCGGACGCCGTCCGATTTCTCGGACAACTGCCTGCGCAGATCCGGACCATTCGCAGACTGCTTCGCGCGGCGCGGTTCGACGCCATCTATGTGAACGGCCCGCGGCTCATGCCGGCAGTTGCGGCGTCGCAGAAAAGCGTTCCCATAATTTTTCACGCTCACAACGTGGTGACGCAGCGCGCCGCCTCCCGGGCCTTGAACGCTGCGCTCCGCCGCTCTGGCGCCGCTGTAATCGCTTCGTCGGGGTTTGTCGCGCGATCGCTCGCGGCGGCATGCGGCGCGCCTCGCGTGATTCCGAATGGCGTACCCTCCTGCGGCGTCGTCCGCGAGCCGCGTTGCGGTCCCTTCACGGTGGCGATGCTCGGCCGTATCGCTCCGGAGAAAGGCCAGCTGGAGTTTGTTCGCGCAGCCGCTATGACGCCGCCGGCGCAGTTTGTAATCGCCGGAGCTCCGATGTTCGCCGAGAAGGGTTACTTCGAGCTGGTTCGCGCTGAAGCCAAACGCGCTGGGGTGGCGCTGGCCGGATGGATCGAAGACGCGGATCGCTTCCTTGCTGGAGTCGATCTGCTGGTTGTTCCTTCCGGACCGTTTGACGCGACGCCGCGCGTCATTCTCGAAGCGTACGCCGCATCGGCGCCGGTGCTCGCGTTTGCATCCGGCGGCATCCCGGAATTAGTCACTCACCTCCAGACCGGCATTCTCGTCAAGGAACGCAGCCCTGAAGCGTTAGCCGGCGCCATTGCTTATGCGCTCTCAAATCGCGCCGAGCTCGGGCGAATGGCTGCGCGCGCGCTCGATCGCTGGCGCAGCCAGTTCACGCTGGCGCGTTTCCAGGAAAATGTTTGCGCGGCGGTTCAGGAAACCGTCAAACGCTTCCACCAGCGAAAGCCGCTGGCTAAAGCCGGCGCGATGGTTGAGGCGTGATATGCAGCGCGATCCACGAGTCTGCCCGGAGCGCGCAGCGGCAGCGGCGATGGCATCAGCCTGCGGCGCAGTACGCCAATCCGGTCCCGCAGCGAACTGAGCAGGGCCATGTGCAGCCACACAGCATCCTTGTTCGGCTGCATGAGGCCGGCCACCGGCGACCAGGCGAACTCGGCAAACCAGGTGCGGACCGGGCGGGGCAGCCTTGCGACCGCCTCCGCGGCGCAGGGAGGAAGCTCGCAGCGGAACCACTCGGCCGCAAAGCGGAATGCAACGGCCTGAATAGAGCGCAACGCCTCGTCGTGCAATTCCGCCCACTCGCTCCAGAACGCCTCGTTACGCACGGATTTGTGCAGGAATGCCGCGATCTCGTAAATGTGCGCCGGGCGAGCGTCGTTGCGGAGAATATGCCGCATTGCATGCATTGCGGCAAATGCCAGCCGGTCGCAACGGTGGAGCGCGGGAACCAGCGTGCGGCGGAACCACACTTCGCTCCGGCGCGGCCAAAAAGCTTGCGCGCCGTCGAGACGGATGCGATCGCTCGAATCGCTCCATGCCTGCGTGTGCAGGTCGACCGGCACGGGCATGTCCGGATCGAAGTAGTCGCCCCTCCATGTCCACGAAAAAGGCCGGACCATGGGGGCGGCATGCTGGTCCGAGAGAGACCGCTCGCGATGGGGCGCGTATCCAAGCTTCCTCAGGGCCTCCAGGGCGCGGCTGGTTGAGTCTGGCTCGATCAGCAGATCGAGATCATATTGCACGCGCTGCCGCCATTCGCCGAACGCCAGGTGCGTAAACCCCTTGAGCACGACGAAATCGATTCCAGCGGCGCGGAACTGCTGGGAAATCTCTTCGTAGGCCCGCCACAGGCGCTCGTTGCGCAGCGCGTTCCTGGCCGCGCGCGCCTCAACTTCGCGCCGGACCCATTCGGGGATGCGGAACGCCGGACTGTTCTCCAGCAGCAGCGTCATTTGGGCGCGGTCGCAGAAACGCAGGAGTGCGGGCCATGCGGAATCGGTCGGTCCACCGCAGCCCTGGCGCGAGAAGGACAGCAGCCGGAACAGGCTGGCGAGATCCTCTTCCACCCGGTTCATTGAGCCAGAGCCTCGGAGAGATGATCGAGCAGGGCGACCGCGTCGCCAGGCTGTTCGTACTCGAGCCGCCAGCATCCGCGCCTGACCAGCAGATCGTACTGCGCGTCGCGCACAGCCGGATCACCCCATCGCACGTACTGGCGAAAGTAGCTCTTGGCCCGCGCCGCATCATACTCGCTGAGCCGGCCGGGGCCGGGCCGGCGCATCAGAAAGACGCAACCGGCGGCAGCGGCGCACGGAGTCCGGCGCCAGTGTGACAGGGAAAGGGCGTCGAGCGCCAGCTTCCGCTTGCCGTTGAGCAGCGCTGTCGCGCGGGCGCCTCTGAGCTCCGGAAAGATGCTGGCGGCCGACTCCCGAATCGAGATCCGGCGACAGTCGCCGACAACCATTCCGGGCTGGAGCATGGAGAGGTGCGATGCATCATCGGCCAGGAACGCCCAGCCGCGTTCTGCGCACGCATACGCCAGAGAGCTCTTGCCCGCTCCCGATTCCCCGCATAACAGGAGCGCGCGTCCGTACCGCGCGACGCAGGCGCCGTGGACGGGCGTGAAAGCCACTGTGTCGAGCGCCGTAAGCGCCAGCGCTTCCAGAAAGTGGTAGCGAAACCATTCGCAGCGGCGCGCCGTGTCGATGCCCACGCGAATGCCGCCTATGCGGCGAGATGTTCGGAACCAGCCCGCGTTGTCGGGATCCGACCGCAACGTGAATCCGTTCTGGCGCGCGGCAAAAACCGGAGCCCGCGCAGCGCCGCGACGCGCATGCACCTGAATTCGAATCCGCAGCGGCGCGGCGTGGAACAGCGGCTGCCAGCCGCTCCAGCTCTCCGCCGCCGCGGACAGCGCGCAGCTGTCGTTGGTCGCGATCCGGACCGGATATCCGAGCGGATAGACCATTGTGTCGAGCCCCGGCGCCATCAGGCCCACTTTCTGCGCAGCAGCAGCGCGAGCAACACCAGCAACGACAAGGCCTGCACGGCGGCAGTGGCCAGCGCGATGCCAGCCACTCCCATCCATCGCGCCAGCAGCACATCTGCGATCAGATTTGCCACAAATCCTACGACTGCGACCCGCGCCAGCATGGAACTGGATTCAAGCGCGGCCGCCAGCTTGATGAGCAGCGACAGGCCGAGCGCAAAAGGCAGTTGAATGAGCGCGAATCGCTGAATGTAGGCCACCAGGCGCGTCGCCTGGGCGTCGAAGGCGCCGCGCTCCAGGAATATCCGGATCAGCGGCTCGGACCAGGCGATGAACACAAGCGCAAGAGGCGCGCCGGCGGCGAAGGCGATGCCGGCGTACATCAGCGCGGAGGTCCGCAGGCGCGTCCAATTGCCCTTCGCGGCCAGCTCGGAAAATTCGGGGAGCGCGGCCGTGCCCACGGCGGTCGCGGCGACGGCAACCAGCACCGCCACGAAACGATTGCCATAGGCTAGGGCCGACACGCTGCCCTTGCCCAGCGCGGCGGCAACGCTTTGATCGACAATGACGCACGCCGAAGAGATGACCGTGCCTGCCACCAGTGGCGCGTACTGTTTCCAAATCCGCGAGATTTCCGGCGTCCAGCCGTCCCAGGCCGGCGTAATCGGGTATCCGCGCCGGCGCATGGCCCATGCGAGCAGCGCACATTCGATCGCCACGCCGGCCACCGCGCCGAGGCTCAGCGCGAATACGCCAAGGCCCCGCGCGCAGGCAGCGAGCGCCAGCATGGTCAAGACCGGAGTCGCGACCGGCGCAATCGCCGGAAGCGCAAAGCAGCCGCGCGCATTCAACACAGCCCGCCATGTCGCAATGCAGGCGCTCAGCGGCAGCCAGGGCAGCAGAGACCACTGGAGCCTCGCCGTGAGTCGAAGCTTATCCGGACTGAAGCTGGACCCCAGCAGCGGAAGCGCGAATTGGCCGCCAGCTGCAAGCGCCAGCGTAATGGCGGACATGGCGACAATTCCGAAGGTGAGAGCCGTTCGCGCCAGCCGGGCGGCGCGGAGCGCCCCGCCGGACGCTTCGACGCGCGTCAGCACCGGCAGGATGCTCGGCGTCAGACAGCCCGCCACAATATCAGCGAAGAAGGACGGGAGCAGAGACGCGATCAGAAAGGCGTCCAGCGCATCGCTGGTTCCAAAATAGCGCGCCACGACAATGACCTTGGCCGCGCCGGCCAGCTTTGCCAGGGCGTTGAAAGCCCCCACGGTTGCGGTATTGGAAAATACCCGCCAGTGGAGTGAGCGATGCCGGAGCGCTTGCGCCGCGCCGATCAAATGTTTTCCTTCAACAGGGCGCTGTGCTTCGTGCTTGCAGCCCCTGGCGTCAATGGTAGCTGAACGAGCTGCATCCCGAGCGGGCAGGGAGGCCGGTTTTCGCCGGCAGTTCGCGATTGAGCTGGATGGCGGGATCGCGTCATCATGGCTCTCGATGCGCGCCGCGATCGTTCACTACTGGCTCACCGGCATGCGCGGCGGCGAACGCGTGGTGGAGGCGCTCTGCCGTATCCTGCCGGACGCCGAGATCTATACGCTCTTCTATGATCCGGACCGGGTCTCCGCTACAATCCGCTCGCATCGGGTTACGGCATCCTATCTGAATCCGCTGCGCCGCTGGCGCAGATCGCTGCTCCCGCTGATGCCCTCCGCCCTCGAAAGCTTCGATCTGCGCGCTTTCGATCTCGTGATCAGCAGCGAGTCGGGACCCGCCAAGGGCGTCCTCACGCCAGCGACGACGCGCCACGTCTGCTACTGTCATACGCCCATGCGCTATCTGTGGGAGCTGTATCCCGCCTACCTCAACCAATGGGCCGCAAACCCGCTGGAGCGCGCCGCGATCCGGCATTTCTCGCATCGCCTGCGCCTGTGGGATTACGCGACCGCCGCGCGCGTCGATCAGTTCATTGCCAACAGCGAAAACGTACGACGCAGAATCTGGAAGACGTACCGGCGCGATGCGGTCGTTGTGCATCCTCCCGTAGCCGTTGAGACCTTCCGGAATGAGCCCGCAGAAGACTATTACCTCATCGTGTCTGAGCTGGTCGCCTATAAGCAGCTGGATTACGCCATCCGCGCGTTCGCTAGGTCCGGCCGCCGCCTGAGGGTGGCCGGAGAAGGGCCGGAGTACCGCAACTTGAAACGGCTGGCCTCGGGTCGCGTCGAGTTTTGCGGCCGCGTCTCGGATGTGGAACTCCGCCACCTGTATGCCCGCTGCCGGGCCCTGATCCTGCCCGGCGAGGAGGATTTCGGCATCACGGCGGTCGAGTCGCTCGCCAGCGGCAAGCCCGTCATCGCGCTGGGCCGCGGCGGCGCGCTCGAAAGCGTACCCACCCATCAGCCGCTCGGCGGATTTTTGTACCCCGACGCCACCGAATCTTCATTAGAGCAGGCTCTGGCCGCATTCGAATCATCCAGCGGCGGAATCGAGCCAGTTCGCCTCCAGCAGTGGGCGGCCCGGTTCTCGGAATCCGAATTCCAGCGGAAAATCGGCCCGTATCTGCTCGCTGAAAATCCGCGTTGATCCGCGGTCGTGTTCCCCATCCCCCCGGTCCCTTGTCTAACCTGACCAGGAAGATGCGCCATCGCAAGATCGTCTTCTTCTTTCCGGCGTTCTCGAGCCAGGAGGCGACCGCGCCTCTTGGCATCCTCGCCGTCTCAACTCCATTGCTTCGCGCTGGATACGAGGTCTGCATCATCGATTCCACCATTACCCCGAACTTTAAACAGCGCGTGATTGAGGAGTTGCGCGACGCGCTCTGCCTGGCCGTTTCTTTGGTGACCGGACCGATGATCAGGGAGACGGTCGAGATCGCCCGCGAATCAAAACGGCTCTATCCGCGCCTCCCCGTGGTTCTCGGCGGCTGGCACCCCTCGCTGCTGCCGCATCAGACGCTCGCGGCCGAATATGTCGACGCTGTCGTGATCGGGCAGGGGGAGGATGCGTTTCTGGAACTCGTGCAGCGGATCGAAGCTGGCGAGAGCTTCGCCGGCGTCGCGGGCGTCGGCTACAAAGACGACGGCGAGATCCGGTTCAATCCTCGTCGCCCGCTGCGCCCCATTGCGGAGATGCCCCCCAAAGCATATCAGCTTGCCGATTTCGACGCCTATGAGCGGGTATGCGGACGCCGTTGGGCGATGTACACCAGCAGCCTGGCGTGCCCGTACAGTTGCGCCTACTGCACCAACGAAGGCGTGTACGGGCGCAAATGGAATGCGCTCCCGGCGGAGCAGGCCAGCGAGGAGATGTGTGATCTCGCCTCCCGTTACCGTCTTCAGCTGCTGTGGGTCGTCGACGACAACTTTCTCGTCGACCGCGAACGCGCCCTCGAGATCGCCGAAGGGATCTGCCGGCGCGGAGTTCGTTTCGAATGGAGTATTCAATCGTCGACCAACCTGGTGAACCGGCTCAGCGTCAATGAATGGAAGCTGATGCGGCGCTCCGGGCTGACCCAGGTATCGCAGGGGGCCGACTCGGGCTCGCCAAAAGTCATGCGCCTCATGAACAAGGACTTTCAGAAGCTCGAGACCATTTATCAGGCGGCCGAACGGCTGAGCGCCGCCGGCGTGCGTCCGTCGTTCAACATGATCTTCGGCTTTCCCGGCGAAGGCCGCCGCGAACGCCGCGAATCCGTACGGCTGATCATGAATGTCTGCCGGCGCTACCCGGGGGCCGAGTTTTGGACCAATATTTTCACCCCATACCCGGGCGCGCCAGTGATGGCTCGCGCCTTCGAACTCGGCATCGAGGTTCCCAAAACGCTCGAGGGATGGTCGGATTTCTTCCCGCGTTACACCACTCTGCCCTGGCTGCGCGGCCGCGAGCACCGGCGCGTGCAGATCATGCGGGAGTACCTGCGCGTCGCCTTCAACCGCGTGCCCATCGGCCGGACCCGAAAGCACCCCCTCACGCGGCGCGTACACGAATGGATTGCGCGTCCCGCCCGCTTCCGTCTCGATCATGATCTGTATGCGCTGCCCTTCGAGTTGTGGCTGAAGGACGCCGTCGCGCGCCTGCTGCCGCCGCCGAAGCCGGCCGTGGACGCACACCAGCTGTCGGCCGAGGCGGTGACGTGCTAGTCCTGCTCACGCACGCCAATCATCTCTACTCCGACCGTAAGCAGGTGCGGAAAATGCAGCCCTATCCGCCCCTCCAGACGCTGATCGCGGCGGCCGCGCTGCGCCGCGAAGGGCACTCCGTCCTCTTCGCGGATACGACGTTCGATCGAGATCTGAGCTCGCATATTCGCAAGCGCCGTCCGGATCTGATTGCTGTCTGCGAAGACAATTTCAACTTCCTCACCAAAATGTGCCTGCTCCAAAACCGCAGCTTCGCCTTCGAAATCGCGGCGCTGGCAAAAGCGGAAGGCGTTCAAGCCATTGTGAACAGCTCGGATGCGACCGACAACCCCGCGCTGTATCTCGAAGCCGGATTTGACGCCGTGATTGTGGGCGAACTGGAAGCCACCCTGCTCGATGTCTGCCGCAGCGGCTTCAAAGTTGCGGGAACCGCCTTCCGCAACTCCGCAGGCGCCGTCTGTTACGGTCCGCCGCGCCGTCTCATCGAAGACCTGGACCTCCTTCCCCCGCCGGCCTGGGATCTGCTCGACGCCGACTCCTACCGCCGGGCATGGGTGGACGCCCACGGATTCTTCTGCCTCAATCTCGTCGCCAGCCGCGGATGCCCGTACCGCTGCAACTGGTGCGCGAAGCCTGTTTATGGCGCCGCGTACCGGCATGTGACGCCCTTGCGGGCCGCCCAGGAAATGGCTCACGTCAAAAACGCCTTGCATCCCGAGCGCCTCTGGTTTGCCGATGACATTTTCGGCCTGTCGGCTGCATGGACGCGCGAGTTCGCGCGGGCGGTCGAAGATCTGGACGCGCGCATCCCCTTCAAAATGCAGTCGCGTTGCGACCTCATGACCCGCGATACCGTCGCAGCGCTGCGCCGCGCTGGTTGCGATGAGGTGTGGATGGGCGTCGAGTCCGGCTCCCAACGGATTCTGGACGCCATGGAAAAGGGAATCCGCGTGGAGCACATCTACCGGGCGCGCGAAAATCTGCGGCGGCATGGCATCCGCGCGTGCTACTTCCTCCAGTTCGGGTATCTGGGCGAAACCTGGGAGGATATCGAACGCACCATTCAGCTCGTGCGGGAAACGCGGCCCGATGATATCGGCGTCTCGGTCTCGTACCCGCTTCCCGGGACGCGCTTCTACCACATCGTCAGCTCACAACTCGGCCGCGAATCGCATTGGAAGCAGAGCGGCGATCTCACGCTGATGTATTCAGGAACATTTCCATCCGAATTTTACCGGGCCCTGGCGGCCGCCTTGCATCTTGAAGTGGGGCCGGCCGCGCCGCCGGATCAACTCCGCAGCGCCTGGGAAGAAGTGGAGGAACTGCGGTGCGCCTGCTGCTGACGCATGGATATTTCCTCGCTGAAGATCCGAAAGAGCTGGAAGTGATGCGGCCGTACCCGCCGCTTGGGATTCTGTACCTCTCGGCGTATCTCCGCGCGCGCGGATTCGATGTCGAGATTTACGATTCCACCTTCGGCGCGCGCAGTGAATTGTACCGTCTGCTGGAGACGGGCGAGCCCGGTCTGCTGGGCGTGTACGGCAACTTGATCACCCGCGCCAGCGTCGTCTCGATCATCGAGCGCGCAAAAGCAAACGGCTGGCGCGTGGTTGCCGGAGGTCCGGAGCCGGCGAACTACGCGGAAAATTATCTGGCCGCCGGCGCCGATTATGTCGTCCCCGGCGAAGGCGAAATCGTGCTCGAGAACCTTCTGGCCGGTGATCCGGCGCCGCGCGGGGTCATCTACAGGGATGCGGACGGCGTCCTCGTCCGGACGGCGCCCGAGCCCCACATTCGCGATCTCGATTCACTCCCGTGGCCCGATCGCGAGCGCATTGATATCGGCCGTTATCTGAGCGCATGGCGCGACCGCCACGGCCAAGGGTCGGTCTCCGTGATTACCGCGCGCGGCTGCCCGTATCGCTGCCGCTGGTGCAGTCACTCGACCTATGGCAATACGCACCGCCGCCGCTCCGTGAAGTCCGTCGCCGATGAAGTTCAGTGGATTCTCGAACGGTACCAGCCCGAAATGTTGTGGTACGCCGACGACGTCTTCACCATCCATCACCGATGGATCTTCGAATATGCGGCGGAGATGAAGCGCCGCGGCATTCGGGCGCCGTTTGAGTGCATCACGCGCGCCGATCGCATGTCCCCGCGCGTCGCCGAAGCCCTCGCCCGGCTCGGCTGCTTTCGCGTGTGGATCGGATCGGAAAGCGGCTCACAACGCGTGCTGGACGCGATGGACCGCGGCGTAACGGTTGGCCAGGTGCGGGACGCCGTGTACATGCTTCGACAGCAGGGCATTCAAAGCGGCATGTTTGTGATGTGGGGCTACGAAGGCGAAGGGATCGAAGATATTGAGGCCACGGCGCAGCATGTGAGAGCCTGCCGGCCTGATATCTTCCTGACCACGGTCTCCTATCCGATCAAGGGGACGCCCTACTTCGAACAGGTTCGGGAGCGTCTGGTCCGCATCGGCGAATGGCGCACAACCACGGACCGCGGCTTCCGGATTCAGGGACGTCACAGCCGGCGGTTCTTTCAATTCGCCGATGAGCTGCTCCGCGCGTCGGCTGCTGATTCGCCCGATGAGGCGCGGATCGCAGCCGCGCGCCGCGGCCTGGCGGAGAGCTTCGAGGAGGTGGAGGCGTGACTTCGCCGTTTGATCTCATCGCCCCGGCGTACGCGGAGCTCTGGAGCTCGACACCAAAAGGTATCACCCAGCGCGCCGCCGTCTGGCGTGAGATCGACCCGCTCTTCAGGCCGGGCGATCGCATTTTGGACTTGGGCTGTGGTCCGGGCGATGACGCGCTCCATCTCGCCGCGTCCGGCGTTTCTGTGCTTGGCGTCGATTCGTCGCCGGCGATGATCGCCATCGCCGAATCGCGCGGCGTTTGCGCCATCCGGCTGGCGATTGAACGCCTGGATGTGTTGCCGGGTCTCTTCGACGGCGCAATTTCCAATTTCGGAGCGCTCAACTGCGTCGATGATCTGCGAGCGGCGGCGCGCGAGCTCGGACGCCTCCTGCGGCCCGCAGCCCCGCTCGCCATCTGTCTGATGAGCCGCTTTTGCTGGCGCGAAACGCTCGTATTCCTGGCGACATTCCGCTTCCACCAGGCCTTCCGCCGTTGGCCGGCGCAGACCAATTGGCGCGGAATCGACGTCTACTACCGGACGTCGCGAGAAATCCGGCGAACCTTCGCCGACTTCTTCCGCTTCAAACGTTGCGTTCCTATCGGCGGCGGCGACCATCACCTGTATATTTTTGAGCGGAGGCCGTTGTGACCGCCCCCCAACGCGCCCGCTTCCTTGCCGACTATGGCCATATACGCGCCGCCGAGGGCCGCGGATCCAAGGACCCGGCGTACTACCGGGCCCTTCCGTATTCGGACCTGACCGGCGCCAATGCGGAGCAGTGGCGCATTCGCGCACGAAGTTTCGATTACTTCGCCGCTCATATCTTGCCGCGGCGTCCTTGCGACATCCTCGATCTGGGCGCCGGGAACTGCTGGCTGTCGTACCGGCTGGCGGAACGGAACCACAGGCCCGTCGCCGTCGACATTTTCACCGATCCGCGCGACGGCCTCGGGGCCGCGGTTCACTACCCGGTGCGGTTTCCGGTGGTGGAGGCGGATTTCGACCATCTGCCGTTTGCCGGCGAGAAATTCGATCTCGCCGTGTTTGCCTCCTCAATCCACTATTCAGCCGACTACTCCCGCACGCTGCGCGAGGCGCGGCGCTGCCTTCGACGCGGCGGTTGCGTCGTGATTCTCGATTCGCCGGTCTATCGAAAGCGCGCTCATGGCGAAATGATGCGAGCCGAGCGGCATGCCGGCTTTGAACGCCAATACGGATTTCGCTCCGATGCGCTGGCCAGCATCGAGTACTTTGATCGTCAGATGCTCGCCAGTCTGGCCCGCGAGCTCTCATTCTGCTGGGAGATTCACCGCCCGTGGTATGGCTGGCGCTGGGGCTTGCGGCCGCTAAGAGCCCGGATCGCGGGGCGGCGCCCGCCTTCGCGGTTCTGGATTCTGGTGGCCAGATTTGATCAGCGATGATCGTTCTTCTGCATCCGCGCAGCACCCGCCCGAAAAACCGGCGGTTTCCGCTGGCCGCCCTCGCGCTGGCCGCGACGCTGGAAGGCAACGCGGAGTATGAAATCGTCGATGGCAACGCTGACCCGGACCCGGCCGCTACCCTCGATCGCCTCGCGCGCGAGCATTCAATCGAGCTGCTGGCGGTTTCGGTCATGCCCGGGCCGCAAATGGTTGCGGCCATACCGCTGTGCCGCGATTTCCGCGCGAAATATCCGCGCTTGCCGATCGTATGGGGCGGCTATTTCCCTACGCTGTATCCTGACGCGGCGCTGAATGCTCCCTATGTCGACTTTGTCGTCCGCGGCCAGGGCGAAGAGACGTTTTCGGAGTTGCGCCAGTTCCTGCGGGCGCCCGACCGCCAGGGGGCGGACAAAATTCGCGGTCTCTCCTTTAAAGACGCGTTCGGCCTTCATCGGCACAACCCCGATCGCGACATCCGCTCGCCCGGCGATTTCCCCTGGCCCCCCTATCACCGGCTCCGCGATCCCGCAAAGTATATCGCGCCCACCTTTCTGGGCCGCCGCACGGCGGTTCACCAGGCCAGCTTCGGGTGCCCCTTCCGTTGCAAATTCTGCGGCGTCGTGCCAATGTCCGGCGCCCGTCAAAGATGCGAGCCGCCGGAACGCACAGCGGCCGTCCTAGCCTTCTTGCAGCGTCAATACGGCGTCGACTCCATACAGTTTTACGACAACAACTTCTTCCTGCGCGAGGATCATGCGGCCGAGCTGGCGGCTCGCCTCGCGCCCTTGCGGATGCGCTGGTGGTGCGAGGCGCGCATCGACATTGTGCTTCGCTATTCGATCGAGACGCTCCGCGCCATTCGCCGCGCCGGCTGTGAAATGATCTTTTTCGGCGCGGAATCAGGGTCCGACGCGGCATTGCGCGAAATGCACAAGCAGCTCACCAGCGAGCAGACGCTGGCCCTGGCGGCGCGCCTCCGCGACATCGGCATCATCCCCGAATTTTCCTTCGTACTGGGCAATCCGCGCGACCCGGACGGCGACGCGAAAGCGACGATGGAGTTTGTCCGGCATATCAAGCGGCTGAACCCCAAGGCCGAGATCATCATCCAACATTACATTCCCACTCCGCATCCGGATGGCATGTACGGCGGCGTTGACGGCCGCCTGGAGTTTCCGCGCACTCCCGAAGAATGGGCGACCGAGCGCTGGTATAACTTCACCATTCGTCGGGATCCCGTCGCGCCATGGCTCCCCCCGCGCACCAAACGCCGGATCGACGACTTTGAGACCGTCTTGAAATGCCGCTGGCCCACCGTGCAGGACATTCATCTCGGCAAGTGGGGGCGCGCTCTGCTCCGCGGCCTCGGTTCCTGGCGGTATGCGCTGGGCGTTTACGCGCGTCCCTTCGAACTGGACGCCGCGCGCCGCCTCGTCAAGCTTCGCGAGCCCCGGACGGAGAGCCTGTGATCGCGATGGATCCTCTGGCCGCGCATCGCCTGTGGGCCTCCTCCTATGATCAGGCCCCGAACCCGCTGCTGGCGCTCGAACAGCGCCTGCTCGAGCCTCTGCTGCCGGACATGCGCGGCGTCCTCGCAATCGATGTCGCCTGCGGCAGCGGGCGCTGGGCGCGGCGTCTGACCCGTCACGGGGCCCGCGTGATCGCGGTCGATCTTTGTCCCGAAATGCTTCGGCTGGCGCCAGGTCGGCGGGTGATGGCCGATGCCAGAATGCTGCCGTTGCCCGATGGAGCCGCCGATCTCACGATGTGCGCCTTCGCCCTCAGCTATCTCTCAGCGGCGTGCCTCGCCGAACTTGCCCGCATAACGCGGCCGGGCGGCGTGGTGATGGTGAGCGATATGCACCCTGCGGCGGCGGCGCGCGGCTGGACGCGATCGTTTCGCGTACAAGGAAAAATCATTGCGGTCGCCGCGCGCGCCTACGCCCTCGAGGACCTGCTCACGCCGAACCTTGCGCTGTCCACGCTCATCGAAGCGCCGCTCGGCGAGCCGGAACGGCCCATTTTCGAGCGCGCCGGCAAAATGGCTCGGTTCCGCGATGCGTGCCGCGGTCCCGCGGTGTACGTTGCAAAATACGTTCGCCTATGATCATTGATGCAGCCGCGCTCCAGCTCGCCGGACTCAGGATCCTGCCCGGGCTCATCAACGCCCATGATCATCTTGAGTTCGCGTTGTTCCCGCGCCTTGGCGCCGGACCCTATCCGAACGCCACAGCCTGGGCCCGCGACATCTATCACCCCGGAGAAGACCCTGTCCGCAAACATTTGCGCGTTCCAAAACGCCTGCGCCTGATCTGGGGAGGGCTGCGCAACCTCCTCGCGGGCGTCACCACGGTCTGTCATCACAACCCCTACCACCCCGTCTTCGACACAGGGTTTCCGGTTCGAGTGGTGCGGCGGTTCGGGTGGGCCCACTCCTTCGCCTTCGATAATGTCGCTGCGCGCTTCAACGCCTCGCCGGCCCAGGCGCCGTTCATCCTCCACCTGGGCGAAGGCGCGGATTCCACCAGCCGCGACGAGATCTTCCGCTTGCACGAGCTGGGGGCCCTTCAGCCGAGAACAGTCCTCGTTCATGCCGTCGGCTTGAACTCCGAGGGCTGGGAGCTCGTTCGACGGTCGGGGGCTGCCGTCGTCTGGTGCCCCCGGTCAAACCTGTTTACGCTGGGCGCAACCCTGGATGTCCGCAAATTGCTCGTCGCGCAAATACCGGTCGCCCTTGGCGCCGATTCGCCGCTCACCGCGGCCGGCGATCTGCTGGATGAGATGCGTTTCGCAATGGAACAGTACGGTCTCTCGCCTTCCGAGACTCTGGCGCTTGCCGCCGCCTCAGCGGCCCGCTTGCTCGGCCTGCCGGAGCGCCGCGGCGATTACATTGCCGTTCGCGAATTTGGCGCGCCGCCGGATGCGGTCGTCATTGGCGGCCGCCTTCGGCTCGTCAGCAAGGAGCTGGCCTTCATTTTGCCTCGCGCGGAGCGGACGCGGTGGTCCCCCCTGCGCCTTTGCGGAGGCCCGCCCGTGCTCGTGCCATTCCCGGTCCGCGCTCTGATCGATCAGACCAGAGCTGCGCTCGGCGAAGCGGCCATCTATCTCGGAGGACGCGAGGTAATCGCATGACCGATGTCATTGCCCGCCTGCCCATCGTGATTCTGAATATTCACAGCCGCTGTAACTGCCGCTGCGCCATGTGCGACATCTGGAAAACGGCTGAATGCCGGGAGCTGCCTCTGACCTTCGTCGAGCAGCATATCGACGCTTTTGTGAAGCTCGGCGTCCGGCGGATTGTGCTCTCCGGCGGGGAGCCGCTGATGCACTCCGCGTGGTTCCAGATTTGCGAGCTCGTCCGATCGCGCGGCCTTCGCGCCACCGTTCTTACCAGCGGTCTCTTGATCTCGCGGTATGCCTCCGAGATTGTGCGGCATGTCGACGATCTGATTGTCTCAATTGACGGCCCGCCCGGGATCCACGACCGGATTCGCGGCGTCGCGGGCGCATTCACGCTTATCGCCGCGGGAATAAAGCGGCTGCGTGGAGCGACGCCCGTGTCCTGCCGCTGCACTGTGCAAAAAGCCAATCACGCCGCCCTGGAGCGCACCATGGAAGCTGCTCGCAACGCCGGCTTCAGCGGCATATCCTTCCTTGCCGCCGACCTCGCGTCGCATGCCTTCAATCGTCCCGCGCCGTGGGACGCTGAACGGCAGAACCGGGTCGCATTGAGTGTTGATGAGCTCCCGGCCTTGCGCGATCAGATCGAGGCCGTTATCGCCGCCGCCGATCCGTTTGTGCGCGACACGCCGGATCACCTCCGTCGCATTGTCCGCCATTTTGAATCCTGGCTGGGGCTTCGCGATCCCGTTGCGCCGCGATGCAACGCGCCATGGGCGTCGGCGGTGGTCGAAGTTGACGGAGCGCTGCGCCCGTGCTTTTTCCATCCCGTCGTGGCCCACGTCGATGGGAGCTTCGACGCTGCTCTGAACAGCCGCGCAGCAGTGGAATTCCGGCGCTCCCTCGACGTCGCCGTGAACGCCACGTGCCGCAACTGCGTCTGCTCCCTGTATGTGAACGAAGCCGGCGCTTCAGCGCACGGCGCCGCCCCGCACGGTACAATCGAAAAGGCTTCACCTGTCGGGGCGTAGCGCAGCCTGGTAGCGCACCTGCCTTGGGCGCAGGGGGTCGTCAGTTCAAATCTGACCGCCCCGACCAGCCAGCAGCTTCAAGCCGCGCCGCGGCGCCGGCGGGCTCTAGGCTCTACCGGCGGCGCAAACCGCAACTGCCTGTCTGCACCCGCTCCGGAACCTCGGTAATATCAGTCTCGAAGGGACATTTATATGGATGGTTTCACGAGGCGCGATTTCGGCCGCCGAGCAGTGACCGCTACCGCGCTCAGCTATTCCCGCATTCTCGGCGCCAACGATCGTGTTCGCATGGGCTATATCGGACTCGGCAACCGGGGCGACCAGGTTCATGCGGCATTCCTTGAGCATGGCGACCAGCAGACCGTCGCCGTGTGCGATCTTCGGGACGACTACATGGACCTTGCAATAAAAAAATCCCGAGCGACGCCCAAGAAATACTCCGATTATCGCGCGCTGCTCGATGATCGAAACGTCGATGCCGTGGTGATCGCCACCCCGGACCACTGGCATGCGCTGATGTTTGTCGACGCCTGCAATGCGGGCAAGGATGTCTATGTCGAAAAACCCCTTTCTTTAACGGTATGGGAAGGTCGGAAAATGGTGGAGGCCGCCGAACGCAATAAGCGCGTTTCCCAGGTGGGAACGCAGCGCCGCTCCACCGCTTCGCTGAAGGAGGCCGCAGAGTTCGTGCGCTCGGGCGGCATCGGGCATGTCACCATCGCCAAATCCTGGCACATCTCAAACGAATTTCCAGTCGGCATCGGCAATCCCCCGGACGCGAATCCACCCGATCCAGAAATGTGGGACCGCTGGTTGGGACCTGCCCCCAAGGTTCCCTACAATCCCAATCGCATGTTCTACAAGTTCCGCTGGTTTTACGACTACTCCGGCGGTCAGCTGACAAATTTTGGCGTTCACAACATCGATATGATCCGGTGGTGCCTTGGCGTGGAATATCCAAAGCGGGTGACCGCGATGGGCGGAAAGTACGCCGTCGGCGATAATCGCGAGATTCCGGACACTCTGGAAGTAATTTGGGAGTACGACAACACGCTCGTTACTTTCGCCCAGTACGATGCCAGCGCCGCCCGCACCAATCCCTTTGACGCCGAGATTGAACTGCGCGGCACGAATGGAACTATGTATTTGAAAGGCGGCAAATGGGATGTTGTGCCCGAGAAACACACGGACCTGGCCTTCTTTGCTCGTACGCCGCTCGATCGCGTAAGCGAGAGAGCTTACAGGCCGTCATTCAAGCCCGCTATGGAACCCAGGTCCGGCGGAGGAGGCGCGGAGAGCACGGAGGCGCATGCCCGCAATTTCCTCGATTGCGTCAAGAGTCGCGCTAAATGTAATGCGGACGTCCTGATTGGTCATGTATCCACCGCCACTACTCTGCTGGGAAATATCGCTCACAAGACACGCAGCCTGCTCGAATGGGACGGCAAAGCGGAACGCTTTACAAACAACGAGGCGGCAAACAAGCTGCTTTCCTATCAATACCGCGCGCCGTACAAACTCGCCTGATCGGGGCGCAAATTGAACGGCGCCTCCGAGCGCAGTTGAACGGTGTGCCGCGGTTCGTCTCAGTGTATGCCGCAAGCCTGCCGCGTGGCTGGCTGCAATCCATCGGGCGAGGAACGCCTTCAAGGACCACAGGTCCTGATAGCCCATGTTCGTTCGAAACGCTCCTTGATGCGGGCGGCCTGGAGCTGAACCAGAAGCTTCAGCATCGGTGCGTGCTGGCCGCCTTGGGCGCGGCGATCCATCAGCCGCTCCAACCGCCAGAGCCAACAGTCGCTGAAGTCGACGCGCTTGCCGCAAAACTCCCGGCAACTTGGCTGGCTACAGCAGCAACCTAAGCGGCGTCCATCGCCGCAACCCTGCCGTCCCGCAGAGCTTTGACGTCTCGCTTGGGCGGTCGTCCGAAGAAGCGCCTGTACTCACGGCTGAACTGGCTTACGCTCTGATAACCGACCTCGTACGCCGCATTCGTGGCGTCGAGCCCATCGGCCAGCATGCGCCGCCGCGCCTCCTGCAACCTGAGTTGCTTCTGATACTGGAGCGGGCTCATCCCCGTCAACGCGCGGAACTGGTGGTGGAGCGTGGAGACGCCCAGGCGCGCTATGCCCGCGAGTTCGTCCATGCGAAGCGGCTTGGTGTAGTTCGCCTTGAGCCAGGCGATCGCGCGCGCGGTTTTGTTACTTAAATCGCCCCTGGTCGCGATGGCGCGGAGGCGACTCCCTTGTGAAGTTCTAAGGATGCGGTAGACGATTTCGCGCTTAATCAATGGGCTGAGAAACGGTATGTCCTCAGGGCTATCGAGCAGATCAAGCAGCCGCGTGCAGGCGTCCAGTAAACAGACCGTCGTTTCGCCCACAGCCAAAGCCCGCTGTTGCGGCGATCCGTCCGGCTCGGACAAGTCATCTCGGCTCAGAACGTCTCGCACCACCGGCATGTCGAGCCGGAGATACATTCCGAGCAGGGGAACCGACTCCGAAGCTTCGAGAATCTGGCTCTGAACCGGAACGTCGATGGACGACACCAGGAAAGACGACCCGTCGCACAGGTATTCTGTCCCTCCAAGGTTGATCAGCTTCCGCCCCTGGACGAACACCGTGAGGCGTGGCTCGTAGGTCGTCCAGTAGCAGGCGCCGGTGGCCGTGTTCCGGAAAACGGCCAGGCCGTCTACGGCGGTTGGATGGACTCCCTCCGACAACGCTCGGCTGGATACTTTGCGGGCGAGCAATTTCCGCATCTCGATCACAGCCCGTTCCGCATCGCTGGCCTCCCGGATCTGTTGCGGCATTTCGCTTACTCCCTTTCCTCTACACTACTCCAGGCCCCTGGATGGCGTGCACAAAATGTGCCGTCCAGACAGAATCAGGCAAAAAGTTGGCAGGATTGGGAAAGCGCCGGACCGCACCTTCCGCTAGTTTTGAAATTGGCGGACGTTCTCGATGATGAAGCCTCCTCTTGCGGGCTGCCGCTGTCGCACATGGGCCGCGGCAATCGCATGCTGGGACTGCGACGGCAAGAACCGCTTACAGCAGCGCGCGTGCGCCCTCCCGTTCTGTACCCGCGACGCCTCGCGCGGGCGCGGAGGTTGGTCGCCAGTTGCCGCGCGCGTAAGCTTTCAGGCCGTCTGCTTCTTGGGAAATCGATCCGCCCAACAGGAGCGGTGAAGAGCCGCTCGGGAGCGTGCTGGAACCATGCAAAAACGCAAGCTCGGAAAAAGCGATTTGGAAGTATCGGCCATTGGGCTCGGCTGTATGGGAATGAGCTTCTCCTACGGCCCGCCCAAAGACAAAAAGGAGATGACCGCACTCCTCCGCGCCGCTGTGGAGCGAGGAATCACGTTTTTCGATACCGCAGAGGTGTACGGTCCCTTCACGAACGAAGAACTCGTCGGCGAAGCGCTTGCGCCGTTTCGCGGGAAGGTGGTCATCGCGACCAAGTTCGGGTGGAGGCTGAAACCGGACGGAAGCCCTGGTTGGCTGGGGCTCGACAGCCGGCCTGAGCACATCAAGCAGGTCGCGGAAGGTTCGCTGAAACGGCTGAGAGTCGAAGCCATCGACCTGTTCTATCAGCATCGGGTTGATCCGGACGTGCCCATCGAAGATGTGGCGGGAGCTGTGAAAGATCTTATCCAGCAAGGTAAAGTCAGGCGCTTCGGCCTGTCGGAAGCCGCCGCCAGCACAATCCGCCGGGCCCATGCCGTGCAGCCGGTCACAGCAGTTCAGAGCGAATATTCGCTCTGGTACCGCAATCCGGAAAAGGATGTCTTTCCCGTACTGGAAGAACTGGGTATCGGCTTCGTCCCGTATAGTCCCCTCGGTAAGGGATTTCTCACGGGAGCGATCGATGCGAGCACGAGCTTCGACAGCACCGATTTCCGCAGCACGCTTCCGCGGTTTACGCCGGAGGCCCGGGCGGCTAACCGCGCCCTGGTGGATCTGCTGGACAGAATCGCAAAACGCAAGGAAGCTACGCCCGCTCAGATCGCGCTTGCCTGGTTGCTCGCGCAGAAGCCCTGGATCGTTCCGATCCCAGGCACTACGAAATTGCATCGCCTGGAAGAAAACATCGGAGCGGCGGCTATCGTGTTGACGCCGGAGGACCTGCAAGAAATCGAAAGCGCCGCCTCAAAGATCCCGATCCAGGGAGCGCGATACCCGGAACATATCGAAGCGATGAGCAACCGCTGAGATCGGCGTGGCGCACGCATCCGCTGGGGCAAAACGCTCATCGTGACGCCGGGGACGGGGTGGGTTCAGCAAGTGGGGCGGCCCCGCCGAGCACATGCGGAAGGGCGACGTTGTCCGTATTCCGCCGGAGTCAAGCACTGGCGCGGGGCCACACCCAACACGCCGATGACACACATCGCCGTCCAGGAGCAATTGGACGGCAAGGTCGTCGAGTGGATGGAGAAGGTCAGCGATCAACAGTACAGACGCCCCTGAGATTCAAAGGAGAACAGTGTGCGAGGAACCGTTCTTTATGCCCCGTTCGATGTGCGTTTCGAGGAGCGTGAAGATCCAAACATTCTCGAACCCACAGATGCCGTGATCCGCGTCGCGGTGACGTGCGTGTGCGGATCAGACCTCTGGCCGTACCGAGGTTTGCAGCCAATTGCCGGACCCACGCCGATGGGGCATGAATACTGCGGCTTCGTCGAGGAAGTCGGCAGCACGGTCAAGTCCATTCAACCAGGCCAATTCGTGGTGGGTTCCTTCGCCGCCTCGGACAACACCTGTCCGCATTGCCGATATGGTTATCCGTCATCGTGTCAGCAGCGCGAATGGGTGAGCGCAGCGCAAGCGCCGTTGCTGCGCGTCCCGCTCGCTGACGGGACCCTGGCGCCGGCGCCGGGTGTGCCGTCCGAAGACCTTTTCCCAAGCCTGCTTACGTGCTCGGACGTGCTGGGCACAGCCTGGTTTGCGGCCGATGCAGCCAACGTCAAGCCAGGCGCAACCGTCGTCGTTGTCGGCGACGGCGCGGTCGGCCTTCTCGGGGTGCTCTCGGCCAAGCAGATGGGCGCGGAACGCATCATCGCGATGAGCCGCCACCCATCGAGACAGAAGCTCGCAAAGGAGTTCGGCGCTACAGAGATCGTGACTGAGCGAGGGGACGAAGGGGTGGCTCGGATCAAGGAATTGACCAAAGGTGTCGGCGCGGACTCGGTCCTGGAATGCGTGGGCACACAGGAGTCGATGATGCAGGCGATCCAATCGGCCCGCCCTGGCGGGCGCGTGTCCTTCGTCGGCGTCCCGCATGGGGTGGAGCTGAATGGAGCGCAACTGTTCTTTTCTCACGTGCACCTTCATGGGGGACCGGCGCCGGTGCGCCGCTACTTGCCAAAGCTGATCGATCTCGTCCTGAACGGCAAGATCAACCCCGGCAAGGTCTTCGACCTGGTTCTGCCCCTCGAGCAGGTCGCGGAAGGCTATCGAGCAATGCATGAGCGGCGCGCAATCAAGGCGCTGCTTCGACCTTGAAGCGGAACTCCGCCTGTTAGAATTCCTGAGCTCTACAACCTGCTGTTGTCGCTCACCATTGCCGTGATTTGTGCGGTCGGTCTCTTTCACCGCGCGTCCGCACAAACGCCCACCCTGTTGACGTTCGCGGTCTTCAGCTCGTCGCGGCTCCGGTAGCCGCGCGCAGCCGCTTGCGCAGCATTCCCGTGAAGATACACTGGATCTTCTATGGAGTCTCGAGTTCCCCGGTGCGCCGCGATTGCCGCCGGCCTACTGTCCATCTGCACACCGCCGCTGTGCGCATTTGAAGAGGCGCCGGGATTTCGCGATCTGTTTAACGGCCGTGACCTCACCGGCTGGGTCAATGTAAATACCGATAAAGAGACCTGGTCGGTCCGGAATGGAGTTCTGATCTGCACTGGCCACCCGATCGGCGTCATGCGCAGCGATCGCGAATATGAGAACTTCGTTCTGCACATCGAATGGATGCACATGGAGCCAGGCGGAAATTCAGGCGTGTTCGTCTGGAGTGACGCAAAACCGCAAGAGAACCGGCTGCCGAACGGCGTCGAGGTCCAGATGCTGGAACTGGATTGGGTAAATCAGCACAAGGTGAACGGCGAGCCTGCGCCGCTGGCCTACGTCCATGGAGAGCTGTTCGGCGTGGGCGGAGTGGAGACCACGCCGGATAATCCGCGGGGACGGCGCAGCAAGTCCATCGAAAACCGCTGTAAGCCGCGCGGCCAGTGGAACACGTATGACGTCGTTTGCGTGGATGGCGTCATCAAACTCGCGGTGAATGGAAAATTCGTCAACGGCGTTAGCCATGCGACGCGAAAAAAGGGTTACCTGTGCCTGGAGTCCGAGGGCGCCGAGATCCATTTCAGAAACATCAGGCTGCTCGAACTGCCGCCGGGAGCGTCATCGGAGAGCGCCGCGGCTCAATAAGGCGTCTGACGCGCCGGGCGGCATTCGCGCCGGCGCCCATTCCCGCAGAATAAGTCTTTTATTTTCAACGACTTTACATTCTCCCGCTTGCGCCTCCGTGTTGCAATGAAAGTAGAGGGGGCTTCGCGCCTCCTCGGATATTGTCATGGCGCTTGAAACCACTACCGTGATATCGAAATGGACCGGCCCTCGCACCGCCGCTGGCAAGGCTGCGTCTTCCATGAATGCGCTCAAGCATGGCCTCACCAGCCGCCGCGTCGTCATGCCCTATGAAAATCAGGCCGAATTCGACGCGCTGCTCAAGGATTTAATGGACGAATCCCAGCCCGTCGGCGCGCTCGAAATCGAGCTGGTCAACGATATTGCCGCCTCCCTCTGGCGGCTGAGCCGCGCCCGCCGCCGCGAGTGCGATCTCGCCGACGTCGCCTTCGGCGGCGGCTCGAAGCAGGCCCGCGAAGAGTTCGCCCTGATGTTGCGCTACACTGCCTCGATCGAGCGCGAGCTTCACCGCGCCATCATTCGCCTGAACCAGGTGCAGGAGCTCCGCCGCAAGCGGGAGGAGCATCGCCGCAGAGACCAGGAGTCGAACGCGCGCCGTACTCCTCAAGTCGTCGCCGTCGTACAAGCCGCTTCTTCTCCATTACATACAGCCGTGTCGGATTTCGTTTCGTCAGACCAAATGGCGCCGTCCCCAACGCCCCCCAAACCGCGCGCCGAACGGACAACTGACCACCCGCCGCTGACAACTGGCGACCAGCCGCTGGCCCCTGTGCTATCCTGAAACTTCATGCAGCTCCGCTCCGCGGCCACGCACCATCACCATCACGGGCGTCGTGCGCCGCTGCGGGCTGGATTCTGAAGAATTCGGCAACTGAATCGGAAGAGCCCGCCGCGATCCCGGCGGGCTCTTTGCATTTAAGGACATCATGCAACTGGATTTCTCAAAGCTCGACGGCCTCATTCCCGCCGTCATTCAGGATTACGCCACGCGTCGCGTGCTCATGGTCGGCTTTATGAATGAAGATGCGTTCCGCAAAACGGTGGAGAGCGGATACGCAACGTTCTACAGCCGTTCGCGCAATTCCCTGTGGACCAAGGGCGAAACATCCGGCCACCGCCTCGTTGTGAAGAGCATTTCGACGGATTGCGACGCCGATTCTGTGCTCATTGAGGTCGAAGCGCTCGGCCCGGGCGTATGTCACAACGGCTATCAAAGCTGCTTTTACCGCACACTGCGGGACCGCATATGGGCGGAATCGGAACCCCGCGCCTATGATCCCTCCGCGGTCTACGGGAGCAAGGCGTGAAGCTGAAGCTCGGAATCCCGAAGGGCAGCCTCGAGCACGCGACCATCGACCTGTTCCGCAAGGCGGGCTTTAACATCACCACCGGCGCCCGCTCGTATTTCCCGGCCATCGATGACCCCGAAATCGAATGCATGCTGATCCGTGCGCAGGAGATGGCCCGGTACGTCGAAGACGGCGTTCTCGATGCCGGCCTGACCGGACGCGACTGGATCGAGGAGAGCGAAGCGCAGGTGGAAACTGTCGCCGACCTGATCTATGCCAAACAAAGCTTTGGCAAAGTGCGCTGGGTGCTCGCCGCCCCGGAGGCGTCGCCGTTCCGGTCGGTCAAGGACCTCGAAGGCAAGGTGATTGCGACCGAGCTTGTTTCCACAACCAGGCGATATCTGGCGTCCAAGGGCGTGAACGCCAAGGTCGAATTCAGTTGGGGCGCAACGGAAGTGAAGCCGCCCGATCTTGCCGATGCGATCGTTGAAGTCACGGAGACCGGATCTTCGTTGCGCGCCAACAAGCTGCGCATCATCGAGACCGTGCTCGAATCGAACACGCAATTCATCGCCAACAAGGCGGCCTGGCAGGATGATTGGAAACGCCGCAAAATCGAAGACATTCGCATGCTGCTGGAGGGCGCGATCAATGCGCTCGGCAAAGTTGGGTTGATGCTGAACGTCGAGAAGTCGAACCTGCGCGGCGTTCTGGATGTGTTGCCGGCGCTGCGTAAACCAACCGTCTCGCAGTTGAGCGATGAGGACTGGGTGGCAGTGAACACGATCCTGGACGAGTCCACAGTGCGGACCATCATTCCACGCCTTAAAAAAGCCGGCGCGCAGGGCATTGTCGAGTATCCGCTGAACAAGATCGTGATGTGACCATGCTGCGAATTCTTGAATACTCCCAGGCGCAGGATCTGGCCCGGCGCAAAGCGGCGCGGCTGGCCGAGGCCGAGCGCGTTGTCGCGCCCATCTTGGAAGCCGTCCGGACCCGCGGCGATGCGGCTGTGCTTGAATATGCGCGCAAATTTGATGGACTGGACACGGCTGAGGTCAGGATCCGGCGCGAGCAACTGCGCGCAGCGCGCGAGAACTTGCCCGGGGAGTTTCTCTCCGCGGTGGAGGTGGCGGCTCGCAACATTCGCGACTACGCGGTTTCGCAGCTCCCCTGTGAGCGCTTCAGCGAGTACTCGGCGGGACGCATGCTCGGCCACATCGTACGACCGCTCGATTCCATCGGCGCCTACATTCCCGCGGGGCGGTATCCGCTGCCATCGACGCTGCTGATGACCGCAATCCCCGCTCAGGTCGCCGGAGTGCGGCGGATCGCGATCATGTGCCCGCGGCCCAGCGTCGAGATTCTGGGCGTTTGCGAAATCCTGGGTCTCGATGGCGTGTACCGGATCGGCGGCGCGCAGGCCATCGCCGCCCTGGCGTATGGGACCGAAAGCATTCCGCGCGTGGACCGCATCGTCGGACCCGGCAACATCTATGTCGCCGCCGCGAAAAAACTCATCGCCGGCGAAGTCGGCATCGACTTCGTGGCCGGACCCACGGAGATCGTCATCATTGCAGCCGAAGCCGATCCGGCCCATATCGCCGCGGACCTGCTGGCCCAGGCCGAGCACGATGTGGACGCCAGCGCGATTCTGCTCACAACGTCGCAGCCGCTCGCCGCCGCCGTTGCGGCCGCCGTGGACCGGCAGCTCGAATCGCTGCCAACTGCCGCCGTCGCGCGTGCTGCCATCGCGCGCAACAGCGCGGCCATAATCGTCCAGTCTTTGGAACAAGCCGTCGAGTTTTCCAACCAGCTCGCTCCGGAGCATCTCAGCCTCCACGACCCATCGCTGCTTCCGCTGGTTCGCAACGCCGGCAGCGTCTTCCTGGGACCCTTCAGTCCGGAGGCGGCCGGCGATTACGCGTCCGGGCCGAATCACGTGCTCCCCACCTCCGGCGCCGCGCGCATCCGCGGCGGCTTGTCGGCCGCCGACTTCGTCAAGGTCATCTCGGTGCAGGAGCTCTCGCCCGATGCCTTGCGGGCGTTGATCCCGACTGTCGCAACGCTGGCGCGCGCCGAAGGACTTGAGGCGCATGCCCGCTCCGTGGAGATTCGCCATGCCTGAGCCGCGCGAAGCCGTAAAACGCATGGCGCCCTACTCGCCGCCTACGGCTGGGCGCGAAGGCAAACTGCGTCTCGATTTCAATGAGAACACCATCGGCTGCTCGCCGGCCGTGGTCGCCTTCTTAAAGGAGCGGCTCAGCGCGGGCGGTCTGTCGGTCTACCCCGAATATGTCGAAGCGAAACACGAGCTGGCGGCGTTTTTCGGCGTTCCCGAGGATCAGCTTCTCTTCACCAATGGCACCGACGAGGCCATCCAGGTCCTGGTCAACACCTATGTCGACGATAACGACCAAGTTATCGTGCTGCATCCCTCCTACGCGATGTACCGCTTTTACGCCGAAGTCGCCGGAGCGGCCGTGACCGAGATTCCCTACCGCAAGGACGATCTCGCGTTCCCCCTCGATGAGCTCCTGGATTCTGTCCGCCCCGGCACGCGCGCGATCCTGATTGCGAACCCGAATAATCCGACCGGCACAGGCATCGGCGTCGATGGAATTGCGCGGCTCCTTGAGCGCGCGCCGCACGCCGCGGTGCTGATCGACGAGGCCTATTACGAATTCAGCGGCGTAACGGTTCTTCCGCTGATTGCGCGCTATTCCAACCTGTTTGTCAGCCGCACCTTTTCGAAAGTGTACGGGATGGCGGCCATGCGTTTTGGGTGCGTGTTCTCAAAGGCCGAGAACATCCGCTTTCTGCACAAGGCGCAATCGCCCTATAGCGTGAATGCGCTCGCGGCGCTTGCCGCGCGCGCCGCCATCCGCGATCCGGAATATATCCGAAATTACGTCTGCGAGGTGCTCGCCGCCCGCGATTTGGCCTACGAAGGCTTCCGCCGCCTGGGGATTCGCGCCTACCCGACCCAGGCCAATTTCATTCTGTTTGAAGCCGGAGACCGCGCTATCCCAATTCGCGACGAGCTGCGCAATCGCGGCGTGCTGGTTCGCGACCGCAGCTATGAGATCCCCGGCTGCGTGCGAGTGACGGTTGGAACGCGCGAGCAGATGCAACGATTTCTCGCGGAGCTCGAATCGATATGGTAGCCGCCGACGTGCTGGTCTTCGACATGGACGGCGTGCTGGTGGATGTGCGCGAATCCTATCGGGAGACCATCGTCCAGACCGTCCGCCGCTTCAGCGGAAAAACAATTGCGCGCGAGCTGATTCAGCAATATAAGAACGCCGGCGGCTGGAATAACGACTGGGCCCTGACCGAGCGGATTCTGCGCGACCTCGGCTTTGACGTCGACTATCCTTCCGTCGTCGCTGAGTTCAACAAGCTGTTTGTCGGCGAGAACGGCCGCGAGGGGCTGGTCCGCCGCGAGCGCTGGATTGCCCGCGAGGGACTGCTCGAGCGGTTGTCGCAGCGCTTCCAGCTCGCCATATTCACCGGGCGAATGCGCTGGGAGGCCGATATCACGCTGAACCGCTTCGCGCCGGCGATTGGCTTTGACCCGATCATCTGCGCCGATGACGTGACCGAGCCGAAGCCGATGCCGGAAGGTCTGCTGAAAATCGCAAGCGCCGCTCCCGAAAAGCGCCTCCTGTATTTCGGCGATGTCGTGGATGACGCGCGCGCGGCTAAGGCGGCCGCCGTTCCATTCGTCGGAGTGGGCGAGCAGAAAGCGCTGTTGAAACAGGAGGGCGCCGTCGCTGTGATCGACGACATCAACCAAATCGAGGAGCTCGTCGCGTGAGAAAGGCTTCTGTCGAACGCAACACCAGAGAGACGCAGATTAAAGCCGCGCTCACCCTCGAAGGCCGCGGGCGGTACGAAATCGCAACGGGCATCCGCTTCCTCGATCACATGCTGGAGCTGTTTGCAAAGCACGGCGGCTTTGACCTGAAACTCGCCGCAGCCGGGGACCTGGACGTCGATCAGCATCACACCGTCGAGGACGCTGGCATCGTGCTCGGACAGTTGTTCGCCCAGGCGCTCGGCGACCGCCGCGGCATCAATCGCGCCGGATACTTCGTGTTGCCCATGGATGAAACGCTCGCGGTTGTGGCCGTCGATTTAGGCGGCCGCCCCTATTTGGTCTATCAGGACCAGGTGAAGGTCCGGCTGGTCGGCGATCTGCAATCCGAACTGGTCGAAGATTTTTTCGGCGGCTTCGTGAATCACGCCGGCGCGAATCTGCACGCGAAGGTGTTGTACGGCCGGTCCAATCATCACAAACTTGAGGCCATCTTCAAGTGCTTCGCGAGGGCCATGAAATACGCCTGCTCGAAAGATGCGCGGCTCAAGGATCAACTGCCCTCTACCAAAGGATTGTTATGATCGCCATTATCGATTACGGCGCGGGCAATCTGCGATCGGTGCAGAATACGCTGGATGAAATCGGCGCGCCCTACCAGGTCCTGAACCGGCCGGATGGCATCGACCGGGCTTCGAAGCTCATCCTTCCCGGGGTTGGCCACTTCGGCCAAATGATGCGCGCTCTCGAGACGCGGGGGTTGCGGGAGCCGGTTCTCGATCGCATACGCGCCGGCCTGCCCTTTCTCGGCATCTGCCTCGGTTTGCAGGCTCTCTACGCCGAAAGCGAGGAAGCGCCCGGCGTCGGCGGATTCGGCCTGTTCTGCGGCGCGGTCCGGCGTTTTCCGCCGGAGGCGCGCGTGCCGCACATGGGCTGGAACGAACTGGAGCGCCGCGGCGATTCACGGCTTCTCGCCGGACTCGGCGAGCGACCATACGTATACTTCGCGCACAGCTACTATGTCCCGGAAGGACCCGCGACCGCCGCTGTGTCCACCTATACAAACCCGTATACGGCCATCCTGGAGCACCACAACATCTTCGGCGTGCAGTTTCATCCCGAGAAATCCGGTCCGGTCGGGCTCAAAATCGTGAAGAATTTCCTGGAGCTGTAGTTTGCTCGCCAAACGCATCATTCCATGTCTCGACGTGACCGCCGGTCGCGTAGTGAAAGGCGTCAATTTCGTGAACCTGCGCGATGCGGGCGACCCGGTGGAGCTGGCCGGTCGCTACAACCAGCAGGGCGCCGACGAGCTGGTATTTCTCGATATCACGGCCTCCAGCGACGCTCGCGACATCATGGCCGATGTGGTCGCCCGGACCGCCCGGCGCGTCTTCATCCCGCTCACAGTTGGCGGCGGGATTCGATCCGTCGCGGACGCGCGCAAGATCCTGCTGGCAGGCGCTGATAAAGTCAGCGTCAATACCGCGGCCGTGCGCCGTCCGGAGCTGATCCGCGAATTGAGTCTCGAGTTCGGCGCGCAGGCCGTCGTGCTTGCCATTGACGCCCGGCGCCGCGCCGCGGGCGGCTGGAACGTGTTCACGCGCGGAGGACGCGATGACGAAGGCATCGATGCCGTCGAGTGGGCGCAGCGCGGCGAATCGCTGGGCGCCGGAGAGATTCTGCTCACGTCGATGGACGCCGACGGCGTGCAAACGGGCTTCGACTGCGACCTTACCGCCGCCGTGTCGCGCGCCACGCGGATTCCTGTGATCGCGTCCGGAGGGGCGGGGAAGCCGGAGCACTTTATCGACGTGCTCACGCGTGGATGCGCGGATGCCGCGCTCGCTGCATCGATCTTCCACTACGGCGCCTACACCGTCGCGGACCTCAAGCGCGCTCTGCTCTCCGCGCGCGTCCCCGTGAGGCCGCCCCAATGATTATCCCCTGCATCGACCTGATGGACGGCAAGGTCGTCCAGCTTGTCCAGGGCCGCGACAAGGCGCTCGAGGGCGATTCTCCGCTCGCCATGCTGGAGCGATTTGCGGCATTCCCCGAAATCCAGGTAATCGATCTCGACGCGGCGATGGGCCGCGGGTCGAATGACGCGATCGTTGAAATGCTTGCCTCACGCGCGGCCGTGCGCGTGGGCGGAGGCGTGCGTACGCCGGAACGCGCCGCAACACTAGTCGCGCAAGGCGCACGGAAAGTCATTATTGGAACGTCCGCATTCACGAACGGCGGCGTCAATCACGCGTTCCTTCGCGAGATAACGTCTGCGGCCCCTCGCGAGCGGCTGATCATCGCGCTCGATTCCAAGGACGGGCGGATCGTGGTCAAAGGCTGGAAGGAGTCGATCGACGTCCGCGCGGAGGATGTTCTCCGTGAGCTAGAGCCCTACTGCGCAGGCTTCCTCTGCACCTACGTCGACAAGGAAGGCATGATGCAAGGCACTGACCTCGATTGGTTCCGCCGGCTGCGCGCCGCAACGGATCACGAGATCACTGCCGCCGGCGGCATCACGACGCTCGACGATATCCGCGCCCTGCAGGCGATCGATGTTCACGCAGCCCTGGGCATGGCGATCTATACCGGACGGTTGGATCTCATCGAGCTGGCGCGGATGAGTCGCGAGGCGTCCCCCAGTCCGTCTTGCCCGGAACAGGGACATAGCGCAGGTGGATAAAGCACCAGCCGGAAGGCGCTGGATCGCAGCGCTGCGAATAGGCATAGCGCTCGGGTTTGGCGCCAATCTCTGCCGCGATCAGCCGGCGAAGTACGCTGCGCGCCGGCTCGTCATGCGCTTCGAACGTTATCATCGGCAAACCCCAGGGTACGCCGCCCACCACGCTCTGACAGCAACTCACATGCATGGTCTGAGCGGCTAGTGCGTCGGTCATCAGCCTGGCCGTCTCGATCATCGTCCTCGCGCCGCGCGCAATCGTGACGCGGCGATCCATCAACGGTGTGATCTCAACCACGCGGCCCAAGACGTCGCGGGTGCGCGTCGGGACCAGCGCCAGAGCGCCCTGCGTCTCATCGATGCGATAGGCGAACGGAAACGCGGCGTTCGCCGCATCGACCAGGCGCTGCAATACCGCGCGGACATTCGCAGGCGCGCCGTGCGCACCCAGATCGAACGTGACTTCCAAGCGGCCGCCTTTCGGCACCAGCACGCGGTTTGGTGGAGTTCTATCGCGCGAGACCTCGGCAGTCACGTCCTTGATGTCTTCGCGATAGATATAGGGCGGATCCTCGACGCTCACCACGATTCCATACTGTTCGGCGAGCGTAATTGCCGCCAAGTCCACTGGTCGTCCTGAATCTACCATCAGAGTCGCGGTATCGCCGTTGCGCACGATATGTCCGGCTTCAGGCGACTGCGCGATCGCCAGGAGCGCAGCATTCATGAACAGCAGCGAGGGTCGGTACACGCGATGTAGACGCCGCCTCCTATCTGCGGGTTCCCGAAGGCCGCTAAAGCGGGGCAGTATTCTGAAAGAAGTGGCCGAACGCAAATCGCCTCAGCGCGTTCGATTCTGGTCCCATTTTCAGCTGAGCGACGAAGCGCGCATCGAACTGGTCCTCAGCCTTGTTATCGGCGCTCTGGTGGGGCTGGTCGTCGTCGCGTTCATCCTGCTCACCGGACGGCTCGCGGCGCGCATGTACCCGCCCGAGAGCGCCGCATGGCGCCGGGTGCTCATTCCGGCGCTGGGATCCTTGGTCACGGGCATTCTGCTGTACAGGTATTTTCCAAACGCGCGGGGCAGCGGAATTCCACAAGCCAAGTTCGCGCTGTTCATTGGCGAGGGCTTTATCCCGCTCCGTACCGTGGTTGGAAAGTTTGTTTGCTGCTCCATGTCGCTGGCAAGCGGCATCGCGCTCGGACGCGAGGGACCATCGGTGCAGATCGGCGCCGGAATCGCCTCTGTGCTGGCGCGCCGCTTCGGCCTTACGAAAGATCGCGTGACGGCCCTGCTGCCGGTTGGCTGCTCGGCCGCGCTCGCTGCCGCGTTCAACACTCCGATCGCGGCTGTGCTGTTTTCACTCGAGGAGATTCTCGGGGACATGCACGCTCCTGTGCTGGGAACCGTGGTGCTCAGTTCGGCGACATCATGGGTGGTGCTCCATCTTGTGCTTGGCGACGAGCCGCTGTTCCACGTTCCGGCCTACCAGCTCGTGCATCCGGTCGAATTCGCGCTGTACGCCGTGTTAGGAATCGCCGGCGGGCTCGGGTCCGTGCTGTTCGTCAAGCTTCTGCTCGGCATCCGCCTGTTTTTTCGAAAACTGCCGCGATCCACAGTGTGGATCCAGCCCACAGCGGGAGGCCTTGCGGTGGGTCTGATGGGATGGTTCATGCCGCAAGTGCTCGGAGTGGGATATGACTTTGTGGAGCAGGTCCTGAGCGGCGATCTCGCCTTCAAAGTGGTGGCGGCTCTGGCCATTTTGAAAATTGCCGCCACCGCGATCTCCTATTCGAGCGGAAACGCGGGCGGCATCTTCGGGCCGAGCCTGTTTATCGGCGCTATGATCGGAGGCTCCGTCGGCGCGCTCGCCCACGCCTCCTTTCCCGGCTATACAGCCAACCCTGGCGCCTATGCGCTGGTCGGCATGGGCGCGGCGTTCGCCGGAATCGTGCGCACGCCGCTGACCTCGGTGATCATGATTTTCGAAATGACGCGCGACTATTCGATTATCGTGCCGCTGATGATCTCCAACCTGGTCAGCTTTTTTGTGTCCTACGCGCTCCAGCGCGAGCCCATATACGAGGCGCTGGCGCGGCAGGAGGGCGTAATTCTGCCCACGGGCGAGGCGCGCTCGGATGCGGAAGGCGCGCGCGTGGGCGCGGCGCTGCGCCAAGCGGACCACCCGCTGGCGCCCGCTGATACAGTGGATGCGGCTCTGGAGCGCATTCGCGCGAGCGGCTGGAACGCCTTGCCGCTGGTTGACGACGCGGGCGTGCGCGCGCTGGTCACAGAACGTGAGCTGGAGGCTGCCTGGCGCGAGGGCCGGCGCAATATCGGCGATGCGTACCCTGCGCCCGTCGACTTCCCGTTTGTACACGCCGATCAGCCGCTCAGCATGGCCCTGCGACGGATGGGCTCGGCGGGCGTGAATGTGCTCCCGGTGGTAAGCCGCGCAAACATCCGGCAGATGTTTGGAGTGGTGGTGCTCGACGACGTTCTCGCCGCCTACGGGCTCGCTTGGGAGAAGAGCAAAAGCGAATGAAAATCGCTGCGGCGCCGCGCGTGTATCCGCTGATGAATTGGCTGATGGTCGTGGCGGTCGTCGCCGCGCTGTACGCCTTTGACGTGTTCATGGCGGGAGTGGAAAGGACCGAACTGAAGCGCGAAGCGAGTTCGCTGTTTGCGCAGGGGCGGCGGCTCGAGTCAGCGCGGCGCGCCGACGCTGCGATACGGCTGTATCGCCGCGCTCTGGCGATTGACCGGGGCAACGTCGAATATCAGATTGCGCTCGGCCGCGCGCTGGCCTCAACAGGACGTTATGGCGAAGCGGCGCCGGTCTTTGACGACGTGTTGGATCGCTATCCGGATGATGGGCGCGGCAATCTGGAAATGGCGCGCCTGCGCCGGGCCGCGGGCCATCTCAGCGAAGCTGCGTCATATTTCCACCGGGCGATTTATGGATCGTGGCTGCGCAATGCGCAGCAGCATCGGATTGAGGCGCGGCTGGAGCTGATCGATATGCTGGTGCGCGCCGGGCGGCGGCGCGAGCTGCTGGCTGAACTGCTGCCGCTCGAAGATGAGGCGCCGGACGATGTATCGCTGCGGCTGCGGATTGCGGACCTGTTCATGACCGCAGGCTCCCCGGCGCGCGCCGCTGAGGCGTATCGCGCCGTTGCGGCCAGGAATCCCGATGACGTGCGGGCCTGGGAGGGGCTCGGCGAGGCCGAATTGCAGCGAGGCAATTATCACGCCGCGCAGTCGGCATTCGTTTCCGCGCTCCGGCGCATGCCGGACAGTGACGAAGTGCGCCGGCGCCTCCGGCTGGCGGCCCAAGCGGCGCAACTCGATCCGGTTTCAAGACGCCTGCCCTTTCCAGAGCGCCTGGCGCGCAGCCGCAGGATTCTGAGCATGACAATCGCTGAGTTGCAGCAGTGCGCGCCAGGTCAGGAGAATGCGGAGGTCGCGGGACTGACAAGCCGGGCGGAGAGGGCGCTTCATCGGAAGCAGTTTCAGGACGAAGATCCCGTTGAGGCGGCCCTTTCGGCAGCCGAGGACGCCTGGAGCTACGTTCAGCGGGCTTGCCCGGCTCAGGTCAGACAGGAGGATGCGTTGGCGCTGGTGATGAGCCGGCTTCAGCAGCGGCCCTAGCCGAGAGCGCTCCCCTCCCAGGCGGCCCGTCCGGAACTGCTCTGTTCAGCCTTGGGTGTGAAGTTCCGGCTTTGCCGGCCGGCGCCCGTCACAGCGCGTCTTCGCCGCGGTCCTCATTGCGGATGCGTATCGCCTCTGCGATATCTGAGACGAAGATCTTGCCGTCTCCTATGCTTCCGGTGCGCGCCGCGTGGATTAACGCGGTCGCAATCTGTTCAACGCGGTTGTGCGGCGCTACGATTTCGAGCTTGATTTTGGGCAGCAAGTCCACCTGGTATTCCTGGCCGCGGTAGATTTCGGTGTGGCCGCGCTGGCGACCGTGGCCGCGCACTTCCAATATGGTCATGCCATCGACTCCAATCGCCCGCAGCGCTTCCTTCACCTCGTCCAGCTTGAACGGCTGAATGATTGCTTCGATTTTCTTGATCACGAACGTTCAGGCTCGAACGCGTAGGCTTCCTCGCCGTGCAGCGCGAGATCGAGTCCCTGCTCCTCGTGCACCGGATCCACCCGGACGCCCAGAACGGCGTCGCAGATTTTGAGAATCACGATGGTTCCCACCGCCGCGAGGGCCCAGGAAATTAACACGCCTATACACTGGTAGGCCACCTGCATGGGGTTTCCATCGATGAGTCCCAAAGGCAGGGCTTTGCCGGCGCTGTCTTTGAGACCGTCGTTGACCAGGTTCGTTGCAAAGACGCCGGTCAGGATGGCGCCCAGCGTTCCGCCGGCGCCGTGCACGCCGAAGGCGTCCAGCGAGTCATCGTAGCCGAAGCGCTGTTTCACCTTCGACACCATCAGGAAGCACACGACGCCCGCGGCGATGCCGATCAGCAGGGCCGGACCGGGCGTCACAAAGCCCGACGCCGGCGTGATCGCCACGAGCCCGGCCACGGCGCCGGAAATCGCGCCCAGCATGGTCGGCTTTCCGAGCATGATCCATTCCGCCACCAGCCAGCCCAGCGTCGCCGCCGCGGCGGCCACATGCGTCGCCACAAAGGCGCTGGTTGCGAGCGCGGAGGCGGCCAGCGCGCTGCCAGCGTTAAAGCCGAACCAGCCCACCCACAGCAGGCAGGCGCCGATCACGCTCAACACCAGGTTGTGCGGCTTCATCAACTCCGAGGGGTATCCTTTGCGCTTGCCCAAGTACAAGGCGCAGACGAGCGCCGACACTCCAGAGCTGATGTGAACTACCGTGCCGCCGGCGAAATCCAGGCAGGGGAAGCGGCCGCCGCTGAAGGCGTTCAACAGCCCCGCCTTGCCCCAAACCATGTGCGCCAGTGGAAGATATACGATGGTCAGCCACAGCGTCATGAACAACAGCATGGAGCTGAACTTCATGCGCTCCGCGAATGCGCCCGAGATCAGCGCCGGCGTGATGATCGCAAACATCAGCTGAAACATCGCGAAGGTCTGCTGCGGGATCGTGGGGGCATAGTCTGGGTTGGGCACGCCGCCGACGCCTGAGAATAGCGCGTATCGCAGGTTGCCGATTACGGGCAGGCCTTCGCCGAACGCCAGACTGTATCCAAAAATGACCCACAGGACGGTGACCAGCGCCATGAGGACGAAGCTCTGCAACATGGTGCCGAGCACGTTCTTTTTGCGAACGAGTCCGCCGTAAAATAGCGCGAGTCCGGGTCCTGTCATCAGCAGCACCAGCGCGGTGCTGGTCAGCATCCAAGCGTTGTCGCCAGCCGACTGGGCGGCCTTGACGGCGGCCTCCGAGGTTCCCTGCGCCGCCGCCAGCCCGCAGAACAGCAGCGACGCAACGCTCGCGATTGTCAGTCGTAACCTCTTGATACGCATTCAGAAATCTCCTGATTTGATGGACTTGCGACGAGGCGTGCCAACACGGCTGCAACGTGGCGCCAGGCTGGGTTTCTTACATAATGGGGCAGACCGGCGTCAGAGTCCAGAGTTCCGGCGACTGAAAGTTTTGATAACCGCGATCAGGAATTTAGATGAGCGACGCTCAGAAAGCGCTCAATCGCGCGCAATCGACATTGCGCGGAACGCGGTGACGAGCTGCACAGCGACCACGTCGTCCAGAGCGCCGCGGCCGTTTGGCGTCTCGGTGCGCTGATAGCCGAGTTTCAACAGTTGGTACGGGTTCGGCCGAAATCCGGCGGCGGCCTCGTAGATCGCGCTGCGCTCGCCTGCGCTGGGGCGCATAAAGCTCACGCGCGCCGCGATCTGCCAGCGGGGATCGAGAACCCGGCGCAGCTCGATGTAGCCCGTCTCCTGACGGAAAGTGGGCATGAGGCGATAGGCTTTATCGAATCGCGCCAATTCGCCGTCGATCGTCCATGCACCGCGGGCCCATTGGACATCCACTCCGTAGCCGGCAGCCGGAAGATCCTTCGGAGCCGCCTCGCCCGGAAAATAGTACGGGTACCCGCGGTAGAGATATGGCCCGCGGTAGGCGGAGGCTCCGACCCGCCAACCCTGGACGATCGTGTATCCAACGCCGCCCGTCCAGTTGGCGTATTGATCGCGATCAAAGATGCTGCGACGGTTGCCAGGCGATGAACTGGAGAACTGCGCGCGCAGATCCAGCTTGCCCAGGGTGGCATCAATCTGTCCGCCCGCCAGACTGTAGGTGGTGACCGGCTTATAGTAGTAGCCGTACATGACCGGCATGTCGATCAGGGGATTGGCGGCGTCGTCATAATGCAGCAGAAACGACCCAAAGGCCGACGATAGCTCGCCGACCCGAACAGCGATCGAGTTATTGCCCCAAAATCGCGAATAGCACAGGTGCGCCTGGAGAATATCCGCGCGGACGCCGCGCCCCTGGCTCGGGAGCTGCTCAAAAAAGTACGGGCGCGTACTGAGTTGCACTGCGCCGGAGGCCGTCCAATGCCGGCTGATTTTCCATGTGGGGTACAGCATCGCGCGGATGCCGCCGGTCCAGGGAACGCTCAACCGCGGCGCTTCCGACAGACGATGCGAATAGACGGCTTCGGCGGTGAGCGTAGTGCGCAACTCAAAACCGGAATTCGCCTCCTGCGCGAGCAAGCCTGATGCGCAGCAATATACCGAGAACACAATGCGTTTCACGAGAGTCTGCTTGCCTCCTGCGCGGCAGCGACAGGCTCGCCGCGGATTGCCCGTGCGAGGTTCGCAAGCGAGACGTTCTGGCGCGGGCGGAGGTCGCCTTCGTCGCCCAAAGATTCCGCGAACACCTTCACCACGAGCGGATCAAACTGTACACCCGCATTTCTGATCAGTGCGCGAAGGGCTTCCTCACGCCGCATTCCGCGGCGGTAGGGCCGGTCGGAAGTCATTGCATCGTAGGCATCGGCGACGTGAACGATGCGCGCGCCAAGCGGCGTTTCTTGGCCGCGCTGACCGTAGGGATACCCGCTGCCGTCCCAGTTCTCGTGGTGAAGCTCCACGATCGCGAGGTAGGGCGCGAGGCCTTGCACGCCTTCCAGAATCTTGCGCCCGATCACCGGGTGCTCCCGGATCAGCGCGAACTCCTCGGCGGTGAGGCCGCCCGGCTTTTGCAGGACGCTGTCGGCGATGCCGATTTTGCCGATATCGTGCAGCAGAGCCCCGATGCGGATCTCGTCGATTTGCTGCGGCGCCAGATTGAGGCGGCGCGCGATGGCGAGCGAATATTCGCTCACCCGTACGCTGTGTCCCGCGGTATAGGGATCGCGAGCGTCGAGCGCGCTGGCCAGCGATCCAATGAACTCCACGTAGGCGCGACTGAGCTCTTCTCTTCCGTCCCGGATGGCGCCGGCAGCGTCGTTGAAACTCGCCATCAGCTCGCGAATTTCGCGAACCGGAGAGGCGCAGGCGCTGAATTCCGGAGGCAATCCGCTGCCTGCGCTGTTACGAAGCTGCGCCACCACCTGCGCGATCGGCTGCACGATGGACCGGGCCGATACCGCGCTCAGGCCGATCGCCGCCAGCAGCGCGCACAGTCCGGAGTTGACGAAGATGCGCCGGAGTACGCGCTGCACAGGACTGACGGCGCGATCGACATTCTGGAGACTACGCAGCGTATAGCCGTTTCCGAAGCGCACATTCTCCAGAACCTCGGATAAATAGGTCTCATTGCGCAGACTGAATTCGCATTCCGAATCGCGGCCGCAGCGCCGCAGCCCGGACTCCAGCTCGCGCAGTGAAAAGCCGGGAAGGTTCGCATCGATCACGCGGCCGCTCCGCAGCAGCGCAACGGGCGCGTTGAATTCGGAAAGATCGAAGCGTTCGCCCACCGAGAGCGTTGCGATGTTTTCCCCGGCCTGATTCACGGGAATGGGTGTGACCCGGTAGATATGGCCGCTGTGGAGAAGATATTCGCCGGTCGGCGTTTCGATGCTGGCGAGATCCATTCCGGAGATGCGGTCGCCGGAGCGCATAATTCCCGCCAGCGGAACGCCGTTTCCATTCGAGATCAGCAGAAAGTCGACGCCGATCGAGTCGCAGATCTCCTTCAGTTGATCTTCGAGCGTAAGCCGCGCCTCTTTGCCGCCATCATGGAGCACGAGTTGCAAGCCGGCCTTGAGGGCCGCGCTTTCCGCGACGGCGCGCAAAGCGCGGCTGTAGCGGGCCGCGGCGCGACGCTCCATACTGGCGACAGCGGCTTGCCGTTCACGGAGCGAGTTGCGCAGCCCTTGCCGCACCGTTGAGCTCACCGATTGCTGAACCGCGCCGAAAATTCCGACCAGCAGAATCGTGAACGGCGCGATCGACCACAGAAAGGTCCGGTGAGCATATTTCATCGCGTTTACCTTTTGGCGTAGCTCGCCGATACGCTCTCTTCGAGCGGGATCAGGAACTCGATCCTGGCGGGGCGCCGGTTGTCGACCCGGACCGTTTGGCGGACAAAGCCTGCCGCCTTGTGCCAGGCCGCCACCGTGTAGTCGCCGGGCGGTATGCCGCTGAAGCGAAACCGGCCCGACGCATCCGCCCGGGCGCCCCAGCTATTGGGCGTGATCACGATTGCGGCGCTCATGTTCGGATGCAGGTGGCAGTTCACGAACACAATGCCAGGCTTTGGAAAGGTAACCAGGCGGGTCTGGCCCTTCACGTAATTTCCCAGGTCGAAGGATTTCGGCTTGGATAACGAGAAGACGTTGTGGAAGATGGGATCCTCGTTCGGAAACGAGATCTGCGAACCGGCGGGCAGGACCAGCAGATCCGGCGCAAAGCGGCGATTCCGCTGTTCCATTACCGCGAATCCGGGTCGTGACGGAAACTCCCCTTCGACATAAATGACCACGTGACTGCGTTCGAACTCGAGGGGATCCTGCTCCGCATCCGCGTCGAGGTTGACCGCCACGCCGCGCTGATAGGCGCTTACGGGCGCGGTGATGGCGCGTTTCGTAAGCCGCCTGTGGACGATCACAGCGCCTTCGATCTCGCCGGCGTATGCGGCGTATGCTGCTGTCAGCGCCGCGAAGAACGTCGCCTGTTGCAGTCGAAGAGACATCAATCCACATATCGGCGGATGTGCGGAGCGCGTTAGGGGGTCGGGACCGCGGTTCGATCCGGGTGCGGAAGGGGGGACGACAACGTGCGGCTAGGCGCGGGGCAGGGTGACGGTCTTCAGCCAGAAGTCTTCAATGGCCTTCACGATCCGAAGGAACTCATCGAGATCCATGGGCTTGGTGATATAGCAGTTGGCGTTCAGATGATAGGCCCGGTTCACGTCCTGCTCGGCCCGTGACGTGGTCATGATGAGGACGGGTATGCGCTTGAGTTCGGGGTCGCTCTTAATCTCGGAAAGCACCTCGCGGCCGCTCTTGCGGGGCAGGTTCAGGTCCAACAGGATGAGATCGGGCTTCGGGGCGTCCGCATAGGGACCGTTATGGCGCAGAAACTCCATGGCCTCAACGCCGTCCCGGGCTACGCTCAGATGCACATGAATGTCGCTATGCTTCAGCGCCTCCTGGGTGAGCCGAACATCGCCGGGATTGTCCTCGACTAACAGCAGTTCGACCGGTCTCGCAGACACATCACTCCCCGCCACAGGTTGGACCTCTTGCCACCTAGTGCACGTGTATAACCAGGAATTCTCTCATTTTTTTCAACGTGTTTGCCGGGCTAGTGGAGCTTGTGGAGCGAAATATTTACTGCAAAATGGGGGAAACATGCAGAATTTTCCAGAGTACTAGAGGCGCAACAGTCCTGAGTACCGGCTGTTATGATAGACCAGCGGGCGACCTTCGAACGCCTCGGCGCGCTCCACAGCGCCGAGCACGATGATATGGTCGCCGGCTTCGATCATCCGCTCGACTCTCGCTTCGAGCCAAGCCAGGCAACCGTGGATGAGAGGCGCGCCGGTTGCGCCGGGTTCCCAGCGGACGCCCTCGAATCGGGCATCCATGCACTCGGAAAATCGAACCGAATAGTCTCGTTGATGTTCCGAAAGGACATTTACGGCGAAGCAGCCGCCGACCCGGAAATGCGGCAGCACGGTGCAGCGAGCGTCGATGCACACCAGGATCAGAGGAGGGTGGCAGGAGACCGACGTGAAGGAGTTAACGGTCAATCCATGGGGCGAACCATCGGCGGCGCGGAGAGATACGATCGCGACTCCGGTGGCAAAGCGCGAGCAAGCGACGCGAAACTCGGAGCGGGTGGGAGTCTCGCACGGTCGGGGGTTGGGAGACGGCACGCTTGACAATCCAGTAAATCCAATCATATCATATGTTTTGCCCTAGGCTGGGGATCCGGGCGTCCGGCGCGCTGGCGGTAGCGAAGTCGCGCTCGACCAGGGAGGCTGAGTTTGATCAAGCTGGATATAATCAATGAGGTCGTCGCGAAGACTGGCATCACGAAGACCAAGGCTGAAATGGCGGTCGAAACCGTGTTCGAGACCATGAAGAAAGCGCTCGGGCAGGGCGAGCGCATTGAGTTGAGGGGCTTTGGGATATTCAATGTCCGGCCGCGCAAGACCGGAATCGGACGGAACCCCAGAACCGGAGCGGAGGTGGCGATTCCACCTGGTAAAGCGGTCCGGTTCAAGCCGGGGAAGGAGCTGCAAACGCTGCAGTAGCCGGTTCTCGTGTCGAATCAGGGGTATCCTTCCGCCCCATCGCTTGCCAGAGTCAATGGCGTTCCGGACGCGATCGCTGACGCGTCCCGGCGCGCTGTGCGGCCCAGGTGGTGGCTTCATTTGTTGTTGCTGGGCGCGACGCTGCTCACCACATCGGTGATGGGCGCGGGATTCATCGACAGTTTTCGCCATAACCGGCCGGTAGATATTCTGGCTGCGCTGAACGGTTACGCGGACCTCGCGCGGAATCCGGGTCTTCTGCTGGAAGGCCTGCCTTTTTCGCTTCCGCTGATTGCGATCCTGCTCTCCCACGAACTGGGCCACTATTTCATGTGCCTGTACTACGGAATCGACGCCAGCGCGCCGTATTTTATACCGTTTCCGGCGCCGATTGGAACCTTTGGCGCGTTTATCCGGATCCGGGCGCCGATTTATTCGCGCCGCAAACTCTTTGACGTGGCCATAGCCGGTCCGCTGGCGGGCTTTGCCGCCCTCATGCCCGTGCTGGTCGCGGGGGTTGCGATGTCCAAGGTGATTCCCGGCATAGCCAACGAAGGCGATCTGGTCTTTGGCGCGCCCGCATTGATCAAACTGGCCGAGAGCGTAATCTTTCCGGGAGTGCCGGTTGCGGATATTTATCTGCATCCGCTGGCGCGCGCCGCCTGGGTGGGGATACTCGCCACTGCGCTCAATCTGTTGCCCATTGGTCAGCTGGACGGGGGACACATTTTGTATTCCATCCTCGGGGAACGATCGCGGATTCTGTCGCGCATTCTGGTTCTTCTGCTGATTCCGCTCGGGCTGCTGTATTCCTGGAGCTGGCTGTTGTGGGCGACGTTCCTGTTCTTCTTTGGCATGCGGCACCCGCCGATCTACGATCCCGCGCCGCTAGGCGCTGCGCGCGTCAGGCTGGGCTGGCTGGCGTTGTTGATCTTAATACTCTGCTTCACGGTGGATCCCGTCCGCCATTGATGAAGATTTCCGCCACGATCATTGCCTCCAACGAAGAGCGCAATCTTCCACGCGCAATCGAAAGCCTGCGATGCTGCGACGAAATCGTGGTGGTGGACAGCGGGTCGGCAGACCGCACGGTGGAGATCGCCGCCAATCTTGGGGCGCGTGTGATCGAGGCTCCCTGGCGGGGCTACGCCGCGCAGAAGAATTTTGCCTCTGAATGCGCGTCCCATGATTGGATTCTCTCCATCGACGCTGATGAAGCGCTCAGCGAGGCGCTCGAGAGCGAGATCTGGCAGATCAAAAGAAACGGACCTGCGTATGACGCCTATACAATGCCCCGTCTGGCGCAGTATCTTGGCAGATGGATCTTCCACTCAGGCTGGTACCCTGACCGGAAGGTCCGGTTGTTTGACCGGCGCCGCGCCCAGTGGCAGGGCGAATTTGTTCACGAGTCCGTAAAGGTCCACGGGACCATCGGACATCTTCAAGCGAACCTGCTGCATTTCACGTGCAGTTCGCTGTCGGAGCACCTGAAGACCATGGACTCCTATACGACGCTCGCCGCCGAGCAGCTGATCGCGGAAGGCCGCCGGGCGCCCTGGTCGCGTCTGGTGCTCGATCCGCCATGGACTTTCTTTCAAACCTACGTGCTCAAACGCGGGTTCCTGGATGGTCTGGAAGGGCTTGCGATCGCGCACATGGCGGCTCTGTACAACTTTCTGAAATACGCGAAAGCGCGATATATGACGCCGGGGCGGCATTGATCGCATGACCGCTGGCGTCGATTGGCGGTTGCGATTCTGATGCGCATTCTGCATATTGATTGCGGCCAGGAAATGCGCGGGGGACAATGGCAGGCGCTGTACCTGGTCCGCGGTCTTCGGGCTCGCGGGCACGAGGTGCGGCTGCTAGCGCGCGCCCGGTCGCCTCTGCTGGAAAGGGCCAGGGCGGAAGGCCTGGATGCTCTGCCGTTCACGGCGTGGGAACTTGCTTCTCAGGCGCGCCGGTTCGATATCGTACACGCGCACGACGCCCGGTCGCATGCGCTGGCGGCGCTCATCGTGGGCGGCCCGCTGGTTGTATCGCGGCGGGTCGGCTTTCCGCTCCGCAGTTCGCTAGCCTCTCGATGGAAGTATGCCCGAGCCCGGCATTACATCGCGGTTTCGGAGTTTGTGGCCGGCCGCTTGATGGAGGCGGGCGTCAGCTCGGCGGATATTTCAGTGGTCTATGACGGCGTGCCGGTTTGCGAGCGCGCCGGGCAGCTCGGCGCTCGCCTGGTGGCGCCGGCAAGCGAGGATCCGATGAAGGGATCAGACCTGGCGGCGTCCGCCGCCGTGCGCGCGGGCGTTCCCATCCAGTTCTCAACGGAGATTGCGCGCGATCTCGATGGCGCTCGCGCGCTGGTCTATATAACGCGTTCGGAGGGGCTCGGCTCGGCTGCGCTGGTGGCGATGGCCGCCGGAGTGCCCGTCATCGCGAGCCGGGTGGGAGGATTGCCCGAAGCGGTGGTAGACGGGGAGACCGGACTCCTCGTCGAGAACACAGTGGACGGCATCGCAGAAGCGATGCGGCGGATTCTGGCCGACCCGGCCTCTGCGGCGGCGATGGGCGCGGCAGCCCGCAAGCGCGCGGCGGAGCGTTTCTCGATCGATCGCATGGTTGAGGGCGCGATCCGCTGTTATGAAAAGGCGGCCCGCTCGTGACCGAAGCCATCCTCGCGTTTTTCGCCGGACTGCTGATCGGGAGCTTCCTGAACGTCTGCATCTACCGCTTGCCGCGCGATCTGTCCGTCGTCGGTCCGCGTTCCTTTTGTCCTGCCTGTGAAAAAACCATCGCCTGGTACGATAACATCCCGCTGGCGAGTTTCGTTTTTCTCCGCGGCCGCTGCCGCTATTGCCAGGCGCCGATTCCCGTTCGCTATCCGCTGGTGGAACTGGCCACGGGCCTTCTTTTCAGCTGGTGCGTATTCTCGCGCGGAGCGAGCCTGCCGGCTCTGAAGCTGTGCGTGTTGAGCGCCATCCTGGTAACGCTGGTGGCGTCGGATATCGAAGAGCGGATTCTGCCCGACGAGTTCACGCTGGGAGGCGTGCTCGCCGGATTTGCGTTCGCATGGGCTGCGCCGCTTTCGCCCGCGCTTTCGCTGTTGCTTGCGCCCTCGGTCCGGGATGCGCGCCTGTTATCGCTGATCGAAGCCGCGCTGGGCGCAGGCGTCACTGCCGGGGCAATCTGGCTGGTGGCGAAAATCTACTTTCTGCTGCGGCGGCGCGAAGGCATGGGTTTTGGCGATGTGAAGATGGTGGCGATGATCGGCGCGTTCCTTGGCCTGCAAGGCGCGCTTCTGGCGCTGATCGTCAGTTCGCTGGCGGGTGGCGTTGGCGGCCTGATATTCATCCTGGTCACCGGCAAGCAGGCCTCCACGTACCAGCTTCCCTTCGGCGCGTTTCTCGGAGTATCCACGTTCGTCATTGCAGTATTCGGCGATTCTTTGCTGCGCTGGTACGGGGCGCTGGCGCAATGAGGCGCGGCGGTTGGGGCGCCGACCGGCTGCGCCCGGGAAGGTTCGCTGAAGCCAGACGCACCTTTACCTCATTGCTGCGCGCGCCGTCAACAAGTATCGAGAGGGTCCCGACGCCATCGGGTACGGCCTCGGGGACCTGCGCGTTCACCTGATACAGGCCAGGGAACTGCGGCGACAAACCACTGAACAGGACCGGGGCCGGGATGCCGGCGATCAGCGCCTGTGGAGCGGCGACGGTCTGTTGCAGCGCGCCCGCGGCGACCACCCGGCCGAGACCGGTTCCATAAATCTCGATTACATCGCCGGGCCGGGCGGGGCGATCGAATGTAGACTGAGACGTCCCGGCGAGCAGAACCGCTCCGTTGCCTGTCGCGGGGTCGAAGAAGATCCCCGGCGCAGCCGCAGTCACGTTCACCGTGTAACTGGCTGAATCTGCCGCCGGATTTACAATTCTGATTTCGGCGTTTGAACCGGTGAGATCGGCGGGAACGAGAAAATTGATCTGGCTGTCGCTCACATAGAGCAGCGGCGCGGGCGAGTTGTTCAGGAGGAGCTGGACGCCGGCGAGACTGACCGGAAGGGGGAGGCTTGCCGCCTGCGACACAACGCCGGCGGTCAGGTTCGAGCCGAAAATGGAGGCGAGGGCGCCCGGCGTGATTCCTGGGACGAAGGATGCTGCGTTCACTATGCCGTTTGCAAAGACCGCCGGGCGAGCGATCGCTTGCGCCGCGACCGACTGGGCAGGGGCGCCGGCGATGGCGGCGCGAAATTCGTACGGTCCGGCGCTGCCGGGAGTCCACCGGAACGCGGCGACGCCATTCTGATCCGTGGCGAGGGTTTCTGAATCAAGCGATCCCGATGAAACCGCGGCAGTCACTGACACGCCGGGATAGGGCAATCCATTGATATCAGTGGCTTGCACGGCGATGGGATGGGCCAGCGGAGATCCCGGGACGGCGACCTGCCGGTCGCCCGAAATCAGCGCCAGCTTCAGCATTGCCGCCGACGCGAGCACCTGAACTCGCGCATAGGCGGTTTCGTACGCTGAATCGGAAGGCCGGGCGGTCAGCTCAACAACGCCGGTCTGCGTTCCCGTAAAGGAGAAGGAAATGCGGGACGATCCCGCCGGTATGGCGACTGAAGCGGGCGCCTCAATCCGGCCTGTGCTGCCGCTGGCCTGCTCGAAGAAAACGGTGAGGGGGGTGGGCGCCGGGGAGTCCAGCGCAATTGACGCCGTCGCCGACGCGCCCTGGATGACGCCGAGCGCAGGCGCGGCGGAGAACTGAAGACCGCGCTTCAGCGAGGTATCGGCGAAAGCCCGGCCTGAGGCGAACACCGGGTAGGCTCGCTCGAATGCGGTCCGGTAGGCGTTGACCTGCGCAAGTTCCGCCGCCGATGGGGCGACTCCCGAAGGCGTGATGAGGAGAAATGCAAAGCGGAAGCGCCGCTGCGCGACCGTATAGTCCGGCGTCCGGCGCCCCTCTGCGGCGATGAGAGCGTCCACCGTGACGTTCAGGCGGTCGCCATTGAAGCTGACGCCGTTCTGCGGCGGGCGGCTCGGATTCTGTCCGGAATTCAGAACCGCGAAGGTATCGGGCACTTCGGAGGCGGCTCGAAATCCCATCAGGTATTGATCGAGCGGCGAGTAGCCCTGGACGTTGGCGACGGTGGTGAAACGCGGCGAGGCGGCGGGGCCTTTGTCCTCGATGCGATTGCCTTCAAGCAGCGACGCTTCGGAGTTGAAAGTGAACGCCCAGTGCGCGCCGTCGCGCCCGAGCATGGGGGCGGCGCGCGGATCGGAAGGATCTGGAATGCTGGCGAATGCGAGAAACAGGTGTCCGGCCTCGTGACCGAGAATCGTTACGGGCGTATCCGCGGTCGGGCCGCGAAGGGCCACGTGCGCCGCCGGGTCGGCCGGGTACTGCGAGAGAGGTCCCATATTGATGACCGCTTGCAATCTCCGCGGCGATCCGAATTCCTCGCCGATATCGACCAGCTTGTCGCCGTAGCCGCTTCGATGATTGCGGGTGGTGACTTCATAGGCGACGGCGGAGGGGGAAGCGGGCGCGCCGGCCGTGTTGTAGATCACGAGGTAATCGTATGCGTCGTCGTGGGTGGCGAAGAATTTCTGCGCGGTTGTGGCAATGTCCACGGCATCCGAGGAGCTGAAGCGCTCCACAATTGCTGCTGAGAAATCGCCTGGATTTTCCTCCGTGAAGGACACCAGCGAAGCGGCGCCCCGCAGGGCTCCTGGGGCGATGCCCACCACGCAATCGCTGAGTCCTGACCCGGCAGCGCCGTAGGCGAATTCAATGCGTCCGTCGGGATAGAGCCGCAGTTGAAATGTTTGCTCTGGGCCGAAGCCGGCGGATTGCCACAGCGGCGTTTCAGCCCATGTAACCACGATACGCTCCGCTTCGAGCAGCACCTTTAGGCCGTTGCCGGCGCGCGCGGCGCTGGGGTCGAGATCGGCAAACAGCGGCGCGATTCTGGGGGGTCCGGCGATCATACGGCCGAGCGAGCGGTCCGTGGCGCTTGCATCGCCTGAGCCGAAGGTCAAATTCCCGTCGGAATTGATGAAAACGGAGCGGTAGGAGGCGCCGAAGAACGGAAAGGAGAACGGGATCGAAACTTCGCGGGCGTCGTCATCGCTGAGTCCGGCGACGAGCGCGCCACGAGCGGCGGCATCGGCGTCGAAGGAGGCTGCTCCACGGCTGACGTGGTAGAGCGCGGCCGACGGCGCTGTGGGCGTGAAGGAAATCGTCATATGGGCGAGGTTGAAGGCGTTTCTGCGCGCAATCACGCCGCCGGAATCGTCCATCACGGCAACGTCGCCGTAGTCCCTGTTGGTCGAGATCGCGGCCGCGGAAAGCGATTTCCGGTGGAGAGAGCGCGTCAGGCCGCGCAGTCGCAAGGCCTGGTTGTGCAGAAATAACTCTTCGTGCGCGTTTCCGGCGTGAGTTCCGCATCCCGGCGTTTGCGGCCGGCGCGCCGTCAGGGCCGTTGCGCAGACCAGGAGGGAACAACCCAGCGCCGCGCTGCGTCGCTTCATGCTGCTGAAGAAGTGGATGGTTCTCATTGTAGAATGACCAATTAACCTCTCGGAGAACGCGACCATGCCCTTCTGCACCAACTGCGGCGCCGTTGCCGGCGACGGCGCGCGATTCTGCTCAACCTGCGGACGCGCGATAACCGATGCGGGCGGCGCGACGCCCGCCGTTCAACCGCTGGACTACACGATCCAGGGCGATAATCTTCAGATCGCCCGCGTACGGCTAAAGCCAGGCCAGGAAGTGTACGCCGAAGCCGGCAAGATGATTTATAAGATGCCTGCCATCGAGTGGGAGACCCGGATGACGGGCCAGTCGCTTGGCGAAAAGCTGTGGGGCGCGCTGAAACGCAAGCTCATGGGCGAATCGCTGTTCATGACGTACTTCCGCGCCAACGCTGAGGGGGAGGTGGGATTTGCAGGCAGTTATCCGGGGCGCATTCAGGCGTTTAATCTGGCGGCGAGTCAAAGCGTCCTGGTGCAGCGCGACGCGTTCTTGTTCGCACAGTCGAGCGTGCGGCTGGACATCGCGCTTGTGCGTAAGCTCGGGGCTGGACTGTTCGGCGGCGAGGGTTTTATTCTCGAAAAGCTTACCGGGCCGGGATCCGTGTTTATTCACGCCGGCGGCGATTTCGTTGAATTTCAGCTCTCGGCCGGCGAAATCATCCAGGTGGACACGGGCAGCATCGTGGCGTTCGACGAGGGCGTGGATTACGACATACAGTTGGTGGGTGGCATCAAGACGGCGATCTTTGGTGGAGAGGGTCTGTTCCTAGCGACGCTGACGGGTCCCGGGCGGGTGGTGGTGCAGAGCATGACGCTTGAGAAGATGAGGCGCGAGCTGATCCCCCTACGAACCGGCGGCGATGAGCACAAGGGCCTCGGAGCGCTTCAAGGATTCTTTGACAGCGATGATTGAGCTCCTGGGCCGGGCGGCGGAATAGGCTGCCGGCGAGCCGCGGCGGGGACCACGGCGCTTGGAGTATAAGCTTTTTCGCCGCTTCGACCGAATAGTAGGGCAGTGATATTTATGGATGCCGTCCTGTGGATTCTGCTGCCCGTATTCATCGCGGCGGGTTCAGCGCTGCTGTCGTTTTACATCATGCAGTCGCGCATGGAGGTGGCGATCGCCCGCGAGCGCGCGTCGCTGCTGGAGGCCCAAGCCATCATCAACGCGCAAAAGTCTACTTTCGAAGAGCGTGTGAAGGCGGCCGAGGAGAGCGTCCGGCGCAAATCGCTCGACGATTTCATGCGGGATTTCCGAGTCGAGGAGCGCAGCTATATGCGCGAGATCAAGGGGTCACTGAACAATCGCAAGACCATGATCCTGCAAGAGCGGCTGTTTTTCCGCAATATTCCGTTGTCGGACTGGGTAGAGCACGAACTGCTGATCGAGGAAGGCGTCAATCCACAGCAGGCGGCGCGAGGGTGCTCCGTATTCGGCCCGAAGCCTCTCGGCGGCGAAGCGCGCCCGCCTATCGGGAAGCTGCTTCAGGAGTCCGCGGCTCTCGCTGCTCCGAGGCGGCAGGCCGCCTTCCCGATCGACGGGGCAGCATAAGATTCACGCACAGGCCGTGGAGCGCCTGGGCCTCGGAACGGCGCTGACGGGCAGACCTGTCAAGCGCCCGCTGTAAAACTCCGCTCACATATCGCAATCCAACGCTCTGCGTTTCGCACGGCATCCCGATATCGCCGGGGCGGTGATAGCATATGCCACGAGGCATGCGGTCAAATGAACCGCGGCCTCAGGCAGCGCTGGCCCGAGCCAAGGAGAGCCACGCGGCAACGATGATGCTAATGGCAAGATTCTGTCAGTGCGGCCGCGATCGCGCGTCGCTGCGCAGGCCGCCCTTCGCTCCGGAGAAGAACTGATGCGGATCGTTTTCTGCAAAGCCCCCTGCATTCGCGCTTATTCGGGCTCATTCGCCGCCGCATCGCTCATTGGCCTCGCCGGCTTCGCGCTGGGGCTGGCCTGGGGCGCGAAAAATTGGTCCGCCGATCCGCAATGGATCAAAATCCGCTACGGCGGCTGGGGCGGTCCCGGCGTGGACGCCCGCCCCGGACCGATGGACGCCATCGCTTTGAAGGACTATGCGCCGAAATCGTCCCTGGTGGTGGCCCAGACAAGCGTGCCAAAGGCGAAGTACCCGGCTATCGATGTGCATGCCCATGTCAACGCCCAGACACCCGAGCAGGTTCGGGAATGGGTCCGGACCATGGACCATGTCGGCGTCGAAAAGACGGTGATCCTGACGGGCGCGACAGGCTCTGAGTTCGACCGGCTCGTTAATTTGTATTTAAAGCCCTACCCCAGCCGCTTTGTGCTGTTCTGCGGCCTCGATACGAAGGACATCGACAAGCCCGATTACCCGCAGCGCGCCGTCGCCGAGCTTGAACGCTGCTATCGGAAAGGCGCACGGGGCCTCGGCGAACTGACCGACAAGGGAACGGGTTACAGCCGCGATCCAAACCTGCCCCGCCAAGGCCGCCTCCATCCTGATGATCCTCGCCTGAACGCCTTTTGGGACAAATGCGCCGAGTTGAAACTGCCGGTGGTGACCCACATCGCCGATCACCCGTCCTGCTGGCAGCCGCTCGACGTATACCAGGAGCGCACTCCCGACTACCAGCATTTCAATCTGTACGGTAAAGACGTACCATCCTACGAGGAATTGATCGCTATTCGTGATCGACTTCTGGCGGGTCATCCGAAGACAACCTTTATCGCCTGCCATCTGGGCAATCAGGGCAACGACCTTGCCGCTCTCGCCAAGGCGCTGGAGAAATTTCCCAATTTCTATGTGGATATCTCCGCGCGCGATTACGAGGTGGGCCGCCAGCCCCGCGCCGCGGCGAAATTCCTGGCGCGATATCGCGATCGCGTGCTCTTTGGAACCGATATGGGTCGGCAGGCTGAGATGTATCGCTCCTGGTGGCGTCTGTTCGAAACACCGGACGAATTCATGCCGGGCCGAATTTGGTGGCGATACTATGGCCTTGACCTGCCGGCGCCCGTCCTCGAAAGCCTATACCGGGGCAACGCCCGCCGCCTGCTGAACTGGACGCCAGTCAGCTAGCGGCCGGACGCATCGGGACCGGCAGCCGTAAGCATCCGGAGAGGCGATTCTCATTCAGCAACCGCTCGGGAACCGGCTGCCTCTTGAGAGTGTCCAACCCGGTATGCGCATCGCCTTTGTTCACCTCATCGCCGCGGCGGTCTTCGCGGAACCGGCGCTGACGATTTATAACCAGAACTTCGCCGTCGTTCGGGACACGGTAGCCCTTGACCTCAAAGCTGGCGCCAATCACGTTCAATACACTGATGCGACACCCTACCTCGAACCGGATTCGGTTGCTCTCCGCGACCCGTCAGGCAAGCTTCGTCTTCGAATTCTCGAGCAAAGCTACCGCGCGAATCCTGTTTCGACGAGCGCGCTCCTTGCGCACTACGAAGGGCAAACCATAGACTTTCTCGCAGGCGCGCCTGAGAAGACCGAGATCGTATCCGGTCGCATCATCAGCGCCGGCGAATCGGCTTATCCCGACCGTTTCAGCAGTTCGGATCAGAATCGGACGCCGGTGATTGAAGTTGCGGGCAAGCTTCGTTTGGGGCTCCCCGGCGCGCCGCTTTTTCCCGCTTTGCCCGCAGGGTTTACTCTTAAGCCGTCGCTCGATTGGATTGTGTACTCGCCCGCGCCGGCGAGGCTGAACGCGGAACTTGCGTACATTACCGCAGGCATGAACTGGCAAGCGGCATATAACATTGTTGAGACCGGCGGCGACCGCCTGGAGATGGCCGGTTGGGTTTCCATCGAGAACCATGCCGGAAAGTCGTTCGAAAGCGCGCGCATCACGCTTATGGCCGGAGATTTGAATAAGGTCATGCGTCCGGATCTGCTGGCGCGGCAGTTTAACGCGGGCGCGCTGGTCGGAGGAGCGCCTGAAGGTCTGGCGCCGTCCGTGACCCAAAAATCGTTCGATCAATATCATCTCTATTCACTTCCCATGCGGGTTACGCTCCACGACAAGGAGTCGAAGCAGATCGAATTTCTTCAAGCGGAGAACATCCGGTCCGACGTCATTTATGTCTACGATGGCCTACGGCTCGACCGCGACCGCATGGGCAGGATGCCTGCTGAGTCCTGGCGCATGGACCTCTCTTTGGGCGTGCAATCGACCAATAAGGTTTGGGTCATGCGCGAATTCGCGAACACTGCAGCGAACGGCCTCGGGATTCCGCTGCCGAAGGGTAGGATTCGATTTTATCGCCGGGACAGCGACGCTCAACTGGTATTCACTGGGGAAGATGTCATTGATCATACGCCGACTGGGGCGTCCCTGCGCGTATTCACCGGCGCCGCGTTCGACATAACCGGCGAGCGCCGCAGGACGAGTCACCGCATCGATTCTGCGCGCTCCATGCTCGATGAGGCTTTTGACATTAAGGTTTGGAACCGCAAAACCGAATCCGTTGAAGTGTGCGTGGTAGAGCATCTGTATCGCTGGAACGCTTGGGAGATCGTGACGAGCTCGCTCCCGTTTGTCAAACGCGACGCCGACACGATCGAATTTCGCCTGCCGCTGGAGCCTGGCCAGGAGAAAAGCCTGACCTACGCAGTGCACTACACATGGTAGAGATCCAACGCCAGCGGGCGGCGTCCCGCGATATAATCAGTGAGGACTCTGGCGCTATCGTCTAACGGTTAGGACGGAGCCCTCTCAAGGCTCAAATACGGGTTCGATTCCCGTTAGCGCTACCACAGGCTCATGCCAACAAGCGAGTCCCGGTTCCCAACGGTGGTCAACCGTTTTGTAACGCCACCCGACGTTGTGTTTCAATATTCCTCTGTTTCCGAGCCGCCTTTTCAAGCTGTTTTGGCGATCATCGGGGGGGAGAGATCTCCTGCGCTCTGAGTCGGAGCTGGCTCCGTTCCGCCTGGGCTGCACTGAATGGCGTCTATGAACTTCTGAGAAGTTCTGACATCACGCGATCGGCGTCGGCGGGCGCGGGAAAAAGAGTGCGGGCGAAGCCAGACCGAGGCACAGTTGCCTGAGTATCCCAGTTTGGGATGTAATTAACCGGCGAGGTGCAACATTGCCAACTTACAGCCAAACGCATTTCACAGAATTCATGAATCGAGTGCGCGCTGCCAACCCGCACTACGAACGCATCAAGGACAGCTCGCTCCACAATCTGGTTCAAATGCTGCAGACTAATACCAGCGCGGCGAACATT
>DASRCT010000073.1:0-9128 GCA_035652975.1 Bryobacteraceae bacterium | reverse complement strand
GTTGTTCACTTCCACGCGAACCTCCTGGACGGCGTCCTCGGTGGGCGTCAGGTTGGTAAAGCCGGGGCTCACCGAGGAGTTGATGCTGCTGCCGTCCATGGTGAAGCTGTTGGCTTCCTGACGCAGACCGTTGGCGTAAATTGTCGGGCCGGCTTCCCCTGAAAACGGATCGTTGCCGCTGCGTCCTCCGCCCCCGCTTGCGCTGGACCGGCTGCGGCCGATCACGCCGGCTTGCAGCGCCAGCAGGTTGAAGACGTTGTTTCCGTTGAGCGGGACCTCCTTCAATTCGACGGGACTGATGCGGCCGGCGATCGCGCCCTGCTCGGTATCAACCAGCGCCGGCTGCGCCGCGACAGTGACCTGCTCGGCCCGAGTGGCGACCTGGAGGGAAAAGTCGGCGCGCAAAGCCTGTCCCGTGGCCAGCGTTACGGACTCGCGCACAGCCTCGGCAAAGCCCGCCCTGCGGACCGCGATGCGGTACTGACCGGGCGCCAGGCTCAGTACGCGATACAAGCCATCCTCTTGCGTCTCGACGGTGCGCGCCACGCCGGTTTCGACATTGGCGACGGTCACCGCGGCGCCCGGAATGGCCGCCCCGGCGCTGTCGGTGACGACTCCTTGAATAGCGCTGTTGAATTGCGCGGAAGCGATCAGCGCCGTCACTGCGAGGATTGCCATCACTCGCGCGGGCGCATCAGAAAGACGATTCATGCCGGTTTCTCCTGTCGATGTGTTTTTTCATGCCAGCCGTTGCGGCCCTGCGTCGTATGAGCGCGCGTTTTAGAACGACAGGCGCGCGTTGAACTGCACCAGCCGCGCGCCGCGCGTGGATGTGAACCGTCCGAAGTTCGCCGCGTCGATTCCCGTTTGGATGCCGGCGAAATTGGTGTGATTCAGCGAATTGAACATGTCACAGCGAATCTGAAGACGGTACCGTTCGGTAAGGTCCAGGTTCTTGGCCAGGGCGAGGTCCAGATTCCAGTAGCCCGGCGCTCGCAGAGCATTGCGCCCGATTGAGCCGAAATGCAGCGGCGCGCCCCCTGCGCCAATCGGAACCTTGGCGAAAGCCGCAGGATTCAAATACCGCAGCGTCGCTTCGGCATTGGCGGCGTAGGGATCGCCGCCGATATAGTCCGGGCGGCTGGAGGCGTAGGTTGTGCTTTGGGTCACGTTGATCGGCGCGCCGGTCTCGGCGGTGAAGATGCCCGAGAACTGCCATCCGCCGAGCAGAAGCCTCGCCCCCCGGCTCTTGCCGCCGGCGAGCGCCATGAGCGGCAGCTCGTAGAGGAAATCTGAATGAAAGTGATGACGAATGTCAAACGGACTGGGCCCTTTTTCGCCGCGGATGTTGTTTGCGTCCTGCGGCGGATTCGGAAGCCCGAGATTCGCAGCGTTTGTGTAGGAAACCGTATTGGCCCAGACATATACCGCGCCCATCTGAAAATGGTTGGCGAAGCGTTTGCGGAAGGTGTTCTGCCAGGCGTTGTAGTGGACGCTTTCAGACCCGTCGTAGTAGTTGAACTCTGAGTAGTTCGGGAATGGCCGCTGGCCCGTTATGGGACTGACCTGGTTGATTCTGCGCACGACATTGGCGTGCACAGCGTGATTGCCGATGTAGGCCGACTCCAAGGCGATCTCGCCCGGCAGCTCGCGCGCTATGCTCAACATCCACTGGATGCTGTACGGCTGCGGGAAGTGCTGCGAGATCACTGTCCCGGCGATGGGCCCGCCTCCGCCTTTGACCAGCGGCAGGATGGCTGCATTGGTCGTGGGGTACCGAATGCCGTATCTCGCCGCCTCGGCCGCGCTGAAAATGACCCGGTTCGGTTCATCGATCGCGTTCTGGATGAGTTCCACCGGTCCGCCGAACTGGTTATGCGAACTGGTCATTTTCCCGGCGCCGGCGCGGAGCACCGTCTTGGGAGTGGCCGACCACGCAAATCCCAGCCGGGGCGAAAAGTCGAGCCAGTTGGCTTGATAGATCCGGTCCGGATCAGTGTAGGGGCCTATGCCGAAGGGACCCGTACGGTTGAACAGCCGCCCGGACGCTTCGCGGGGTACGGAGAAATGATCATAGCGGACGCCGGCGTTCAGGATGAAGTTCTTGCTGATTCGAACGTCGTCCTGAATGAAATAGCCGTTAATCCAGTTGTACAGATCGTAGGGATTCACGCCGAAGCTGATGGTGACCTGGCTCGGCTGATTCGCCAGCAGGTCCGCCACGGAAGCGAATTGGAACTCCGGGACGGTGACATTGAACCGGCCGGACTTGTAGATATGAAACAGCCCGCCGGCTTTGATCGCATGCCGCCCGCGATTGAGCGCAAAAACCTCCTCAGCGCTCCAGTTGGTTCCGAAATTCTGCATGATCTCGCCCGTGTTGCTGAAGCCGAGCGATCCCGTGATGGCGCTGACGCCGAGCGTGTAGATGTTGTCCAGGCGAACGCGGTCGAAATGGTTATAGCCGAAGCGGCTCTCGGCGCTCCAGGCGGAAGTGGAATGGATGAAGCTTGCCACGCCTTTGTTGGCCTGTACGTCGAAGGTGCGGCTGTTGGCCGGCGAGACGCGCGGAGTGAGTTGGAAGGGCGTCTCGTGCGTAAACCGGATGGCGAGCAGATTGCCGTTGGTGATCTGGTAATCGCCGCGAACGCTCTCATGGTTGCTGTTCTCGGCGTTTGAGCCGGTGCTCTGATAAAAGCCGGTGACCGCGCCGGGCGCGTATGGCGTGTTGGGCAGCGGCAAGGTGTCGAAAAAGGCCTTCAAGGCGGGCACAGCCGCGATCGCCTGGTTGCGAAATTCCTGCGTCGGAACATTGCCGTTCACCGAGGAGAAGGCGCGAGATCGATATCCTTCATATACGCCAAAGAAAAACAACCGGTTCTTGACAATCGGTCCTCCCAGCGATCCGCCGAACTGATTGAAGGTCAGCGGCGGGTTGGCGGTCAGGAACTGATTGCGCGCGCTGAAGTCTTCGAGACGATTGTTTTCAAACAGCGAGCCGTGGAACTCATTTGTGCCGCTTTTGGTGATCACGTTGACATTGCCGGACATGGTGGGACCGGCCTCCGCCGGCGCGATGCCGCTCGTCACGGCAATCTCGCGAATGGCTTCCAGGCTGACGGCCTTGATATAGCCGATCGTGGTGAGCGACTCGTTTTCGCCGCTGCCGCTGGCATCTGCCCCATCCACCGTGAAACGGAACCCGTCGGGCGGCAGACCATTGATGGCGACGGCGTTGCTGCTCACCGTAATGCCCGCGCCGAGATTCAGCAGCGCGCTCCAATCGCGGTTGACCGTGGGAAGCTGCGTGATCTGAAGGGTGGTGACGTTGTGATCCTGCTCGGCGTTAGCCGTATTGATCAGCGGCGCTTCGGCGGTGACGCTTACGGTCTCGGTGATGGCGCCCAGCTCTAACGTCGTCTTCAGCCGCACTTCCTGCCCGCCCGCGAGCTCGAGCCCCGTGCTGCGGCGTTCCTTAAAGCCGGCGGCGCGAATGGCAATCGAATATCGCCCGGGCGGAAGGAAGGTGAACGTATATTCGCCGTTTGCGTTCGCGGTCGTGTTCCACGTGGCGGCGGTTTGCTCGTTGGTTGCGGTGACGGACGCGTTTGCGATAGCGCCGCCGGAAGGATCCGTGATCGTTCCGAAAATCGTGGCGGTATTCACCTGCGCGAAACCCAGCGCCGGGACGACTATGGCCAATGCCAGGGCCCGAAGTTTGACGCAGAACATGGTCATTCTCCTCAGGGACATTGTTGTGGGGGCGTCAACGTCCGCCCCCGCGTTTATGGGTCGGAGACCCGTTGCCGGACTGGATTCCGGCCTCAGCAAACCCGTTCACTACGCCGGCGCGCCCCAGTGCTTGCGATATTCTCGGCCGAGCAGCGCGTTCGCTTCCGGATCATCGGCGATCGCCTGGGCGCTCGCATCGAAGCGGATCGCGCGCCCGGTCCGGGCGACGATATTGCCGAGATGGCAATGCAGCACCGATTTGTAGCCGGTCAGAATGTCCGCGTTCGGCGCCCTGCGCGACCGGACGCAGTCGATGAAGTTGCGCAGGTGAGCTTCATCCTCGCCGGGCGACTGTTCCTCGAGCGCCAGCTTGCCGTCGCGATCGAACACTTTGAAGCCCCAGACGCGATCCCACTTGCCGATCTGCATCAGCGCATCCGAGCCATAGATGGCGACGCCGTTCTCCACCCCCTCCATCCCATAGGGATTCCACAGGCGCATCTCGAACATGAGCATCTTGCCGGGATAGCTGAAGGTGATGTTCATGGTATCGGGCGTCTGCTGGTCGTCATGGAAGTGCAGCTTGCCTCCGACGCCCGAGACCCGGTCCGGATAATCCACGCCCAGCGCCCAGCGCGCCATATCGATCTGATGGGCGCCATCGTTGCCCATGTCGCCGGTTCCAAAATTCCAGTGCCAGTGCCAGTTGTAGTGGAAGCGGTTCTCATTAAACGGCATCCACGGGGCTGGCCCGACCCAGACGTCGTAATCCACGCCCGCCGGCGGGCGCCCGTCCGGTTTGTGGCCGATATCGCGCCTCTTCTGCACATCCCAGGCCTTTGCCATCAGCACCGCGCCGAGCTTGCCGGATTGGGCGTACTCGATGGCCTTGCGGGTGATCTCGCGGCTGCGGGATTGGGTGCCGTGCTGGATAATGCGGCCGGTTCTGCGCACGGCGTCGAGCAACATGCGACCTTCGCGGATGTTATGCGAACACGGCTTTTCGAGATATACGTCTTTGCCGGCATCGCAGGCCAGCAGAGCCGCCGGCGCATGCCAGTGGTCGGGCGTGGCGATCACAACGGCGTCAATGGTCTTGTCCTCAAAGGCGCGGCGCATGTCCGGCCCGATCTTGGGCCGTTTCCGGCCAGCCCTTTCCAACACCGCCAGCGCCGGGGCGATCACGTTCTCATCAGGATCGATAACGTACTCCACGCTGACGTCGGGCATTCTTGAGAATCCCGCCGTGAGCGCTTTGCCCCTGCCATGCACGCCGATCACGGCGATGTTGACGCGATCCGAAGCGGCCCGCATCGGGCGAGAAGCCGCTGCGGCGGCGGCCACGGAATGAAAGAAGCAACGCCGGTTCATTGGTCCTGTTTCTCCTTCTCGAATGCGGCGAACCATTCTGACGCCTGGCCGGGGTCCAGCGCGCCGGGGTGGACGATCACCCGATACCGGAGGCTCATGCTGCCGCCGGCGGGAACCGTGACCGATCCATCGCGCGACGGGTCCTTCAAAAAATCGTGCTCGCCAAAAGGATTCGCCGCGCACAATCCATAGTTGCGGGCATGCCAGTAGGTCGGGTGCTTCGGATTTCCGGGGTGGTCAAGAATGATTACGCCCAGCTTTTCCCCGCCGATCGTGGTTGCGTAGTCCACCCACTTCGCCCTCCGGCCCCAGATGTTCTTTGAGCCCGCCAGCCCTTCCGAGTTGGATAGCACAGCGCCCCGGTCTTCCCGAAATTCGTCGCGAAGGCGAATCCCGAGCGCGCCCTCTTCGGTATCGCCGAATTTTAACGGCTTGCCCTGGTCGGCGCGGATTCGGACATGGACATCGATGATGCGGAGCTGACGATCGGCGCGGAAGCGAAACGTTTCCTCGATCGAGCCCAAAATCTCGTTTCCTGGCGCCGCCAGCCGGAACAGCCCGGAAAGCGCGTCGCCGCCCGCTTCCGGCTTCTTCGCCGCGACCATGCGGCCCGTGACGTCCGCGCCCCGGTCGCGCCAGAAGTCCACGCCGTTGATATCGCCGTGTGCGAACCACAAGCCGTGATGCCAAATGTGGTCCTGACTCTCGCCCGCGATCTGTTCCACCGGATAGCCCCGGGTGACGGTCAGACCGGAGGCGGCGCGCAGCGGATGCAAAAACGGCTGTGGCCATTCTGATCCGTAATACAGGTTGGAAAAAGGCTTTCCATCGATACGGATTTCAATCCGCCCTGCGGAAGCCTGGAATGCGACCTGAGCTGCCGCTGTCAAAACGAAGCCGCAGAGAAGAGCAGTGACGCGCACGATTTTTCGGAATCCGAATTTTCTTTCGAAATGGTTCCACAGAAAGCTACCACTCTCTTGTGTTTTCGTCAATAGCATCCGAAGATAGACCATAGACTGCGAATGTATATTTCGGAATCCGAAAACAACGGCATCACAAGGACGCGAGCGCGCGACGCAAAGAGCATGGTCCTGTCGCTTGCCAAGGGATTTCGCGTGCTTGAGGTTTTCAGCGCTGAAGAACCGCAGCTGACGCTGTCGCAGATCGCAACCCGCGCCGCGCTCGATCCGGGTACGGCATTTCGGCTGGTAAAGACGCTGGTGATGCTCGGATATCTTCAGCCGGCGGAAGGCAAATCGTATCGTCTGGGCTGGAAGATTCTGGACCTGGGATTCAACGCATTCGGCCGCATGGATCTGCACACCATTGCGCGGCCGATTCTGCGCTCGCTGGTGGGGTCGGTAAACGAAGCCGCGAGCATCGGGGTTCTGGATGGACCGGACGTGGTCTATGTGGAGCGGGTACAGTCGGGATTGGGGCGGCTGGGCGTCACGCAGCGCATAGGCGCGCGCGTGCCGGCTTACTGCACGGCGATCGGGCACGCGATTCTGGCTTACCTGCCGTTTGAGCAGCGGGTAGGGTTGCTGAATGCGCGCGAACGGGTGAAGCTCACGCCCAACACGCCGGTGTCGCTGCCGGAAATTGAAGCGCGGCTGGAGCGGGTGCGGGCGCTGGGCTATGCGGTTTCTGATCAGGACACGGTGATGGGCGTGCGGGTCATCGCGGCGCCGATTCTGGATCCGGATCAACAGCCGTGGGCCGCCGTCAGCGCGGCGGCGCCGTGGATGACGTGTTCGCTTGAGGAGTTCATCCGGCACACGGCAGGCGCGGTTTTGAGTGCGGCTCAGACCTTGACCCGAGTGCTGCGGATTTCGGGATCGACCGCCATTCCGATTCAGCCGGAGCGGGGGAGAACCGCTTGAGCGAGCGTTCGAAGCGGGCCGGCATTATCGGAACCGGACTGCTGGGGAGCGCCATCGCCGAGCAGCTTCGGGCCGCGGGCTACAGCGTTACGGGTTATGACATCCGGCCGGAGCGCATTGGCGGCTTGCGCGCCGCGGGGGTGGAGGCGGCGTGTTGTGCGGCGGCGGTGGCCTTGGCATCATCGCGCGTGATCCTCAGCCTTCCCACTTCGGCGATAGCGGCGTCGGTTCTTGAAGAGATTGCGGGGAAGCTTGCGCCGGGTTCGATCGTGATCGACACGACTACGGGCGAACCCGACGACGCCATCGCCTTTGAGCGCAAGCTGCTTGAGCGGGGCGTGAAATACATGGACGCGACGGTAGGCGGCTCAAGCGCGCAGGTGCGGAGTCGCGAGGCGATTTTCATGTGCGGCGGCGAACGGAGCGCATATGACGACTGCGCTGACCTGTTTGCGGCCTGCTGCCAAAAGGCCTTCTACGTGGGGCCCGCGGGCAGCGGCGCGCGCATGAAGCTGGTGCTCAACCTGGTGCTGGGACTGAATCGCGCCGCGCTGGCCGAGGGACTGGAATTCGCCCGCGCCTGCGGGATCGACGCGGCGCTCGCGCTCGAAATCCTGAAGGCTGGCCCGGCCTATTCGCGCGCCATGGATACCAAAGGGCAGCGGATGCTCAACGAGGATTTCGAGCCTGAGGCGCGGCTGTCGCAGCATCTCAAAGACGTGAGATTGATTCTGGCGTCCGGCAAGAAATTCGGCGCGCGGCTGCCGCTTTCGCAGGTTCACGAACAATTGCTGGAGAGGGCTGAAGCCGCCGGATTCGGCGCGGCCGATAACAGCGCCATCATCAAATCCTTTCAGAATGGAACGGGGGAATGACCAGCGCGCGCGGGATCGACCTGGCGGTCATTGTTGCGTATGTCGCGGGCATGGCCCTGGTGGGGCTGCGTTTCCGGCGGCGGCAAACGTCAACGGAGGCCTACTTCGTCGCGAAACGTTCGATGCCGTGGTGGGCCATGGGCCTGTCGTTGCTTGCGACGCTCATCAGCAGCATTACGTTCGTCGCTTATCCGGGGTCGGCCTACGCCAAGGACTGGTCCCTTCTGACGCCGGGATTCCTGGCGCTGGGCGTTGTGGCGATCGTCGGCTCGGTCATCATTCCGTTCTACCGGCGCGCGGTAGGCATGAGCGCCTATGAGTATTTCGAACAACGTTTCGGACGCCCCGCGCGAGTGTACGCGTCTGCGGCCTTCACGCTGGCGCACTTTTCCAAAATGGGTTTCGTTCTGTACCTGATGGCGCTCACGCTCAACAGCATGATCGGTTGGGGCATCGACGGGGTCATCTGCCTTGTGAGCGCGATCATGATCGCCTATACGCTGGTCGGCGGCATGGAAGCGGTGATCTGGACCGACGTGATTCAGGCTTTCATCACGTGGGCCGGCGTGTTCATCTGCCTGGGCTATCTGCTGTTATTGCCGCACGGAGGCCCGGGCGCGGTATTGCGGACGGCCGCGGAAGCGGGGAAACTTTCGCTGGGCAGCGGCGCGCTCGATTTCTCATCGGCCACCATCCCGGTTCTGATGATTTACGGATTCTTCTGGTATCTGCAGCGGTACACGGCCGACCAGACGGTGGTGCAGCGATACCTGGTGGCGAAATCGGATCGCGCCGCGCTCAGGGGCATTGCGCTGGGCGCCGCGCTGTGCGTACCCGCGTGGGCCCTTTTCATGCTCATCGGGACCTGCACCTGGGCGTATTACAAGCTTACGGGCGAGCATCTGCCGGGATTCATCGTCAAAGCGGACCAGGTCTTCCCTTATTTCGTGGCGACGCATCTTCCGGTGGGCCTGGCCGGACTGTTTATGGCGTCCCTGATCGGGGCGGCGATGACCATGCTGGCGGGCGATTTGAACTCCCTGGCGACCGTCGGCGTCGAGGATTTCTACCGCGCCTTGCGACCTGACTCGTCGGACAGAAAACGCCTGCGGGTTGCGAAGGCTCTGGTCGCCGCCGTCGGCGCGATGAGCGCGGCTACGGCGCTGGCGCTGGCGCACACGAAGGCAAGCGCGTTATCGATGTGGTTTGCGGTCTCGGCGATCGTCTCCGGCGGTCTGGCCGGCCTGTTTCTGCTGGGATTTTT
>DASRCT010000072.1:0-5170 GCA_035652975.1 Bryobacteraceae bacterium | reverse complement strand
CGGGTATCGTAGGCCGGCGATGGGGTTGCGGGTATTCCCGCAAAGGGAACTGCGGATCGGGGCGAGTGTGTTTCGAGAGGGCTCGCCTCCCTCTGGGGGAACGCTTCGCCGCGTTCTACTCTCTGGTATCAGCGCGCGAAGTCAGGTGTCAACAGTCCTGGGCGCGAAATCGCGAATCCGCGGTGTTAAGGGAGATTCTGCAGTATCCGCACCGCGATACCCGGCACGGCGGCCAAGTTGGCGTCGTTGGTCAAGAACGACGACGCCCCCGAACGGATCGCCGTCGCGAGCTGGATTGCATCGGGCGTGCGAAGATTGTGCCGAGCCCGGAGGTTTGCCGCTTCCTCGGCGATGCCCTCGTCCAAAGGAATCGCTGTCAGCTCGGCCGATTGGAGCAGGATGTTACGATACTCCTCTGCCAGTTCTGGCCGGCCTTCGCGCAGCGGGTGGACCAGGACCTCCACTAGCGTAATGAACGATGTCACAATCCGGAAGTCGCCGCGCGCCGCGGCTTCAAAGAACGGCTTGATCTTCGGCAGGAATGCCGGATGTTCCTCGATGTAGTAGATCAGAGGGCTCGTATCCAGGCCAACGGTCGTGCCACGCAGCGCCGCTATCCATTCCACGAGGTACGTTCCCGGCGCAGGTACTCCTCGACGTCGATACCCTGCCAAATGGACTTGCCCAAGCCTTGGAATTCCAGCAGACTCCTTCGGGGCTCGCGCTCGACTTCACCGCGTAAGCTCGCGGCGAGTTCAGCAATGAGACGCAACTGATCGGCGGGCCCGAGGGCCTGCACCGACCGCTTCGCCGATTCGTATCGTGGGTCCGGCATGTCGCTCATCCCTATGACCACACCATACCTCGTTCGAGGCCGGACGGCAAACAGCCAGCGCCGGTTCAGTCTTACAGCACCGGAAACTCTACGGAGCCGAATCACCGATATTACCCGCGCACGGCAGCCGCGAGGATTTGCGGCCCGGCACAATCCAGTATGGCTCAGCGACACATCGGTGCCGACTGCGTCGCGGGCTGATCCTTAGCTCTATATAAGGGAGGGACGTTTTTCGTCTCCTGATTCGCGACACGAGGACGAGATGTTCAAATCACGTCCCCATCGGTACCATGGCGAGTAACTTCTGGTAGAGCATCAGCTTGCGAATGGGGTCATCACAGAGACAACGACACCACGGCCCCGGATCTGTTTTGGACCTGAATTTGGACCTGAAACGGGGTGCGTGAGGAGGTTGGTATCTGTAAGTATTTGAGTTCTTTGGTCGGGCCGCCGGGATTTGAACCCGGGACCTCTTGCACCCCAATTGGGACAAGTCAATCACTTACAGGCATGCCTCTATGAAAACACAAGAGTTAGCCGTTTACGTTTTGGTCCCAGTTTGGTCCCAGTTCGCGAATCTTTTGGCGTTTTGACCCAGATTGGACCCTGCTCGATGGCGATTCACATTGCGATGAGGAGTGGAATTCCACGTGCTTTCGCGCGCACGCGCGCGGTCGTTTCCGCCTTCTGATTGTCCTCAGTTCGTGAAACAGGAGACGAAGACAAAAATTTTCCCTATACATGCAGATCATTCGTCGCGAGCCCCGGCGAACATTTCTCACGTGCTGGTTTGCGGGATAATCGGCTCACCATGGAGCCGAGTTTCAACGACAAACCGAAGTTCAATCACCGCGCAGACGAGTTGATTGTCGCTGGCTGTTACGCCGAAGCTCAGACGCTGCTGGAAGCGGCGTTTCAGGAGATGCCCGTCGGCTGGAACCTGTAAAGGACGACGACCGCGCGTTGTCCGCGAGCGCATCTATCAGGATCACGACTGAGGCAGTTTGCCTCTTGAGGAGCTTGCGATCCTTCGCGTGGTAGGATTCGGACGCGGGGTCGCCGGCGAGACCGTCGAGGTCATTCAGCGTACAGAGCACGACGCATGGCCCAGGTCGAAGCACGAAGCGAAACCCGGCCGTTAACTCATCCGGCGCGAAGCTGTGCTTGAGGATCAGGCCGCGTTGCCGGCGCAGGCTGTAGATCTTCCTGAAACAGTGAATTACGGAATGGGTCGATTCCGGTTATGATAGTGACCCTGCGCCCAGAACAGCATGCGCCCGTCGTTGACGGAGGGACTTCGATTTGAGGATCTATCTGGACGCGTGTTGCTTAAACCGGCTGACCGATGATCAGAGCCAAGCGCGCATACATGGCGAGGCGGAAGCCGTTGAGAGCATTCTGCGACTGGTGCAAGCCGGCAGGGCAACGTGGGTGAGTAGTCGGGTGCTGGAAATCGAAATCGGTCGCAACCCGGATTTGGAACGGCGGCACGATGTCCTCACTCTGCTCGAGTTCGCTGACGAGGTCGTTGTCCCTCATTCGCAAGATGCGGCGCGCGCCGAGTCGCTTGAGCGGCTGGGATTCGGCGAATTCGACGCTCTCCATCTCGCCTGCGCCGAACAGGGCGCCGCTGACGTATTTCTAACGACCGATGATGACTTGCTTCTCAGAGCGCACCGGAATGCGCAAGCCCTTCGCATTCGCGTTGAGAACCCGGTATCGTGGTATAAGGAATTCGGATCATGATCCCTCTCGAAAAAATGACGGACGAGGAGTTCGAGCGGCATGCTCTCGCTGTCCTTCGGCGGGAATTGGGCTTGGACGGCCTCGCACGCTTTCTGCGCGTGTACCGGGCGGGGAGTGGCGACTATACCCGTGATCGCCATCGCTGGCTAGAGGGCGCGACCATCCAGGAGATCATGGCTGAAGTCGAGCACAAGGGCTATCCCAGACCTTAATTTGCCGCAGGCCCTGAGCGGTCCTGCCTCCGAATTCACTGGATGAGGGTCGTTGCCATCGGGACGTGCCCCGGGCCAGCAGACGGCGGCGGTTCCGGCACACTCGTCGCATCCGGCTTGCCCGCCGCAGCCAATCTCTGCTGGATTCGCCGCGTCAGCTCGTTCTGGCGTTCGGGCGCGACGAAGGTATACTCGCTTGTCATTTCGATGTTGGTGTGCCCCGCGATCCTCGAAGCCTCGATCGCGCTGCCGCCAACTTCCTGCCGCCAGGTGATGTTTGCGCGCCGGAAGGAATGGAAGCCGAGGCCCTTGAAGTCGCAGCCTTCGGCGCGCGCGGCCTCGTGCAGGAGTTCGCGTACCGTACTGTCCCACAAGGGCCGTCCGGAGCCGCACTTCTGCGTGAACACGAAATCATTCGGACGTGCGCCGACCAACGCGGCACGTTCACGATACTGCGTTACGAGGTCACCCAGACCCAATGTGCGGCGGCTGCTCTCGGTCTTCGGCCGCCCAACGTCCTGGTGCCAGACACGCTGCTCAATTCTAATCGTGCCGCTGGTGAAGTCGACGTGCTTCCACGTGAGGCCCAGCACCTCCGAAATGCGGGCGCCCGTGGCGATGCAGGTTTCGACAACCAGACGATACGGCTGTTCGAGCCGCGCCAGCACACGCGCAGTCTCTTCGAACGTCAGGATCCGGCGTTCGTAGGTGTAGCGCTTCCTGCCGAGCTTGGCCTTGCTTGCCGGGCTGCGGCGGCCCTCCTCCCACAGGCCATGACCCTCGGCGTAATAGTAGAGACGGCTCATCATGGCACGCACGGCGTGCATGGCCCACCAGGAGTTGAACGTCGCGTGTAACCAGTCCTCGACAGCCTGCGGCCGGATCTGGTTCAGGCGGAACGCTCCCCATTTGGGAATGATGTAGGACTCAAGGTAGTAGAATTCCTTGTCGCGCGTTGGCTTCGATATCTGCTTCTCGCGGCTCAGGTAGCCTTCTTCGTACATGCGGGCAATTTCGCTGATCAATGCGACGCCGGTGGCCGCGACCTTTTCAACGGCAGCCTCGACACTCGGAGCGTTCTGCTTGGCCAGGAACTTGTCGCGTTCGACTTCGGCCTGTTTCTTCGAGATCTTATCGTCGCCTCGGCTGAATCCGACCGCATGCTTCTTGCGGACGGTCTTGATCGAGCCATCCGCCTGAACTTCGTCGGCGTAGTACCGGAAAAACCACTTCCAGCCTTCGCGGAGCTTCGCCTCCAGAATCTTGGGATGCTGCACGCGCACCTTGACCTTCAAACCTCCCGACAGCGCCCGCAGGGTACCTTCGTCGTGCATAGCAAGCAAGTCCCGTATCTTCAGTGGATTACGCGGTCAAACACGCCGCCATGGTGCTGGTGCGGTCGGCCAGATAGAGCGCTTCGCGGGCGCGCGTCATCCCCACATAAAACGTTCGGATCACTGCATCGCGCGGAGGGCCGTAGCGCTGGTAGGCGGCGTCGCCGGCCTGGCTGAGATCCGGAAACAGAATCACCACGTCGGCTTCGCCGCCTTTGACGGAATGGATCGTGCCGACGATAACCTGCGGCCTCTCCAGCAGAGCCTGCGGACTCCGCGCCGCCGCGATGTCGGTCGGGAACTGGATGCGGCTCTGCATCGCGCCGTTCACGCGTGTGCGCCACCACGAGAGAAGCGCGCGGTGGTCGCCTTCGAAACAGGCGAGCAAGGATTCGAGAGCAGCGGTCTCGAAGACGGCATCCAGATCCGCAATTGTTATGGGCAGCGAAGCATCCTTGTTTCGCAAATGGGTCTTTGCGCCGTGTTTGAAGATCCCCCTGGCGATGAGCCACTCGGCCCACAGCGCGAAGTCGCCTGCGGTCCATTCGCGGTGGCCTTCGCCGAAATCGGGATGCGCCACGAGCAAAGCCAGCACGCGGTTCACCGTGGAGCCGCGCCGGCCAAGACGAAGTGGATTCCAGAAGCCATTGCTGCGCCGGTATGGGTTATGAAACGGAATGGCGTTCTTGCGAAGGACTTGAATGACGGGTCGCAGCATGTAGGAGCAGGCAGCCAGGAACATCACGGTGCGGCCGCGCTCGAGGTGATCCATCGCCGTCCGAAGCACAGCGTATTCGGGCGTCTGCCACGTGCCCGCGACTCTGGTGCAGGCGCCGTCTGCAGCGCGCGGCAGATAGTCCTTCGGTTGCCGGCGAGTAACCTGGTGGATGAGTTTGTCAGCGGCGGCATGCACGGCGCGCGGAACGCGGTAACTCTGCTTGAGGATGATCTTGTGATCTTCGGGGATCTCCGGGCCCAGGATGGCGTCGGGCGAGGCGCCGGTGAACGAGTAGATGGTCTGGTCATCGTCCCCGGCGACGATG
>DASRCT010000071.1:0-33375 GCA_035652975.1 Bryobacteraceae bacterium | reverse complement strand
GGTGGCGATGCTGCCCGAGGGCGTGGAGATGGTGATGCCGGGCGACAACGTGAATCTGGAAGTGGAGCTGATCACGCCGGTGGCCATGGACAAAGGGCTGCGGTTTGCCATCCGCGAGGGCGGGCGCACCGTGGGCGCCGGCACCGTCACCGAGATTCTGGAGTAACGTTATGCCGCGCGAAATCATTACTTTCCAATGCAACGAGTGCAAGCGCAAGAACTACACCAGCACCAAGAATAAGAAGACCACGACGGAGCGGTTGGAATTCAAGAAATTTTGCCCCTTCTGCCGCAAACACCAGCCGCACCGGGAAGTGAAATAGGCGTTACCGGCTGCGCGTTGGCGGTGCGGTACACTGTAATTGCGGCCGTCAGACTGAGAAAAAACTGCTAAGAACTGACAACTGCCGTACAGGGGCGTAGGTTTAACGGCAGACCAGCGGTCTCCAAAACCGCGAGTGGGGGTTCGAATCCCTCCGCCCCTGCCAGAGAATCTCCGGACGGCGCGTCCGTCCGGTCCAAGCAGGTCTGTTAACGGTGAAAGCCAATGAGTAAAACTATGGCGATGGCACAGGTACAAAGCGGAGATGATTCCCGCAGTCTCGGGCAGCGCGCCCTGGGCTGGCCCGCGCGCTTCAAGAACTACGTCGAGGAACTGCAACTCGAGATGCGGCGCGTCACTTGGCCCACATGGAAGCAGGTCCGCGCCACCACGATGGTCGTGATCATCGCCACGTTCGCCTTCGCCGGCTACTTTTTTCTCGTCGATTTTATCGTGGGGCGCGCGATCACGAAGATTTTTGATTCACTGACGCGATAGGTGTTGCCGCCATGCCCGATTCCAACGATTACCGCGACGTAGAGACGGAGTCTGCCAGCTCGCAGGGCGAACAGCCGGACTCGTTCGAGGAAGAGCACAAGGAGTTCCACGCCGAACCGGGTGAAGCTGGCGGGGAGCCTCCGGCGGAGACCGTCCTCGAAGAGGAACCGGCGCCGGAGCGGGCTCCGGAAGCAGAGGTCGCCGTATCCGATTCGAACAAGAAGTGGTACATCATTCACACCTACTCCGGCTTCGAACAAAAGGTTGCGGATTCGCTGAAGACACGTGCGCAGGCCTTCGGCTTCGCCGATAAAATCGGCCAGATTCTCATCCCCACAGAAGAGGTGGTTGAACTGCGCAACGGCAAGAAGGTCACCAGCAAGCGGCTCCTTTACCCCGGCTATGTGCTGGTGGAAATGGAAATGAACGACGAGCTGTGGCACGCCGTTAAAGAGACGCCGCGCGTGACGGGCTTCGTTGGCGGGGGCAACACGCCAGTCCCCCTGACGCCGGATGAAGTCAACGCGGTGCTCTATCGTCAGGCGAGTTCCGCCGAGCGCCCGCGGCCGAAGCTGACGTTTGAGAAGAACGAGCAGGTCCGCATCATCGACGGTCCGTTCACGAATTTCTCCGGCAAGGTGGATGAAATCAATACGGAGCGCAACACACTGCGCGTGCTGGTGACAATTTTCGGCCGGGCCACGCCGGTCGAGCTTGATTTTTTGCAGGTTGAAAAAATATAAGGCGCAGCCGGCGCTCCCGGCCGCTCAGAGTACATCATGGCTAAGAAAGTAACGGCACAAGTTAAGCTGCAAATTCCAGCGGGGAAAGCGACTCCGGCGCCTCCGGTTGGGACCGCGCTCGGTCCTCAGGGCGTCAACATCATGGAGTTCTGCAAGGCCTTCAATGCCAAGACTTCGGGCAAAGACCAGGAAGGGCTGATCATCCCGGTGGTGATCACGATCTACTCAGACCGCTCCTTCACCTTCATCACCAAGACGCCGCCCGTGCCCGTGCTCATCAAGCGCGCCGTCAATCTGGCGAAGGGCTCCGCGGAGCCGAACAAGAACAAGGTTGGCCGCATTACCGAAAAGCAGATTGAGGAGATCGCCAAGATCAAGATGCCCGATCTGAACTGCTTCGACATTGAGGCTGCTATCCGATCGGTCAAAGGCACAGCCCGCAGCATGGGCGTTGAAGTCGTGTAAACACGGCACGAAAATATTGGGAAGGGGTCCTCGCAGTGGGGAGGGCCTTTTTCTATGCCGGCCGCTGCTGTGCACCGCTCGCCGTTCAGCGGGACGTGGTATCCGGGCTCGGCGGATTCACTTCAGGCGACGCTTGGACGGTGCTTCGAATGCGCCGCCGCAAGAACCGGGTCCGCCGTTCGGCGGGATGGCGTCGCGTTTGTCGTCCCTCATGCGGCGCCCATGTATTCGGGGGCCGTTGCGGCCGCGGCCTACAGGCATATCGCCCTGCGGCGCCCGGGGCGGATCCTTCTCCTCGGATTTTCACACCACGGTCTTGGATCCGGGGTCGAGATCCCGGATATCGCTCTGATTTCGACGCCGTTCGGCGACGTCCGGCTGGATGAAGCGTCGATGCGCTCGCTTGCGCGCTGCTTTCCATTTCGCGTTTCGTCCGAGTCCGCGGTGTGCGACCATTCGGTTGAAATTCAGCTCCCGTTCATTCAGTGGACTGCGCCGGACGCGCTGGTCACGCCGCTGTACGTAGGCCGTCTGAGCGCAACGGAACGCGCTGCGGCGGCCGCTGTTTTGGAGTCACTGCTGGAGGACGCGGTCCTGATCGCCAGCTCAGACTTTACGCACTATGGACGGGCGTTTGGCTATACGCCATTTCCGGCGGAGGGGCGCGTGGCCGATCGCCTGCGCCAGCTCGACGGTGAGATCATCGGCGCCGCCGGTACGCTCGACCCGGACCGGTTTCTCGACGCCATCCACCGCACCCGCTCGACGACCTGCGGATACGAGCCCATCGCTCTTCTGCTGGAGGCTCTTCGTCACAGGCGGGTGATGCAGCAGACGCTCGATTACCAGACCTCGGGCGAGTTGACCGGCGATTACACGCGTTCGGTGAGCTACGCCGCGCTTGGCTATTTCCCGGCGGCGTCACGGTAATGTCGCAGCTCATTACGCTTGCGGAAAGCCTGGCGCAGCATGTTCGCGTGGGCGATCTGTGGGAGCGGATCGACGACCGCAGGATCCGCTGTTTCGCCTGCGGCCACTGCTGTCCGATTTTTGAGGGGCAGCCCGGTGTGTGCAAAGTCCGGTTCAACCGCGAGGGAAAGCTGTATGTGCCGTGGGGCTATGTTCAGGGCGTGCAGTGCGATCCCATCGAGAAAAAGCCGTTTTTCCACGTGCGTCCCGGGACGCTGGCCCTGAGCTTCGGGATGCTGGGGTGCGACCTGCACTGCGGTTACTGTCAGAACTGGGTCACCTCGCAGGCCATCCGTGATCCGCGCGCGATCGCATCGCCGCAGCGCGCCGCTCCCGAGCGGATCGCGCAACTGGCTCTGTGGTACGGGGCCTCGGCCGTGGTGAGCACCTATAACGAGCCGCTGATCACAGCCGAATGGGGCGTGGCGGTGTTCAAGGAGGCGAAAGCCGCGGGGCTTCTGACCGGGTTCGTTTCCAACGGCAATGCCACGCCGCAGGCGCTGGAGTACATACGGCCGTGGGTGGACCTGTACAAGGTCGATCTCAAGAGCTTCGACGACCGGCGTTACCGCGAGCTCGGCGGGCGCCTCCAGCCGATTCTCGAGAGCATCCGGCGCATTCACGAGATGGGGTTCTGGCTTGAGATCGTGACCCTGATCGTGCCAGGCTTCAACGATTCCGATGACGAATTGACGCGCACCGCCGAATTTCTTTCCGGCATTTCGAACCATATTCCCTGGCACGTGACGGCGTTTGATCCCGACTACAAGATGACGGCGCCCGATCCGACGCCGGTCGAAACGCTGGAGCGCGCCGCCGCGATTGGGCGCGCCGCCGGGCTGCGATTCGTATATGCCGGCAACCGTCCTGGCGAGGTGGGCGATCTCGAAGACACCCGCTGTCCGGAATGTCATCGTATTCTGGTGCGCCGCTTGGGATTTCAGGTGCTCGGGAACGACCTCGCCAAGGACGGCGCCTGCCCCCATTGCGGGGCGAAAATTCCCGGCCTGTGGCGCTGACGAAACCGAATCAGCGCAAACGGCGGCAAGGCGGGAAGAGGGCTTTCCGCGATGCGGTTGATTGCCGAGACTCTGGCTGCGGTTTTGGAGAGAATCGCATCGAGGCCGGCGACGGCGTTCACGACCGGCCCATTCAGGAGAACCGGCTGGGGCAGCGCCTCGCCCCAGCGCGCCCCGGGCGGGTAGGCTGCGGCCAAATCCCACAACACGCCTTTGCGCTCGCAGCAATCGGGATGCAGCGGGCCAGCGATCTCAACTTTTTTCACGGCCGCGGCGATGAGATGATGCGGATCCCAGAACTGCCGCACCCTGCCGTCGCGGAGGCGCTTCAGCGCCATGGCGCTCGGGGCCATCCAATCGGTGGGGAGGACCGGCTCCCAAACCGCGAACACCTCTAAAGAGCGGTGTGGATGTTTGCTCAGGAGCTCTTCGACTGCGGAGGCCCCCCGCAGACAGGTGGGTCAAGTCGGCGAGAGCAGCAAGATGATGCGGAGGCTGGATGAAGCGCGGTTGAACTCTGTATTCAGCGCGCCGAGCGACTGGCCGGAGATTTCAACCAGTGGAGGCTGGCCGGCGGGCGCATGGGCCGGCCTGGTCAGATAGAAGACGGCGCCTCCGGCCGCAAGCGCGGCGGCAAGGATGATTGTCGAAGCGCGACTCATGCCGGCCTGTCAATGCAGCGTCGCGATCAATTCCGCGAGGGCCTGCGGAAAGAGGATAACCGCCGCCACGATCACGGCTGACAACATGAATACAACGAGGCTGAGGCGGCTGCGGCGCCGGCACTGTCTTCCGTTGCGGTATATCTGAACGCCGCTGATGGCGAGCAAAATGACAGCCGCGGCGATCAGCCACGGGCGGAGCGTCTCGAGCACAACGCTTAAACCCAGCGCCCCCACAGCGCCGGCGACGCCAAAGGGCAGGCAGCAGGCCAGCGTCCCCAGGGCGCTCAGCGCCGCGGCAACCGGAGATACTCGTTCGATGACACGCACAGTTCGATCACCGCCTCCCTCATGTTCCAGCATAGAATGTGGAGCGGAGTCGAGGGTCAAGCGCGGAGGGCGAAACGCGCGCGGAGGGGTGAAGATGCGGGGGAACCGTCCCGGCCGCGTTACTGGCGCGAGGCCGCCGGCTTCTCCGGGCGGTACTCGATTACGAGCAGCGTGATGTCGTCGCTCAGCACGGCGCCCTCGGTGTAGACATCGACCTCTCTGGAGATGGACTCGTGCAAGTCGGCGCAACTCTGCGCAGCGAGCGAGCGCAGCATTTGTTTCAGCGCGTCCATGCCGAAGAACTTGCCTTCGGCGTTTTCCGCTTCCGTCAGGCCGTCCGTGTACAGAATCACTTTGTCTCCGGGCTCGAGATCCACGGTTTCCACCTGGTAGGCGGCCGATTCCAGCATGCCGAGGGGCAAGCCTGTCGTGCGCAGCGTCCGCAAACGCCCGTCCGGATGCAGCAGGATGGGCGTGCAGTGGCCCGCATTGGACCACCGCAGGCGGCCGGAGGCCTCCACCGTGCAATAGAAGACGGTCGCGTACTTCTCGCCCTTGGTTCTGTCATACAAGTAGGCGTTGACTCGCGACATCAGCGACTCGATCGCGCCGGGGCTGTGGGAGGCCAGCATAAAGGCCCCCTGCAAGAGCGCAGCGAGCAAGGCCGAGCTTACGCCCTTGCCCGAGACGTCGGCAATCACCGCCGACCACGTATTCTCGTCGAGCTTGCGCACATCGAAGTAATCGCCGCCGACCTGGTGCGAGGGCGTGCTCGAGCCGGCGGCGCGAAACCAGCCGTTTGAAGGGAGCTGCGGGGGCAGCAGGCCGGTCTGGATCTGGCGGGCGATGTCCAGTTCCTCTTCCAGGCGCCGCTTGGCGCGCTCCTGTTCGAGCAGCCGCGCATTCTCGAGAATGGTGGAGGCCTCGAGGGCGAGGGTTTGCAGCAACTCGCGATTGCCTGCCGAGAGGTCGGCCGCGCCCTGCCGGGAGTCCATATACAAGAGGCCCACGGTTTCATTCACGTTGGAGAGGATGGCGGTTTCTTCCGAGCTGCCGGTTCGAACGCGCACCAGCGGAACGCAGACCACGCTTCTCAGCTCGAGGTTGGCGATGGAGGTTTCCGGACGAATCCCCTGTTCTTCGAGCGGATCGAAATTCATGGACAGCAGCTCGCGACGGCTGCGCAGCGCGCGGTTGATGACGCTCATGGGGACCTTCAGCTCGCTGCGGCCGAGCGGAGAGCCGCGGCGGTCGCGAGCCACGGTGATGTCGAGATCGCCGTCTTTGCGCAGCATCAGGAACCCGCGCTCGGCGCCGGTGACGGCGAGCGCCGCATCCACCACGGCGGTGAGCACGTCATCGGTGGACAGCGACGTTTGCAGCGCGCGCGCGACTTCCACGAGCGCCCGCAATTTCCCCAGATTGCTGGGGGCGCGCTGGGGCGGCTGCAATTGATCGAGCAGGCGGTTGAGATCGTGCTCTTCGTAGGTGAAGGTGATCTTGTAGGAGTCTTGAAAGCCGAATTCGATCCGATCCGAGTTTCGCAGCGCGCGGCGCGAGACGCGGTCGCCATTGACCCACGTTCCGTGCCGGCTCTTGAGGTCCTCGATGACGTAGTCATCGCCTTCGCGGACAATGCGCGCGTGGGTGCGCGATATGCGATTGTCGCGGAGCACCAGGTCGTTGTCGGCGTGCCGGCCAATCGTGAAGGGAACGCTGGCGAGCGGCATGCGGGTGCGATTCCCGGAAGGATTGACGACGATCAGGAGCGCGGGTCGCTTATCGGCGGCTTTGGATTCCCGGCCATCCGCCGCCGGCCCGCGCTCCAGCGGACCGGATAACGACATCAGGCGCTCCGCACCGGTTTGTGGCGCCTAGGCTCATGCTCGCCGTGGTCTTCGGTAATCTGCTGGACCTCTTTGGCGCGGAGCGCCTGGCAATGGGAACAGTAGCCGCCGATCTCGGTTCGCGCCAGAAGAATTTGAAAACCGAAATGCGATTCCACCTGCCGCCGCAGGCGCTGCAAGGGCTCGCCAAAGAACTCCTCGACCTTGCCGCAGCGGAGGCAGATGACGTGGGCGTGTTCCTGCTTCAGCCGGGTCTCGTAGTAATGCTGGTCTCCGGAGTGATGCATGAGATCCAGCTCATCCACGAGACCGCCTTCTTTGAGCAGCTTCAGCGTACGGTACACGGTGACGCGGTTCAGTTTGGGATCGCGTTCGTGGGCCATAGCGTACAAGCGTTCGGCGTCGAGATGCTCCCCGGACTGATCGATCAGATCGAGAAGGATCTGGCGCTGGCGCGTGAGCCGGACCCCGCGCTGGCGCAATGAGTCTTTCATGCCGGGGGCGGCCATCTCCTGGTCCTCCGGAATCGGGCGCGCCCTAGCAGCGAGAGAAGCGCCCTGGATGCGGCGCGGCATACAATCTGAGAGTAGCAAGAAACGACGGGAACGAACAGTGCAAACCAACAATGGTCAATGGCGTCTGATCGCCCGGCCGCAAGGCCGGGCGAAGGAATCGGATTTCGAGTGGCGTGAGGCGCCCACGCCGGCAATCCGGGATGGCGAAATTCTGGTTCGGATTATTTACCTGTCGCTTGATCCGACCAACCGCGGGTGGATGGGGATGGACACCTACATGCCCGCCGTGCCGCTCGGGGCGGTGATGCGCGGCATCACGCTGGGCGTGGTCGAGGAATCCAAGAACCGGGACTTTGCGCCGGGCGATATCGTTCAGGGTCTGGGCGGCTGGCAGGAATATTACGCCGGCGACGCCAGCGGGTGGACGAAGGCGCCGCGCATTCCCGGGCTCCCGCTTACGGCATACTTTGGGGCGATGGGGCATATCGGGTATACGGCATACTTTGGCCTGATGGACGTCGCGCGTCCGAAACCAGGGGAAACGCTGGTGGTCACGGCCGCCGCCGGCGCGGTCGGGTCCCTGGCCGGACAAATGGGCAAGATCGCCGGATGCCGGGTTGTGGGCATCGCCGGGTCGGATGAAAAATGCGCCTGGATCACGCAGGAGCTTGGATTCGACAGCGCCGTGAACTATAAGAAACAAGACGTTCGGGAGGCGCTCAAGTCCGCGTGTCCGGACGGAATCGATATTGATTTTGAGAACGTTGGCGGCCCCATTCTGGAGGCCATTTTGGACCGGCTGAACCTCTACGGGCGAGTGGCCTTGTGCGGCCTGATCTCACAGTACAACGCGGAAGCGCCGCCGACGGGGCCGGCCAACTTTATCAATATTCTGATCAAGCGCGCCCGAGTTCAAGGATTCCTCGTGCTGGATTACGCATCGAGGTTTGGGGAGGCCGCCTCCGCCATCGTGCCCTGGCTCAAAGAGGGCAAGCTGAAATACCGGATCGATATGGTGGAAGGACTGCGCGCCGCGCCCGCCGCGCTGAACCGGCTGTTTGATGGCGCAAACATCGGCAAGCTGCTGGTCCGAGTATCCGACGAACCCGCCTGAGCAGGATGTTTCGAAAGGTGCTCATCGCCAACCGCGGCGAGATCGCGGTGCGGGTGATTCGCGGTCTGCGCGAGTTGGATATCCGGACGGTTGCGGTGTTCTCGGATGCGGACCGCGCGGCTCTGCACGTTCGCATGGCGGACGAAGCGGTGCGCATCGGGCCAGCGCCGTCCAAAGAAAGTTATCTTCGCATCGAGCGGATCATCGCAGCGGCGCGCGAGACCGGCGCTGAAGCGATCCACCCCGGCTACGGTTTTCTCAGCGAAAACCCTGATTTCGCAGAAGCCTGCGAGCAGGAAGGCATCGTGTTCATCGGCCCTTCGGCGGCGTCGATTCGCGCTATGGGGTCGAAGACGGCCGGCCGGAGAGTCGCCGCTCTGGCAGGGGCGCCGGTTGTGCCAGGGACGCGCGAGCCGGTCGCCGGAGGCGCGGAGGCGCGCCGTATCGCGGCGGGCATTGGCTACCCGGTGCTGTTGAAGGCGGCGGCTGGCGGCGGCGGCAAGGGCATGCGGCTGGTCCGCTCCGAAGGCGAGTTGGAATCTGCGCTGCGCGATGCCAGAAGCGAGGCCGAGCGGGCGTTTAACAACGGCGAGGTGTACATCGAGAAGGCGCTCGAACGCCCGCGCCATATCGAGATCCAGATCTTGGGGGATCGCCACGGAAATCTTGTGTATTTCGGCGAGCGGGAGTGCTCGATTCAGCGGCGGCATCAGAAGGTGATTGAAGAGTGCCCTTCGCCGCTGGTCGCCGGGCGTCCGGAACTGCGGCGCGAAATGGGGGAAGCGGCGGTGCGCATCGCAAGAAGCGCCGGTTATTACAACGCCGGCACCATGGAATTTCTGGTGGATGACGACGGCCGTTTTTATTTCCTCGAGATGAACACGCGCTTGCAGGTGGAGCATCCCGTCACGGAGCTGGTGACCGGCTACGATCTTGTGCATTTGCAGGTTCTCGTGGCGGCAGGAGGCCGGCTGCCGTTCCGGCAAGACGATGTGCGCTGGCGGGGCCACGCTCTGGAGTGTCGCATCTACGCGGAGGATCCGGAAAATAATTTTCTTCCTTCGCCGGGCCGTATTCTGCAATTGCAAGAGCCCGCAGGCCCGGGAATCCGGCTGGACAGCGGCATATACGCAGGGTGGGAGGTTCCAGTGGAATACGATCCGCTGCTGGCTAAACTGGCGGTGTGGGGGACTTCGCGGGATGTGGCGATTTCGCGCATGCAGAGAGCGCTTGCCGAATATTACGTGGCGGGCATCAAGACGAATTTGAGCTTCTTCCGGCAGATCCTGGACGATTCAGAATTCCGCGCCGGGAACCTGCATACGGCCTTTATTGACGAATTCTTCCGCCGCCGGCAGCCTGTGCGTGCGGCGCTGACGGTTGAAAGCGAAGCGGTATCCGCTCTGGCGGCGGTCCTGTTTTCGAGGCGGAACGGCCGGGAACGGGCGGAAACGCCGGCTGCGGAGAGCCGCTGGCTGGCCGAGGGACGGGCGCGCCTTTTGCAATGAAAGTGCTGGTTTCGATCGACGGCCGCCCGGGCGAACTGGAGCTTCACCCGAACGGACAAGAATGGCGGCTGCGCTATGTCGCAAATGGAGCGACGGTGGAGGGCTCGGCATCCGTCGTCGAGACGGAACCGGGCAGGTTTTCGATACTCATCGAGGGCCGCAGTTACGAGACGAAGGTGATCGCCGGTCCGGGCGGCGTCTTTTCAGTTGACCTGGGAGGTCAGAGCTCGGCTGTGGAAATCCGGGACCCGCGCAGTTGGGCCCGCGATCGCCGGGCGGGGATCGGCCATGGCCGCCAAACCATCAGCGCACCGATGCCGGGCAAGGTGATCGGAGTGCTGGTGCGTGAGGGAGACCGGGTCGAGGCGGGGACCGGACTGATGGTGGTTGAAGCGATGAAAATGCAGAACGAACTCAAGGCAGCCAAGGCGGGCGTTGTGGTTCAAATCTCGGCGAAAAAAGGCGATACGGTCGCGGCTGGCGAACCGCTCATCGTCATTGAATAGTACACTGATGCCTGAAATGCACGATCGAGGCGCGCCGCGCGAAGCTGCCGGTTCCGCGGCGCCGTGCCCGCATTGCGGCGGATCGGGCTGGCGCATCATCGAGCGCGATGGCGTATCGGGAGCGGAACGCTGCGGGTGCGTGCTGGCCACGCGGGCGCAGCGCATTGAGGCGGCATCGGGCATTCCCCTGCTCTACCGCGAATCATCTTTCGAGAACTTTGTTCTGCCTTCTGACAATCCGACGGCGCGGTCGGCGCTGGCGACGGCGCTGTTGACCGTAAAGAATTTTGTTCGCGAATTCCCCAACCCGGACCGTCCCGGGTTGTTGCTGATCGGAGATCCGGGGGTGGGCAAGACGCATCTCGCCGTAGCCGCAATGCGGGCGCTCATCGCCCGGGGTTTCGACGGTCTATTTTTCGACTACCAGACTCTGCTCGACAAGATCCGGACCGGCTATGATCCGGCTTCGGGATCGAGCGACCGTGAAGCGTACCGACAGGCGCTCGAGGCCGAGATTCTCCTGCTCGACGACCTGGGCGCGCACCGCGTCACCGAATGGGTGGAGGACACGGTGACGTCAATCATTACGCACCGCTGCAACAACCGCAAACCGCTGATTGCGACCACCAACGTGCCCGACGAGGATAAGATTCCGGACTATAGAGTCGGCAACACCACGGTGTACCGGAAGACGTTGAGCGAAGTGATTGGCGCGCGTGCACGTTCGCGGCTGCACGAGATGTGCCGGGTTGTACGGATGCCAGCCGTGGAGGATTACAGGCTGCGGAAGCGCTAGCCAGGCGGGCCGCGGGGATAGCTTCTACGGGGGCTTGACAGCATCTGCGAGCCGAATAGAATAGGGAGTAACTCTTTCAGTTTTTATGCTGGCGTGTGAGCACAAGAGAACAGAAATTCTGGCGCGGCAAGAAGGCGTAGATTACGTCCGGTGCCTGGATTGCGACCAGGTGTTCGAGGCAGAGGACCTCGAATCTGTCAGCGTCTACGAGGACGACGACCAAGCTGCCTGAAACTCTCCACTGAACATTTTCGGAAGCGGTAATCGCGGAGTCGGGGGTCAAAGCGCGCGTACTGGTACGAATATGTCCTTTCGCCTATCTGGTTCAGAGCGATCGCCATGAGATTCTGGGCATGCGATTCTAAATCGTGGAGGGCAATATTCCAGAAGCAGATACGCATGATTCCGGGCCGCTCCGAATCGTTTCCATTGGAGGCGGAACAGGACTCTCGACCCTGCTGCGCGGGTTGAAGCGATACGTCCGCCGCGACCCGATGGCGTACGAGCATCCGGAGCTGCCGGCCATCGAGGTGGCGGCGATTGTGACTGTAACGGACGATGGCGGCAGTTCTGGCCGCTTGCGCCGCGATTTCGACGTGCTCCCTCCGGGCGATATCCGCAACTGCATGGTCGCGCTGTCTGAGGATGAGGCGCTGCTCTCGCGGCTGTTCCAATACCGATTTTCCAATGGCCGTGGACTGAAAGGGCACAGCTTCGGGAACCTGTTCCTGACGGCGCTCAACCATTTGACGGGCGACTTCGCGGAAGCGGTGAAGTTATCCTCAGAAGTTCTTGCAAGCAAAGGTCATATCTATCCATCGACGGCTGCGAATGTGACTCTGGAAGCGCGTCTGGAAAGCGGCCGGACCGTTCGTGGCGAGAGTCGGATTAGCCGGACCCGGGGACGTATTGAATCGGTGCGTCTGAGACCGCGGCGGTGTCGTCCTCTACCGGAGACGCTGGCGGCAATCGCTCAAGCCGATCTGATTACGCTGGGCCCGGGATCGCTGTTCACCAGCGTTGTTCCGAACCTCCTGGTGGAGGGCATTCCGGAGGCCATTCGGAACTCACCCGCGCTGAAGGCCTACTTTGTGAATCTGATGTGGCAGCCTGGAGAGACAACCGGATTTAACGCATCCGATCACGTCAAAGCGATCTACAAGCACGCGAAGATTCCGCTGATCGATTACGCAGTGGTGAACACGGGGCGCATTCGTCCGGCTCTGATCCGCAAGTATGAGCTGGAACAGGCCCAGCCGGTTGTGAACGACACGCACAAGCTGGAAGCCATGGGCATCCGCGTTATCGGCGCAGACCTGCTGGGAGAGAACGGACTGGTACGGCACGACCCGGAGGCGACGGCTCGCATCGCGGTCGAGCTTGCGGCCGAAGGGCGGCGGCGCAAACTGCATCGCGCCGCTGGAATCCGGGCCAAAGTGTCTTAGCAGATGCCGGCAAGGCCATTCACCGGCAGGGGAATGCAGACGGACGCAAGGGGTTGATGTGTCCGAGGAAATAGGCCGTTCCGCCTGAGCGGCGAGAGAAACAATGAGCACGAACGTTGTCATTCTGGCGGCGGGTCTGGGCACCCGCATGAAATCGAAGCGCGCCAAGGTGCTGCACCGGGCCGGGGGTTTGACGCTGGTGGAGCATGTCGCAAACGCGGCGCTCGGAATTACGTCGCCCGACCGGGTTGTGGTCGTGGTCGGTCACCAGGCGGACGAGGTGATTGCGACACTTGAGCCAAAGGGCGTGCGGTTCGCGAAGCAGACCGAACAGAAGGGCACAGGACACGCGGTGATGATGTGCCGTGACGCGCTCGAAGGCGACTCCGGGCTGGTGATGGTGCTGTATGGCGACTGCCCACTTCTCTCCGCGGACACGCTCGAGAGATTGCGCTGCGCGCAGGAGCGCTCGGATGCTGCGGCCACGCTGATTACGACGCGGCTCGACGACCCGACGGGATACGGCCGCGTGCTGCTGGATGAAGGGGGCAACGTCAGGGCGATTGTGGAGCAAAAGGCGGCGACCACCGAGCAACTTGCGGTTCGTCTGATCAATTCGGGGATCTATTGCTTCCGCTCGGAGCTTTTGTGGCGCTATGTCGGCGAGATCCGGCCGGACAACCCGGCGTGCGAATATTATCTGACGGATCTGGCGGAAATTCTCAATCGCGCGGGCCACCGCGTCGCGGCGCTGGAGATCGATAATCCGCAGGAACTGCTCGGCATCAACACCCGCATCGAGCTGGCCGAAGTGGACCGGATTTTGCGCGAACGGAAAGCCCGCGAGCTGATGGCCGGGGGCGTCACCATCGAGAAGCCGGAAACAGTGGTGATCGATGCGCCGGTGCGGATTGGGATCGATACCATTATCGAGCCTTTCACGCGCATCACCGGCGACACGGTCATCGGCGAGGACTGCCGTATCGGGGCGGGATCGGTGATCGCAAATTCGCGGCTCGCAGACCGCGTCGAGGTGGCCCCGTACACGAGCATCGCCGATTCGCGCATTGAGACCGGCGCACGCGTAGGGCCTTACGCGCGGCTGAGGATGGGCGCGCAGGTCGAACGCGACGCACACATCGGGAATTTCGTCGAGCTCAAGAAGACCCGGCTCGGGGCCTGCGCCAAAGCCAGCCATCTCGCCTATCTCGGGGACGCCGATATTGGCGCCGGAGTCAACATCGGGGCCGGGACGATCACGTGCAATTACGACGGCGTGCGAAAGCATCCGACTAAGATCGGCGAGGGAGCGTTTGTGGGAAGCAATTCGACGCTGGTTGCGCCCGTTGAAGTCGGGGCCAACAGTTATATCGGGGCGGGGTCGGTGGTGACCGAGCCGGTGCCGCCAGAAGCGCTCGCGCTGGGCCGCGCGCGGCAGGTGGTCAAGGAAGGCTGGGTCCGCAGGCGTCGCAATCGGATGCAGGCGTCCTGATCCGGGCCTGCCTCTGATTCAACCCGCCAGACATCGCGAAGTTAAGCTGTTTCTAGCAGGCTGCAACGCATGCGAAGCAAAACTCCGCGTATCGCTATCGTGCTGGCAGCTATAGCGGCGCTGACGTTTGCCCTCTTTCGCCTCGTCTCTGTGAACTCCACAACCGCTGGATTCGCCTACCTGGTCGCGATTCTGTTCATTGCGGCGCGGTGGGGGCTCGTCGAGGCCATTGTGGGCGCAATTGCCTCCGTCCTCTGCTTAAACTTTTTCTTCTTGCCGCCGATTGGCACACTCACTATTGCGGATCCTCAGAACTGGGTAGCGCTGTTCGCGTTTCTGGCCACAGGGATCACGGCCAGCCAACTTTCAGCCCAGATTCGCAGGCGGGCGCTGGAAGCGCAGAATCGCCAGCAGGAGGTGGAGAAGCTGTACGCACTGAGCCGGTCCATCCTTTTGGCGGAGCCGCTTGAGTCGGTTCCGCGGCGACTCGCCGACCAAGTGTCTCAAAGCTTTGGCGCTCGCGCTGTGGCTCTATATGATGGCGCGACGGGAAGCCTTTACCGATCCGGGCCAGAAGATTTCCCGAATTTGGATGACCGGCTCAAGCAAGCGGCTGTGCAGGGAACATTTTTTCAGAATACAGAGAGCGGAACGCTGATCACCGCGATCCGACTTGGCGCTGAGCCAATCGGGAGCCTGGGGATTTTTGGCGTCGAGCTTTCGGACTCCGCGCTGCAGAGCCTGGTCAATCTCGTGGCCATTGGCTTAGAGCGGGCTCGGGCCCAAGAGGCGGCCAGCAGAGCAGAAGCGGCCCGGCAAAGTGAGGAGCTCAAATCAACGCTGCTTGACGCGATCGCCCACGAATTCAAGACTCCGCTCACCACCATCAAGGCGGCCACAACGGCGCTGCTCTCCAGCGACCTGTCGCGGTTGGAGCGGCAGAGAGGTTTCCTTGCAATCATCGATGAAGAGGCAGACCGTCTGAACGGATTGATCAGTGATGCAATTCAAATGGCGCGCCTCGAAGCCGGCAGTGTGCGGTTGAACCGGGAACAATGTTCGATCGGCGAGATTGTGGCGCGGGTTGTTGAGAGCATGAAGCCGGCGCTGAGAGACAGCGATATCAAGATTGCGGTTCCGCAGGATCTGCCAGATCTATCGGCCGACGCTGAACTGATCGCGCTGACGGTTCGTCAACTCATCGACAATGCTATCAAGTATTCGCCGGCCCGCTCCCTGATTTCGATCCGGGCTGAGCGGCGCGGTGAATCTCTCACGGTAAGCGTCGCCGACCGCGGTCCCGGGATCCCTGAGGCGGAGCAGCCGCGCGTGTTCGAGAAGTTCTATCGCGGACGGGACTCCTGCAACAACCAGATCCCCGGCGCAGGTCTTGGCCTGGCCATCGCGCGCGAAATCGTTCACGCCCATGGCGGGGAGATCTGGGTGGAGAGCCGGTCAGGCGGAGGATCGGTTTTCCGGTTCTCGCTTCCGGTGGAGGGAGCTGGAGAGTCAGAATGAGCGCGGGCCGCATCCTGGTGGTCGATGATGATCCGCAGATCCGACGAGTGATGAAGATGACTCTGTCCAATGCGGGATACGAGGTGCAAGACGCGCGAACCGGAGAGGAGGCGCAGGAGCTGCTGCGGGAAAGCAAATACGATCTGATGCTGCTCGACATGAACATGCCGGGCCTGGGGGGTTTAGAGACCTGCAAGGCGGTGCGCGCCGCCTCGGACCTGGCTATCATTATGCTCACCGTGCGGAACACCGAGCAGGACAAGGTAGCAGCCCTCGATGCGGGGGCCGACGATTTCATTACCAAGCCGTTCAGCACGCCGGAGCTGCTGGCGCGGATCCGGGCCGCTCTGAGACGCGTCCCGGCGCCGCCGAATGCCGGCCCGCAACGGCTCGCGCTGGGCAAGGTTGAGGTTGATTTTCAGACGCGGCGAGTCGTCGCCGGCGGGAAGGAAGTCCGGCTCACGCCGAAGGAGTTCGAGCTGTTGCGATATTTTGTGCTACACCCCAACCGGGCCATTCCTCACCGGGAATTGCTTCAGGCGGTGTGGGGGCCTGACTATGGCGATCAGTCCGAATATTTGCGCGTGTTCATCAAGCAGTTGCGCCGAAAAATCGAGCTGACGCCGGACAAGCCGCAGCACATCCTCACCGAGCCGTGGGTGGGTTACCGCTTCCGAATGCCCGAATCCTCTTTATAGAATCCTCACACTTTTTCTATCACTTCCTTACGGCTGGCGCCCTAATCTGACAACGGGCGCTTGAGCGCGATGGAAGGCGAATCCGAATTGGCCGTGGTTTTTGAAAGGCGACTCTGGCAAGGGTCCGTCCAGCCAGATGCGCCGGCCGGGGGTGACGAGAGTCGCCTTGAATTGAACGTGATCTTCACATCCATTCCCGCGACATTGTTGGCGTTGCAGCGAGCTTCCGAACTGGCGCGCGACTTGGACGGCCGCATCCGGCTTCTCGTTCCTCAGGTGGTTCCGTATCCACTTCCATTGACGAGTCCGCCGGCGCTTGAGGAGTTCACCGAACGACGGTTTCATGACGTCGCAGCCGGGCAAACAACCGAGACTCTGGTCGAGATCTGCCTGTGCCGCGACGCCGAGACTGTGTTGGCCCGTAAGCTCAAGCCTTGCTCCCTGGTTGTGATTGGCGGGCGCCATACGTGGCGGCCCACAGCCGAGAAGGCCATGGCTAAGAAACTGCGCCAGGCAGGTCACCAGGTGATATTTGCGTTTCCGGAGCGGAACAGAGATGCTTGACCTGTTCTACGCGTTGGTCGCAGTCGTATTCTTCTTCGCGGTCTGGCTGTTCGCCAGAGCTTGTGACAAGTTGTGAGAGAGCGGAAATGGATTATCTGATCGCAGGAGTTGCTGCGGCGCTGTTATTTGTATATCTCATTTATGCCCTGCTTCGACCAGATCGGTTTTGAGACGGCCGTATGACAGCTATTGGCGTGTTTCAAGTCATTGCCTACTTCCTGACGTTGCTGCTATTAACCAAGCCTCTCGGAGCCTTTATGGCCCGAGTGTATGAGGGCCGTAAGACCTTTTTGCATCCGATGCTTCGTCCTGCGGAGCGGCTGTTGTACAAGCTCAGCGGCGTGGATGAAAGACGAGAACAAGCCTGGATGGAGTACACGGGCTCCCTGCTCGCGTTCAGCCTGATCTGCTTTGGCTTCAACTATGCGATTCAGCGACTTCAAGGTCTGCTTCCGCTAAATCCGAGAGGGTTTGGCGCCGCCCAGGCCACGCCGGACCTCGCTTTTAACACGGCGGTGAGCTTCCTAACCAATACAAACTGGCAGGCGTATGGAGGCGAGACGACATTAAGTTACTTCGTCCAGATGACTGCCCTCACGGTTCAGAACTTTGTTTCAGCCGCGGCGGGCATGGCTGTTGCGATCGCGCTGACCCGGGGATTTGTCCGCAGGCAGCAGCGAACCATCGGAAACTTCTGGGTTGACCTGACCAGAGGGACTCTGTATATTTTGCTGCCTCTGTCGTTGATCGGGGCGCTGTTTATATGCTCTCAGGGCGTAATCCAGAACTTCCAGAACTACACATCAGCGACAACGCTTGAGGGTAGAGCGCAAGTCATTGCACAAGGTCCAGCGGCCTCCCAGACTGCGATTGCAGAGCTCGGCACGAACGGCGGCGGGTTTTTTAATGCAAACACATCTCACCCTTTCGCAAATCCGACGCCGCTGTCGAACTTTTTCGAAGCGCTTTACATTCTACTGATACCGGCGGCTCTAACCTACACTTTTGGAATGATGATTCGAGATACCCGACAAGGGTGGGCCCTGTTCGCCGCCATGAGCGTGCTGTTTCTATCCGGAGTGTTTGTCTGCTACCTGGCAGAGCAGGCCGGCAATCCTATGGATGGAAAGATGGGAGTGCAGCTAGAGGCCACTTCCGTGCAGGCTGGCGGAAATATGGAAGGGAAGGAGGTTCGCAATGGCATCGCCAGCTCGGCCTTGTGGGCAGTCGCCACGACGGCGGCCAGCAATGGAAGCGTCAACGGCATGCATGACAGCTATACCCCGCTCGGGGGCTTGATAGAGCTGTTCAACATGCAGACCGGGGAAGTCGTATTCGGCGGCGCGGGATCCGGACTATACGGGATGCTGCTCTTTGCTATTCTCGCTGTCTTCGTTGCCGGCCTCATGGTCGGCCGCACGCCCGAGTACCTCGGCAAAAAGATAGAGAGCAAAGAAGTAAAAATGGCAATGCTGGCGTTGATCGCCATGGCGGTCAGCATTCTGGCGTTCACCGCACTCAGCGTGATGATCGAGTTCCCCAAGGGGAGCTATTGGAACCCGCCGGGACCGGCTGTCGCCAACGCCAATAACAGCGGTCCGCATGGATTTGCGCAGATCCTCTACGCTTATTCAAGCGCCACAGGGAACAACGGCAGCGCCTTCGCCGGCCTCAATGTCAACACGCCCTGGTACAACCTGACGATCGGGCTGGCGATGTTGATTGGCCGCTTCCTGATCATCATACCGACGCTGGCGATCGCCGGCAGTTTGGCAGCCAAGAAGTGGACGCCGGCCACCAGCGGCACGTTCCCCACGCATGGGGCGCTGTTCGTGGGCCTGCTGGTAGGGACTGTGCTTACAATTGGCGCCCTCACTTTTTTTCCTGCGCTCTCGCTTGGCCCAATCGTGGAGCATTTCCTGATGCATGACGGAAGGCTGTTCTAAACGGATGAGCCTGGAATCTGGAGTCGATTGAATGTCCACGCTTGAGACATCAACCCGAGATCTCGCGTCCCTGGTTCCCCAAAGGCCGCTGCGGCGCCGGCCGCTGCTCGATCCGGAGATCCTAGGCAGGGCGTTGCGGGAATCGCTGACCAAGCTGAACCCAGCCACGCTGGCGAAGAATCCCGTCATCTTCGTGGTAGAAGTCGGTGCGGCTGTCACATCGATTTTACTGATTCGCGACATTTTGGCGGGCGCACAGGGCCTCGGTTTCTCACTCCAGATAGCGCTGTGGCTGTGGTTCACGGTTCTGTTCGCGAACTTTGCCGAAGCTATGGCGGAGGCGCGCGGCAAGGCTCAGGCCGACGCGCTGCGCCGCACAAAAGCGGACGTCATGGCTAAACGCGTCACGCCGCGAGGCGACACAGAGACGTCGCCAGCCTCGGAGCTGCGAGCAGGCGATATCGTGCTTTGCGAAGCCGGCGACATCATCCCGGCGGACGGCGAAGTGGTTGAAGGCATCGCCACGGTTGATGAGTCGGTGATAACAGGCGAGAGCGCTCCGGTGATCCGCGAATCCGGAGGCGATCGCAGCTCCGTCACGGGCGGGACGCGAGTCCTGTCTGACTGGATCAGGATCCGAATCACGTCCAACCCAGGCGAGGCGTTTCTGGATCGTATGATAGCCCTGGTTGAGGGCGCGCAGCGACAGAAGACGCCCAACGAAATTGCGCTGAACATTTTGATTGCCGGTCTGACGCTAATCTTTCTGCTGGCGGTGGTCACATTGCAGCCCTTTTCTGCGTACAGCGTCCGCTCCGCAGGCGCCGGCGAGGTACCCTCAGTAGCCGTTTTCGTATCGTTGCTGGTGTGCCTGATTCCCACCACCATTGGCGGGCTGTTATCCGCCATAGGCATCGCAGGTATGGACAGAGTTATGCAACATAACGTTCTGGCGATGAGTGGGAGGGCGGTGGAGGCGGCTGGCGACGTCACCACACTTTTGCTAGATAAGACCGGAACGATTACGCTCGGCAATCGTCAGGCGGTGGAGTTCCTTCCGGTAGCGGGCGTAGCGGAAGCAGAGCTGGCGGATGCAGCGCAGCTTTCGAGCCTGGCCGATGAGACGCCCGAAGGGAGATCGATCGTGGTTCTGGCGAAGCAAAGGTTCGGCCTTCGCGGCCGCGAGGTGGCAGAGCGTGAGGCGCATTTCATTCCGTTCAGCGCCTACACTCGGATGAGCGGCGTGGACATCAATCGACGGCTCCTGCGCAAGGGCGCGACGGACGCGATTGCCAGGTTTGTAGAGCAGCATGGCGGAAGAGTTCCGCGGGAACTGACGGAGATCGCCGATCGTATCGCTCGCGCCGGCGGCACTCCGCTCGCCGTGGCTGACGGTTCGCGCGTTCTGGGAATCATTCATCTGAAGGACGTGGTGAAGGGCGGTATGAAGGAGCGGATTACGCAGCTCCGGGCAATGGGCATCCGCTCGGTCATGATCACCGGCGATAACCCCCTTACCGCCGCTGCAATCGCGGCGGAAGCAGGCGTCGACGACTTCCTGGCTCAAGCGACTCCAAAGGACAAGCTAGAGTATATCAAGCGGGAGCAGGCGGCAGGCCGGCTGGTGGCCATGACTGGCGACGGGGCCAATGATGCTCCCGCGCTGGCGCAGGCCGACGTCGGCGTCGCGATGAACACGGGGACGATGGCTGCGAAAGAGGCCGGGAACATGGTCGATCTGGACTCCAATCCCACGAAGCTGATCGAGGTCGTCGCCATCGGAAAACAATTGCTGATCACCCGTGGCGCGCTGACGACGTTCTCCATTGCCAATGACGTCGCCAAGTATTTCGCAATTATTCCAGCCATGTTTATGACCATCTATCCGGCGCTTGGGAGACTCAACATTATGAGACTCGACAATTCGAAAAGCGCGGTACTTTCAGCCGTGATCTTTAACGCCCTGATTATCATCGCGCTAGTGCCGCTGGCTTTGCGGGGGATCCAGTACAAGCCTCAAAGCGCAGAGAATCTGCTTCGTCGCAACCTGCTGATTTATGGCGCCGGGGGGCTTATAGCGCCCTTCCCGGGAATATGGCTCATCGACCGAATCGTTCATGCCTTCGGCCTCGCTTGACCGGAGAAAAGAGAATGCTCGCTCAACTGGTCCCCGCCCTGCGAATCACTCTGATATTGACAGTCCTCACTGGCCTGATCTATCCAGGATCGGTCACCCTGTTGTGTCAGTGGCTGTTTCCGACTCAAGCCAACGGAAGCCTCGTTGTGATCAATGGCCGGATAGCGGGGTCCAGGCTGATCGGTCAGAGCTTTACACAGCCTGAGTACTTCCACTCCCGGCCATCGGCGGCGGGTTCAGAGGGCTATGACGCATCATCGTCGAGCGGCTCCAACTTGGGGCCTACAAGCCGGCAACTGGCGGATCGCGTGAAAGGAACTGTGGAGCGGATTCGCAGGGAGAATCCTGCATATACTGGCCCGTTGCCGGCGGACCTGGCGACGGCATCTGCAAGTGGATTGGATCCGCACATTAGTCCTGCCTCGGCGGAAGCGCAGATTGCACGGATCGCGAGATATAGGGGCGCAACTGTGGAGGAACTTAAGTTCCTGGTCGGCCGCTACACAGAGGCGAGGACTCTCGGGTTTCTCGGTGAGCCTCGCGTAAACGTCCTGCTTCTCAATCTTGAGCTGGACAGGAAGTTTCCTTTAAAGCGGTAAAAGATGGCCTCGGTCTGAAGAGTTCATGGCTGGCTGGTCGGAGGTTGTTGCAGCGGCAAGTAGAGAACGGCGCTTTGAATGACGGATCGGCGACCGGATCCTGAGCAATTGCTGCGCCAGGTCGAGTGGGAGGAAGCGCTGCGCGGGCGCGCCACACTGAAAGTGTTTCTGGGATACGCTTCGGGAGCGGGCAAGTCGTTTCGCATGCTGGATGAGGGCCGCCGACGGAAAGAGCGGGGCGAGGACGTTGTGATCGCCGCAGTACAGTCCAAGCTCTCGGTAAATGTCCGACAGATGCTGGAACGATTCGAAGTCATCCCACCGCTGCGGTTCGATTCTGCGGAAGCTATCGATGTGAGCGCGGTGCTTCGCCGATGCCCTCAGGTATGCCTGGTTGACGAACTGGCGCATACCAATCCACCGGAGTCTCGGAACCGACAGCGATGGCAGGATGTTGAAGAAATTCTGAAAGCCGGCATTTCCGTACTTACTGCTGTGAACTTGCATCATATTCAGGAGTACAAAGAGGTGGTTCAGCAGATCACGGGCAAGGAGGTTTGCGACACAGTTCCGAAAGGTTTTCTCCTGAGGGCTGAAGAGATTGTAGTCGTGGATATTCCCCCTGAGCAGATTCTCGAGCGTCTGGGCCAGCTAGAAGAGAGGGAGCGCCTGGTCATGGAGAGGCGACTGTCGGAACTGCGTGAAATGGCATTACTGCTCGCAGCCGAGGTGGTCGATCATCAGCTCGAATCGTATCTTCAGGCTCACGGTGCGGCGGCTCCGCTCGTCGCCCACGAAAAGATCTTGGTCTGTGTAACCCCGCGATCGAATGCGCATACGATGATTGCCAGTGGGCTCCGGAACGCGCAGCGCTTTCATGGAGAGTTGATTGTGATCTATGTCCGCCAGCCTGGCCTTAACCCAGAAGCTCAGGCGGCTATCGAGTCGCACCTGGCCTTTGCCCGTGAGGTTGGCGCCCGTATTGTAATCCTTGAGGATCCCGATCCCATTGGAGCGATCCTGCGCTTTGCGCGCGCGCATGGGATCACCCAGATCTTCATCGGCCATAGTCTTCGGCGCAACTGGCGGACCCGGATTGTCGGAGATCCCGTCGACCGTCTGATCCGTCAGGCGGAGGGCATCGACATCCGTATCTTTCCTCATTGAGATCCATGGCTGACGCGCCCAGGCGTGGACGACTCACAATATTTCTCGGATACGCGGCCGGATCCGGCAAGACATACCAGATGCTCGAAGAAGCGCAGCAACTGAAAAGCAAGGGGGTCGACGTCGTGATTGGATATTTCGAGCCGCATGGCCGCAAAGACACGATCGCAAAAGCTGAGGGTCTCGAAATGATGCCGCGGCGCAAGCTCGAATATCGGGGGGCTGTGTTCGAAGACATGGATACAGAGGCGATTCTGCGGCGCAAACCGCAAGTTTGTGTGGTTGACGAGTTCGCCCATACGAACGTTCCAGGCTCGGAGCGGACCAAGCGATGGGAGGACGTTATGGTCCTCCTGGATGCTGGCATAGATGTGTACACAAACATGAACATCCAGCACCTGGAAAGCCTCAATGACCAGATTTTGCGGATTACAGGCGTGAGAGTGCGCGAGACGACGCCGGATTGGGTGCTCAAACAAGCGGATGAAGTCGTGATGGTGGATGTTACTCCCCGCGCATTGCTCAACCGCCTCGCCCGGGGCGTGGTATATGCTCCGGAAAAGGCGGATCAGGCGCTCCGGAATTTTTTCAGGGAATCGAATCTGGCCGCCCTGCGAGAGATAGCATTACGCCAGATCGCCCACGAAGTGAATCTGCGGCAGACGCGCATTCCGGGTCTACCGAATCATGAGGCGTTATCCCCGCCGACCGAGCCGCAAGCGACATCGAGCGAGCGGATTTTGGTTCAAGTAACCCCGCACGCCAGTACGGCTGCGCTCCTGCGGCGGGCGCGACGCGTGGCCGACTATTTGCACGCCGACTGCCTGGCCGCCTATGTCCGGGAGAGCAGGAGCGGCAGCGCGCGCAGAGAAGAACAGGACGCAGTGAATCGCCACTTGAACTTTGCCCGCAATTTGCACATTGACGCCCGGATTCTCGAAGGGACGGACCCGGCGAAGGCGCTCGTCGCGTTTGCGCGTGCGAACGGAGTCACGCAGATCTTTGTGGCTCGCCCGCGATATACGCGGATGAATCGTCTGCTGAGGGAACACCTCATTCACCGCATCGTGCGGCTTGCTCCGGACATGCAGATTATCATCGTCGCAACGTGATGGGCAAGCGTATGGTATTCACAATCTTGCCACATGGCCAGATCATTAGAGCGGGCGAACTGCTATTTCCGTTTGTCCTTGTCCGCCTTGTCGCGCACCAGGATGGAAAGAGCGACATCGCCCTGGTCGCCCGTCATATAACGCACTGTGACGCGCATTTTGGGCGCGAGCTTCCCTTCCACCTTGGTATCGCCCGTCAAAAGAAACGTCCGTTTTTCCGCCGGTTTGCCGAGCACGGTGCGTGATACCGTGACCTTCTCGCTGGAGAGTTCAACAACCGTACCGGAAAAGAAGGCGTCGGTGTGACCGGTTTGAGAGGGATGCTTGGGGGGCGCCTCCTGTGGAGCGCCAATACAGACGGTTACGGAGACAACAACAGCCGCCAGGAGATTCCGGCAATACGTGCGCACTGTATCCACCATACAGTAGCCCAATGAAGCCGGACTAAACGGGGAATTAAACTTTGTTAATTTTCGCCGTGAAAAACCAGCACAGGATGATAGAGGTTCGGCATGCGGACTTCGCCGATGGCGATGAGGTCGCCGTCGGGGGAGATCGCCTTGATATAGCGATGGCCGTGGCGAGCGCGGAACGGCGATACACGAAAATCGCGTCCTTGGCGGATCTGGGCGGCCGTGAAGCGATCCACGATTTCGTTCGGAAAAGACGGCAGCAGGTCGCGAGCGGGAACGATGGCGGTCGCCAGTTCGCCCGCGGCCGCTAGTTCTTCAAGGTGCGCCAGCGTGTAGGACTGATCCAGGCCGAATTGGCCCGAAGCGGTGCGGCGCAGCGCCTGGAGAAACGCTCCACAGCCGAGCATTTGTCCCAGCTCGTGGGCGATGCTTCGAAGGTATGTGCCGGCGGAACATTGCACGCGCACCTCAGCGTCGACGCCGTTGAAGGACAGGAGGTCGAAGCGTGAAATGTGGATGCGAATGGGTTTAAGCTCTACGGGGAGGCGTTTCCGCGCCAGTTTGTAGGCGGGCGTACCGTGGATTTTTTTCGCCGACACGGGAGGCGGCGCCTGTTCGATTTCACCGCGAAAACGGTCCAGGGCCGCCTCCAGTTCCTGCTGGGAAAATCGCGGTCGCTGCGGCTCGGATTGGGGCGTTCCGTCGCGGTCGTAGGTGTCGGTGGAGTAGCCGAACCGGATTACGCCCTCATAGATCTTGGCGTCGGAGGCAAAGAATTGCGCCAAGCGCGTTGCGCGCCCGACGACCAGCGGGAGCACGCCGGTGGCCATGGGATCGAGCGTGCCGAGGTGGCCGATCCTGCGGGTATTGGCCAGCTTGCGGGCGCGCGCTACGACGTCGTGCGACGTCCAGCCCTCGGGCTTATCGACAATAAGAACTCCGTCAAGTGCAGTCACGGTTTCCGGCAAACAATCCACCTACGAGGCAGCTATTTGGGATACGGCGTGGTGGACAGGGGAGGATTCGAACCTCCGTAGCTCGCAAGGAGCGGCAGATTTACAGTCTGCTGCCATTAACCACTCGGCCACCTGTCCTTGAGGGTTACAGCAGGAATGAACGCCTCTTATGAGGATAGCATGGGCGGCCGACGGCTATGAAAATGGCGCGAGCGTTTTGCCGGGCTAGGCGCCAGCGCGCGGCTGCAAAGCGGACATCAGAGTTGCGAAGCGTCCCTTGGGCATCGGGGCGGGCGCCGGCGCGGGCGCATACTCGGCGAGCCGGTTCGCAAGTTCAGTGAATTTCCGGCCAAGGTCCGAGGCTGGATCGACGGCTTCGCCCGCCGTGAGAGCGCGGTGAACGCGGCTGTAGTCATTGGGCAGGGCGATCGCTACCGGGCGGCCCAGAATCTCTTCGACATGCTCGATGGAGATCACGGAATTTTTGCCGACGCGATTCAGGACGATGTTTACGCGGTCGTCCAGATCGAGAGACTTCAGAAACTGGAACTTCTCCTGGGCCAGGTGCAGCGAAGGCACTTCCGGCGTGCAGACCAGGAGAATCCGCTTGGATTCGTGCATCGCTTCGATCGAATATCTCTCGAGATTGCCGGAGAGATCGAAACACAAAGCGTCATAATTGCGCCGCATGAACTCCACCAGGCTCCGCACCTGCTCGCCATCGATGCGAATATTCGGATTTACTCTGCCCGCGTGCAGGACATCGAGCGATCCGATGCTTGTGACGAGTTGCGGCCACAGGGCCTCATCCATATCCGAGGCGCGATCGACCGCATCAACGATGCTGAAGGCGTTCGTCAATTTGAGCATGAACCGGACCATGCCCGAGTTCAGGTCGAGATCGGAGAGCGCGACGGAGGTGTCCGGTATGCGCGACAGCGCGAGAGCGACGTTCACCGCGACGGTCGAGGCGCCCACTCCAGCTTTGGCGGGAAGAAACGAGAATACGCGGCTTGTGCTCTGAATCTGAAGGGGACGTCTGCCGAGGGCGTCAGCAATCCGGACGAGAGCGTCGTTCAGTTCGCCGGCTGCAAACGGAGAGGCGAGAAACTCGCGGACGCCCGCGCGCATTGCCTCGAGCAGCACGTCGGCATCGCGCGTCCGCCCGATGGCAACCACTTGCAGACCAGGAGCGTTTGCTTCGATGAAGGCAAGCAATTCCGCGGCGCGCCCGATCAGCCCCGATTCAAGGAAGATCACGTGCGGCGCTGTCACGCGCAAGATGCGCGAGAGGGATACCGGGTCGGGATAGCCGTCGAGGGTGCGGGCAATGGCGAGCCGCCTTGCAGCGCGCGCGGCGGTTTCGAACCGGGCGGCGACGTCCTGGTCCGAGGAGATGATCAAGCCTCTTAACACAAATCCACCTGTTATAAAGCTAAAGGCTTTGCTCGAAGCCAACAAGTATCGGTTCGCATGAAGACGGCGGGGGCATTGACCTGAGCGGAGGCTCGGGCGTTGACCTTAGCGCCGCCGCGCGGCGGGTCAGCGCGACGCCGTCAGTTTGTTCCTGGTCAGAAAGCCGGTGTCGATGCGTCCCGCGATGAAGTCCTGGTGTTGCAGAATGCGCTGGTGCAGCGGGATCGAGGTATGGATGCCCTCCACGACAAACATATCCAGGGCGCGCATCATACGCGCGATGGCCTCGGCGCGATCGGCGCCATAGGCGATCAACTTGGCGACGAGCGAATCGTAGTAGGGCGGGATGACGTGGTCCGTGTACGCGGCGGTGTCGACGCGCACGCCGATGCCGCCGGGGATGTTCAAGCCCGTAATACGCCCCGGCGACGGCGTAAACGTATCCGGATTTTCCGCATTGATGCGGCACTCGATGGCGTGGCCGCGAAGCTGGATGTGGGCGGGAAGAATGTCGCAAAGACGATAGCCGGCGGCAATTTTGATCTGGCTTTTGACGATGTCGACGCCGGTGACGAACTCCGTCACCGGGTGCTCGACCTGAACGCGCGCGTTGACTTCGATGAAGTACAGATCGCCGTTAGAGTCCATGAGGAATTCGGCGGTTCCGGCGTTGGTGTAACCGGCCGAACGCATTGCCTCTTTGAGGCTGGCGCTAATGCGCGCGCGAAGCTCCGGCGTTACGGCGGGCGAGGGCGCCTCCTCGATTAATTTCTGATGCCGGCGCTGGATGGAGCACTCGCGCTCTCCCAGAATCTCGACGTTTCCGTGCTCATCCGCGAGCACCTGAAACTCGATGTGGCGCGGATCTTCGACCAGCTTCTCCATGTACAGACCGCCGTTGGAAAAGGCCGCCTCGGCCTCGCTTTGGGCTTGGCCGTACAGGGCGGGCAGTTCGTCCGCGTTGCGCACGACCCGCATTCCGCGGCCGCCGCCGCCGGCAACAGCTTTCAGCATCACGGGATAGCCGATGCTTTCGGCCGTTGCCGCCGCATCGTCGGCGCTGCGGAGTACGCCCTTGCTGCCGGGCAGAATCGGAACGCCAGCCTGCTCCATGACTTCGCGCGCGCGCTGTTTCAGCCCCATGGTGCGGATCACGTTGGGCGGAGGCCCGATAAATTTCAATCCGCAGGTCAGACACACCTCGGCGAAATCTGGGTTCTCGCTGAGAAATCCATATCCGGGATGCACGGCGTCGGCATTAGTGATTTCCGCCGCGCTGATGACGGATGGAATATCCAGGTAACTCCTGGCGCTTTTGGCCGGCCCGATGCAAATGGCTTCGTCAGCAAATCGCACGTGGAGGCTATAGCGGTCCGCCTCCGAGTACACGGCGACAGTGCGAATGCCGAGTTCCTTGCACGCGCAGATGACCCGCAGGGCGATTTCGCCCCGGTTGGCAATCAGGATTTTCTGAAACATCGGGTCACTGAGGAAGCACGGCGAACAGCGCCTGTCCGTACTCGACGGGCTTTCCGTTCTCCACCAGCTTGGCGACCACGGTTCCGGCGACTTCGGCTTCGATTTCGTTCATCAGCTTCATGGATTCAATGATGCAAAGGACCTGGCCTGGCTCCACGCGATCGCCCACCCGGACGAAGGGGGGGGCGCCGGGAGCAGGCGCATCATAGAAGGTGCCTACGATCGGCGATTTGACGATCTCGTGGCGCTCATCGACCAGCGGCTGCGACGGCGTCTTCTCCAGCGGCGAGGCTGGAGCGCTGGCGGGCGCGGCCGGGGAATTTGCGGGGGCGGCCGGGGCAGCGGGCGGCGCCACGAGGGGGGTGGCCAGGGGCGCCGCAAGAACTGGCGCATGCGGCAAGGCGGGAACAATCACCTCCTGGTTCACCGCAGCCCGGCGAATGCGGACGCGGTTATCGCCTCTCTGCACTTCCAGCTCGGCCACGCCGCTTTCAGTAAACAGCTGTACGATTTCCCGGATCTCTTCGATGGTCATTTCAGAGCGTGATCAATTCCTTCGGCGTCGGCGTCAGGACCTCGCATCCAGCGGCGGTCACAACGACGGTATCTTCGATGCGAATTCCGCCGAAGCCCTGCACGTACGCCCCGGGTTCAATGGTAATCGCCATCCCAGCCTCCAGCTTGGTTGTATCCCGTTTGCCAAGACGGGGCGCTTCATGAATTTCGAGCCCGAGGCCATGTCCGGTCGAATGGGTGAACATGCGATCGAGCCCATGCCGCTTGAGGACAGCGCGCGCCGCCTGATCCACGCGTCCGGCGGCGACGCCCGGGCGAACGGCGTCGATGGCCGCGAGCTGCGCCTCGAGAACCGCGTTGTACATGCGCCGGATTTTCGGCGAAGGCCGGCCGATATGCAGCACGCGCGTCATATCGCTGGCGTAGCCGTCTTCGGTCGCGCCCATATCTATCAATGTTAGTTCAGCCGCTTTCAGCTTTTTCGACGTCGGGCGCGCATGCGGGAGCGCGCTGCGGTCGCCGGAAGCGACAATCGTTTCAAATGCGGGCTTTTCCGCGCCCAGCCGGCGCATATGATATTCAATCTCAGCGGCGATTTCGATTTCTGCGACGCCGGGGCGTATCGCCTTCAGGGCGCGATCGAAAGCGCGCGAATTGGTCGCGACCGAACGCCGGATTCGAGCGAGCTCTTGCTCGGATTTCACCATGCGCTGGCGCTCAATGACGGGTCCCAGCGGGATCAGCGTGAAGCCTGGAAGGCGATCGGTCAACAGAGCGTGCTGCTCATAGGACAAGTGCGCCTTCTCAAAGCCTACGCGCCTGGACCGCAACCGGCGCAGGAAACCCGCGGCGGCGGGCAGCAGAGGGCCGCGCGCGACGATTCGTACGGAGCAGGCAACCTCCTGCGAGGCCTGAATTGCGTAGCGCGGATCGGTGAACAGGACCGCGGAGCGGGGCGTCACGACAATGAGGCCGTTGCTGCCTGTGTAGCCGGAAAGATAACGGACATTGGCGGGCTCGGTGATGAGCAGAGCATCGATGCGTTCCGAAGCGAAATCGAAGGCGGGCGCGCGGAAGGGCTGCGGCATCGTCGCGGCGGTCACGGTTCGAGCAGCAGCTTGCCGGCCGTTTTCCGCGCCGCCAGATCGAGCTGGGCCTGGGCGGCGTCGGCAAGCCTGTAGATCTTTTCGATGCGGATCTCGAGCGAGCCCTCCTGGATCCAGTGGAACAGGTCGCCGGCGCGCCACATCAGCTCCTCCCGGGTCGCGGCATAGTGGGCCAGAGATGGCCTGGTCAGAAACAAGGAGCCCTTCTGGTTGAGCAGCAGCGGAGCGAACTCGGGAACAGGACCGCTGGCGTTTCCGAAGCTGACCATCATGCCGCGCGGGCGCAGGCTGTCCAGACTCTTCATGAACGTTGACGCGCCAACGGAATCGTAGACGACATCGACGCCCCGACCGCCGGTGAGGCGCCGCGCTTCAGGCTGAAAATCCTGCTGGGTGTAGAGGATGACGTGATCGGCGCCGGCCTTCCGCGCCAGCTCCGCTTTGGCCTCGCTGCCGACCGTTCCGATCACCGTGGCGCCCCGCTTCTTCGCGATCTGGACCAGCAGCAGGCCAACGCCGCCGGCGGCAGCGTGAACCAGACAGGTATCGCCCTGTTTGAGCGGGAACGTGGAGTGCGTCAGATAATGGGCGGTCATGCCCTGGAGCATGACCGCAGCCGCCGCTTTGAAATCGATGCTGTCGGGCAAGGGAACCAACTGCCAGGCGGGAACCGCCGCGTATTCGGCATGTGAGCCTCGCGCCATGGCGTACGCGACTCGATCGCCGGGCCTGACCTCGGTGACATCAGGGCCAACCGCCTCCACCACGCCTGCGGCTTCCATACCGAGCAATATGGGAGGATCGGCTTTATACAACCCCGTGCGGTAGTAAATATCGATGAAATTCACCCCTGAGACGGCGATCTTCACGAGCGCCTGACCCGGACCGGGCGAAGGCTCGGGGACTTCGGCGTATCTGAGGTTTTCGACGCCGCCTGGTTTTTCAACAAACACAGCTTTCATACAGTCGCAATCTGTCAGTTTAGCGTGGTTGCTGAAGCGGCGACCACGGCGTCCAAAATTTGCGGCGCGATTGCTGTTCTCTGAGCCGGCGCGTTCTTGCCCGGCGTTATCCTCTGGGGTCGACGGGCGCGCCGCCCAATCTACACTAAAAGAGAGATGAGCAAGTGCCCCGTATGCGGCCGAGCGCGCGAGAGCGCGGCGGTCTGCGCGTGTGGTTATGATTTCGTCACCGGACGCGGCGGCGCTTCGGAGTCCACCCGGAAGCTGGCGTTTCGATCGGGCGTTGCTCTCCTGTGCGTCTCGATTTTCGTTCCCGCCGCGCTCGGCGTTCTGGCAGCGCTCCAGAAAACTGACCGGACGGCGCACCCGACGGGTTTGGGCGTCACGCTCGTGTTAACGGCAGTGTACTGCCTGGCCGGCGTCGTAGTTGGAATCATTTTGATCCGAAAGGGCCGAAGGGCCTGAGCCAGCGCCGCAGGCGAAGCGCCGATCACGGGAGCGACGGACCTCGAACGCTCACCTGAGGTACAGGCCAGCCTTGTGTTAGCCGGAGGCCGGGCGTAAGATTATGACGAAAGGAAACCAGACAATGAGCGCAGCTCCACAGGAGCGTCCAATCGATGAAGCCAAGCTGAATGCATTCATGGGAAAGGCGATTGCCGACATGGGCGCAGCCATCCACGGCGTGATCATTCTGCTTGGCGACCGTTTGGGATTGTACAAGGCGATGGCCGACAGCAAGCCGGTGACATCAGCGGAACTGGCGCGCCGCGCGGGGGTCGAGGAGCGCTACGCGCGCGAATGGCTGAACGCGAACGCGGCCAGCGGATACATCGAATACGATGCGGCGGAGAAGACCTACCAGCTGCCGCCCGAGCAGGCGCTCGCGCTTGCTGTCGAGGACAGCCCCGTGTACCTCCCTGGCGCGTTTCAGATCCTGTCGGCCTGTTATCACGACGCGCCAAAGATCGAGGAAGCATTCCGCACGGGCAAAGGCGTAGGCTGGCACGAGCACCACCACGATCTGTTTCGCGGCACCGAGCGGTTCTTCCGACCGAACTACAATGCGAACCTGATCAGCAGTTGGATTCCGGCGCTGGAGGGCGTTGAAGAGCGGCTGCGGAGCGGCGCGAAGGTGGCGGACGTGGGTTGCGGGCTGGGCGCATCCACCATCCTGATGGCGAAGGCTTATCCGAATTCGACCTTCTACGGCTTCGACTATCACGACCGCTCGATCGAACTCGCGCGCGATGCCGCCCGGCAGGCCGGGGTGGCGGACCGCATTCACTTTGAAGTGGCCATGGCCAAGAAATTTCCAGGACGCGATTACGACTTCGTCGCGTTTTTTGATTGTCTGCACGACATGGGCGACCCGGTGGGCGCGGCGGCGCACGTGCGACAGGCGCTCAAACCCGAAGGCGTCTGGATGATCGTGGAGCCCTATGCCGAAGATACGCCGGAAGCGAATCACAACCCGGTGGGGCGAATTTTCTATTCCGCGTCGACGATGCTGTGCGTGCCCGCATCCATCTCGCAGGAGGTCGGCGCGGCGCTGGGCGCCCAGGCGGGCGAGCAGAAGCTGCGCGAGGTGGTCACGTCGGGCGGTTTCACGCGATTCCGGCGCGCTGCGCAAACGCCATTCAATCTCATTTTCGAGGCGAAGCCCTAGCAGCGCGAGGTGAAACGGGCTGTTTTCACGTCGCGGCGAAAATTGCTTGAGGCGATCTGGCCCCAATCAACCAGCCGCCGAGATTCCCGAGGAGAACTGCTGGGGGAAACCAGAGGCGTCTGGAAGCTTCCACAGCCGAAATCTTCGCTGAAAATGCTCCTCGAAGGCCGCGCGGCGTGCCTTTTCCGAAAAGTTTGCGCATCAGCAACCCGAGATTGGCCGCACCCGAGTGCACCATCAGCCGTTTGAGAATATTTTCCCGACCGCGCAAATGCACACGCCGCATCCCGCCGCGATCATACAAGTGCTGATTCCATCGTTCCAGCTTCTCGCCGCGTTGCCGCAATAGCCGGAGACCTCTCTCCCCACGAATGCGCCGCCGGTTTTCGTACACCGCCGCCTGTTCCCGCTCTTGTTTGCTCCACCGCTGCCGGCCGCGATTCGGCTCCGAACAATACGTGCGCACGCCCCACTCGCTCAACTCACTCACCACCTTACGGCTGTGATAACCCTTGTCGGTGACCACTTCGCGTGGCCCGTCCGCGCAGACTTCGTTCACCACTTCGTCCCTGCCGACCTCGGCGACCACCGTGGCGATGCGCTCGCCAGCTTCGGCTACCGTCTCCGCAATCGTTTGCGTATCGCCAACATCTGCGCCGTGCAGCGTGACCGCGACAATCGCTCCGGTCTCCATGTCGACGGCGTGCTCGGCCTTGTGAGCCAGATGCGTGCGGCCGTCTTTCATCTTGGTGATGCGCGCGTCCGGATCGTGCGGATGCGTCCAATCATCGTTGGAACCTTTCTTGGGCCGTTTGCGATCCAGCTTCGCCAACTGCTCCCGCGTGGGCGTCTCAATGCCGCTTTCCTTCGCCAGCCGTGTGAGAAA